>CAMYMN010000222.1 GCA_947259395.1 uncultured Gammaproteobacteria bacterium | reverse complement strand
TCCTTCTCCCTGTTGAACTGCCGCTTTGGGTCATTGGCAGAAGTGCATGTTACCCCACGCGCCCGACAGGATTCGAACCTGTGACCCCTGCCTTCGGAGCACTAAACCTGTCTAATATGTAATTAGTTCTCAATCGGTGCCAATCGGTATCTTGTTGATATATCAACTATAAACAGATTTCCGCCTGGACATCGATTAACGCCGACTAGCCACTCTCGCGTCGGTCACCGTCAAAACTGGTCACAAAAACGGGTGCGATTTCGCACCTTCTTTTGTCCTGTATTCTAGAGCGAACCAAAAAGACGACAACAAATTTTGCAGCCACCGTAGGTGTTTTGTTCAGCATCTACATACGTGGGTTGAACACTGCCTAAGGTCGGCAGTTGTTCCCATAGTAGCCGCCTGAATAGCCTCCGACCGCCTGGTTCGTAGCCAGCGCGTCTATCTCGGTTTTGTCTGATAACAACAAGTCTTTACGTGATCACATCGTCCCAAAGAAATTCGCAACCTAGCCGGTATGCACTTGATTTTGGGATCTAGGGCGGCTCTGTATGGGACAGGTGTAAGCCCATCAGATTTCCTAATCGCGAGTTGACTAAGGGGCTGCTGTAGCCCCCATGAACACGTGGTCGAAACTCACGAAGCCGCACCCGGCGATGGCGCTATCGGATATCTCTAGATATAGCGATTCACCCACGTGCGCTGAAAGATCCACGCTGACCCAGTCGTCATCACCATCAATATACGACGGCGCACAACTGTCCGGCGTAAACGCTGCCTGCCATCAGGAAGTTAAGATTGGTTCTCGACGCGTCGACGACGAAGTTTGGTGACCTCAGAGTCCCGGTATGCGGGTCGCAACTGTTGGCAACCTGATCGATTTCACAGGTACTAACTGCCCTCGCCCCAATCCTGGCCGCCGCCGTATTGGTCGGGCGGGTTGTTCCGACCCAGGCATCTGCGCGAGTCGGGTCCAGGAATATACCGCTCGCCTGCCAGCCATCCAGAATCATCTGCTCGGCATCGTTGAAGTCACCGATTACCTGGTCGAACGCATCGACCGGTACGCTTACGTTGACAGCCGCATCATCCGGCGCATCCGGGGGAATACGCGCCGGATCGAAGTCGGCCTGCCCGGCGATGTTCCGCAAGGTCCAGTACCTCAGGTCGGTGAACACACCCTCCCCACCCGCCGCATATACGTTGACCCGAACGCTGTCGAGATCCTCCGGGTAAGCGCGAAACGAAAATGCCGCGCGATCGTTGATGAACACATCGACGATCGAATGATCGACGAAAACGTGAAACTTCTCCGGTACGCCGAACGCGGGCTCATCATAGTCCTCGATCAGCGCGACTTTCGCCGGCCCATCGACGTTCGGATTGGTCGACATATGCGTCTTGTCGAGGACGATGTTGCCACTGGCTGTGTCGTAGTAAACACGCGAATATTCCGAC
>CAMYMN010000221.1 GCA_947259395.1 uncultured Gammaproteobacteria bacterium | reverse complement strand
GGCCCAGAGTGTGTGAAAACGTGTTGATCGGTATACTCGATCTATAGTTTTGGCACGAGGTGATCATGAAGCGATTTATTGGAGGGGTCAGTCGAGATCAGAGCACTTTATTTCCAGAACGGCTTGAGGATTTCATCGGTGAGGACAACCCGGTTCGGGTAATTGATGAGTTCGTTGCATCACTGGATTTGGGTGCGCTGGGTTTTGAGGGGATTGCACCGTGCGCGACAGGCCGTCCGGCCTATCACCCATCGGTTATTTTGAAGCTTTACATTTACGGTTATCTGAACCGGATTCCCTCGAGCCGCCGTTTAGAGCGAGAGACACAGCGCAATGTGGAGCTGATGTGGTTGTGTGAACGGTTGTCACCGGATTTCAAGACGATTGCGGATTTTCGCAAAGACAATGGCAAGGCGATCCGGGGTGTGTGCCGGGAGTTTGTGATGTTATGCCGCCATTTGGATCTGTTTACGCAGGCGATCGTGGCGATTGATGGGAGCAAGTTCAAGGCGGTCAATCATCGGGACCGGAACTTCACGCCGGCGAAGATGAAGCGCAGCTTGAGGCGAGCATCGACCGTTACTTAGGTGAGAAGGTTGCGGTGATGAAGGAGGAGATGCAACGGTTACGGACGATAGAGGCGCAGATGAAGGCGGCGCCGGACAAGCAGGTGTCGTTGACGGATCCGGATGCGCGGTCGATGCAGACCCGGGGCCAAGGCATTGTGGGCTATAACGTGCAAACGGCGGTGGATCCGAAGCACCATCTAATTGTGGATCACGAGGTCATCAATACGGGCATTGATCGGCACCAGTTATCGACGATGGCGAAGCGGGCCCGAGAGTCGGTGGGGGCCTAGGACCTGACAGTGATTGCGGATCGCGGCTATTACAAGAGCGACGAGATATTGGCGTGCGAGGAGGCGGGTATCAACGTGGTGGTGCCCAAATCGAAGACATCGAACAACGAGGCCAGAGGATTATTTGGACGAGATTCCTTTCGCTATGTATCTGAAACCGACGAGTATATTTGTCCTGCGGGGCAGCGCGCGATCTGGCGTTTCAGGACTGTTGAAGGTGGAAGAACGCTGGATTGTTACTGGAGTTGGGCGTGCTCGACCTGTTCGATCAAGCGTCGATGCACCACGGGAGTTCAGCGACGGATCAAGCGTTGGATACATGAATCCGTACTCGATCAGGTGCAGGCCCGGCTTGATTGCGAGCCGGAAACGATGCAGCTTCGCCGGCAGACTGCGGAGCATCCGTTTGCGACGCTGAAAACGTGGATGGGATATACGCATTTTCTGACTAGGACGTTAGCGAACGTGCGTACCGAGATGAGTCTGCATGTGCTCGCCTATAACCTCAAACGGGTGATCAACGTGTGATCAACGTAATGGGGGTGGGCGCGTTGCGAGCGGCACTGACGCCCTGACAAGGGCATTTCGCCTCGTAACAGGCCGAATGACTCTTTGCCGGCCATGCTATTGCCGACGGTTCTATAAAATCCAT
>CAMYMN010000220.1 GCA_947259395.1 uncultured Gammaproteobacteria bacterium | reverse complement strand
TGGGTTGTGGCATAGCCAGCCCAGCGGCGCGTGAACTGCTCGGGCGCGATGCTGCGCAGCTGATCTTGCAAGGAGCGGTAGTTGGGCATCGGACTCATCTTCCCCCTTTCCTACGTCGTGAAATTCTCTAAAAGTTCTTGACCCGCAGGGGTTTAAAGGCGTTTTGCGGGCTCAGATGTAGCCATGTAATTATTCGCATATCATTTGAAATAAAACTTGTATTACAAAATATACATGCTATTATTGTAGTCATGTACATCGACACCATTCCCAATCGCTCCTCACCGCCCGCCATCCTCCTGCGCGAGTCCTACCGCGAAAACGGCAAGGTCAAAAAACGCACCTTGGCCAATCTCAGCAAACTGCCCACAGAGGCGATTGAGCGCATCCGCCAAGCGCTTAGCGCACCCATGGCGGCGGCCACCGAAGCAGTGTGCGGGGCGGTCTTTGGCGTGCTGTTCGTGCTCAATGCCCTAGCCCAGCAGTGTGGGCTCGCGCGAGCATTGGGTACGTCGCGTCTGGCCAAGCTCGCGCTGTTTTTGGTGCTCGCGCGTATCGCCCATCAGGGCTCGCGCTTATCGGCGGTACGCTGGGCGCGCGATCATGCGGTCAAAGCGGTGCTGGGAGTGAACCGCTTTGATGAAGACGATCTGTACGAGGCGCTCGACTGGGTTGATGCACACCAAGAGGTGATCGAGCAACGACTCTATCAAGACTATGTCAAGCGGGTGGGTCAAATACCCACCTTGGTGTTATACGATGTGACGTCCTCTTACTTTGAGGGCGAGTGCAACGAATTAGGCGAGTTTGGCTATAACCGCGATGGCAAGAAAGGCAAAAAGCAGATCGTCATCGGTTTATTGACCGCCCATGACGGGATCCACAGACCCTCGGGGTGCAGATCGATAAGCTGGCCGAGCGCTTTCATGTCAACGAGGTGGTCATGGTCGGTGACCGTGGAATGATTAAGGCGAAAGGCAAGGCGTCGTTGAAAAAAGCGCACTTCAAGTACATCGGCGCACTCACCGACCCGCAAATCCGCAAGCTGATGAAACAAGAGGTCATCCAGCCCGACCTCTTCGAAGAGCAGGTCATCGAGGTCCACCATCAAGGCAAGCGCCTGGTGCTGCGCTGTGATCCGGCGACTCAACGCAAAGAGCGCCATCGTCGTGAGGATAAACTCCAACGGCTAGAAACGCTTGTTGCTGAACGCAATACCTTTGTCGAACATTCCCTGCGGGCCAAGCCCGAGGCGGGGCTCAAACGCCTACAGCAGTGGGCACGCCGCTATAAACTGTCAGCGTTCGTGGAATTGACGCTGAACGAACGCCTCATTGGCTTGCAAGTGAATCAAGCCGCTAAGGCGGACGCCGAACTGCTCGACGGTTGCTATTGTATCGAAACCGATGTGCAGGCCAGCCACCTCAGTGCACAACAGGTGCATGACCGCTACAAGGATCTACAGCACGTCGAGCAGAATTTCAGACGCCTGAAAACCGACTTCCTGGAAGTACGACCGATTTTTGTTCGCAAAGCCGAACGCACCCGTGCGCATGTGTTTATCGCCATGCTCAGCCTAAAAATTGTTCGCTTGATGGAGCAACGGCTTCACGATGTGTTTGGGACTACCGACACCAATAGCGATGCGGAAACCGTCGATAGCGCCTTGGGTGCGCTCTCGCGTCTATCTCTGCAGCACTATCAAGTCGGTGACCACGAAGTCGTCGGTCTTCCACGACCGGACGCTCGGCAGAAAAGCATCTTGTCCGCGCTCAAAGTCAAACTCTCACCGCCTAATCTCGCTTGATTTGTAGCCAGTAACTCATCTTCTCTAAACGGGGTGATTATTCGTTATTTCAGCGCGTTATCGCAGTGTGCTCCGTATCGTATGGGGGAAGATGAGCCTGTAAATGCGATTGTTGG
>CAMYMN010000219.1 GCA_947259395.1 uncultured Gammaproteobacteria bacterium | reverse complement strand
GGCAATGCGGCCCACCTCTGCCATGTGGGGTCGACTGGTCCGCCACACATACAGCGCCAGCGCGGCGGCAACGCCCACCAGGATGCCGGTTTCCACGCCAACGGCCAGCACCGCCAAGAACGTAACGATCATCGATGCGGCATCGGCCTTGTTATATTTCCAAACGTGTTTGAACGTCTTCACATCGATCAGCCCAAACACGGCAACCATAATAATGGCGGCCAACACCGCGTTGGGCAGGTAATAAAAGAGTGGCGTTAGAAAAATAACCGTCACGGCAACAAGAACGGCTGTAATTATCGAAGCCAGGCCGGTGTTGGCCCCGGCGGTAAAGTTGACCACCGAGCGGCTGAATCCGCCGGTTACGGGATAGCCGCCAGAAAAGGTAGCCCCGAAATTGGCTGCGCCCAGAGCGACCAGCTCCTGGTCAGCATCGACTTTCTGCCGGCGCTTACTGGCCAGCGATTTTGCTACCGAGATGCTTTCCATAAAGCCGACAAAGCTGATGGCCAGCGCGGTCGGCAGCAGAAGTTGCCACACATTAACATCGAACACAGGTAGCGTGATTGGTGGCAGCCCGGCGGGAACCTCGCCCACAATTTTAACGCTAGCCCAATCGTAAAGGTTAGTAGCTACCACTAAAATTGTGCCCAGCAAAACCACAACCAGTGGCCCGGATTTGCTGACCGGCGCAATGATCGATTCCGACAACCCCGTCTTCTTAAGATGTTTGGCAAACCCGTACTGGAAGTAGAGCAAAATAGCAATGCTGCCCAGCCCGATGATCAGCGTATACACATTGCTTTCAAGTATGTGTTCCGCGGCGTAGAGAACTTGCTCGTAGAAATAGTGGGTTCGGGGGATGTTGACACCTATCAGGTGCTTCAACTGGCTAAAACCAATGACAATGGCGGCGGCGCTGGTAAAGCCGGCTACCACCGGATGGCTCAAGAAGTTGACCAGAAAACCCGCCCGGACGACCCCCATAATGAACTGAATAATGGCGACCAGGAAAGCGAGGGTTAAAGCCATTTGCAGATATTCGGCGCTGCCCGCATCGGCCAGGGGCGCAACGCCGGATGCCAC
>CAMYMN010000218.1 GCA_947259395.1 uncultured Gammaproteobacteria bacterium | reverse complement strand
GCTTTGTCAAGAATGTTCCACGGCGTGGTACCTTTGTGGTCCGCAAAACCAAGAAGGAAGTGCTCGAAGTCGTCTATGCAATGGCGGCGCTCGAAAGCATGGCGGCGCGACTCGCCACCGAATGCGCCAGCGACGAAGACTTTGCTGAGCTGCACGAGTTGTGTGACCCCTACGATGACGAGGAAGCACGGGCGCATATAACTGAGTATTCCGATGCCAACGTCGAGTTCCACCAGACATTAATCGGTCTAAGCCAGTGCGGGCTGATCAGATCCATGGCGGACAGCCTGTTTCTGCACATGCGCGCGATTCGCGCCGAGGCGCTCAATGATTTGGAACATCACCGCTCGGATCAATCGGTCAAAGATCACCGCCGAATCATCAAGGCTATGGAGAAACGGGATGCGGACAAGGTTGAAAAGCTGGTGCGTGAGCACGCGCTCAGCCTGGCCCGGCACATCGAGGAATACGCCCTTTATCTCGATTAGATTAACCAGAAAATCGGAGTAAGCCCCGATCAGAATATGAAGAGGATATAAGACAATGGCAACCCAAGCACAAGAAGTCAGTAAAACAGCACACGATACCCTGGCGCAAAAGACGAAGGATGGCTCGGTCGTTTCCGGCGGGCACCTCGTCGCTAAGGCGCTTAAGGCCGAGGGTGTCGATACGATTTTCACGCTTTGCGGTGGCCACATCATCGATATTTACGATGGTTGTCTCGACGAAGGCATTCGTATTGTCGATGTACGCCACGAGCAAACCGCGGCACATGCCGCCGACGGTTATGCACGCCAAACCGGAAAACTCGGCTGCGTGGTCACCACCGCCGGGCCCGGTTGCACCAATGCGGTCACCGGCGTTGCCACCGCATTTCGTTCGGAAAGTCCGATCCTGCACATCGGCGGGCAGAGCTCGCTGACCCAGCACAAGATGGGGTCGCTGCAGGATTTGCCGCACGTCGACATGATGACGCCGATCACCAAGTTTGCGTCCGGTGTGTTTTCCACCGAACGCGTTGCCGATATGATTTCGATGGCAGCGCGTGAATGCTTTAGCGGCGCTTACGGCCCCTCCTACCTGGAAATTCCGCGC
>CAMYMN010000217.1 GCA_947259395.1 uncultured Gammaproteobacteria bacterium | reverse complement strand
GTAGCCAATAGACGCTCTGTGATGAGCCTGTTTTCATCGGCAAGCTGCCCGCAAAGCCACCGTGTGCGGGTGGTGCTTGCCGAGAAAGGCATCACGGTTGAAATCGTTGAAGTTGATAACAACCACAAGCCGGAAGACCTGCTTGACCTCAATCCCTATAACAGTGTTCCTACACTGGTTGACAGGGAACTGGTCCTGTATGACCCGCGCGCCATTATGGAATACCTTGACGAGCGTTTCCCGCATCCGCCGCTAATGCCCGTTGACCCGGTTTCGCGTGCGCGTACACGACTTGCGCTCTACCGGATCGAGCAAGACTGGTATGACCTGACGCAGGCGCTGGAATCGCGTGGCGAAAAGACGGCCAGCAAGGCGCGTAAACAGTTGCGTGACAGCCTCACGGCGAGTGCCGAGGTATTCGCCGCGAAACCGTTTTTCCTGAGCGATGAATTCTCGCTGGTCGATGCCAGCGTCCTGCCGATCCTGTGGCGTCTGAAACATTATGATATCGAATTACCGCGACAGGCAAAGCCGGTAACCGATTATGCAAACAGGTTGTTCGAGCGGGAATCTTTCCATGCCAGCCTGTCGGAGGCCGAGCGCGAAATGCGCGACTAGGGTCTCGACATGCGCCATCGTGGCGCAAAACCGCAATTCACGGCAGTTGGTTTTGCACCCGTTTCCGGGTATCTTCAAACATTATGACGACCAGTCGCCCATACCTCGTGCGTGCAATTCACGAGTGGATTCTCGATAACGGGATGACGCCCCACCTGCTGGTGGATATTGAGGGAGAGGGCGTAGATGTCCCTGCGCAACAGGGCCAGAACGGCAAAATAGTACTGAATATCAGCCCGACGGCCGTGGAAGGCCTCAATCTTGGCAATGATGCCATCAGCTTTCGTGCCCGCTTTGGCGGCATCGCCACCGAGGTGTATGTGCCGCTGGAATCGGTGCTGGCAATATACGCCAAGGAAAACGGTCGCGGCATGGTGTTCAGTGAAGACGGCGATGAGCCGGAGCCGGACAACAAGGGCAAGCAGGGCAAGCGCCCGTCGCTGAAAATCGTCAAGTAGTCATAAGATTTAAAAAGGGGCCGAAG
>CAMYMN010000216.1 GCA_947259395.1 uncultured Gammaproteobacteria bacterium | reverse complement strand
GGTCTCTGGTACACCGTAAACGCCCCAGTCAATACCGACCCGTCCATTCAGGTCGGCCCCGGTGCGGGTGTACGGATCGCCGAGTGCGTCCAGCCAGCCTGCGGCATCATCGGGCTCGTCCTTGTAGTTGAGGCCGTGAATCGGTACCTGATTGCGACGGCTCAATTCCATCAGCAACGGATGTTCCTGGCGGCAAGCCGCGCACCAGGAGGCGAACACGTTGACCAGTGAAACCTCGCCCCGTAGATTGGAGTTTGCTAATCCAAGCTCGCGACCCTGAACCGGCGGCAGATTGAACGTGGGAACCGGCTTATCGATCAGTGGAGAAGGTACTTCACGGGGGTCCATGGTGAGGCCGATGCCCAGTAAAATAACGATACCGATGAAAATCGATACGGGTAACAGTTTTGCTAGGTTGCGACCCGAAGGTAGTTTCTTTTGCTGTGGCTCGTTACCTGCCAGGTCGTCCTGTGCGATATCTTTTTGCATGATTTAATTGCTCAGGTCTTTCTTTTTCAGTTCGAATTCGTCGCGGTCGATCTCACCGCGGGCGTAACGTTCTTCGAGAATTTCCCGAGCCGATTTTTCGCGATATGGCGGGGTGTTCGTGCGCCGGGCGGCAGAAACTACAAACCAGACCAATGCGGCGATGATCAGAATCCAGAATATCCACATTATGCCGCCTCCAAATCCATGCCATTCATACATCTCGTTACCTCCGCTTTTTCTTCAGTACACAGTCAAATCGGTTAAGCCACCACCACGAATTGTCCCATCATGCCGGCGTCCTCGTGTTCGAGGATGTGGCAATGGAACATGTATGGTGACCGCGCATCCGCGTAGTGCTCGAACTGGGTGATTACTCGAACGCTTTCTCCGGAATGCACCAGCACGGTGTCCTTTAGCCCCTGTTCGCCGGCGGCGGGTGCGTTACCGTCGCGATCGAGTATGCGAAACTGGGTATCGTGAATGTGGAACGGATGCGCCATCGGCGAATCGTTGTTGATTTCCCAGATTTCGATCTCGCCCAACGGGACCCTGAAATCGATGCGCCTGATATCCATCGTCCTGCCGTTGATACGAAACCCGCCGCCCATGCCCATG
>CAMYMN010000215.1 GCA_947259395.1 uncultured Gammaproteobacteria bacterium | reverse complement strand
CTTTTCCTGGAGGCGCATGGCACACCTTTGGAGGAGATTGTTCTCGATGTGGATGCCACCGACGATCCGTTGCACGGGCATCAGGAGGGGCGTTTCTTCCACGGCTACTATCGCAGTTATTGCTACTTGCCACTGTATATCTTTTGTGGCGAGCATTTGTTGTGTGCGCGGTTGCGTCCCGCCGATCGGGACGGGGCGGCGGGTACGGTAGAGGAGTTGGAGCGTATTATCGGGCGGATTCGTCGGCGCTGGCCAAACACGCGGATGATTGTGCGCGGGGATTCGGGCTTTTGCCGAGAGAATCTTATGGGTTGGTGCGAGGCCCATGGCATTGATTATGTGTTGGGATTTGCCAAGAACGAGCGGTTGAAAGCGGCCATTGCCCAGCAGATGGAGACCGCCAAAGCGCAGTATGAAGCCACTGAGCAGGCCGCTCGGGTGTTCCGAGACTTTCGCTATCGCACCCGTAAGAGCTGGTCCCGGGAACGGCGCGTGATTGGCAAGGCCGAATATTTGGCCAAGGGCGAGAATCCCCGTTTCATCGTGACCTCCTTGCCCGCCGAGCACATCGATGCGCGAACTTTATATGAACAACTGTATTGTGGTCGCGGCGATATGGAGAACCGGATCAAGGAACAGCAGCTGGCGTTATTTGCCGATCGCACCTCCACCCATGCGATGGGTTCCAACCAACTGCGGCTGTATTTTTCTTCCTTCGCTTATGTGCTGATACAAACATTGCGGCGTTTGGGTCTGAGAGACACCGCCCTGGCTAAGGCCCAGTGTGACACCATTCGTTTGAAGCTATTCAAGATCGGCGCCCACATCCGTATCAGCGTCCGCCGGGTCCGGATCGCGCTCTCGGAAAGTTATCCGTACGCGGATCTGTTCCGAGAAATACTGCGACATCTTCATCGTATACCGTTGCGCTGTTAAGTCCGTACCGGCGCAATGCTCTGTTGGCACGCTGGTCCACTCAGCGCACGGACCGCCATGTCCACGCTTCTTTCAAACGCGATAAATCGCCGTCTCGACGAACATAATCGGCAACACAACATGCGATTTTGCGACCAACCCAACCAACGCGGTTACACAAATCGATTCCACTTCCCGTTCGAGGCCTGATC
>CAMYMN010000214.1 GCA_947259395.1 uncultured Gammaproteobacteria bacterium | reverse complement strand
CGACGCATCATGACACTTGAAACAGTACTGCCCGGTATCTTGAGACTCGCGTGCTCGAAGGAACCCGGGGTTCTTGAAGCTGTAGGGTTTAGACGGATTCTTACACTGATAGACGACATCGTGACAGGTCGTACAAACGACATGTCCGTTCTTGAGCGCGGGCTCGAATTGCTCGGGGACAGCCAGATGCTGGGTGAGGATATTCGAGGAATGCCGGCACGGCAAGGCAGTACCCCGCCCACCATGACAACTCTCGCAGAGTGCGTTGGTATCGTCGCCCTTAATGCCGAATGCGGTCGATTCGGGGGGGGCGCCCGTGTGGCATTGGCTACAGGTCGCCTTGTTCCAGTGCGGATCGCCGGAATCCTTCGCGACCGCACCGTTTGCCATGGCGAGGGTCAGGACCAGACCAAATAAGCCGGTCCGGGCAAGTGATCGCCGCGCACTATGGTCCGTAGTCTTCATCCCGATGATCCTCGCCGTGGCACAACAAATCGCATGAACCCGCCCGATCGCCATTGTCAATGAACCTCAGGTTGCCGTCCTCATTCGGGAACACGATTGACGTATCGAAATTGATCAGGTGCGAGTTATTGGTTGTGTTGCCCGCCAGACTGCTGATGCCATGTGGGTCATGGCACGCATTGCAAGGCGTATCTTCCCCCTCGATGTGTTTACGATGCTCCTCAAAACTGTCGTCGTTCAGAATACTCGTGCGACTGTGGCAGGAATAGCACAACGCATAATTGGACGGGCTTTCAACGGCGAAGTCCGTCGTTACGTAGTTCCTTGCGAGGATAGGCTCAATCGCTGATCCATGCGGACCCTCGGGGCCGGACCCACCTACGCTTCCAGCATTGTCCGAATTGTGACAATCCGTGCAGCTAGTGACCGACTCTTCAGTCCACGGGCTGATCAGACTGGGCACGTCGGGGTTCCTGCCGGGCCCGGCTATCGGGTGAAACGACGGGCTGTTCAGCTGAATCTTGAGCCGCATATTTACTTCGTCCAATTGACGGGGCGTTCTCGCGATAGGCTGGTTCGGGCTGTCACCGTGACACCGCAGGCAAATTTCGTAGGTACGATTCGCCTGGCTGACTTCGTTGCCCGCCAGGTTGATGCCACGGACATTATTCGGTGTGTCA
>CAMYMN010000213.1 GCA_947259395.1 uncultured Gammaproteobacteria bacterium | reverse complement strand
CAGTGAATGCCGCCAACCTGATCTACCAGACCGCCTACCAGAAAGACCTCGCCTCGAACATCACGGAGACGGCGACGGACGACCAGCGGCCGCACTAGGTCCGATTCCGGGTCCGAATTGCTTTCCCGGCTTTGACATAACTGCACCTCGCCGCGTCGAAAAATCGCTCCAAGCCATTGATTTGTGCGGAAATGCACAAAACTGCCCGATCGGTCAGGTACGCTCTGATCACCTTTCCAAGTAAACTCCGATCGTCAGGTGGAAGCGGGCCCGGGATTCTCTCGCGCACACTCTCACCGACAAACACCAAGTCCGCTGCGTTACCCACCCTGGTGTTTATTCATCGAGACGATGAAGCAGTCCTATATGGGATGACTACCGCCCATGGATCTCAGGCTGCAACTCGTCCCGTTTCGTAAATTAGTTCTCCGAAGGGAGTAATTAGAGATGAATAAGCAACTGACGAAGAAAACTATCGGTATTGCTGCCTCGGCAGCGCTAATGACTGCGGCCCTGTCGGCGACGGCTGTCGCAGGTCCCGACAACCCCAACAAAGGCCCCAAGGCCAGCATCAAGGTCGCTGCG
This sequence comes from uncultured Gammaproteobacteria bacterium, assembly GCA_947259395.1. GTDB lineage: Bacteria > Pseudomonadota > Gammaproteobacteria > Arenicellales > JAANXG01 > CALZGZ01. The sequence continues at coordinate 587 of CAMYMN010000213.1, read as the reverse complement.
TGGTGTGATGTCGATGGGGCCGATCCCATGAACGCCATACTGAATGTTCATACGCTGGTAACCGACAGCGGTGGCCCGGTGACTGCCGTGCTTGTGGTTGAAGACAATTCAATCGTGCCCGCGCAAGGCATCGGCAACAATCGCAGGGGTGACAAGTTCAGACCGCTGCCCGACGGCACGGCCGCAAACGTCCCGAGCATGATCGGTGACATCCAGGGCGATCAGCCGATCGACTACGAAACCACGTCGATCAATCTCTGCGCTGCAGGCATGTCCTCGGCGGCCAACGCGGCGAACGCGCTCGTTACCGTGGAAATCGTCGGCGGTCACAAGACCTTCACCGCGATGTGTGGCAATCATGACTTCGATGGTGACGGATTTTCCGACGTCGTTAGCGATGTCAAGATTGGCAACCTGGGTCTCTGCCCGCAAAACTGATCGAGACAGCAGCCTTCATGGCACGACGGAGTAGACCCTGCACGCCCGGCTGAGCCGACAGCGGCGGGATCCCTGCTCACCCTTTAAGGAGTGATCCTTAAAAAATCAAGACGCGCCCGCAAGGGCGCGTCTTTTTTTGTACCGTGACA
>CAMYMN010000212.1 GCA_947259395.1 uncultured Gammaproteobacteria bacterium | reverse complement strand
GTTAAACCGGCGGCAGACCGAGTGGTTCTTCACCAGCTGCCCGACTTCCCTGGTCATCGCGTCGATGTCTTCTCGAAGTTCGAGCATGCGGCGGTACATACGGTGCAGCGTCGGCCACCGCCAGCGCATCGTTGCTGTCGGTCTTGTGCCCCTGCCGAAACGGCGGCACAGCCTTGGCCGAAATGATGCGCGTTTCTTGCCCGTGCCGCTGTGCGGCACGCGCCCAGCAGTGCGCGGTTTCACACGACTCAAAGGCTACCCGCGATGGCTTCTGCTTGCCCAGGAACTCCGCAAACTTGTTGCGCGTGAGCGAACGGTTCAAAAGCTCTTTACCTCGGCCGGATACCACCGAGATCTGGATGACGTTCTTGGCTAAGTCGACCCCGACTATTGTTGAATAGGACATGTATGGACTCTCTTTATGGTTTTGGTCGACCTCCAACCTAGGCGACTGGGTTGGGGGAGTCCATACATAGGGTCAGCTCATCGATGAGGTGACAGGCTGCAAACGGCCGAGGGTATATCCTGAATAGAAAAGCCCACACAAAGTGGGCTTTCCTGGGTGATCGTTATCGACGCAATCAGGAGATTTTCTTTTTTCGGCGTCCCATCTTGCGAGCCACGCCCGCGGCGGCCAAGCCTGCTCCCAGCAGCGCTAAAGTCCCAGGTTCGGAAACTTTCATGACTTTCCTCTTGGCTTTCTTCTTGGCTTGCTTCTTCTTGGCTTTCTTTTTTGTCACTGCGTCCGCTGACGCCTGCCTGGCTCCGAGCCCCAGCAAGGGGGCTGCCAGCAAAGCGCCGAGTATTCGAAGTCTATCTCGCATCAAAGCCACATTCTTACCTTCATTTCCTGTCTTCTTTGGCTTCATGATTACTCCCTTTGTGAACCGGACCAATGCCGAGTATGAATCTTGCGACAATGGTTCTTTTTCTTCTTTAAGTCAGACTACGCCTATTTGGCGGAGATGTCGACTAACTCGCGAACAATCAGGATGCTTTCACAGCCATCAATAGGTTGAGAGAGGTTCTGTCGTTGGACCGTTGGTTATAAGAAGGAATTTACGCAATTCTTCGATACTAAAATTGAACGCGGAACGGCCGCAATGTGGAGTTACCAGTTTACTGCAATCTCTGCGACAGGCGGGTATGCAGGGTGAACCAGCCGATCATCTACGCACCAGGTGGTAGGCTGGACACCGTCAGAAGGAGACATTTCGCAGACA
>CAMYMN010000211.1 GCA_947259395.1 uncultured Gammaproteobacteria bacterium | reverse complement strand
AAAGCGTCAGCGGCATCCAGTAGGTCTTCTTTCTCCCAACGCTTGATGCGTTTGGCTTTGCTGGTGGTGCACTGCGATTGCAGTGGGCACGAGCGGCATTGGTTGGTTTCATAAACCCACAACTTCTTACCTTTTTCCTCACTGTCGAAACGGTACGTCAGTCGTTTCCCAGCCGGGCAAATATATTCGTTGCACTGTGCGTCGTAACGAAAATCGGCCTTCGAATACCGTCCCTTCGCCTTGCTGTGTGAAGAATCTGTCTTCGGCACCAGCGCCTTGATGCCGGCCGCATAACAGTCGACAATTTCCTCGCCCTTGTAATAACCGGGATCGGCAATCACGGTGAGTATCTCCGCATCGAGTGCCGCCGCGGCCTGGCCTGCCATCGAAGACAGCTGGCCACGGTCGCTAGTCTCGTTGGTCACTTCATGCGCTGCAATCAGATGGTGTTTGCTGTCCACCGCGGTCTGCACGTTATAGCTCACCGTACTGCCACCGCCGGCCTTGTTCATCGAGCGGGCATCGGGATCGGTCAGGGATACCTGTTTATCTGGATGCGATTCAACCTCGGCTTCGTGTGCCTTGAGTTGTTCCATCTTCGCCTCCATCGAGGCGATCTTTTGCTTGAGCTCCTCAGCCGTGACTTCCCGGATCTCAGGCTCTTCCTGGTCCGTCTGATCCAGCATGGCTAGATAACGCTCGATGTTCGCCTGGGTCTTCTTAAGCCTGCGCTTCACGCTCTTCTGGGTAAAGTTCTTGTCGCGGCTGTTAACCGCCTTGAACTTGCTGCCGTCAATCGCCACCAGCGTCGCTGAAAAAAGCTCAAGCTCCCGGCATACTCCAACAAACTCCGTACACACGCGGCGAATGGCCTTTCTATTGTCTTTCCTGAAATCGGCGATGGTTTTGAAGCTCGGCATCAGCCGACCGGTCAGCCAGATCAGCTCGACGTTCCGGTAGGACTCCCGCTCTAAACGACGGCTCGACTGAATACGGTTGAGATAACCATAGATATAGATCTTCAGCATCGTCGCCGGCAAATACCCCGGCCGACCCGTGTCACTCGGCTCGGCGCGATCAAAACCAAGGTCCTTCAGATTAAGCTTGTCGACAAACGCATCGACGATGCGGATCGAATTATCTTCGGCAATGTAATCTTCAAGGCTTTCGGGGAATAAGGTGCTCTGCAATCGGTTCTCACCTTCAATGAAACGCTTCATTCGG
>CAMYMN010000210.1 GCA_947259395.1 uncultured Gammaproteobacteria bacterium | reverse complement strand
GCTTCCGGCGAATCGTCAGGGAAGTGGAGCGGGTGAGGGGAATCGAACCCCCATCATCAGCTTGGGAAGCTGATGTTCTACCGTTGAACTACACCCGCATATCAGGGAGTTATCTCTCATCTCGCCCCCAGTGAGCATAAAAGTGAGAGTAATTCGATTCTAAGCGATTCTGGGGCGTCTAGAGAAGCTTTCAGGTCGAACAAGAAAATGAAATCGCCGCGCAGCAATCTTCATTCGCCTTTCTGGACTTCGATCTCCAGTGTCGGGATTGATGCCACTTCGAATGCCGGCGCGCCTAGCACAATCTTCCCGTTCGAACTTTCAATCACATCAAGTATTCTTGAAGAGATCCGGTCCTTGGTACTTCGCCGCTTTTTGTAGTCGACGACATAGCGCAATACGAATTCGACCCAGTCATCTGTGATTTTCAGCGTGACCATTGGCTGTAGCTGTGCATTCTCGATCATGTATTTATCGGTCATCTTGCGCCAGTCGCCTTCCAGGCGGCTCGCGTGTTCTCCCGTCAAGTCATCGAGCACCTGTTGAAAGGACTTGCGTGCCAGGTCATAGTCGCTACCGAAGCGGATCGGCAACGTCATTTCGTCCCAAAGGAACGGAAAGTCCGATGAATAATTAAAAACAGGTTCCTTGAATATGAAACTGTTGCCAACGCGCACGATGCGGCCGCTGTATTGGTCGCCGCCGATCCAGCCGCCACATTCCATAAGGGTCGTACGCAGTACACCGATATCGATTACGTCACCCCGGATGCCGCCAAGCTGAACGCGATCACCGACGTCGTACAGGCGGCCGACTGACAGAGCAATCCAGCCAGCGACGCTGACAATAATCTCCTGCAAGGCAAATGCCACACCTGCGCCGAGCACGCCGAGAAGGACTGTCAGTCCGGTTAGCTTGTCGCTATAGACTATCGACAGCAAAAATATTGCGAGGACGTAGCCGAAGAATGTGATGAGCTTCCGAAGGCGATATCGACGTTGCGCATCCTCGACGTAACGACCCAGGACGCGCTGCGAATACCGCACGACAGTGAAGACAACAACGACTGTGAGAACGGCGGCAATGAGCTTGCCAACGACCGGGTCAAACAGCCAGTCTTTTATAACCTCTTCCATTGGAGTCCCCGCCGCGGCCGATCGAGATCGATCACAATGAAGATGACCAAAACGATGAGTGCCGCCATTGATACGGTCGCAAGCACAGGCCGGCCACCGGCTAGGCCCGCGGCGGCGCCGAGAATACTTCCCGAGACAATGAATATCACGAATAGCAGGAGCAGCACGACTTCGGGCACGTGCTTGTCGAGCTGAGCCTGCCGCTTGCCGTAGTCATCGATTACCTGGTTCAGTGCCTGGATGATGAGACTGACCTTCGCTGGCGGCAAATCGCTTGACACGGCCTCGGTGACAACCTGCCAGATCTTCATTTGCAGATGCAACGTTCGTGCCGCAACTGTCTCACGCTTGGCGGGATCTGCCATGTCGATTCCACCGCCTTCGAGACGCGCATCCACGTAGTCCGACAGCAGGGTAGCCACTTCCGATGCGGTTTCCTCCGGCAACAATGAAGTCCGCAACCAGGCTGTGCCGATCGAGTTTGCTTCCTCGATTACGGCGGTACTGCGTGCGTCGAATCGCTGCAGTGCCATGTTGAATGAAAAACCCAAAAGCAAGGCAAGAAGACCGAGTACGCCGGCCTGAATGGCATTCGTCTGGGTT
>CAMYMN010000209.1 GCA_947259395.1 uncultured Gammaproteobacteria bacterium | reverse complement strand
TAATCTTGGATACGACACCGGCACCCACGGTACGACCACCTTCTCGAATCGCAAAGCGCAGGCCATCTTCCATCGCAATCGGCGCGATCAGGTCTACCGTCATCTTCACGTTATCTCCCGGCATCACCATCTCGACTCCCGACGGCAACTCACAGGCGCCCGTTACATCCGTGGTGCGAAAGTAAAACTGCGGCCGATAACCCTTGAAAAACGGCGTATGACGTCCTCCCTCTTCCTTCGACAGGATATAGACCTCGCATTCGAACTTGGTGTGCGGCGTAATCGAGCCCGGCTTCGCCAGAACCTGACCACGCTCCACTTCTTCACGCTTGGTTCCGCGCAACAGCACGCCTACATTATCACCCGCTTCTCCCTGGTCCAGCAGCTTGCGGAACATCTCGACCCCGGTACATACCGTCTTCTCCGTCGGCTTGATACCCACAATCTCGATTTCCTCACCTACCTTGATCACACCACGCTCGATACGACCCGTCACCACCGTGCCGCGACCCGAGATCGAGAATACGTCTTCCACCGGCATCAGGTAATCGCCGTCCGTCGCACGCTCGGGCTCCGGCACATAGCTGTCCAGTGCTTCCACCAGCTTCAGGATCGATGGAATACCGATATCGCTATCATCCCCTTCCAGCGCCTTCAGCGCCGAACCGATTATGATCGGCGTATCGTCTCCCGGAAAATCATAGGCATCCAGCAACTCGCGGATCTCCATCTCCACCAGCTCCAGCAGTTCCTCGTCGTCCACCATGTCCGCCTTGTTCATGTAAACCACGATATAAGGCACTCCCACCTGGCGTGACAGCAGGATATGCTCCCGCGTTTGCGGCATCGGGCCATCCGCCGCCGACACCACCAGGATCGCGCCGTCCATCTGCGCCGCACCCGTAATCATGTTCTTCACATAATCCGCGTGCCCCGGGCAGTCCACGTGCGCATAGTGACGATTGGTCGACTCGTATTCCACGTGCGAGGTCGCAATCGTGATTCCACGTGCCTTTTCCTCGGGGGCATTATCGATTTCGTCGAAGGCCTTCACCTCGCCGCCCTGCTGCTCCGCCATGACCTTCGTCAGAGCCGCCGTCAAGGTCGTCTTACCGTGATCAACGTGACCGATGGTGCCCACGTTTACGTGGGGCTTGGTTCTTTCAAATTTTGCTTTTGACACGACTCATTTCCTCTATCAATTTCAAATTTGCTGGAGACAATTTACGAAATCCGAGTTTCGTAAATTGTCTTCCT
>CAMYMN010000208.1 GCA_947259395.1 uncultured Gammaproteobacteria bacterium | reverse complement strand
TGCGCTCGACGAGCACCTCGCCTGATGATGCGCCTCAGACCTCTTCTTTATTGCGCCGGCCAGCGACAGGAATCTTGGGGGACTTTGCCGGTTTAAGCGGTCCCCAGACGCGGCTGTAGTAGGTATCGGCAAGCTGCAGCGCCGCGACAGGATTGTGGCCGAGCACACGGTCCTTCGCGACCAGCACCGTCGTGAGCCCGTTCGCGTGCTTGAAGAAGAGACTGTCGTGGCCGATGCAAAGGCCCATTACGACATTGAGCTCGCAGCCATGCGCGTTCAGCAGCTCGGCCTGGCACACCGGGTTGCACAGGGATTCGAATTGCCCCGGGCGCACCTTCTCGTGGTCGGCGATTCCCATCTCTTCCTTCGGGATGCTGCCCGTCTTGCAGGCAACCGACACCACCTCGAAGCCATGGCTCTCGAGAATGCCGCTAAGGACGTAAGCGTGATCGACGAAACTGATGCAGTTGGCGATGCCGATCTTCTTGTAACCCATCCGCTTGGCGAATTGAACGATCTCCTCGACCCGGCACTCGCGAGAGATTTTGCGTATCTCGGGGTCCTCGTAGAGGCGGCGCGCCTCGGCTTGAGTCTCGGGGTCGACCTTGGTCGGGCAGAAGCCGGGCCCGCGCTCGGTGGACTCGCCCTGGCGGCAGGCCCTGACGGAACGCGAGCACGACTGATTTCATGGGTCCGGACCGCATCGCCAGATGCTCGATGAAGCGAAAAGGGCGGTTATCTTTCCTATACTTGAGTGAACGCTCAAGACTAAGCGACCGCTCGTACGCACTATGTGGCCACCCCCAAAAACCATGCCATCAACTTCACGATTTAAGACCATGCCTGAGTCGAGCCCTTTAGCAAAGCGCGATGATGCTTCATTTAAGGTTGCGGCTACATCATCCCCTTCCCCACTACTGAATAAACCTCTCCGTCTTGTCGCTATCGTCTTGGTATCGATCTTTGTATTCGAAACTGCAGCGATGTTCTTGCTGCCATCATTGCCCCCTCTACCATATTATGTGAAGGCCTTGATGGATGCGGCGCTGTTATCGCTACTCTTGGCGCCTATTCTGTTTGTTTTCATATACAAACCGATTAGACAGGTTATCGAACAACATGAACAAACGATTAAGTCACTCATGGAAAGCGATAAGAGATTTCATGATATAGCAGAGAACGCCAATGAGTGGATTTGGGAAGTCAACGCTGAAGGCAAGTACACCTACGCGAGCCCCGTCGTTGAGAAGATCTTGGGCTATACGCCTGCGGAGATTCTCGAGAAACATTTCTATGATCTGTTTTACGCGGACGACAGAGATGCTGTGAAGGATGAAGCATTCAAAGTCTTCGCCTCGAAAGAACCTTTTCGCGAGTTTATCAATCGCAATATCCATAAAAACGGCAAATCGGTGTGGCTGGCTACCAGCGGGGTGCCATTACTTGATGAAAACGGGGAGTTACTCGGCTATAGAGGCGCGGACAGCATAAAGCATGACGAGTCCGCGATCACCGATATGCTCACCGGACTCCTGAATCGTAAGGGGTTCTTCCTCTTCGCCGAGCAACAGTTGCGGATAGCGATTCGAAACAATCTGCAGGTGGCTCTTTTGTTCACTGACATGGATAACCTTAAGGTAATAAACGACGAATTTGGCCATGCAGAGGGTGATCGGGCTTTGGTCGACGTAGCGCAGATACTTAAGAACTCCGTACGTGACTCAGACACCGTTGCTCGTTTCGGAGGCGATGAATTTGTAGTATTCTTGACAGGTTCCACAACTACGGGTGTGAAACA
>CAMYMN010000207.1 GCA_947259395.1 uncultured Gammaproteobacteria bacterium | reverse complement strand
ACCGTCGATCTTCAGTCCGCGTCGTTCAATAGCGTCACCGATGCTGTGTGCAACATCGATTAACACCTCGTCGAGTGCTTCGTCGAAACTTTCCGAATCCGGATTCTCGGACTGTACCGTCTGTGCATTGCCGGTCCCGGCAACCAGACAGGTAAACAGAGCCGTGGCAACGGCATATGTCAGTCGGATCCGAATTCTGGTCATCGATCAGGACTCCCAGGTTGTACCGGTTCCCACCTGGCCGAGAGGATCGCCGCCCGAGTCCAATCGGCGGCGAGGCGTAGCCGCGCTCTTTAGTGAAACACGGTACTCAAACCGAGCTAAGCCTGCCCTTTGCGTTCCGGATGCCAGATCCACAATACGGCAGCCATCAGGAAGATGAACGGGACGTCCGACCACATGTGGGCATGTTCGTTCGGGTAAAGGAAGGACTGGGGCACCATCACAACACCGTGCAACACGCTGGACAGGATGCCGAAATCGAACAGGGCAAGGTTGCGACGAGGGTCTTTGGCGCCCCGGATCAACAGGATGCCAAAGGCGGCATACAGCGCCCCCAGCATATATAGGTAAGGGTGCAGGCCATCGTAAGGCGAAGGCGGGTGAGCCGGCCCGACGTACGGAAAGCCCTCCGGCGCCGCACCCCACATGAACCCCGGGGAATAGATGAACACCATCGGTACGAGGCCGACGACCAACAGCCAGCCCAGAATGCGCATCAGGCTGGCCGATTGGCGAAGGTGCTTTTCTTGGTCCGTCATACGAGCACTCCTGGTTGGTCGCCGGCTGCTGAACACACTATTCGACAGGCTCCACCTCACCCGGCCTCCAGGTCTTTTTGATCCAGGGCTCGAGCGGGCCGTACATGCGCAGGGCAATGAACCAGCCCTTGCCCGGGATGGTTTCGAGCCAGTTAGTTTCCATGCCCTTCGGCGCCTTGGGCGCGAAGTAGAGATCGATCGACCCATCCGCGTTCTTCTTGAATTTGCCGCTCAAGCTGTCCAGGGCCGGGAAACTCTGGCTGGTCTGCAACTGGGACCGGGTTTGCGAATCGTACAGCACCACCGACCAGAAGTTGTTGACGGGCGGATTCGCCGGAATGTTGAGCTTATAGGTCTTCGATCCATCGAACGGTTGCTACCCTCGCCCGGGATGGTGACCGCCATGGCGGGCGTGACAGCGGTATACGGATAGAAGAACATGACCCGGGCGTCGGAGTTCATGGTCTTGCCGTCCTTGCCGTTGAAAAAGACGTTCTTGTCCAGGTAACCCATGAGCCAGGCGCTGTTCTGGCCCGGGTAGATCTCGCTGCCTTTCATGGTTCCGTCCGTCCGCGGATACCAGACGATGGATCTGGCCGTGGCATTACCGATCGCTACCGCGTCGGTGAGGATCTTCTTCATACGTGCATCCGGAGCGAAAGGCTTGCCCTTCTCAATGCCGATCGAGGCGAACAAGCCGCGCGTTTCCGGATCCAGCATATCGAGCGGCTCCTTCTGGATGACCGCGTTGAGCTCTTCGTAGAACTTGAAGGTGTTGGCGTGGACCGTGTTGAAGGATTTACCGGAGCCGTTGATGAATTCCATTTTCGGCGGGTTGTCCGCCTTGGCCAACGGGTAGATGCGGAGGTTGTCTTTGACAAGCTTCACTGCC
>CAMYMN010000206.1 GCA_947259395.1 uncultured Gammaproteobacteria bacterium | reverse complement strand
TGTCAGCTCGAGTCCCCTCCCCCTCGTCTCGAGGGGGAGGGACAGGGAGGGGGTGTGGACAAGGAGCGCCCGAGCGAAGCCGCCTTTGTAGCGGACTTCTGCACACCTAAATCAGCTACCGCCCGCAGAGCGGGCGGTATGGTGAAGGCCCCCTGAGGGGGCCAGTTGTCCTATGAAAGGGCCTAAAGACCCTCCAATCCCAGGGACTCTTGCCGTTGCTCTTCGGCTTCTTGATTCCGGATGTATTCCCGAATCACTCGCTCTTCTAGCCCTATCGTACTGACGCAGTATCCCCGAGCCCAGAAGTGAAACCCCGTAAATTGCCTCTTGCGTTTCAGGTACTCTCGGTGAATCCGGATCGCCGACTTGCCCTTGAGAAATCCCACCGTGTTGGCGACGCTGAACTTCGGCGGAATGCTCAGACATAGATGCACGTGATCGCCCATCGCATGTCCCTCGACCAATTCCACACCGTGTTGGCGACACAGCTCCCTCAGTACCTTCCCAATGTTGCGGCGCAGCCACCCGTACAGGCTCCGCTTGCGATACTTGGGAACGAAAACTACGTGATATTTGCAGTACCATCTCACATGAGACTGGCTTTGCCACTCTCTCATGATGACCTCCTTCCTTTCGAATTTGGCGATTCATTGGAAGGAGGTCATCTACTACATTTCGCGCCACGCCGGAACGGCAGAGCCTTTGCGAGTCTCACCGCCAGAGGCGGTGGATTACGTCAGTGAATCAGCTACCTAGAAATGCCCAACTACCTTCGCGAGGCTGAGGTCGGAGGTTCAAATCTTCTCACTCCACCAGTAATTCCCTAACGGGGCATTGACCCGATTCAAGGCCTGAAATCATCGCAAGTAGCGATGCTGAAAGGAGCGGACTACTCGCGACAGATCTGTGGCGCCTCGAACTTCCCGGAGAGGCCCGGCGCGAGGTCGAAGTAGTTCTGTCCCAACGCGATGGCGCGGAAGGCGTTGTCGTCCAAGTCGGCCAAGATTTCTCCCGTGATGTTCGCTTCGCCCCGGTAAGTCTCGAACGTCTTTTTACCCGCCGCCACAAAATCTGTTCCGGCCAGAATTCGGGTCGGGTATGCGTTGAAGAATTCCACGTAGAGGGAGCGCTTCTCCGGCTTGTCGAAGTAGGCTTCAGCGATGACCGTCCAGGAGATGTCGAGGAAAAGGTTTGGGTTCTCATCGAGGTGCCTGGACATGATCTCGATGTGTTGCCGAGGATCCATACTAACCAGCTCGCGGGACAGTCCCATGTGCATCCAAAT
>CAMYMN010000205.1 GCA_947259395.1 uncultured Gammaproteobacteria bacterium | reverse complement strand
CGCGGTATAGCTTCCTTCACGCTGACCTTGATAATGTCACCGATTCCCGCGTAGCGACGGTGCGAGCCACCCAGCACCTTGATGCACATCAGACGGCGCGCGCCGCTGTTATCTGCCACATCAAGCATTGATTGCATCTGTATCATGCTGTTATTCCGTTTGTCTTGTTACGCCAGGCCGGACGACTAATCACTGCGTCCGACAATTTCGACCAGTTTCCAGGACTTCGTCCTGGACAGCGGACGGCACTGCTCGATGGTGACGAGATCACCTTCCTGGCAGGCATTTTCCGCATCATGGACATGCAACTTGGTGGAACGGCGGATGTACTTGCCGTAAACCGGATGCTTGACCTTGCGCTCGATCAGCACAGTCGCAGACTTGTCCATGCGATTGCTGATTACCCTGCCGGTAACCGTACGTTGTACCTGTGTTTCTTCACTCATGATGCGTCACCCGCGTTTGCCTTTTCAGTCAGCACGGTATTGATGCGAGCAATGTCCTTGCGGACCTTGTTGACCTGGTCCGGGCGAGCCAGCTGGCCGGTGCCGCGCTGCATGCTGAGATTGAACTTCTCACGCAGCAGGTTGTGCAGCTCGATCTTGAGCTCACTGACTGATTTTGATCTGAGTTCCTGGGCATTCATCACATTAGTGTCCGTGCTACAAAAGTTGTCTTGAACGGCAGTTTCGCGGCGGCGAGCTTGAATGCCTCGCGTGCGATATCTTCCGATACACCTTCAATTTCATACAGCATGCGACCCGGCTGGATCTGGGCAATCCAGTATTCCACGTTGCCCTTACCCTTACCCTGGCGCACCTCGATCGGCTTCTTTGTGATCGGCACATCCGGGAACACACGAATCCAGATCTTGCCGCCACGCTTGACGTGCCGCGTAATCGTACGACGTGCTGCTTCAACCTGACGTGCAGTCATACGACCGCGCGCGGTCGCTTTAAGACCAAACTCGCCGAAGCTCACTTTACTACCGCGCTGCGCCAGACCGCGATTGCGACCTTTCTGCTGCTTGCGGAACTTTGTTCTTTTGGGCTGTAACATTACTAATCTCCGTAACCGGCCGCGATCAGGAAGCGGCCTTGCGTGGCGTCTCGGTCTCGGCCACTTCCGCCCCGCCGATAATCTCGCCCTTGAATATCCAGACCTTCACACCAATCACACCGTAGGTGGTATTGGCTTCCGCGGTACCGTAGTCAATATCTGCGCGCAGGGTGTGCAATGGCACGCGGCCTTCGCGGTACCATTCGCTGCGGGCAATCTCTGCACCGTTCAAACGACCGCCGACCTTGATCTTGATGCCACCGGCACCAATGCGCATCGAGTTACTCACGGCACGCTTCATTGCACG
>CAMYMN010000204.1 GCA_947259395.1 uncultured Gammaproteobacteria bacterium | reverse complement strand
TTGGACCTGACAAGAGCGGATGGCGGCACCTGGATTGACCCGGAAACATTTCAGGTTGTTGATCCGCCTGAAGAGCACAGTATGAACGACCGGTGAGCGGCGCCTATGACAGGCCGGTAGCGGTCGCATTCCGGTCATTCATGGGCGTATATTGATCACTTTTGAACCGGCCGCTTTTGACCCAATGGTCTTGCCTAGGTTTGGTGGACACCTGAGTTAAGTCCTAATGTCCGGTTTTCATAGCGGACTGGACTGACATTTCCGACGTATCCGTGCCGTCGTTTTCGGTTGTAGAAGCGCTCGATGTAATCGAAGACATCGGCCCGTGCTTCGTCTCTGGTGCGGTACTTGTTGCGTCTTGTTCGTTCCCTTTTCAATGATGCAAAGAAGCTCTCGACCACGGCGTTGTCGTAACAGCTGCCCTTGTCGCTCATGCTGCAGGTGATGCCGTGCTTCTTTAAGAGTGCCTGGAAGTCATCACTCAGGTATTGCACGCCACGGTCTGAGTGGTGGATCAGATCGACACCAGGCCGACGTTGGCCTAGCGCCATGCTGAGTGCGTTCACGGCGATGTGACGACTGAGCCGGCGACTCATTGACCAGCCGATGATGCGCCTCGAGTACAGATCCATGACCACGGCCAGGTACAACCAGCCCTGGTGGGTCCAGAGATACGTGATGTCAGAGGCCCATCGCTCGTTAGCTGCGTCAGCAGAGAAGTCCTGGTCCAGCAGGTTGCTGGCCGGTGCACCACCACGTCGTGTATAGACCCTGAAGCGCCGCTTCGGACATCCCTTGAGTCCCGCTGAGGCCATTAAACGCGCGACTTTAGCCCGGCCACAAGGGAAGCCTGAGTCGTTGAGCTCAACGCGCATCCGCGGGCTGCCGTAGGTGCCGCCACTCTCCGCATGCAGCAAGCGGATCGCTTGCATCAGCTCGCGGTCGTTTCGCTTGCGGCGACTCTCCGGCCGAGTGCGCCAGGCATAGTAACCGCTTGTCGATACCTTCATCGCCTGGCACATCATCTGGATCGGATATAGGTTGCGGCGTCGGTGGATACACCGGTATCTCACTTCGACTCCTTGGCAAAGTACGCCGCCGCTTCCTTTAAAAAATCACGCTCCTGCTCGGTTTTCTTGAGCTTGCGTCGCAACAACATCATTTCCTTGTCACGCGCTTTGCCGTAACCAGGGAACGCATCGTCGCCATGTTCCTTTGCCTCATCGCGCCAACGTCTCAACTGACGCGTACTGAAGCCCATCTCCTCGGCTACCAGCATGTCGGTGACGCCTTCCTCGTTTGCACGTCTTAGAGCTTCGCGCTTAAACTCAGCGCTGTATCTTTTTCTTCGGGTCATGTGACACCTCTCATTGATCAATATAGACCTT
>CAMYMN010000203.1 GCA_947259395.1 uncultured Gammaproteobacteria bacterium | reverse complement strand
AGCAGGTCCCAAGGGTTCGGCTGTTCGCCGATTAAAGTGGTACGTGAGCTGGGTTTAGAACGTCGTGAGACAGTTCGGTCCCTATCTGCCGTGGGTGTACGAGACTTGAGAGGAGCTGTCCCTAGTACGAGAGGACCGGGATGGACGTACCTCTGGTGTACCGGTTGTGGCGCCAGCCGCACCGCCGGGTAGCTATGTACGGACGGGATAACCGCTGAAAGCATCTAAGCGGGAAGCCCCCCTCGAAACCAGGTCTCGCCTGAGAGCCGTGGAAGACCACCACGTTGATAGGCCGGGTGTGGAAGTGCAGCAATGTATGAAGCTAACCGGTACTAATCGCTCGATAGGCTTGATCGCATTTACGAATCCGTCACGCGCAGCGGCAAGAGCCGGCCGGTGGCCGGACGACGGTCAGAAAGACAAGAAACGTCAAGATGACAAGAATACAGTGAAGACACGCTTTCCGTTCATCGACGGTCTGGTGGTTATTGCGGGGGTCCCAGCACCCGATCCCATCCCGAACTCGGCCGTGAAAGCCCCCAGCGCCGATGGTACTGCGTCTTAAGGCGTGGGAGAGTAGGTCGCCGCCAGGCCTTCGATGAACGGAGAATGGCCGATCGATCGCAACCTGTTCGCAATGCATCCCGGATTCCGGAGGTCCTCACCGACATACTGTGTCCGACATAGCTGAATTGACGCGGGGTGGAGCAGTCCGGTAGCTCGTCAGGCTCATAACCTGAAGGTCGTAGGTTCAAATCCTACCCCCGCAACCAAAAATAACGCCCTTGACTCAATGAGTTAGGGGCGTTTTGCTTTTTGGCCAATCCGGCCAGTACACCCAATTTGCAGGGACTTGGCGGCACTGGCACGTTAACGTGGTCGGCGACTGGGCGTTGTGCCGGATACGGTGAAATCATGACCCCAGTCTCCTTTGCAGGATTCCGCCCGGTTGCCATGGCACGGCGGGCCGGTTACCGATCAGTAACGCCCTACACTTACCCAGAAGGGACTAACTTCTTGCCCTGGCGCGATTAATCGCCCAAAGCCGGAGTTTCCCCCTTTGGTTACCATCCGGTGACAAATTCCATGCTGAAATCGGTCATCTCACCGGGGTAACCCGGATAACCCGCTGTCGCGACACAGGTTTCGCCATCTGGCACAAAACGTGCGGACCGCAGGATGACGACTGACCGCCCGAGCAACGCCCTCAGGCTGCTACCGGGTGCTGGGCAAGCTCCCGGATCAATAGGCGACCACGTCCAGGGCTTTCGCAACGCATCGGTACGGGATGGCCCAAGTTTCCCCGCTCGGGTGGCGGTTGCGCAGCAAGGCCGGACAGACGGCCATGAACTGAAACGCGGAACAGGAAGGCGAATTCGGGGTGAAGATTAGCCT
>CAMYMN010000202.1 GCA_947259395.1 uncultured Gammaproteobacteria bacterium | reverse complement strand
AGGTCATCCCCCCAGTTTTCAACCTAGGTGGGTTCGGGCCTCCACGAGGTCTTACCCTCGCTTCACCCTGCCCATGGATAGATCACTCGGCTTCGGGTCTATGACACGCGACTAGACGCCCTATTAAGACTCGCTTTCGCTGCGGCTACACCTCTCGGCTTAACCTCGCCACGTATCGATAACTCGTCGGCTCATTCTTCAAAAGGCAGGCGGTCAGGCATCCGAAGACACCCTCCCACTGCTTGTAAGTCAACGGTTTCAGGTACTATTTCACTCCCCTCACCGGGGTGCTTTTCACCTTTCCCTCACGGTACTAGTCCGCTATCGGTCGCTAGGTAGTACTTAGCCTTACGAGGTGGTCCTCGCAGATTCACACGGGATTTCACGGGCCCCGTGCTACTTGGGAACATCGACAAGAGTCCAGAGAGATTTCAGCGACGGGGCTATTACCCTCTATGGCGCTGCTTTCCTGACAGCTTTGCCTATCTCCTGGATTTGTAACTCTTTGAAGGTTCCGATGCACCTTCCGTCGCGTCCCACGACACCGGTATGGAAACACCATCGGGCTATCACGCCACACCGGTTTAGGCTCTTCCCGCTTCGCTCGCCGCTACTAAGGGAGTCGCTATTGCTTTACTTTCCTCGGGGTACTGAGATGTTTCAATTCCCCCGGTTACCTCTACTGGCCCTATGTGTTCAGACCAGAGTGACTGGGCATGACCCCAGTCGGGTTTCCCCATTCGGACATCCTCGGGTCAAAGCTTGCTTGACAGCTCACCGAGGCTTATCGCAGCCTGCCACGTCCTTCTTCGGCTCCTAACGCCAAGGCATCCACCGTTAACCCTTTGTAGCTTGGATTAAATAGAAATACTTTGACTTTCGTGCTCGCTATGCAGTTCTCAAGGTACCGCGTGCCAGCAAGCCGGCACGTTGGAGTTTCTTTGCAGAAACTCCTATCTGAGGGTCACGCGAGAGATTCTCGCCCTCGCCCCAGAAGCAAGGAGGCCCGAGTTTCGCTTGCGAAACTCGAACCTGATGGCCGAAGGCCATCAGGCGGGCTCGCCTCACAACTAAACAGCGTGTCCGATCAGCCCGACGCATTGCGTCGGCCAGTGTGCTTGCGCTGGTCTCGAGAGACCGGCGCCGCTTTCTCACCGCCAATGACGGCGAGCTGAACGAATAACCAGCATATCCACTAGGAACTGGGAGCCATCGTGAATGGCCCCGTAGTTGCTCCTTAGAAAGGAGGTGATCCAGCCGCACGTTCCCGTACGGCTACCTTGTTACGACTTCATCCCAGTTACCGATCCCACCTTCGGCAGCTCCCTCCAAAAGGTTGGGCCACTGACTTCGGGTGTTACCGACTTCCGTGATGTGACGGGCGGTGTGTACAAGCCCCGAGAACGTATTCACCGCGGCTTTGCTGATCCGCG
>CAMYMN010000201.1 GCA_947259395.1 uncultured Gammaproteobacteria bacterium | reverse complement strand
GCGCCGTCTGATGTGCATCAAGGTGCTGGGTGGCTCGCACCGTCGCTACGCGGGAATCGGTGACATTATCAAGGTCAGCGTGAAGGAAGCTATACCGCGCGGCAAAGTAAAGAAGGGCGAGGTCTATAACGCAGTTGTCGTGCGTACGCGCAAGGGTGTGCGTCGGCCGGACGGATCGCTCATTCGCTTCGACGGTAATGCGGCGGTTTTGCTGAATACCCAGCTGCAGCCGATCGGGACGCGTATTTTTGGACCGGTTACACGTGAACTGCGCAGCGAGCGCTTTATGAAGATCATTTCGCTGGCACCGGAAGTTCTTTAGGAAGACATCATGAACAGAATCAGGAAAGGCGATGACGTAATCGTCATTGCAGGTAAAGACAAGGGCAAGCGGGGCAGCGTGCTGCGCGTGATGACTGACGGTCGTCTGGTTGTGTCTGACGTGAATATGGTCAAGCGTCACACCAAGCCGAACCCGAATCGTGGCGTTGCCGGCGGCATCATTGAGAAAGAGATGCCAATAGACCAGTCAAATATTATGGTTTACAACCCGCAGACCGAGAAAGGCGACAGGATCGGTTTCAGGGTTCTCGATGACGGTCGCAAGGTGCGTTTTTTCAAGTCCACCGATGAAGTGGTAGACGTCTGACATTTACGGTAATCAGTTATGGCCAGGTTAAAAAACTTTTACAGTGACACGGTTGTCGGGCAGCTCAAGGAGCAGTTCAAGTACGACAATGTCATGGAAATTCCGAAGATCACCAAGATCACGCTGAACATGGGTGTGGGTGAGGCAGTGGCCGATCGCAAGGTCATGGAGCACGCTGTGGCTGACATGACCAGGATCGCCGGCCAGAAGCCTGTCGTGATCAAGGCGCGCAAGTCGGTTGCCGGCTTCAAGGTGCGCGAGGGCTGGCCGGTTGGTTGCAAGGTCACGCTGCGCAGCGAGCAGATGTATGAATTTCTCGATCGCCTGATTAATATCGCGATCCCGCGTATTCGTGACTTCCGTGGCATGAATCCGAAGTCATTCGACGGCCGTGGTAACTACAATATGGGCGTCAAGGAACAGATTATTTTCCCGGAGATCGATTACGACAAGATCGACGCTCTGCGTGGAATGGATATTACATTTACAACAACTGCAAGAACGGATGAAGAAGGGCGCGCATTACTTGCCGCATTCAACTTCCCGTTCAGGCAATGAGGTAGGAAGATGGCCAAGAGCTCAATGATTGCGCGCGAGAACAAGCGTGCCAAGGCAGTGAAAAGATTTGCCGCCAGGCGCGCCGAATTGAAGTCGGTGATCAACAGTAAAACCTCTTCGATGGAAGAGCGCTATGAAGCACAGCTGAAGCTGCAGGCGCAGCCGCGTGACGCCAGCCCGGTGCGCGGTCGCAATCGCTGTCGCCTGACCGGCCGTCCGCATGGCTATTAC
>CAMYMN010000200.1 GCA_947259395.1 uncultured Gammaproteobacteria bacterium | reverse complement strand
TGCGGTTGGCCGGGATCAGGGAGCCGCGGCCGGCGAGACGGTGGGCTCGGTCGAGAATTTCCCGCTGTTGTTCGGTGCGGACCGGCACGATGCGCTCTCGCCCGCCCTTGGTCCAGCTGCGCTGCAGGAACAGGTGATCGCCCTGGTCGGCAATACAGGGGCGGATTTTCATGGCTTCTTCGCGACGCAGGCCGAAGGCTTGCTGTAGTTCAAGACTCATGCGCACGTGCTCATCTCTGACTTTCTCCAGTTGCTCGTGAGTCACAGTCTTGGCTTTGGATTCGTTGGTGACGAAGCGCCGGTCCGGAATGCCGTAGTGCTCGTTGGATCGAGCCACCACGTTGCGCTTGTCCACCTTATTGGCCCACCAGCGGATCGTAGCCATTCGATTCTTGATCGTGCCGATCGTGAGTTCCTGCTCGCGCCATTTTTCGAGTAGCGTCTCGATGTGTTTCGGCTTCAGCGATCTTGCGCTCATTCCCCGATAACCCAGCTCATGGAGCTGGTTGGCCATCAGGGTCAGCATCCGCTCGCGCTTGGCCTGGGTAGCGTAGCTGCCCTCCCGGCAGTGCCGGCAGAGTTGTTTCAGTTGGTAGTTCAGGTCTCTCATTGTGTTATCTCATTTCAGCTTAGTGTTTCTGACCTATCCGCCAGCCTGGGCCGACGAATCCGCTTGCGCGATACGGTCATGGGGCACTACCCCCTAATAACCTGACAATGCCTGGTTCGAGGCAACGCGGATATTCCCGGTACGGGATTAATCCAGCGCAATCCAACATGCCCATATGGGCGGTTCTTTGAGTGTGGTTACACCTCCTTTGAAAGATACAGGACATGCCTGCGGTTGTAGAAAATGAGCACGGTATACGATGGTCAAAAACCGTCGCCTAATGCGGCTCGCGTTAAAGACAGGCGGATGCCTGATTAGATGGACAGCTTTATCGAGGCTGTCCTGTTTTGAAGATGGGTAGCACCAATACTTCTACTACCCGATGTCGAAGATGGATCGCGGCTTTCGCCGATGCACCGGTTTCACGGTCCGGGCGGTGCCTTGTTTGCCACTTTGCCGCAGTGGCCGCGGATGAATTCAAAAGCTGCATGCAGTGTATCGCCCGACCTGCGGTTTTTCACGCCATAATCCAGCCAGCATCCGCATGGGTTTCCGGAATATCCAGGCACGGCCCGCATTTAGGTCCCGATTATGGCCGCGTCACTACCGCGCTGCGCTCTGTAGTGACGCGGCCACCTTCGGATCAGGCAAGCCCGCACGCCAGGCTTTCGCCCGCCACGCAGCTTTCACCGATCTGCCATTACCATCGACGTTCGCACGTTATTTGATCGTCAGGCGCAATGTTGGGAACTTGAACCGTTCAAGCGGCAATCAGACTGTCGAAATTCGACACCCCTGGCGATTTACCCGGTAAATCGCTGCACGGTGCACTACTCG
>CAMYMN010000199.1 GCA_947259395.1 uncultured Gammaproteobacteria bacterium | reverse complement strand
TTTGTTTTTTTGTCATCCCGCGGCGCTTTTGTCTAGGAAAAAAAGGGATAAAAAAAGGGGACGGACCCCTTTGTCCCGAGTTATATTCGAAAGTAGTGTACGGCTGAATTGAAAAAAAGCGGCGTATCTGGTTGAAATGGTAGTTGCAAAACAGCCAAACCAACCGAGGAGATACGCCACTATGAGTAAGAGTAACGTTGTTGAATTGTCAGGTCGAGAGGGTCGCGACGAATTGACCGAGCTGATCCGAATAGGAGCGAGGAAGTTGATTGCCCAAGCGCTGGAAGCGGAGGTGTCGGAATTGTTGTCGTGCTTTGCTGGCGAGCGTAATGAGCAAGGTCGCGCGGCGGTGGTGCGCAACGGTTATCAGCCGGAACGGGAGATCCAAACGGGGATTGGCCCGGTGACGGTGCAGGTGCCGAAGGTGCGTGGTCGCGGGGGTGAACCGGTGCGTTTTCATTCGGCCCTGGTGCCACCGTATGTGCGCAAGACGGCAAGTCTGGAGGCGGCACTGCCATGGTTGTATTTGAAGGGGATTTCCACTGGCGAGATGCACGGGGCGTTAGAAGTCTTGGTGGGACCCCAGGCGAAGGGGTTGTCGGCGAGCACGGTATCCCGATTGAAGCAGACCTGGCGCGAGGAATACGAGAGTTGGCGGCATCGGCCTTTGGATCGGGATCGCTGGGTGTATATCTGGGTGGACGGCATTTACAGTGGCTTACGGGCCGAGCAACAGCGGTTATGTGCGTTGGTAGTCGTGGGCGTGAATGAGCGCGGTGAGAAGCATTTTCTGGCGATAGAGGACGGAGTTCGGGAGTCGACGCAGAGTTGGCGGGAGGTGCTGTTGGATTTGAAATCACGCGGGATGAACGCGCCGGAGCTGGCGGTGGGCGACGGGGCGATGGGATTTTGGGCCGCGTTGGAAGAGATCTACCCGACCACCCGGGATCAACGCTGTTGGGTGCACAAGACCGGCAATGTGCTCAACACCTTGCCCAAGAGCGTGCAGCCCAAGGCCAAGCGTGCGTTACACGACATTTGGCAGGCGGCGACCCGTGAGGACGCCGAGCGGGCGTTTGATCAATTCATTGTCACCTACGAGCCGAAGTATCCTAAGGCGGTGGCATGTTTGATCAAGGATCGGGATGCGTTGATGACGTTCTACGATTTTCCGGCCACGCACTGGCAGCACCTGCGTACCACGAATCCGATCGAATCGACGTTTGCCACCATTCGCCATCGCACTGCCAGAACGAAAGGCTGTGTAACCCGTGGCAGTCTGCTACACATGATGTTCAAACTCGGTCAATGCGCTGAGAACAATTGGCGAAAGCTACGTGGATTTGCCTACTTGGCGAAGGTCATTGAGGGGGTGAAATTCGTCAATGGAGAAGAAGTTGAACAACCCGACCAGGTCGCCGCTTGATTTCTGGTCATACACCAGATTTGACTATAGCTC
>CAMYMN010000198.1 GCA_947259395.1 uncultured Gammaproteobacteria bacterium | reverse complement strand
TATGTTCTCGGCCCTGATGTTGCTGCACGGGGATTGAGTGATGCACCTTTGATCGAGGGCATTGACGTTGTCGATTATGAAGGATTCGTCGACATGGTGGTGGAACATGATGCCACGCAGTCATGGCTATGAGATCAATAATTTGCGGTGGTGTCATGTGATTCAGACGATCACTTCACTATCAAATACGAGCAAGAGGTAAGCCATGGCAATTGAATTCAACGGCGCAACTATCGAAACGGATGAGGAAGGCTATATCACCGATATCAGTCTCTGGAGCCCGGAATTGGCGATCCAGATCGCTGCGGAAGAAGACATCGAGATGGGCGACGACCATTGGGAGGTCGTGAACTTCCTGCGGGATTACTACGAGGAATACCAGATCGCGCCGGCTGTCCGTGTCTTGACCAAGGCGATCAAGAAATCCCTGGGTGCGGATAAGGGCAACAGCAAGTATCTCTATGAGTTGTTTCCTTACGGACCGGCCAAGCAGGCCTGCAAGATTGCCGGTTTGCCCAAACCGACGGGTTGCATTTAGTGACGGATTAAGAACTTGGTCCTTGGCACCATCTTTGCAGTACTCGCTTACTTCGCTACGGCGGTCTTTGTCGCCGGCCTGCTGTACAGAATCGCGCTCTATGCCAGAACACCCGCTCCACTGAAAATTCCTACGACGCCAGCGCCCGTGACACGGGCGGGCGTGGTCATGCGCATGGCGAAGGAAGTCGCCTTCTTCCAGAGCCTTTTCAAGGCCAATAAGTGGACCTGGCTGTTTGGCTGGGTGTTCCACGCTGCATTGTTGCTGGTCGTGCTGCGCCATCTGCGCTATTTCACGGAGCCGGTCTGGTCCTGGGTGGCGTGGGTCCAGCCTTATGGGCTGTACGCCGCGTTCGCGATGCTGGCCGGGCTGGTTGCGCTCTGGGTAAGGCGCTTCTCGATCGAACGCATGCGTTATATATCCGGGCCATCCGACCATCTCATGTTGCTGCTACTGATCGGAATCACGGCAACCGGATTGCTGATGAGGTATGTGGTTCGCACCGACATCGTTGCGTTGAAAACATTTGTCCTGGGCCTGATTTATTTCGACTGGCAACCAATTCCCGCCGACGCGGTGTTGCTGATTCACCTGGGAATGGTAATGGCATTGATGATCGTCTTCCCGTTTTCGAAGTTGCTGCATGCCCCCGGGGTGTTTTTCAGTCCCGGCCGCAACCAGGCTGATAATCCGCGCGAGAAAAGGCACCTTGCGCCAAGGGCTGCAATGTTGGACGCAGGGCGGCAAAAAACCGGAGGCGACTAGCCGATGGCTGACTACGACATACCTTCGATCACTGTGCCGATTGACATTCCGGCCCTCAAGAGGGGGGCGACGGAACACTTGTCGCCGTTTGCGGCAGCCCCGGACCACCAGGAGGCGCTCGGTTTCCCGGGCGAACTGGTCGACGACTGGCAAACGAAGGC
>CAMYMN010000197.1 GCA_947259395.1 uncultured Gammaproteobacteria bacterium | reverse complement strand
GGTTCGGCGGCGGGGAATTTGAATATTCACTTCTGACGTGCACGGATGCACTAATGCCGTGGGCGCATGGATGCGCACGACTCCAAGGATGGAGGAGCTAGGGCGAAGCAGGATGCTAGAGCCGAGGAGCGACCACAGTTTGGTCATCGATGGGGTCTACTGTCTTCGTGGCGGCAAACCGGAATTCCAGTACGTGGCCGCGCCGAGCACTGAGGAGATGGCGCGTCTGGTTAAGCGTATCGCCAAGCGGGTGATGAAGTTGCTCACCCGGCGCGGCTATCTTATCGAGGAAGAAGACGTAGCGTACTTGAAAGAGGAGGGCGAAGAGGCGCTTGAGCCATTGCAGGCGGCGGCGTGCAGCTATCGCATTGCGCTGGGGCCGCGGCGCGGCAAGAAGGTGTGGGCGATCAAAATGGCGGAGGCGCAAGAGGAATCGACGCGTTGCGTCAAATTCAATGGATTCAGCCTTCACGCGGACGTCAGGTGTGGCAAGGGGGAACGCAAGAAACTGGAGCGGCTTTGTCGCTACGTGACCCGGCCCGCGATTGCCAACGAACGCCTCACACTTACGGACTGCGACCAAGTCGTCTACGAGTTGAAGACGCCGTATCGCGATGGGACCACGCACATCGTGATGTCGCCGCTGGAGCTGCTACAACGGTTGGCCGCTCTCGTGCCGCGCCCGCGCCTGAATTTGATCCGCTTTCATGGTGTCCTGGCGCCTAACGCTAAATGGCGCTCACAGATTGTTCCCGAGCCACCCGCCCAAGCCGAGGCGGGCACGGAGCCGGTGGAAGAGGGGAGGGGCTCATCAGGCCGTTACATCAGCTGGGCGCGCTTGCTCAAACGGGTGTTCGATATTGATGTCACGACCTGCCCCAACTGCGGCGGACAGCTCAAGATGATCGCTGCGATTGAAGATCCGCCCGTGATTCAAAAAATTCTCACTCACCTTGGCCTCTCACCGCACCCACCGCCGAGATCACCGGCGCGCTACGACGTCTTGTCGGAAGCCGAAATCTACTAACAACGCCGCTCGATCGGTTCACAAACGTGACGCCGAGAGCGGCCTATGGCTTGCGCTCGCCTGTTGGCCCGGATGAGCGCGCGAAGCGCCCGATTGACGCCAGAAACCTTCCCTGATTTCACATTCTCCGACGATTTTGCGACGCGATTTCCGTGATTTTGCCGCGTGGCGTCGTTTCGGATACATTCGATCTTGGGTGAAAGTAGCGTTTGAAACAACTATACTTGGAGCGAATATGTGCAAAACGGTAATTGAGCAATTTGCGTCTTTCACCTTATCAAGAGTGTATGCCTTTTGGTTACAGGTCCCGTCTGACCATAATAGTGACAGGGTCAGTACAATCTGATTACAGGGTAACTTTGCCTGGGCACGCTCGAAAATAGCACCACATTGGCGTCAACGATCATTAAGCCCAACCATAACCAACGCATGTGTAAAGGCTAAATACCGTAGTACGTCCC
>CAMYMN010000196.1 GCA_947259395.1 uncultured Gammaproteobacteria bacterium | reverse complement strand
CAGCGGTTGTACCAGTTGCCCGGCTTTCACCACCCAGTTGGCCAGGTTTGCTCTTGAGAGCTCAATCCCAATGCGCTTGAAGATCTGCTCCTGACGGTACAACGGCAAGGCATCGGCAAACTTGTTGATAATGATGTAGGCCAATAACCCTGGGGATACCCGACTCTTGGGGATGGGCTGGTTCGGCATCGGCGCGGTCTTGATGGTGTTATCACAACACGGACAGGCGTATTTGCTGCGAAGATGCCGGATCACCCGCACCTGGGCAGGAATAACATCCAGCTGCTCGGTCGCCATCTCAGCGATGACCTCAAGGGTCGTGCCATCATGGGGGCACACACGCTCCGATTCCGGTAGCTCATGGATGACTTCGATGCGCGGCAACTCCGGCGGCAGGGGCTTGCGCCCGCCACGCTTTCTACGATGGGCGGGGACCGCAACCGTGTCGGATTCTGTATCCCCATCCTCGTCACCACCCTCACGATCAACGATGGCTTCGGCTTCATTGAACAGCCGCATCTGATCCACCGACCATTGCTCACTGCTGGCACCAAATTGTTGGTGACGCGCCAGCTTGATCTGCTCGATCAGTTGATCGATCAGAGAACTTTGACGTTGGATCTTGGCTTGCTGTTCGAGGTGGGTTTGACGTAAGGAAAAGACCAGTGCCTTTAACGCTTCTACGTCGTTCGGCAGTGGCGAAGTTTCCCTATCCATGGGCGCATCATTTTATCATTCCGTGATGATCAACGCGAGAAAAATACTTATAACACCGAACGATAACGCAACCGCGTATGCGGTTGCATACGTAACACATCGATACCGTCGAGCAACCAATTCAACTGCTGACCGGTCCATGTGATCACCGTTCCCGCCTCACGGCGTGGCCAACAAAATCGATCCCGCTCCAACCGCTTTTGCCACAAACAAAATCCATTGCGTTCCCAATATAAAATCCGCACCCGGTCCCGCCGCCGGTTGCAAAACACCGAAAATCCACCGCCTCGCGACACAAATACACCGCCGGCAGATCATTCGACGGGCGCATCAGCGTACCCCCATCGCCGCGGACAACACCGCCGATATATCGGCACCGTCCACCGAACCGGAAAACTCGACCTGAACCCCGTTCGGTAACGTGATTCGCCAATCGCTCGATGACGACCCCACATCCGTCAACTGCACCCGTTGAAAGCGTTCCGCTCGAGATGGCCATAATCCACGCTTGACCAGCCTCTTGCGCCACGTATACATCGCCGTCACCGACAGCGAATGCGCATCGGCATACGCCTTCGTCGTCTGGCCCGATTCCTCGCAATCCCGGATCCGCTCCAGCCAGTACTGCTGCTTCGCGCTTAGCCCCAGTTCTCCTTCCAGCATCGCCTCATATCTCAAATCACCTGGCGCGAAGCTTCGGTGAATATTATTCAGATGAAAAGGGCGTGGTTCCTTTGGCGGTTACGGTAGATCTTGACCAAGGTCACGAAACTAGAGGTTTCAATGTAACCGCCTAAGCAACAGCGCGCTTGACGTCGTCGGTATTCTTCGGTTCGTCGGTATAGGGTAACAGGGCCTCGATGTCTTCGACGGTTTTCGCGTTGGGCAGCTCGGTGAACACTTGGCACAGATATTGATACGGCTCGGTGTTGTTCGCCTTCGCGGTCTCGATCAACGAATAAAGGTTGGCGCTGGCATTCGCCCCACGCACGGTGTCACAGAACAAATAATTCTTGCGACCGACGACAAAGGGCCGGATGGCATTCTCCACCAGATTGTTATCAATTCGCAGTCTGCCATCGTCGAGATAACGAATCAGCTTGGGCCATTGGTTGTGCAAGTAGATCAATGCCTTCCCAGTGAGCGTCGTCGGTGGAACTTCGGGTAGGACCTCATCGAGCCAATGGCGCATCTTATCAAGAACTGGTTTCGCCTGTTCCTGCCGGACGCGATAGCGAACTTCCGACTCGGCATCCTTCTTGAGAGAACGCTCAATCCGATACAACTGTTGGATGAACTTGAATCCCTGCCACGCGTGGGACGACTTGCGCTTCTTGCTCTGACCCTTGAGCGCCTGGTCAAACTTCCGTCTGGCGTGGGCGAAACACCCTACTTGAGTGATCTCCGCTTCGGATCCCACCGCGTCATAGCCTACATACCCATCCGTCTGCAGATACCCCGCATAGCCCGCCAGTAATCGCTCCGGCACCGCGTGACTGCGACTGGGATCGTAATCGTACAAAATCAACGGCTGGTCCGGCGGACCACCCCGCTGCACCCACAGATAACTCTGACTCTGCGGTGCCTTACCGGGCTCTTTGAGCACCTGTACCACGGTCTCGTCCATCCCCACGATGTCGTACTCCAGATTCTTGTCCCGCATCAGATTGATCAGCGGTTGTACCAGTTGCCCGGCTTTCACCACCCAGTTGGCCAGGTTTGCTCTTGAGAGCTCAATCCCAATGCGCTTGAAGATCTGCTCCTGACGGTA
>CAMYMN010000195.1 GCA_947259395.1 uncultured Gammaproteobacteria bacterium | reverse complement strand
CTCTGAAAGTAAGAAAGCTATTCGCAGCCTAACAAAAAGGGCGCCGCTGCACGCGTTCCTGGCAAATAGCATGTAAGCCGACGTGAGCTGCTTCGTGCTTGCAACTGGTCATTATTTGGCCCTAACGCTATATGGAACTATATTGGATTATGTGCTGTGGGCATCCCAAGTGGTTGATGTAACGTAAGCGCTCAACCAACAGCGCTATTGACGTCGTCGGTATTCGTCGGTTCGACGGTATAGGGTAACAGGGCCTCGACATCTTCAACAGTTTTCGCGTTGGGCAATTCAGCGAATACGTTGCGCAGATATTGATACGGTTCGATGTTGTTCGCCTTCGCGGTCTCGATCAGCGAATACAGGTTGGCGCTGGCATTCGCGCCACGCACGGTGTCACAGAATAAATAATTCTTGCGCCCGACGACGAAGGGCCGGATGGCGTTCTCCACGAGATTGTTATCGATGCGAAGTCGGCCATCGTCGAGATAACGAATCAGCTTCGGCCATTGGTTGTGCAGATAATGGAGGGCCTTGCCCGTTAACGTAGTCGGCGCGACCTCCGGCAACGCTTGATCGAGCCACGCTCGCATTTCATTAAGAATCGGTTTAGCCTGCTCCTGCCGGACGCGATAGCGAACTTCTGGCTCGGCGTCCTTCTCGAGGGCGCGCTCGATCCGATACAACTGTTGAATGAACTTGAACCCCCGCCAGGCATGGGACGACTTGCGCTTTTTGCTCTGGCCCTTAAGCGCCTCATCAAACTTCCGTCTGGCGTGGGCAAAACACCCTACCTGGGTGATGTCCGGTTCGGATCCCACCGTCTCATAACCTGCATACCCGTCCGTTTGCAGATACCCCTGGTATCCTTCCAGAAGTCGCTTTGGCACTGTTTGGCTCCGACTCGGATCGTAGTCGTAGAGAATCAACGGTTGATCCGGCGGCCCGCCGCGTTGCACCCACAGATAACTCTGACTCTGCGGTGTCTTGCCCGGCTCTTTGAGGACCTGCACCACGGTCTCGTCCATTCCCACGATGTCGTACTCTAAGATTTTATCCCGCATTAAATTGATCAGCGGTTGGACGAGTTGTCCGGCCTTGACTACCCAGTTGGCCAGATTCGTCCTTGGGATCTCAATCCCAATCCTTTGGAAGATCTGCTCCTGGCGGTACAACGGCAAGGCATCGGCAAACTTGTTGATAATGATATAGGCCAACAACCCCGGCGAGACCCGACTCTTTGGAATCGGCTGATTCGGCATCGGCGCGGTCTTGATGGTGCCGTCACAACACGGGCAGACGTATTTCTTGCGAAGATGCCGGATCACCCGCACCTGGGCAGGAATAATATCCAACTGTTCAGTTGCTACCTCGTCGATGACCTTGAGGGTCGCGGCAATTCATACACCACCTCAATACGCGGCAACTCCGGCGGCAGGGGTTTGCGTCCGCCGCGCTTGCGGCGATGGGCCGGGACCACAATCGTGTCGGCGCCAGATTCTTGATCCTCCTCATCACCTTCTCGATCGACGATGGCCTCGGCCTCATTGAACAACCGCATCTGATCGATGGACCATTGCTCACTGCTGGCACCGAATTGCTTATGCCGCGCCAGCTTGATCTGTTCAACCAACTGATCGATTAAAGAGGATTGCCGTTGGAGCTTGGCTTGTTGTTCGAGGTGGGTCTGATGCAGCGACAACACCAACGCTTGTAAGCTTTCGACGTCGTTCGGTAGCGTCAGCGTTTCCCTGTCCATGGGCGCATCATTGTATCAATCCGTCATCATCAACGCGAGAAAAAACGTTATAACACCGAACGATAACGCAACCGTGCGTGCGGTTGCATGCGTAACACATCGATGCCGTCGAGCAACCAATTCAACTGCTGACCGGTCCACGTGATTACCGTGCCCGCCTCGCGGCGCGGCCAAAAAAATCGATCTTGTTCGAGCCGCTTCTGCCACATACAAAATCCGTTGCGTTCCCAATATAAAATCCGCACCCGGTCCCGACGCCGGTTGCAGAACACAAACAACCTCTCAGAGAATGGGTCCAGATCCATGACTTCCTCCGCCAGCACCGCCAGACCATTTATCCCTTTGCGAAAATCCACCGCCTCGCGGCACAAATACACCGCTGGCAGATCATTCGACGGGCGCATCAGCGCACCCCCATCGCCGCGCACAACACCGCCGATACCTCGGCCCCGTCCACCGAGCCGGAAAACTCGACTTGCACCCCATTCGGTAACGTAATCCGCCACTCGCACGAAATGGGCTGCGGTGGACTCCACTGCACCCGCTCAAAACGAACCGCCTGCGGCGACCACACCCCGCACTGCGCCAATCGCTTTCGCCACCTGTACAGCGATTTCACCGATAGAGAATGCGCCTCCGCATACGACTTCGTCGTCTGCCCCGACTCCTCGCAATCCCGGATCCGCTCCAGCCAGTAGCGTTGCTTCGCGCTTAGCCCTAATTCTCCATCTAACATCGCTTCGCACTTCACTAAAAAAGCACGAAGCTTCGGTGACTACAGCTCAGATGAAAAGGGCGTGGTTCCTTTGGCGCTTACATACTAAACTCGGAGACTTGACTTCTATGCTCGATTAAAGAAGCGGACGTTCGTATTAACGCTTCACATCATGTTTAGTAAAAAGCAAAGCGGAACGAATGTGGAGCGGCGCTTCTTGCAGTCTGCTGAATGGGATTGTTAGCCGATGATACCTTT
>CAMYMN010000194.1 GCA_947259395.1 uncultured Gammaproteobacteria bacterium | reverse complement strand
GTTACACAATTTAATCTACAGTCTCTCCGGTAATTCTCAACGCCATCCAATTCGGGGGACCATCCAATTCGGGGGACACCCATTAGCCGGCCTGTGTCAATAGCGCGATGAAACATCTGCCGGGGCTCCAGCATAAACTGTTAACGTTATCCATCGTTGTGACGTCCATCGCACCCGTTATGTCTTTGTCTAGGGCGTCGGATCCCAGCGATCCGCACCAGTCACCCATCTGGATCAAGGCAGCCCCCGTCCTTTAGGTGGCCACCCCTGGTGTCTACACACTCCACACAATCTTCGGTACCAAACCGTGGCTACAATATGTTCACAGAATCCGTGGTTCAGCGTTGGCTGTCCAGCCCCGGAATCGCTCACGATTTGGGCGAAACGCCACAACGATGGTCGCGCGGGCGGCCCAATCAGTTCAAATGGTTACGCCACTCCCCAACCTGGTTCCGCCCGCGCGCCCACATCTAGCTGCCGAACATCAACTTCGCCTCATACGGGGTTTGATGCTTGAGCATCATAAAGGTGGCTCTGGCCAACTTCCTCGCCACCGCCCGAATCGCAATCGTGCCATTGGTCTTCGCCTTCTTACGCTCATAAAAGCGTTGTGCCATTGGCTCATAACGCACCGCAAAATGCGCCGCCTCAGAAAACGCCCAGGACAAATATTTATTACCCGCCTTGGCATTGCCCGACCCCTTCTTCTTGCCATTGCTCAGCCGTTGACTGGCCACGCAACGACTATATGAAGCAAATTGCCCAGCACCGGCAAAACGCCTAATGTCACCGACCTCCAGCATGATCGTCAAACCCAGCACCGGGCCGACACCAGTGATCGTCTGCAAGATGCGAAATGCCTCGGATAACTTCACCGCTTCAAGCGCCGAACGTTCCAGCTTGTCGACCTCGTCCTGCACCGCTCGCAACACCACCAGCCCCGCCTCCACCGCTTGCCGGGTGTACCCTTCCACCCCATCGGGTTCAAAATCACGCCGGCGTATCCTATTGCCACTGACCCGGACCCCGGTCGAGCGCCAAATCTGATTTTGAATGCTGATCAGTTGACTGCTCGCCGTGCGCACCAAGAACGCCCGGCGCCGCAACAGATCGCGTACCGCGCGCTGCGCCTTCGGGTAAATATAACCCTCAGGCAAAATGCCTAACCGCATCAAATGCGCCAGCCAGAACGCATCATGCACATCATCGCTGTGCTTCAAACCCTCGTATTGCTTCACCGCCAACGTATTGACAAGCTTCGGTTTAAACCCCGCCTCCTGCAGGCCATCTACCAACCAATACCAGTTAAACGTCGATTCCACCGCAACCCCTCGTAGCGTGTCTTTGAACGGCAACAAGGCACCAAGCGTCAGCGCAACATCATTCGCCAAACGCCTCTCGTACATACGCTTATCCTCATCGTCAATCACCACCACAACGTGATTGTTTGAATGCAAATCAATTCCGCAGTAATGTGACATGTCAGTCTCCTCGTCTCTTAGTCGAGCAGCCAGTTTAACCGCTGGCTGCGAGGAGGCTGGCTAGAGGATTATCAGTTTACTTATCTGTG
>CAMYMN010000193.1 GCA_947259395.1 uncultured Gammaproteobacteria bacterium | reverse complement strand
ATGGAAGGAAAAACCGTGTCTATGAAAGTCTACGTCGGTACGATTATCGGCGTCGTCGTGCTAATGCTATTGGCACGGTGTGGCGGATAGTAGAAATCATGCGGCCCTGGTAATTTGGAAAAAAGTTTCAGGATCGATCACTTCCGTTGGTCGCTTAACGACCAGCGGTGCCCGTTCCGAATGTCTGCTTTCACCTGCTGATTCAACCGGTCGACGCAACACATTCATTAAATTTTTCTGCTGGCGAATAGTATCGCAGAGTTTTCCTCGGTCGTTCATTAAGCCGTCGTGCAATGGCATTGAGATGGTTCTGGTGCACATTGGACAGGTCCATGCCTTTGGGGAAGTACTGCCGCAGTAGTCCGTTGATCTGTTCGTTCGAGCCGCGTTGCCATGGACTTTGCGGATCGCAGAAGTAGACCTTGATGTCAGTCGCCAGAGAGAAGCGTTTGTGATCCGCCATCTCCTTGCCTCGATCCCAGGTCAGTGACTTGTAGAGCTCCCGTGGTAGTTTGTGGGCCTGCTTAATCAGCGCATCAATCACCGTCTTGGTGTGTTTACTTTTGACTCGTACCAGCATGCAGTAGCGGGTATGACGTTCCACCAGGGTGGCGATCTGGCTGTTGTTGCTACCCAAGAGCAGGTCGCCCTCCCAGTGACCGGGCACGGCCCGGTCCTCCACGTCGGCAGGACGCTCGCGGATCGATACGGCTTCCTTAATCTGTCGGTTCTTCTGCGTGTGACCACGCGGATGGCGCATCGATCGTGTCCGGCGCAGATGTGCCAAAAGCTCCTTCTTCAGCGCCCCGCGAGCCTGAATAAACAAGGTCTTATAGATAGTCTCGTGCGACACCTGGCGGTTCTCGTCGTGCGGATAGGTACGCCTGAGCCAAGCGGCGATCTCCTCTGGCGACCACTGAAGCTTGAGCCTGCCCGCGACCAGGCGGGCCAATGCTCGGTTACTCGCCAGTTTACAGATCTTTGGACGACGAGCCCGCTGCCAGGCGGCTTGATCCGCCCGACTTGCCCGGTAAGCCTGTCGGCTACCGTTCCGCCGCAGCTCGCGACTCACCGTCGAAGGCGCTCTGCCCAGCTTCAGTGCAATCGATCGCAGTGATCGCCCGGTTGCAATGCCGCGCGAGATCTCTTCTCGTTCGGCCAATGTTAATGAACGCGGGGAACGTCGGCGAGTCGGCGGACGAATACCACCGCAGCGTTCAAAAATGCCTCGAACAGACGAATGGCGTCGATCAAACAACCGCGCAATCTCGCGTAACGAATCGCCTTGTTGCCAGCGATCCCACATCGCCGCCTTCTGCGCCTCGGTATAATAGATCCTCGTTCGGTACCTCATTGACAACACCTCCCTCTCCAACTGCGGAGTTTAGGTGTTGCATTCACCGATTGAATCCGCAACCAATAGCGGACGTTCAAATCAAAAGAAACCGTGTAAAACAAAGGTCGGCTAACGGCCAATAGCGGTCATTCGACCTTCAGTTTGGCTGGGTATTTCCTGAGGACGACGTGGCACGTTGCGACGCCAAACGTAATCGCTGAAACAAACGCCCCCC
>CAMYMN010000192.1:1632-2558 GCA_947259395.1 uncultured Gammaproteobacteria bacterium | reverse complement strand
GCTGTCGAACCAACCGTCGGATACCGGCACGTACAAGGGTATCCGGCATTGAGATTTGTTCAGTCCAATCCATGGCTAGTTGTGCGGCGGTGCTCATATCGGCATATTCATTCAACGTTGATGATAAATATATTGTATTTTACAGATACACCTTACAAATGATTGTGTCTTTGGATCGTGAAGGTTTTCCATCCCGAAATTCACAATTTGTTCACGTCTGCTTAACTTTGTTTCAGGCAATAATCAAATGGATGACATGCTGATCGACGATTTTACCCGGAACAATTTCATCTCGAACTTGGGCACGCGATGGAATTCTGTCAGCGACCAAGTGATGGGTGGGATCTCTAAGGCATCCGTCGCTTACAAGATTATCGATGGCCGTCCCTGCCTGCACCTCAGCGGCGATGTCCGTCTCGAGAACAACGGTGGTTTCATCCAAGCGGCACTCGACCTGGCTCCCTCGGGGAGTACGCTCGAAGCCTCCAATTTCACCGGGGTGCGCCTCAGCGTTCGGGGGAATAGCGAGCAATACTCGGTTCACCTCCGCACGCCGGACAATAGGCGCCCATGGCAGTCCTACCGTGCGCATTTCACCGCATTCGCGAAATAGGAAACAATCAATCTTCCATTCGAGGTCTTTACGCCCTATCGGCTCGAGGAGCCCCTGGATATCATGCGGCTTCGGCGTATCGGATTGGTCGCCATTGGGCGTGCCTTTCACGCGGACCTTGCTGTCTCCGAGCTCGGTTTTTATCGCTAGTGTAGTGTCTCATAAATAACTATCTATTATATTTGGATGATGATAGCATGGCGTCACATCGTTAAATCCTTGGGGATTGTTGCCATGAATCGTCCTGCGAAAGCGCTCCACCTGTCCGGCCAGGATCGCGGCCGACTCGAGTCCTGGCTGCGTGCTCACAATA
>CAMYMN010000192.1:0-1580 GCA_947259395.1 uncultured Gammaproteobacteria bacterium | reverse complement strand
AATCCTTGGGGATTGTTGCCATGAATCGTCCTGCGAAAGCGCTCCACCTGTCCGGCCAGGATCGCGGCCGACTCGAGTCCTGGCTGCGTGCTCACAATACCCCCCAGGCGCTGGTGTGGCGAGCCCAAATCATTCTGTATGCGGCCGAAGGCTTGCCCAACACGCGTATCGCCGAGGAAGTGGGGGTGACCGTGGTGACGGTGCGTGAATGGCGAAAGCGGTTTGAAGTCGAAGGCATCGACTCGCTTACCGAGATCAGACCCGGGCGAGGACGCAAGCGGGAGATTAGCGCCGCGAAGGTCAAGCGTATTGTCCACGATACGCTTCACGTCAAGCCGCGGGGCGCCACGCACTGGAGCTGTCGCACCATGGCGGACCGCCACAAGGTAAGCTCTGCCACGGTGCAGCGGATCTGGGATGCGCACGGATTACAGCCCCATCGAGTTAAGACCTTCAAGCTGTCCACGGACCCCAAGTTTGTCGACAAGCTGACAGACATTGTGGGTCTATACCTCAATCCTCCAGATAAAGCAGCCATTATCTGTGTCGATGAGAAAAGCCAGATTCAGGCACTGGATCGAACCCAGCCCGGGCTGCCGATGAAACGGGGACGCTGCGGTACCCGGACTCATGACTACAAACGCCATGGCACAACATCCCTTTTTGCTGCCCTCAATGTCCTGGAGGGCACCATCATCGGCAACTGTTATGAGCGGCATCGTCATCAGGAGTTTCTGAAATTCCTGCGTCGCCTGGATCGTGAATTTCCCAAAACCAAACCCTTACACTTGATCCTCGACAACTACGGGACCCATACGCACCCCAACGTCAAAGCATGGCTTGAGAAGCACCCAAGATTCCATCTGCATTTCACCCCGACCAGCTGCTCCTGGTTGAATCTAATCGAACGTTGGTTCGGCCAACTCACCGCAAAACAACTCCGCCGCGGCGCGTTCACGAGCGTCAAGGATTTGACCAACGCGATTAAACAATTCATTAAGACGTACAACAACGACCCCAACCCTTTCGTCTGGAATGCAAAGGTCGACGACATCTTGCGTAAGGTCGGGAAATGCAAAGCTATTTTAGAGACAGTACACTAGGTGGTGTAGTGGACCAGTGATCTTTGAGGTAGGACGTTTTGTGGCTGAACGTTTTCGGGGGCCATATTGATCCAGCGATTTTTGAAGGGGGAAAGCTTGGCAAGGCTTTCGTTAATGTCAGTCGGCCGATACTATACGCCTTACTATTGGTAACGAGTTTCACGATGTCGCTATCCGCACAAGCGACCACTATTCGTTCATTCTTGGACGAATACGGTCACCCAGGTATTGGAAAACTGATAGCTGAACCACTACGGATAAGTGAGCTAGGTTGGGACCGTTTTCTTAGACAGTGGGATCGTACTGCCCTCGAATCCATATATACATGGGTGTTGTGGCAAGGGTATTTTCCGGGCGGCAAGGAGCAAGCCGAAAAGTCCATGGACTTCATCGCCCGCCTGGCCGCCCTGGTCCCCAAACCCCGCATCAACCTCACCCGCTTCCACGGGGTGTTCGCGCCCAACAGCCACTGGCGGC
>CAMYMN010000191.1 GCA_947259395.1 uncultured Gammaproteobacteria bacterium | reverse complement strand
TGTAGTAATGATTCCTCTCGGATCTAATAGTGGACCATTCTCTCTCTAATGAGAAATAAAATATGTAACCTATAGCTTCTGCCGAACTTAGAGTTATGGGGTAGTGTCAAGAATGTTTCGCACTTTTCTGTTGGAGGTGGCTCCGGTATCTGATCATGCTGCGGAGTAGACAGCCTCTTTATCCATCTCCTCGAGCAGTTTCATATTCATGTATTTGCGGGTGCCCCAGTTCGTCGCGGAGACGTGTCTCAACCTGGCGGCGACCAGCATCAACGCCGATTGTCCGTCTGGGAAGGCACCGACGACTTTCGTTCGCCGCCTGGCTTCCCTGAGCAGTCGTTCCATCGGATTATTCGTCTTCAGTTTGATCCAGTGTTGCGGCGGATACGCATAGAAGGCCAACGTGTCACCGATGGCGTTGTTCACTAGCTCGGCCGCGGCTTTGAGTTTCATTTTCTTGAGCTTGTCCACGACATCCTTAGCCTTGGCTTCGGCGGCCTCACGGCATTCCTGCGCATGAATGGCCTTGAGCATGGCGGCAACGTCACGCACTTTGGAACTCGGCACATGGGAAAATACATTCCTATAGAAGTGAACCGCACATCTTTGCCAATCGGCATCCGGAAAGACCTCAGCCATCGCCGCCGTCAGTCCCAAGCAGTCATCGGAAACGATCAGACGAACGCCCTGCAGGCCGCGATCCTTCAGGTACTTGAGAAAAGACAGCCAACCGGCCTTGTCTTCCTTGTGACCCTCAGCAACGCCCAGAATCCGCCGATAACCGTCCTCATCCACGCCTATAGCCGCCAGGACCGACACATTCTTCACCTCACCGCCCCAGCTGCGCTTGAGAACGATCCCGTCCAGGTAGACGTAAGGATAGCCGCCTTCAATCGGCTGCGTGCGCCAGCGCTCGATGTGCTTGTAGACCTTCTGGTTGAGCTTGGACACCGTGCCTGAGGACACCCGCGTGCCCCACAGCGCCTCGGTGATGTCTTCCACACGACGCACCGACACACCGGCCAGGTACATCTGCACAATGGCCTCTTCGATGGAAATATCGCGGCGCCGGTAGCGCTCAATGATCGCCGTCTCGAAAGTCTGTTTGCGTAGCTTCGGCACCTTTACCTCCACTTCGCCGGCCTTGGTGTGCAGCTTGCGCTTGTAGTGACCGGCGCGGGTATCGACCCGGTCCGGTGACCGCTCGTAGCGCTGCGCGTTGCACATTTCGTCGGCCTCGGCGTCCAGTAAGGCGTTCAGCGTCTCCTCGACCGTCCCTCGCACCATCTCGTCCAGATGGCCGCGGATCTCGCCCTCGTCAATTCGAATAACCTTGCCCAATGCTTTCGTGCTATCGTCTTTCATGGTGGTCCTCTTTGGTCTGTACTGTGGTTTTCGTCGACAACAGTTTTAACAGACCGGGACCACCTCCTTCATCTAAATGTGCGAAAAATAATTTACGTTATCATACCCGGTCAATTCAATGGTTCGAGCCTAAAAACGACGACTGCGTTTGATCACCTAACCACTCGGGGTGGCTCCATTAGCGTGAAAACGAAGTGGCTCCATTAGGTGAAAACGCTATGGCTCCATTAGGTGAAAACGGAATGGCTC
>CAMYMN010000190.1 GCA_947259395.1 uncultured Gammaproteobacteria bacterium | reverse complement strand
AAGTGGCAAGTCTTCGTCAACTGGTGCAACATGAACGATGTCAGCCCAGTCGACGCTTCCGAACAAAATGTTGCGGAATTTCTCCTGCACATATTTAATCTCGGCCGCGCTGTCTCTACAGTGGGAGCTTACCGCTCCGCCATTCAACAGACCCTTCGTTCTCGCGGTCGGTCTGACCTGGACTCCAGTGTCGTCATCCCGCAGCTCTTCCGTTCTTTTCGCCTCGAGAGGCCACGTAATCCACGGGTCATGCCTCAATGGGACCTGAGTCTGATCTTGACGGCTCTCATCAAACACCCCTTCGAGCCTTTGGACGTCGCTGCCTTTCGTGAGTTGTCTTGGAAGACCTACTTTCTTCTTCTTCTTGCATCGGGTCGCAGGAGGGGTGACGTCCACGCTATTGCGAATGACAGGGTCTTCTCCCGGGAGATATCCGGCGAATTGATCGCCTACCCTGCACTGGACTACCTACCCAAGCACATTGATGCCGCTGAGGGCGGTGCCAGGTTTCAGCCCATCATCATACCCGCCCTCACCAACGCTATCGGCCCGTCCCGTCGGGAGCCGGACAGGTTGCTCTGCCCAGTTCGGGCCGTGCGGCACTATCGTCACCGTACGGCTGCATTTCGCAAGGACCGTAAGAGGCTGTTCATCCCTTTCAATCCGGCGTCCACGTCCGAATTGAGTTTGAACACACTCTCCTCCTGGACCAAACAATTGATCCGTTTCGTCTACCGCACTGCAACTCACCAGGATCTCCTACTCAGAGACATTTCGGCACATGAGGCAAGAGCGATTGCTGCTTCCCTCGCTGTACAGTCTACCTTTAGTTTGGAGGACGTGCTGGGCACCTGTGTCTGGAAGCAACATACCACCTTCACCGACCACTATCTACGAGACGTCTCCTTCCTGCTCGGCAATCTGCACACCCTCGGCCCTATCGTGGCCGCGGGGAAAGTGGTCGGCTGAAGTGTACATTACGCACCTTACAGCACGGTTTTAGGTGTTAAGTATTACTATTTTTTGCGAGGGACGGGCTTCCTCCCCACATCACTCTTCGAGTTTGGCTTCACCTCCCGTTCATCCATGCCAGCTAGCCACTACACCAGTTGATCGTCTGACTCCTTGGCTGGCCCGGTCTACCCCAGGGACCGATTCATGGATGATATCGCCCGTCTGAGCTGTCGGTTGTGTTTGTCTTCTTCCGTCATCTCGCCTGCGTTCACATACACTACAGGGGTCTCACCTTTCGCTGTTCCAAAATTCTCTCCCTGCCCGCACCTGCGTTCAACCAACATCGCCGGTAGCTGTTAGCGCCATGATCTCCGGAGAGAATTTTTCGGTGGGTACTCTCCTCTACTTCTTCACCGTGCACTGTGTACTCGCACCTCACGTCTAACTAACACGGTGGCTGCCTGGGAAGTCGAGGGTCCTTTCGGTTATCGCACGTTGGGTTGTTTGCACCGTTGGGACACACACTCCTCTTGTTCGATCCGACCTGATAGGTGTCATTGTGGATCATTCAATGGGACAGGTTACACACCAGTGTCGCGCAAGAATGATCGGGTGCCGCGCACTAACGAGCACTTGCACTAGCGACGAGGCGGTCGGACCTCTTGGGGGTTTA
>CAMYMN010000189.1 GCA_947259395.1 uncultured Gammaproteobacteria bacterium | reverse complement strand
ACAATTCAATGAATTAGATCATTAATATAATTTATTCCAAAGACTCCGCGACGTACATGGCTGTGCTCAAACCGATTTCGGTAAATGTGTACAACTTTGTTTACCGGTTCGGTAAATCAGTTGAGTTTCGACCGGTCGCCGGTTTTCGGCTCTGCCTCTAACCGTATATGGTCTCCTCCCGTTGGGCAAGGTCACATGTTGGTAATGACGAAGAATCAGGTTGCGTCCGTATATCCGGCCTGTTGGCGAGGCGTATGCCTCTGGCCTCGATGAAAGACGCGCGCATCGTCCTTAACGGCCTATCGGCTTTAGAGCCTTCGGTTAGATCAGGTTTTCGATACGCCGGTTTGACCTGTGTTGTCATCATGGGCACGTGAATCCCGCAACCTTAGGTAAGAGCAATTCGGTTCATGAGTCTATGCCGCTCGTGTCGCCGCCAGGGTTACACCGGTTGATAGTCGCGTTCGGTGCGGATCACCGCCCAGCCGATACGCGCCATCTTGTTGGCCAGTGCGACCGTGGCTTTGTTCACACCCCGTCGTTCGCGTAGTTGATTAATCCAACGGCTTAACGGGTCGTCTTTATGGGCCGCGGCCCGTACCACCGACCGCGCCCCGTGCACCAATAAACACCGCACATACCGATCTCCCCGTTTACTGATACCCAGCAATGTCGCTTTACCCCCCGTACTGTGTTGTCGCGGCACCACCCCCACACTCGCCGACACATCACGACCCCGACGATACCCCCGCCCGTCGCCGACGTAACTCGCGTATACACTCGCCACCATCGGCCCGTATCCCGGTATCGTCTGTAACCGGCGACAATCCTCATCCGATCGACTGTGCGCTTGTACCCGCCGATCGTAGGCTTGTACCTCGTCGTCCAAAACACGGAACTGATCCATACTCTGCACCAGTAACTCCCGAAACAGCGGACTCAGACCGTTGTCTCCGTCTTCGAGGACCTCCGGTATCCGGCGGCGTAGGCTATTCAGTCCCTGCGACACAATGATCCCGTACTCCGCCAATAACCCGCGTATCCGGTTCGCGTGCGCGGTGCGCACCTTGATCTGTCCTTCCCGTAACCGGTGCAACGCCTGCACGTCTTGTTGCGCCGCCGTCTTGATCGGGACCCGACGCATCTCGGGACCACGCACCGCTTCGGCAATCGCCAGCGCGTCGTTGTAGTCGTTCTTATTGCCTCGCACATACCCCTTCACGTACTGCGCCGGCAACAAATCCACACGGTGGCCCTGAGCAGTCAACTCCCGCGCCCAGTAGTGCGCACTCGCACACCCCTCCATTCCAATCAGCATCGGCGGCAATTGTGCGAAATAACTCAATAGCTGCGAACGACGCAACCTCTTCTTCTTCACCACCTTTCCCCGACCGTCACACACCACCAGGTGAAACACGTGCTTTGCTATATCCAAGCCCATCGTTGTAATCTGCATCTCGGTCTCCTTCTTCTTTCGTTGATGGATTTAATACATCCCCATCCTGGCGCATTACGACGCCGTTAAAAAGAGGGAGGAGACCATTACATCGGCCTACGACCCTCAGGCCGCACGGCAATACACGCTCCGCGGATGAAATGTTAACTTACTGCATCACCCGGCTTATCGATGTCGAACA
>CAMYMN010000188.1 GCA_947259395.1 uncultured Gammaproteobacteria bacterium | reverse complement strand
CGCACGCCGATGAACACGGTGACGGGTACTGCAGATCTGCTATTGCAGACTGATCTGAATCCGAAACAGCGTAATCTGGTACAGACCGTCGTTGCCAGTGGCGAGGGACTGCTCAAGGTGATCGACAAGATATTGGCCGTGTCCAGCATCAAAGCGGGCGAACCGGTACTCAATCAGCAAACCTTTCATCCTCACGATGTCGTCCACGAAGTGGAAAGAGAGTTCGAGGGCGTTGCCGCAGCCAAAGGTCTGGTTCTAGGATGCCTGGGTGACCCGAAGATCGAGGCAGTACGCGGAGACGCCGATCGCCTGCATCGGCTTCTGTCCAACCTGGTCGACAACGCCATCAAATTTACGCAGCGTGGACAAGTGACGATAGCGACCTCGTTTGCAAAAGAAGACGACGACCAGGTCTGGTATCGATTCGTTGTCGAGGACAGCGGAATTGGTATTTCAAAGCAAGATCAGAAGCGGTTGTTTGAACCCTTCATGCAGGCCGACGGATCGACCACACGGCGCCACGGCGGTATCGGGTTGGGGCTGGCCGTCAGCCGGCGGCTGGTCGAGGAGATGGGGGGCGAGATCGGGGTGAAGAGTAAACCCGGCGAGGGCTCAATGTTCTGGTTCGTTTTGCATTTTCGTAAACACCGAGCGAAAACAACAAAGAATCCCGTGTAAGCGAATCGAGCGACGTACCCCCGGCCGTTCGAAACGGCAAATAAATTGAATCTCCCCGCGCTTACGCGCGGGGAATCATCTTTGCTTTCTAACGCTATTCTTACTATCAGTAGAATCGCGATTATTGGGCATGTATAAGTTGCTTCTACAATTTGCGATCGGCGCATTGATTGCCTTTCTCTCAGCAGCGATGCTGACGGCGTGGCTCATCTACGCAATGGAGAACAAAGACCATACTGAAATCGGTGAGCGCCAGCACGTCGTCCTCGCACAGTTGCTACAGAATTCGTTGGCGGAGCTTTATCTCCCCCTCCTGCGTCCCACTACTGAGCAAAGCGAGGACGAAAAAGCCGGGCACCGGGCGCGGTTACGGCAAGCATTGGAGCGGTTGTTCGTTGACACCAAGGTTCTAAAACTCAAGTTGTTCGACTTGGCGGGCAATGAACTATTCTCCTCTCGGGGCGAGGCCGAGCATCACGAGCATGGCACTTTGGAACGAGTGCGCAAAACGTTGGATCGAGGAGTTTTCAGCAGCGTCGTTTCAAGCGAGCGCGAGCCTGAGTTTGGCCCCGGCGTCGAAAATATCCTGCAGACCTACGTCGCGTTACGGTCTCCACAGCGTCAACCGATTGGTGTGGTCGAGTTATACAGTGACCTGACCGAAGAGATCGCAAAAGAGCGCCGGGATACCGTGACGCAGTCCGCGTTGCTCATAACGGTGTTGATGGTTCTCTACACTGTGCTACTGGTGATCGTGCGGCGTGCCGACCGGATTATTAAGCACTATGATCGGCAGCGGACGGATAATTTACGGAACTTAGAGCGGGCCAAATGGGAGGCCGAGGAAGGAAGTCGCGCGAAAAGCGAGTTTCTCGCCAACGTCAGCCACGAAATCCGCACGCCGATGAACACGGTGACGGGTACTGCAGATCTGCTATTGCAGACTGATCTGAATCCGAAACAGCGTAATCTGGTACAGACCGTCGTTGCCAGT
>CAMYMN010000187.1 GCA_947259395.1 uncultured Gammaproteobacteria bacterium | reverse complement strand
CCTAACAAGGCGCTGCACCGTGTCTCCTGGCTATCTGTCACCTTTCTTGCATTCGCAAGAAAGCCGCCAGATACTGGTCGCAAGTTAGCTTAACGTTAGCCGCCCGGCCAAACCTTCCAAGTAGAAAGAGAACAGAGTGCTCAAAAACATCGTGGCACGCAGCCGTCTGGCCTTTAACGAGATTAGCTATTGGGTCATCGGTAGAACACCTGAAGAACATCATGCCAACGCCGCCTACTTTCGTTATCAGCTTGGTCACTATCGAAAGTGCATTGAGCAGTGCACGAAATATCTTGAGTATTCCCAGTCCGACCAGGTCAAGACCATGCTGGCCTATAGCCAAGGCGCAATCGGACAGTGGGAGCAGGCGGCGTTGGCCTACCGTTCGGTGTCCAACCTCTGGGAGCAGCCGATGGTTGCACTAGGTCTTGCCGAGGCTGAGCTGCGCGCGGGTAACGAGGATGAGGCCCGAAAGATCGTGGCGACCGTCGAGGTTAGTCACGCACAGCCGCCTTACGACCGCGCCGCGGCGACTGAGCGACTCAAGCGAGACCTTGGAATGTCAGCCACGTCGCCAACGGGCAGCTAACAAGGCGCTGCACAGTGCCTCCTGGCTATCTGTCACGGCCCTTGCATCCGCAACGGCCGCGCCAGATACTGGTCGCATTTAGCTTAACGTTTGGTGGCTATCCTAAATTGAAAATCCAACTCACGGTGATACCTGTCGTTCTTGCTGTGACGACTGTGGCCGCCTTGGGAATGATTCTCGGTGCGGCGTTCGGATTCGCAGCCGGAATGCTCGCGCCGGAATTCTTCGCAGGTCTGGTCTTCTGGGCGCAACCCAACCCTCAACGCGTGGCTGTAGTTCTCGGCGCATGCGGCGGAGTAATTTGCGGGGGCATGTTGGGTGTGTTTGCTATCGCAATTCAGGCTCTTGCAGAAAGGACAAAGAGCGGTACCGAGTCGGAGTGACTAATGCTCCTGCCGACAAGTTCGTAGTTGTCGTAGCAGTTGTCTGTGGATTGTTGGCGGTTCGCTACGGTGACCTTTTTTGGAAGCGCCTGTCGAGTTGGTTCTGGTGGTGGACTTGGGAGGTAGAATGCGAAATATTGTCATAGCATTGGTGTTCACGCTGCTCACTGGCTGCGCAACGCAGAACAACGCACCTGAATCTGCGCCAACGCCGGATGAAAATAGCGGCTTTCAATTGCTCGAGGCTGGCGTTGTGGAGTTGTCCAAGAACGCGAAACGGGCGAAAGAAGACTATTTTGACGTTGTCATCGCTGACTGCGATGCTGCCTACAAGAATTCGGAAAAACGCCTCTACTTTGCACGCACCTCTGCAGAAACACTCTTTTACCTGTTGAAAGCCGGGTCGGAGAATCAGGCCGCGGAAGTGCTGGATGTCCCGTGTAGCGAAGCACATTATCTTGCGGCTTACGCCAGTCTTGACCTAGGGAATGTATCGGAGGCAGAAGCTCACTTGAATCGTGCGTTGCATTGGTCGCCGGTAAACCCACAGTACACTTCAGAACTGGCGCACGTCAGACAGATCCAGAAAGACTGGAACGGTGCATTAACGCTGTTCCTGGAAGCGGAAGACAATACCAACGCATTCT
Source organism: uncultured Gammaproteobacteria bacterium (assembly GCA_947259395.1). GTDB lineage: Bacteria > Pseudomonadota > Gammaproteobacteria > Arenicellales > JAANXG01 > CALZGZ01. The sequence goes on along the minus strand of CAMYMN010000187.1, from coordinate 110 downwards.
CCCCCGACAACGTCCAGAAGATCGAACTTGCCAGGGCGAAGCGTGGCATTGGGTACTCATTAATCGAACTCGGACGACTCGACGAGGCTGAAGCGAAGTTCCTGGAATGC
>CAMYMN010000186.1 GCA_947259395.1 uncultured Gammaproteobacteria bacterium | reverse complement strand
ATGTAAGCGATACCGGGTTGGGTGTTACCGGGTTTCTCCGCCCCGGCCATGTGGTCGTTGGCCCATCGCCAAGAAGCGGCATCGCCGCAAATAAGGGTCGGGATCGAATGGCACTTACTTAAGGATAACTAACTGAGTAGAAAGATAAAGTAAGACTGGCTCAAGGTGATAAGGTGTGAGTTGCGAAACTACAAACCATCACAACAGGAGCCGGCCTTAATGCATCCTAACCGTCGTGCGTGCGCGCATCAACAAGGACGTGTTCGTCATCATGCTGCGAACAGTGATTGCTACGAGTTCTTCAACCTTCTCACCAGCCCCGAGTTGCTGGAACAGGTGGAATCGCTGTTGCCCGAACACCGCGAAAGGTTGTTTACTCCAACGGAAACGCTATCCATGTTTCTCGCGCAGGCGTTGAGCGCGGATCGCTCCTGCCAGAAAGCGGTGAATGACTCCGCGATCCGGCGCGTGACGGGCGGCCTGTCAGCTTGCAGCACGCATACAGGCGCCTACTGCCGCGCCCGACAACGGTTGCCGGTGGAGATGGTCGGTACGTTGGTCCAACGTACGGGCCGGTTGATGAGTGAGCTAGCGCCGCCGGCGTGGCTGTGGCGCGCTAGAGCGGTGCGATTGGTCGATGGCACGACCGTGCCGATGCCGGACACGCCGACCAACCAAGCGGTTTACCCACAACCGCGCAGCCAACAACCTGGTTTGGGTTTTCCGTTGTGCCGGATGGTGGGCATACTTTGTTTGGGAAGCGGAGCAATACTCAATGCGGCCATCGGTCGCTACCGAGGCAAAGGCGGTGATGAGCAATCTCTGCTCAGATCCATGCTCGACACGCTGGACAGCGGTGACATTCTGTTAGGGGATGCTTACTACGCCAGCTATTTTCTGCTGTGTGACTTGCACAAACGCGGCGTGGATGCGGTCTTTGAACAACAGGGCGCGCGCCGTCGCAGCATCGACTTTCGTCGCGGCCAACGGCAGGGATCGCGCGATCATTTAATTGATCTGGTTAAGCCAAAGAGAAAACCCGACTGGATGAGGCAAGCGGACTATGATCGGGCTCCAGACACCCTGAAAGTGCGCGAGCTGCATACGGGTGGGAAGATCCTGGTGACAACGCTGCTATGCCCAAAACAAACACCCAAATCTGCATTGCAGTCCTTGTATCGTGACCGCTGGCAGGCTGAGCTGGACCTGCGCAACATCAAGACCACGTTGGGTATGGAGATGCTCAGCTGCAAGACGCCGACGATGGCCGAGAAAGAAATCTGGGTCTACCTGCTGGCCTACAACCTGATCCGTCTGATCATGGCGCAGGCCGCCTCACTCGCCGATAGGCTACCCCGTGAACTCAGTTTCAAACACGCCCTTCAGCTTTGGATCGCTTGGGGTCAGTATGAAATAGGTGGCGATCACGATGAGAAGCTTTCTGTTCTGTTTGTCCTAATCAGCCAACGACAGGTTGGCAACCGTCCGAGACGGATCGAGCCAAGAGCGGTCAAACGACGACCTAAACCGTATCCGTTGCTCACCAAATCACGGCAGATCGCCAGGGAGGATGTTCGGAAATATGGGCATCCTAAGAAGCTTAAGTAAGTGCCATTCGGGTCAGACACCAATCCAGCAATTCTTTGACGCGACCACCCCATCCAAACATCCATACCCAGTTTATCGTCTCACACATCGATTCCAGGGCAGATGAATGGCGCATCTTAATCAGACTGTCGGTGAAACCCC
>CAMYMN010000185.1 GCA_947259395.1 uncultured Gammaproteobacteria bacterium | reverse complement strand
CCAACGGCATCGTCAACGTCAGCGCCAAGGATAAGGCCACCGCCAAGGAGCAGGCTATCCGGATCCAGGCCTCGGGTGGGCTGGGCGACGATGAGATCGAACGCATGGTCAAGGAAGCCGAGGAGCACGCCGAGGATGACAAGAAGCGGCGTGAGCTGGTCGAAGCCCGTAACCAGGCCGAAGCCCTGATCCACCAGACCGAGAAGACCCTATCGGAAGCCGGCGACAAGGTCGACGCGGCGGACAAGGCCGCCGCCGAAGAGAAGATTGCCGCCCTCAAGCAGGCCGCCGAGGGCGAGGACGTGGCGGCGATCCAGGCCGCGTCCCAGGCCTTGGCGGAGGTGGCGATGAAGGTCGGCGAAGCCCTCTACAAGGATACCGAGGGCGCCGGTAACGGTGCCAAGGCCCCGGGCGGCGATGCCGGCGAGGAGGCCGCCAGCGAGGACAAGGTCGTCGATGCCGATTTCGAGGAAGTGGACGACGATAGCAAAAGCAAGGAAGCGTAAGGATTCTTGAGGTAAATGGGGCCGGTTGCCGGTAGGCTGCGTGGGGGTCGACCCTCTAGATTGCCGGCGCCCGGCCCCGACGTGTGACGATTGACGGCTGAATTTGACCATGGCGAAGCAGGATTATTATCAGACGTGAATTCAAGTTGTAAGTGCAACTCATGATTCGGAAAAGAGGGCAAGCTGCGTTAGCCTGTGTGCTTTTCGTTCCGACAAGAATGAGAGGCACCAATGAAACGCTATACACAGCTTACCCAGGAACAACGATACCAGATATCGATATTAATGAAAGCACACCATACACAGTCTGAAGTTGCCGAGCTGCTCGGTGTGGATAAGTCCACGATTAGTCGAGAGCTGCGCCGCAATACTGGCCTGAGAGGCTATCGTCCTCAACAGGCGCACCGCTTTTGTCTGCAAAGGCGTGAGCAAAAGGCTGCGCGCCGTATCGAGCCGGATACCTGGGTGCTTGTCGAGCGGCTGCTCCGTGAGGAATGGAGCCCTGAGCAAATTAGTGGATGGTTGCAATCCGAATACGGACTTTGTGTCAGCATCGAGTGGATTTACCAACATGTCCTTGCTGACAAGCAATCGGGGGGTAGCTTGTATACGTATCTGCGATGTCAGAAGCAACGCAAAAAGCGCTACGGCGTTTACTCCTATCGAGGCCAGATACCGGGGCAAGTATCCATCGAGCAACGACCGGCGATTGTCGACAAACGTGCTCGCTATGGTGACTGGGAGCTTGATACCGTTATCGGTAAGAATCACCAGCAAGCGCTGGTGACGCTGGTTGAGCGAAAATCTCGTCTGACACTCATTGCCAAGGTTATCCGTAAAACCGCTGAGAATGTATCTGATGCGATTGTTAGCCAGCTATCAACACTCAAGCCATGGGTGCATACACTGACCTCAGATAACGGACGGGAATTTGCCAGGCACGGTGATATTGCAAAGGCACTCGATGCTAAATTTTACTTTGCACATCCGTATGCATCATGGGAGCGTGGCCTGAATGAAAACACCAATGGCCTCATTCGGCAATACTTCCCCAAGAAACATGATTTTACGACCATCACCGAACATCAGCTTGAACAGGTCATGGATAAGTTAAATAACCGCCCCCGAAAATGCCTTGGCTTTAAAACACCCAATGAGGTATTTTTCGGGATTAGACCAGCAGTTGCACTAGCAACTTGAATCCACGCTATAAAACAACAAGTTAAAATATAATTTTTTAGCGACTGC
>CAMYMN010000184.1 GCA_947259395.1 uncultured Gammaproteobacteria bacterium | reverse complement strand
AACGAGCGATCAACCTGGTAGGAACAAAGAAAATCATGGAGACGATCGCTTCATAGAAGCGCTCGTCCCAAAAAAATCGGCTCGGATATCGTCGACTGAACGAAAAATACGGAGAACACCGACTACCATGGCGCTGTCCATGGCGAGTTATCACACAGCCTCGGCCAACAGCGGACCCGCGCCAACAAATCATCCTCCGCGGGCCACCAATGCCAGTCGACCAGCGGCAAGCAGCAGGGCAAATGCCATCGTCACAACGGTTGTGGCCGTAAAATCTGGGTAGAAAGCATAGCCGGTGTGGAAGCTGACTCCCATCATCTCCTGGAACCCGATAGATACACCATAAACACCGGCCACCAGTCCCAATACCGCACCGACATTGAGCCAGCGCACCCAAGGACGCATGGGTTGACGACGATAGAGCAGACGCCGTCCAGTCTTGTAAAGCAATAGTAAGAGCCCAAGTGGTGCGGTTGCGGCCGACCAGATCGCGATCTTTGCGCTGATTGGCGCTGCCGCAGGCACAGCGTCCCATCCCAATGCTGCATTGGTAACGGCCTGGGGCAGATCGCCGTGCGCCAGGCCTGACATATTCGTTAGCACCACCACCACCTGGCCCTTCGCGGGCACCATTGTGGCGAGGGCAAAGAATCCTGGCGTAAAACCAGAGTGTACGAAGACCGGCTCGTCTCCGGCGGTGTCGGTATACCAACCGTAGCCATAGCCCCACTGTTCATAGAAGGGCTTAATGACAAACAACCTGTCCGCGCCCTTAGGCACGATGCGCGGGTCACGGGTGCGCACCGCCTCCACGTAGCGAGCCAAGTCTTCAATACTGGCTGAGACGCCACCTGCGCCGATCATGCGCCGGTCTGGCGCCGCCCCCGACTCAGGCTGCCACGGTCGTGGTGCCCCAAACCATAGACGGTATCCAGTCGCGATGGCGACGGCGTCTGAAGGCGGAACCTGAACAAAGCTATTGACCATTCCCAGAGGCTCAAAAATACGCGCCTTCAACGCCTGTTCGAAGGGCCGACTGTCCAACACCTCAATCAGGTGGGAGAGCACCACATAGTTGGCGTTTGAGTACTGAAAGTTTGTACCCGGCTCCGCGAACAATTGAACGCCAGCCAGTGCGGCAACCGCTGCCGCCGGGCCTGAAAGACCGGGGTCCACTTCTTTGGCGCTGTTGCCATCCAGCGTTGTCAGGCCGCTGCGGTGTGTAACCAGATGGTCAATAGTGATGCGATTCGACTGCCACCTGGACGCTGTGCGAAATGTCGGAACATGGCGCGTCACCGGGTCATCCAGGTCCAGCTTACCTTCCGACGCCAATTGCAGGATGACGAGTGCGACAAAGGACTTGGTGATCGAGCCGATTTGAAACGCGGTTTGGGGGGTTACAGGCTGTCCATTTGGCCCGGTGATGCCATAGCCCTTGGCATGGAGAATCTGCCCATTGCGTAAGACTGCAACGGCCATACCTGGTGCGCGAGCATCTTCGCTCATTTGCGACACAGCGGCATCAAACGACGCCACGTCAAGTTCGTCGTCTGCACCCTGCTGATCCGCCATCACCGGCTGCCCCAGGAAAAGGAACAGCAACACATGAGTCATTCGCAGTTTGTTAATAAGTTCACCTCAGCGAACGGCGGTTACAGGTCACTAGCAGCCCTTTCGCACGATTCTAGCTTAATGTCGGCTTCCGAGTGCTAGCCGGACATCCGACCACATTGAATGTCGGCTCTCAACAGGAGCGGTCATTCAATCCACCGGAAAT
>CAMYMN010000183.1 GCA_947259395.1 uncultured Gammaproteobacteria bacterium | reverse complement strand
AGCACTGCCGGCATCCGAATGCGCAGCCAGGATCGACAATTCAAGTGACGTAAATTCATAACACCACAGTCTGCGGCAAGCAGGTGGCCTGTTTCAATCCGTGTCGCATCAGCATGGCATCAGACCTTTTTCCAACTGGTAGATTTTATTTCAACAAGTGCGTAGGGTCTGTGCTGCGACCGTCGCGCAAGACAACGGCGAATAACAAAAACTAAAAATCCATCAGGAGTCAATAAATGAAGTTATTTCGGCTAATTACCGGCGTTTTGCTTGCCGGCTCTATGAGTATTGCAACAGCAGATCTCGAACCCTGGACTGACTACGACATCAGTGAAGGTGTTTCGAATGTCACCACCGTAAAAGTCGATTCGAACCGAATTGATACCTATCTCGAAGGCCTGAGCAAGACGTGGGCACCGGCGAATGACGTCGCCATGGAACTCGGCCAGATCGAAGACTATTCGATTTACGTCAGTGAGCTGCCGAACAGCGGGGACTTCAACGTTGTGCTTGTGGTTAACATGAAGGACGCCAGTGCCCTGCAGCCGACCAAGGAACGCTACGAGGCTTTCATGAAGGCTTGGGGTGAAGAAAACCAGGCAACGAACGATGAAATCGTACCGACGTATCCGGGAATCCGGACCATCGTGGGTGAGTATCTCGTTCGCGAAGTTACGTTCAAGTAACGCGAACCAACCAAGCAGTACACAGGGTCCTCCCGCCGTGCGGGAGGGCCTTTTTTTTGTACGCTTGCAAGCGAGGCCTCAACGCAGCGCCGCCCGCACTGCTCGCCGCATCGACTCCCTGCTGAAAATACTCCGGTCCGTAGCCGCGCCTTCGGGCATCGCCTGCACGACAACGCCGCTGATCGCCTGCCACGAAACAAGCGCACCCGATGCCAGCGCCGGCTGCCCAAAGCCCCCGTAGCGCGGCATGCACTGTTCAATAAACCCGCTCAGGCATGTGTCGACGCGCTGATCAAAGTCCTCCTGCCACGATACGTCGTCACCGATCGCGGTCAGGGCAGACGCGAACGCCCCGCTCACCGCCTGCGTCGTGTTCGTACACACAACCACGCTTGGCTCGTTGAAATTCGTGAACACGAGATCCGCGTTGGTGATACCCCAGCCCGCGGCCGTCACCTCCTCGTAAATGATTTGATTGAGTACTGCGCAGCCATCGACTTGTTCTGACAGGCCGTCAGCCTGCACGCCGGCGCTCAGCAGCACCAGCAAGGCAAAGGTCCATTTCGCCATTGTTCTTCTCCTTAACTTGTTGAAAGACAGGAGAAGTGTTGTCCAGGCAATCGGTCTGCGCGAGCCTCAAATCTCGCGGATTCGCAGACTATGTCAGAGCAGTTCCTTGATCGCCGCAACCAGCGCCCAGATCAGCAGCACCAGCGACGCTGTAATCGTCATGGTGAAACCGGGGCTGCGCGAACCCGGGTCCTTCAGGTATTCGGCCCGATAGAGGAATCGCCCGATGATGAATACGGCGCCAAGTGCCGCGCCCCACAGAGGATTCGCATACAAGGCGTGCATCCAGAGGGCCGGCAGGAATACGACGACCTGCTCCATGGTGTTGATATGCACCCGGTTCATGCGCTCGAATTCTTCGTGACCCGTTGTTGCCGGCGCCTTGACGCCGTGTTTTCCTCGCATCGCACCCACCTGGACCCCGAAAAACACAAACTGGGCCAGCACCAAAAACGTCACTATGACAGTTGCTTCCATTCCTGTTCCCTCTTGTTGTTATGATCGGCGGCATGACCGCCTCCACCGA
>CAMYMN010000182.1 GCA_947259395.1 uncultured Gammaproteobacteria bacterium | reverse complement strand
TAACGTTAAGCTAACTTGCGACCAGTATCTGGCGGCTTTCTTGCGAATGCAAGAAAGGTGACAGATAGCCAGGAGGCACGGTGCAGCGCCTTGTTAGATTGCATGGTACCAACTGTAACCTGCTGGCAATGCTGCCGGTGCAAACAAGTAATGGAGCACTCGCCTCGACTCGGATTCGCATAGTTTCGATGAGGCGTGCACAAGAGCCGGCCGAAAAATCAACGCGCCTCCACGAGGGACCGGCACGGGCGTAGCATCCTTCCACAATCTCGGTTCGGCATCCAAGTGTGACCCCGCAACAACAGAGATATCCTCAACCGGCGCACCATCGAGCTGAATTCGGACCGCTAGGCATTGGTCCAAAACACTTCTGGGTGGTCGAGAGGTGCTCATCCCGTCCTTTATTCCCGTATCGTCCCAATCGCCATCGCCTGCGACTGGAACGACAGTATCGCGGTGAGGTTTAACCGACCAGTTCTTAGAAGCGGTTTTGTGAAACAGTGTGCACTGTACGGCAACAAGACCCTCAAGAAGCGGTCTCGTCTCGGATGAACCTCGGATGTCTGCGATCGGGTGACGGAACTCAGCCTTCGCCAACAGGTCTCGGAATCCAGCGCCCTCGATAGTTGGAAGAGCCTTGACCAGACGCGAGCAGCTTTGTTCGGAAATCAGCGCTCGCGAGACAAAGTATCCGTCGCGTTCAATGACTGAATAATGGGCGGTCATGCGATCTAACGTTAAGCTAACTTGCGACCAGTATCTGGCGCCTTTCTTGCGAATGCAAGAAAGGTGACAGATAGCCAGGAGGCACGGTGCAGCGCCTTGTTAGGCTGCGCTCCCCGCCAATTCACTACCGCGTGTCCAAAAGAAACTTCTCTTGGCAGGGAGCATTTCGCAGTCTAAGGGCCTTCAGATCTAGCTCAACGATGGTTTGTTGTTCGCTCACCTCAATTGCCCGACCACCTATAAACTTCAGCACCACCTCGAGATTTAGGTTCTGGTCATTTGCCTGCTCGGTCGCCGCCTTCACGTAACAACTCGCGTATTCCTCCAACGCTAGTTGAATTGCGCGATCAACCTCATCTTCAGCGGTACCGGAGCGGATCATCTGGTCTCGAATATTGCCGACACCGATCAGCAAGAATCGATCTATTACACCTTCTTCGGCATCACTTGCCGAGAACTCATCGGCGTGAGCTCGAGTCGGGCTTAGTAGCATCGTGCCAAGAAGGACGAGCAATAGAAATTTCGCTGCCGGCATGAGGCGCTGCCTAACGTTAAGCTAACTTGCGACCAGTATCTGGCGGCCTTCTTGCGAATGCAAGAAGGATGACAGATAGCCAGAAGGCACAGTGCAGCGCCTTGTTAGGATGCACCCTATCGTGCTCGATATGTTTTGAAGCCGCCTGCACGATTGCTCCGGTGTTGGAGAGAACGATGCGCGACTCACCAGAGGCTTTTCTCTAATTTGGCGTATTCCGGAACCAACCATTTCTCGCCGTGCGAACGAAACTGCACGCCGATGGTGCGCTCGCCACTGTCAAATATGGCCAACTTGAAGACTTTTCCGCGCCCAAAGACTGGATGCTTCACTTTCAGACCCGGTTGTACCAAGCCTAAACCTTCAACCTCCATTTCGGAAACAGATTTCGGCGGCCGTTTTGACATTGAGAATAGATGAAATCCCGCTAGGCGTTTCTGTGCTGCCTAACGTTAAGCTAACTTGCGACCAGTATCTGGCGGCTTTCTTGCGAATGCAAGAAAGGTGACAGATAGCCAGGAGGCACAGTGCAGCGCCTT
>CAMYMN010000181.1:2123-3944 GCA_947259395.1 uncultured Gammaproteobacteria bacterium | reverse complement strand
GATCTCGACTGACCCCTCCAATAAATCGCTTCATGATCACCTCGTGCCAAAACTATAGATCGAGTATACCGATCAACACGTTTTCACACACTCTGGGCCATGACCCGACCTTTGTCACGCGAGAAAACCAACGTTTGAACGTCCGGTGCCGGAAGTGTTCCGGTCGTGCTACCCCGCTTTATGAGTAAGAGCGGGAGAAGCCAGGTTCTCCCCCAGCTTGGGTTGTACGTGCGGCGGTGGGTTGAGGGTGGATGATGACCTCAAGTCACTTCAGACAAGCACATTGCTGCTGGGTAGCGGGATGAACTTTCCTATCCTTTATCCCTTCTGCGATAGGGAATGTGAACTTTTTCACAGACAGAGTGTGAATTTTTTCACGGACAGGCAGCTTGATTCCTGAGTATTATCTGAGCCCCAATAATTAAAGTTAACTCCATCCACGTCTCCAAATTAGACAACTTATATCGTTACTATCAGCATAAGGGAGATGAAAACATGACAACAACGCGGGTTCTAATTGGCATGGTGACATTGCTCGCTGTGACCGTGAATGCTTATGCCTTCGAGCAGGATGCACTCGACAAACTCAAGGCGACAGGAGATTGCGCATACTGCGACCTGGATAGCGCCCAGCTAGGGCATGTCGATTTGAGCTGGTCGGATCTGACCAAGGTCAACCTAGAATGGGCCAACCTGAACGGGACCAACTTGCGCAGCACAAGGTTGGAAAAGGCCAACCTTCACGAGGCTACACTACGCAGGGCCGTATTGCGAGAAGCGGAATTGGAAAAGGCAGACCTGAGCGGTGCGGACCTCGACGGAGCCGATCTGCGCAACGCCCTGCTCGAAAAGGCCAACCTTAGCGGGGCTACACTACGCGGGGCCGTATTGCGAGAAACGGATCTGGAAAAGGCAGACCTGAGCGGTTCCGACCTCAGGAAAGCCATACTTGAGTTATCAGAATTGAAGCGAGTGGACCTGAGCGGTGCCATACTGACTGATGCGGACCTGCACCGCGCAGTGTTGAAAAGAGCCAATCTGGCCAATGCCCGTTTACCACGCGCCCATCTGGAACGGGCCAATCTTAGTAGAGCCAACCTGCGAGCCGCCTTACTAAACGACGCGAACCTGAAAAATGCAAATCTGACGAGGGCGATACTCGAGGGAGCCAACCTGCAGGGTGCCTTACTGAGGGATGCGAATCTGGATAGGGCAGATCTTAGCAATGCGGACCTAAGAAATGCTGACCTGCGCGGAACTAGTCTCAAACTTGCAAAGGGCCTGACGCAGAGTCAAATCGACAAGGCCTGTGGCGACCAGAATACGGTGTTGCCAAGTGGACTTTCGATCGGACCCTGCGAGTGAGTGGCTAGAATAAACGCTTTGTTTCTGGGACGTCACGATCTACTGTGGTTGTGTAAAAAGAAGGTTTTGCTCAGGGCGGTGGCGTTCGTAATTCGCCGTGCCCGAATCGGAACACTTCTCCCTGTCTGTGGATAGATTAGCGTGACTCGAGTCCCTGCTTTGGTTGTTGATACAGCTTAACAGGATCTCCTTCGATATGCCTGTCGAGGTCGGCGAATCTGGCGAACGTTGCCTTCAAGCTTCGGCACAGCCTCGGTCGGAATCCGTTCTTTAATTGCGCAACTGTTTGAAATGTCCGCTTACGAGCAGATACCGGATGCTCACGTGCCGAACCTCGAATGGCGGAAGTGGGCCGGAGGACTAAACCGCTAGCGCGGTAGCTGGGGGTGTGTTAGGGGAAGTGCTGTAAGTTTGGATTAAGTCAATGAGGATGGGTCTGTCCTGTGTTGAGGTTGT
>CAMYMN010000181.1:0-2026 GCA_947259395.1 uncultured Gammaproteobacteria bacterium | reverse complement strand
GTTTTATGGGCGATCCCCCGACACCGCCAAGGCGGAGGATTTACGGCGGTATCAATTACACCTCGTTGAACAGGGTGTCTCGCGGGTCAGTTTGAACGCGCAGATCACCGGCTTGAAGTTTTTCTTCGAAGTGACGGTAGATCGCCCCGAGGCGATGAAGAAGATGCGCCACGTCTACGAGCCGCGCAAGTTGCCCGAAGTGTTGAGCGTGGAAGAAGTGACGCGGCTGCTGCAATCCGCCGGTAGTCGCAAGTACCAAGCCGCGCTGGGCGTGGCGTATGGGGCCGGCCTGCGCGCCAGCGAGGTCGTACACCTCAAGGTGCCCGACATCGACAACGAACGCATGGTGCTGCACGTCGAACAGGGCAAAGGTAAGAAAGACCGCTACGCCGCGCGCCTGGTGGCGCCAGGGCCGGGCGCAGCACAAACTGCTCCCCGGCGGCTGGCTGTTTCCGGGCCAGAATCCGGTGAACCCGATGTCCACCCGGCAGTTGAATCGGGCGTTTCACTTGGCGCGCCGCGCCGCCGAGATCGACAAGCGCGTGTCGCTCCATAGTTTAAGGCATGCGTTCGCCACACACTTGCTCGAGCACCACGAGGATATCCGCATCATCCAGGTCTTGCTCGGCCACAAAAAGCTCGAGAATACCGCCCGCTACAGCCAGGTGGCAGCGAGTCTGTTGCGCGAGGTCAAAGGCCCCTTGGAGTATCTGGATCCTAAGTCCCTGAACTGATCCCCGGCCATGGGCCGGCCGCCGTGGGAGGTCGCGGACATCTTCCGCGACCACGGGCCGGCGTGGCGGGAGAACAACGCAGGACATATCAGCCTCGGTCAGCTCCGGACCATGTCGGCCATCGAGCGCTGCCGCAGCGCCGCGCTCGGTGGCCACGTATTGCGTTGCGATCGCTGCGCCACGCAGCAGATTGCCTATAACTCGTGTCGTAACCAGCACTGTCCCAAGTGCCAGGGTGCCGCCGCCAAACGCTGGCTCGCCGATCGGAAAGCCGAGCTCCTGCCGGTCCCGTACTACCACGTCGTATTTACGCTACCCGCCGCCATCGGCGATATCGCCTATCAGAACCAAGCGGTGGTCTACGACCTGTTGTTTAAGGTGGTCTACGACCTGTTGTTTAAGACCACCGCCGCGACCTTGCTCACCATCGCCGCCGATGCCAAACGCTTGGGTGCACGCCTGGGATTTATCGCCGTACTCCATACCTGGGGTTCGGCCTTGACCCATCACCCCCATCTGCATTGCATCGTCCCCGGCGGCGGATTGTCCCCCGATGGAACCCGATGGGTGCCCTGCAAACCCGGCTTCTTCCTGCCCGTGCGCGTGCTGTCGCGATACTTCCAACGGGTGTTCCTCGAACAACTGAATACGGCTCATCGACAAGGTCGCCTGCAGTGCTATGGCCAGCATCAAGCCCTCGCAAATCCGGAAGCCTTCGCCGATTTCCTCACACCCCTACGCCACATCGACTGGGTGGTGTACGCCAAGCGCCCCTTTGCCGGACCTGAGGCCGTGCTCGAATACCTCTCCCGATACACCCATCGCGTCGCCATATCCAATCGCCGACTCGTGGCCTATGATCAACACGGTGTTACGTTTAAATGGAAGGACTATCGTGCCAAGCACCACAAACGCTATAAGACGATGACCCTGAAGACCGAGGAGTTCATCCGCCGATTCCTCATCCACGTCCTCCCCAAAGGCTTTCATCGCATCCAGCACTTCGGACTGCTCGCCAACCCCGTACGTAATCCAAACCTGAAACGACTGCGCACACTGCTCATCCACCATACCAACCAACAACACAAAGCCAAATCCACAAATGACAACGACAACAACAACACACCCCACAGTACCTATATATGCCCAGTTTGCGGCGCCACCATGACCATCATCGAAACCCTACCGCGTACACCACCCGTTCGGGCACCTCCATCATGACCCGCGTACCACTACCAATACATACACCGACTGACCCGACGCGCCGCGAAAACGGCGTGCGCGAGATCATT
>CAMYMN010000180.1 GCA_947259395.1 uncultured Gammaproteobacteria bacterium | reverse complement strand
ATTCTCGCGCTGATAAGAGAACTCCGTCGTGTCGTGCAGGATCAGAACAAGGCCATCGGTCGCAGTGTGCGTCGTCATATGATTTGGAACAGTTGAGTTCTTAAGCTAATTGAGTGATTGGCTCATCGGTTTCATTGTTAGGCTACGGCTTGGCGATGTTGCAAGCGTCGTGTTTCGAATGTCTGTCGTTTGATCCTTTCTCTTTCCAATAAGATGACCTTGTCGCGCCCGAAGTAGACGTCGGCGGGCGTCACGTTGTTGAGACTTTCGTGATAGCGCTCATGATTGTAGTGCGTCACGAATGCGTCGATGCTGGATTTGAGATCACGGGGCAGGAAGTAGTTTTCCAGCAGGACGCGGTTCTTGAGCGTCTGATGCCACCGCTCGATTTTGCCTTGGGTCTGCGGGTGATATGGTGCACCTCGAACATGATCCATGGATTTCTCATCGAGCCACTCTGCCAGATCGCCGGAGATGTACGATGAGCCATTGTCAGATAGCAGTCGTGGTCGGTGTCTGACGTTGGCCTTGTCACAACCGGATGCCTGCAACGCGAGTTCAAGCGTGTCGGTTACGTCCTCAGCTTTCATTGTGGTGCAAAGCTTCCAGGCGATAATGTAGCGCGAGTAATCATCGAGGATGGTGGACAGATAGAACCAGCCCCAATCTATGACCTTCAGGTAAGTGAAGTCCGTCTGCCAAAGCTGATTAATCGCGGTCGTCTTATCGTGGAACTCATCCGCAGCCTTGATGACGACGAACGCGGGGCTTGTGATTAAGTCGAGCGCTTTGAGCATCCGATACACGGAAGATTCTGAGACGAAGTATCTTTTCGTATCGGTGAACTTCACAGCTAGTTCGCGCGGCGTTAGTTCAGGCTCATCAAGGGCGAAGTCGACGACTTGCTGCCGAATATTATCGGGAATCCGGTTCCAGACATGACCGGGCATTGGCTTACGATCTTCCAATGCGTCCAGTCCACCAGTGAGGTACCTGTCGTACCAACGGTAGAACGTGGTTCGCGGAATGCCGAGCATATCCAGTGTCCGCTTTGCAGGCAGATGTGATTGCTCGACAATACGGATGATCTCAAGCTTCTCGGTTGCGGGATACCTCATGTGTCGTTGCCCCCATCCCCGATCATGCTTTTTTTAAGCAGTCGCAGTTCCAGGGCCTGCTCTGCAACAACCTCTTTGAGGTCCAGGGCCTCGCGCTTCAGGTGCTTAACTTCATCTGAGGTCGCCGCGCGCGCAGTATCGCCAGCGAGTCGCTTCTTGCCCGCCTCCAGGAACTCCTTCGACCAGCTATAGTACATGCCCTGCGCGATACCTTCCTGGCGGCACAGCTCAGCAATGCTGTCTTCGCCGCGCAGCCCGGCGAGAACGATCCTGATCTTCTCCTCGGCCGAATACCGCTTCCGCGTCTGGCGTCTGATGCCCTTGATGCTGCGGTCAGCAGCTTCCGTTTTACGTCCCATGTGGCACTCCTCAGTGGTGAGGACGAGCCTAAAAACACTCAGTTAAAAAATGCTCTCAAAATGTTCCAAGGGCGCTGACGTCGGACAGCCTGGGCGCTGCCCTCCGCGCGCTGGCGGCGCGCCAGGCGGACCCCGCCCAAGCGCGGGAAGCCGCGGAGCTGCACCGCGCCGCCCTAGCGGTTTTTCGTGAGGCGGACGCCCCCCTCCACGCCAAACGCGCGGCCCGAAACCTCGAGAAGGCCGAGGCGCTGCTGGGCTAGCGAGTCGCGGTCACAAGAAACTGCTTCGCGATTGCCAGTCCCGAAGCACTAGTTCCCCCCAAAAGGGAATGGCCGCGATTACTTCATTGGTCATGC
>CAMYMN010000179.1 GCA_947259395.1 uncultured Gammaproteobacteria bacterium | reverse complement strand
CGGTGAAGAAGACCAGGATGTTGTAGACAATGAGCACAAGGATCATCAGCGGGAAATGCAGGGTCATGTAACCGGCCTCCGGTTGGTGTCGCAATGAAGGATCAGCAAGACTACCAAGGTTCGATGACAATGATCCATGGCTTGTCCGTCGTCAAATGCTTTGGGACAATTTGCAGGCTGAGCTAAGAGAGTATCTGGCTCATCTGGTTGGTCATTTTAGGCGGCGGATTTGCGGTGTTGCAAGCGCCGGGTTTCAAGTGTCTTTCGTTTGATCCTTTCTCGTTGCAGTAGGATGGTTTGGCCACGCCCGAAATAGACGTCGGCGGGGGTGAGATTGTCCAGGCTCTCATGATAGCGCTGGTGGTTGTAGTGATCGACGAACGCCTCGATCTGGGCTTTGAGGTCTGCCGGGAAGAAGTAGTTGTCGAGCAGGATGCGGTTCTTCAAGGTTTGATGCCAGCGCTCGATCTTGCCCTGTGTCTGCGGGTGATACGGCGCTCCACGGACATGGCCCATATCCCTGTCCTCCAGCCATTCGGCCAGATCGCCGGAGATGTAGCTGGCCCCGTTGTCGGACAGCAATCGCGGCTTGTGAACGACATTGGCCTGATCACATCCTGATGCTTGCAAGGCCAACTCCAGGGTATCGGTGACATCCTCAGCCTTCATCGTCGTGCACAATTGCCAGGCAATGATGTAGCGCGAGTAGTCATCAAGGATTGTGCTGAGATAGAACCAACCCCAACCGATGACCTTCAGATATGTGAAGTCGGTCTGCCACAGCTGGTTTGGTGCCGTGGTCTTGTCACGGAACTCATCGGCCGCCTTGATGACGACAAACGCCGGACTGGTGATCAGGTCATGGGCCTTCAAAAGCCGGTAAACCGAGCTTTCAGAGACAAAATAGCCCTGTGTATCGGTGAACCGCACCGCCAGTTCACGCGGTGATAGTTCCGTCTCATCCAGCGCCAGCAGGATGATCCGGGCGCGGACCTCATCAGGGATACGGTTCCAGACATGTGACGGTCTGGTTGGCCGGTCCTTCAGTGCCTCTGGCCCACCTGACTGATACCGGTCATACCAGCGATGGAAGGTGGTGCGAGGAATGCCCAGCTTGTCCAACGTGCGTTTGGCCGGCAGATGGGATTGTTCAACCAGCCTGATGATCTCAAGTTTTTCTGATGCGAGGTATCTCATTCCTCGTCGCCCCCATCCGCGATCATGCTTTTTTTGAGGAGCCGCAATTCAAGCGCCTGTTCGGCGACAACCTCTTTCAGCTCACGCGCCTCACGGCGCAGATCCTTGACCTCACCGGTCGATGCTGCCCGCGCCGTATCACCGGCAAGCCGGCGCTTGCCAGCCTCCAGGAACTCCTTCGACCACTTGTAATAGATGCTCTGGGCGATCCCCTCGCGCCGGCATAGCTCTGCGATGGTCTCTTCGCCACGCAGCCCATCCAGCACAATGCGGATCTTCTCTTCGGCCGAGTACTGTTTGCGCGTCGCGCGGCGGATGTCTTTGATGGCCTTCTCAGAGGCTGTGCCCCGTGGCCCGGATTTATGTCTCATCTTCACTCCTTGGTGGTTACGATGAGTCAAAAATCCTCCCTTATGCAATCCCGCTAATTTGTTCCATAGGCGCTGACGTTAGACAATCGGATATGAGGATAGATCTACTTATTTGTTGAGGGAGAAGTTTGGCCGCCCAGATACTGTCCATATCTTATTCGACTATCGAGCGGTTGATGCTAACGGCGTGGGATTGTGCTCCTACGACAGTAATTTCGAGACTGCCAAACGCTTGGGTCAGACACTAGAACACGATTTCGGTCGTTT
>CAMYMN010000178.1 GCA_947259395.1 uncultured Gammaproteobacteria bacterium | reverse complement strand
AGACTCACAACCTTTCGAAAAGGCGTTCGGCGGTAGCGCCGATAGTTGGCTACGTATGCAAGCCGCGTATAATTTGGCAAAAGCCAGGCGGCACGAAGACGAAATCGATATGGAACGCTACGCTACTGCTTGACATAACCCAATCATTGCATAAATCTTCATACAAGTTGGGTCAAGCGGCTTGTTTCAAAGTCTCCAGGTAATGCAACAACTCGGATTTCACGGTGGGGTTGGCGCTCATAGTCAGAGTAAGTCTTCCCTGTGGCTTGGTCAGCCGCCCGGCACGTTGGATGAGTTTGCGCCGCAATGTGCCCAGTTGCTCGAATTGCCACAGGGGTGCGCGCTTTTCCGTGGTGTTTCTTTGTTGGGTATAACAGCGCATCTGCAATTCCCGATTGAGGTTATGCGCCAGCACCGCTGCGAGGAGGTAGACTTGATTGCCAGCCTTTCTGCGGGTCGGCACATAGTCCATTTGGGTGTGCGACTTGAGTTCAGCAAATACGCCTTCCTGAGCGCCGCGTCCGTGGTGGAAGGCCAGCGCCTTTTTGACCGACAGGCGTTTGTTGGTGACGATCGCCTTAAAGTCGTAGCCGTATTGATAGGGGACAAACAGATCCAGCTGAACAGCGCCTTTATATTGTTTCCGATTGTGGCTGCGGACCAACACAAAGCGGTAGCGATCGTTCCAGCTCGACGGCTTCCAGTTCGATTCGAAAAAGCTCCACTGTCGGTTCAGGCGACGCCAGCGTTTCCGGTTCTCGACCATTGCCTTGAGCGCGGTAAGGCGTTCAAACGGGACACTGATAGTGAACTGAACCCCTTGGGCGTCCAGCATGCTGACAATGTCGTCGCTGAAAAAAGCGCTATCCATGCGCGCTTCCAGGGCACAATGCGGCAACATGGCGCGTATTGCTTGGATACAGGCCAGGATGAACGCCTGGGCGCCGTTGGAATCGTGCACATTACCCGGCCGATGCCAGACATCCAGCACTTGGCCGGTCTGGGCGACGGTACAAAACAGCGGGTAATAGCTGCGCTGTCCTTTCTTCTTGCGGTTAAAACCCACCGCCGTGCCTTCTGCGAAACGACCGGTGGATACGACCGAGCCATCAAAGTCCAGCGTGACGCGGGCAAGTCCCAAACCACGGAGTTGTTCCAGCACTCGTTGCCGGCTGAGCTGCCGCAGCCGATCGACACTCGGATTGTCCATCACGGCCAAGGCGCGGCTGACGGTCGCTACATCCGGCAGGCGTTCCAGCCCCAGCAGGCGGCACAGCATGGGATCATCCCGGTAATAACGCATATCCTGCAGCCGCCGATAACCCAACAGGAGATGGACCGTCAACAACAGAACGACAACGCTGTGGCCATAGATCGGGCTGACGTTCAGGTGGCGGAAACATCCGGCCAGTTGCTGCTTCAGGCCGATACGTTGGAACAGCGACTGGAACACCACCAAGCCGGCGAACGAGGTCAGTCGCTGATCCTCAAACTTGATCTCGGGAATGCGGTGGGTTTTACGATGAATAGCGGCTTTGCTACACTTCACGGCGACGGTCTCTTTTGGTTTTGTTTGTGGATTGGCGTTCACCAATTTTACCAAGTTAGAGGCCGTTTTTTTATCACTGCTCGCGATTTTCTGAACGCACTTTATTGCCTAATCTGGATCTCACTATGGGTGCACTCCAGCAACCGTGGTACGACAGGGCGCAGAGTCAACAAATAAAACAGTTTACTTCAAAATTACCCACGTATTTATGCAACTACCGGGATAAGATAAGTAGGCAGGTGTTTTGCTGCAGAATCGGAGCCCGACCTGTTGTGATCCCCAAAAAGACCATCGTGCTCAAATCGTGGTGACCGCTACTCG
>CAMYMN010000177.1 GCA_947259395.1 uncultured Gammaproteobacteria bacterium | reverse complement strand
GCCGGGCATGCCGGCTGACTTGGAGGGTGGAAGTCCCTCTCCCAACCTGGTGGAGGTGAAGGGTAGCGAAGCGCAAGGGCGTCGTTGTGAGGCGGGGTCTGAAGGAAGCGTGGAGCAAAGGTACGAGCCGACGGACAGGAACTGGATAAATAGGCGCGAAGGCCGGACGAGTTGGCATCAGATGACGAAGTCCGTATTCACCAAGGGCCGGCTGCGTAAATTCAGCGGTTGTGTACTGAAGGTCAGTGTAGGAATCGGCTTACCCCGGGAGGCCTGTATGGCTGTCTCGGAATCGGGACTGGTGCAATCGAGAGGTTGTATAGTGCGGTGCAGGAATCAGCAGAAGGCATAGTAGGCGGGCGGGAAGCATGCTGAAGGCCGGAACGGTAGAGAGTGGTGATTAGGGTCTGGTTCTTATGGGTAATGCGAAAGGCAGACAAGTTCGAAGACGAACCTCCAACCGGGGAGCTGAGGTGAAGCCTTGGGGACGCGGGGCGAAGGCTGATTTGCCCATAACGAACCAGGTAGCTGAAAGCCCGATGTTTGGTTTGGATCTGATGGAGGAAGTGACAGGCGATCGAAATAATCTGAGATCGGCGTTAAAGCGAGTTCAAAGCAACAAAGGGAGTCCAGGGGTGGACGGCATGGAGGTCGATGAGCTGGCGGATTATCTGCGTGTGCATTGGCTCCGGATCAAGGAAGCGTTGTTACAAGGGAGGTATATCCCACAACGGGTGAAACGGGTGGCGATCCCGAAGCCGGGGAAGGGCAAGGAGAAGCGCAAGCTGGGTATACCGTGTGCGTTGGATCGGTTCATTCAGCAGGCGCTGCTGCAAGTGTTACAGAGCCGCTGGGATGCGACCTTCTCTGAATCGAGTTATGGGTTCAGGCCGGGTCGATCGGCGCATCAGGCAATAGCCAAGGCCCAATCGTACTTGAAGTCGGGCTACGGGATAGTGGTAGATCTGGATTTGGAATCCTTTTTCGACCGGGTCAATCACGATCGGCTGATGAGTCGGCTCGCGCGGCAGATCGCGGATAAGCGGGTATTGAAGCTAATCCGTGCGTATCTGCGAGCGGGCATTCTGGAGAACGGTTTGGTCAGTATACCGACGGAAGGGACGCCGCAAGGCGGTCCGCTGTCGCCGTTCTTATCGAATGTGGTTTTGGACGAGTGGGACAAGGAGCTGGAGCGGCGCGGTCACCGATTCGTGCGCTATGGCGACGACTGTAACGTTTACGTCAACAGCCGGCGCGCGGGCGAACGTGTCAAAGACAGCCTCACGCGCTTTATTAGTCATCGGCTGAAGTTGAAGGTCAATGAAGCGAAGAGTGCGGTCGATATGCCGCAGAACCGCAAATTTCTGGGATTCACGTTTACCGGGGGTAGGTTGGCGAATCGTCGCAAGATTGCTCCGGAATCGCTGCGGCGGTTCAGAGCCCGGGTACGCCAGCTGACGCGGCGTAACTGGAGTATCAGCATGGCGGAGCGGGTGCGACGACTGAAGACCTACCTAACGGGATGGCGCGGGTATTTTGGCTTTTGCGAAACCCCGTCGGTGTTACGTGACCTGGACAGTTGGATACGTCATCGTCTGCGTTGCGTGCTATGGAAACAATGGAAGGTGTATCGTCGGCGCAAAGCGGAGTTGATCCGTTTGGGCGTCGATCGTGAACTGGCTAACACGACGGCCTGGAGTGCGAAAGGGCCTTGGCGCCTCAGCCACTCGCCTGGTGTTCTTATTGCGCTCAATAATGGTTACTTCGATGCATTGGGGCTTCCGCGCTTGGATCCGCGCGTTAGCATTCAACTTTAGCGAACCGCCGTGGTACGGACCCGTATGCCCGGTGGTGTCGGAGGGGTGGCGTCGTGAGGCGCCCCCCTAT
>CAMYMN010000176.1 GCA_947259395.1 uncultured Gammaproteobacteria bacterium | reverse complement strand
CGAGTGCTTCTACAACCGCATACGCCGACATGGCCGACTTGGTAACATTAGCCCCGATGCCTTCGAAAAGATGGGCGTCGGACAGTCACAACCTGTCCACCAAACCGAAGCAAGGCCTTCTAGCGGACGCTCCCTGGCCCCTTGTGCCGGCGCTTTGGAACGCATGTCCGCTCGCACCGAATCCAGACATTCAGTGTGCCAGATATATCTGGGTTCATGGGCTGCTAACGGCCAAAACCGGACATTAGGACTCAGCTGAATGGTCCGTTCTATTGGGGCCATGCCATCCGGCCAGATGCGGACATTATGGATATGCACAAGAAACGCCCCTTCAGCGGCGATTCCGAAAATGCGTATGCCTGACTTTCAATCGTCTTCTTCTTCGCAATTCGTCGGTATTTTCTAATCAATCCCAGCGAATTGGGGTCGTTAGAATGTCATGCGGCTGAGGGTGGTCTCCATATCGCCGCAAGCAATATCGGACCGCAACTTTCCAGTAGCGCGGTTTGGCATAAATTTTTCGCGTCCATATGGCACCATATGCTTGCGAGAGAAGAACCAATAATGGCAAAAGGGGAAATCATATGACCAAGCAGAAATTCACGCTGCTCTTTTTGATAGTGGCAGCGTTTGTGGGTTTGAGTGTTGCCAACGCCAGTTCTTACCACCATAAACCGGTCGGCACCTGGCTCGTCACTGTCGAGTTTCCTGAAGGCGGACCTCCGCCGTTCAAGGAGTTTCTCGTTTTCAATGCCGGCGGCACATTAACCGAGACCAACACAACTCTGCACGCGAATAGCGCGCTCAATCCGGCGAGTCCGCTGCCACTTAACGGCAGCATGGGTTCCGGAGCCTGGAAGCGTATCGGCAAAAGCGCAGTGAAGTTCACCTTCATCAAACTTGTCTTCGGGGCTGGCGGCGTGCACGAGGGATATCTGCGTGTTTCGGGCAAAGCGAGAATCAACGGTAATTACTGGACGGGAGAAGCCAGTACGGAGCTGTTGTTCGGCACGGATCTCGACAATCCGCTAAACGTCATACCATTCGGTACGGCGCCATCGTCTGGGAAAAGAATTAAACCCTAGGCTGAGTATAGGTTTATCAGCAAATTTCGGGGGCGGCAAAAGCCGCCCTTTTCTACCTTCGGGTAAGTAGGAGAAATTGTAGCTTGAAGCTGGCGAACGTCGCTTAACGGCCAGGAGCGGACGTCACGCATCGGACCCAATCTGTGTCAGTAGATCTGAAACACTCCTGTTCCCGAAAACGACTCAGGCGGATCAGACCCCAGAATCACTGGACCGGTCTCGTAGACCAACCGACCCTTCAACGGCTTGTACATTCCGTTGGCTTGCGTGACGCGACCATGGCCGTCCCAAATTCCGTCGGCACCATCACGAAAATTGGTT
Source organism: uncultured Gammaproteobacteria bacterium (assembly GCA_947259395.1). Taxonomy (GTDB): domain Bacteria; phylum Pseudomonadota; class Gammaproteobacteria; order Arenicellales; family JAANXG01; genus CALZGZ01. Next base: position 511 of record CAMYMN010000176.1, on the reverse strand, counting down.
TTGCCAGCGCTCTCGCCAGCCATTAGTAGTTCTTCTTCGCTCCAAAGCTCCCATCTTGCGGCATAGAAGGTGAGCCGGCCACCCGTGTACGTGATGTCCGTAGCGGGAGGCGGATTCACGAACCACCACTTCATCTTGCCCTGTATGTCACCCTCGATTTTTGCCTCCCAGATGAGCAACCGTCCTTCGTCGTCCGTCTGCCCTAGGTGGCCGACAAACCAATAGGTGATAGTGCCTGTGATTAGTCTGCCGGGAACCAAATCACTCTCAGCAAGAGCTATTTGAGTCGCCTGTAGGGCGTAGAGCACAAGCATCAATCCCGAAAATCTCCACGCGGCGATTTTATTCACGTTGCGCCCTCATGTCGGAGTGATCATCTATACAGCAGTGGATGTTGATGTAGACAATTTATGTCCGCAATGTATATGGACTCCTCCCCGCCACCGAGCGACATTCATCAGATGTAAGGCGCGTATGTATATCCGGCTTTTTAGTGGAGACGCTATCTCCC
>CAMYMN010000175.1 GCA_947259395.1 uncultured Gammaproteobacteria bacterium | reverse complement strand
CGTTAAGGGTTGTTAGATGCCTGCCCGGGATTGAGCTTACGATGAATGGCAAGCCGGTGTCTGGGGCAGGCGTCTAACCCGTATTTCTCACAGTTTGGTACTTAATCGCAATTCCGGTCCTCGAACGGGAAGTGGATATGAACAAGGTAGCCAGATTAGTTGATTGGGTCGCAAAAAGTGCATGGTTTTGTCGACTACAGGCGTCGAGAGAGGGATGTATTGTGTTTTAAGGATGAGCAAACAAAGCAGTTCCTCCGCTTGGTTGACAAGCGACCACCTGGAAGTCGGATCTCATACGGACTTAACAGCGTAACGGTATTCGATGAAGATGTCGCAGTATTTCTCGGAACAGATCCGCGTACGGATAACTTTCCGAAAAGGCGATCCGCACCCGGCGTACGCTGATACGGATTTGGGCGCCGATCTTGAACAGCTTCAAGCGAATGGTGTCGCACTGGGCCTTGGCCAGGGCGGTGTCTTTCAGACCCAAACGCCGTAACGCTTGCATCAGCACATAAGCGAAGGAAGAAAAATACAGGCGCAGTTGGTTGGAGTGCATCGTGTGGGTGGAGGTGCGATCGGCAAACAGCGCCAGTTGCTGTTCCTTTATCCGGTTTTCCATATCGCCGCGGGCGCAATACAGTTCTTCATATAAGTTCCGGGCATCCACCTCGTTGGCGGGCAAGGAGGTCACGATAAAACGTGGATTCTCGCCCTTGGCCAAATACTCAGCCTTGCCAATCACGCGCCGTTCGCGCGACCAGCTTTTGCGCGTTCGGTAGCGAAAATCTCGAAACACCCGGGCGGCCTGCTGAGTGGCTTCATACTGCGCTTTGGCCGTCGCCATCTCTTTGGCAATGAGCGCTTTCAAACGATCATTTTTGGCAAATCCCACCACATAATCAACGACATGGGCCTCGCACCAACTCATGAGATCTTCCCGGCAAAAGCCCGAATCCCCACGCACGATAATCCGCGTGTGTGGCCAGCGCAGACGAATCCGCCCAATAATACGCTCCAGCTCCTCCACCGTACCCGCCGCCCCGTCCTGATCGGCGGGGCGCAAACGCGCACACAAAAGATGCTCGCCGCAGAAGATATACAGCGGCAAGTAGCAATAACTGCGATAGTAACCGTGGAAAAAACGCCCTTCCTGATGCCCATGCAATGGGTCGTCGGTGGCATCCACGTCCAGAATAATCTCGCCAGGAGGTGCGTCATACCCCTCTAGAAAAAGATCCACCAGCAAATCGTCCATCGCCTCAGGTTGCGCCACAATCTTCTTGTAACGACTCGCCGCATCGGCATCTCCCGGCGTTAACTCCAATCGGTTTAGCGTGCTCTTGCCCGCTAAGGCACAGCCTTTATCTACATCGCGCTTGCGCGTCGTTCCCAAGGGATCCCGCTTGTCGCTCAGCACCGCCAGTAACGGATCGTGGCGTAATGCATCGTGATCGTTGAGATCCTCATACCCCAGCGCCAACCCCATCACGCGTTGCTTGATCAGCGATTCCAACGAATGCTCGATCTGATCCGCATCCCGATGATCGACAAAACACTCGGCTAACCGCTTCAGAATGTGTGTCCGCCGCTCGACTTCCCGCAGCAACAGCCCACCACCGTCCGAACTGATCCGGCCACCGTCAAATCGACCCACCACACGACGGCGTTTCAAACCGTGAAATTCTAATTGCCCTGCAGTACACTCTGTGCTCATAAGGCTGCTGCTCCTCGTGCGCATAACTGTTTGTTCGCACAACCTTTATGCCAGAGTATGCAGCCTTTTTCTATGGGGTCGGTGAGAAATGGGGGCTAGGCAAGAGATAAAGCCCAGTGGTTCCAAGATGATATGTGTCGTGCCGGCTCTCGATACCGCGTTTTGAGTAGATATCGAATGTTTCCCTTGTCCGTCAGTGCCAC
>CAMYMN010000174.1 GCA_947259395.1 uncultured Gammaproteobacteria bacterium | reverse complement strand
CAGAAAGGCGGTGGTAATTACCTGAAGGAAAACAGGACCTGGGCGAAACAGACTATCGCTCACAATACGCTGGTCCAGAACGAAACGTCGCATTTCAGCGGCAAGTATGAAATCGGCAGTCAGCACCATTCGGAACTGTACTTCTACGACGATACGAACAGCGATGTACAGATTGTCAGCGCGACGGAGTCCAATGCGTATCCGGGAACGGAGTTGCGGCGGACCATGGCACTGATCAGGGACGAGAGTTTCGAGAAGCCGTTCTTGCTGGACATACTCAAGGCGAGGTCAAACACGACAAATCAGTACGATCTGCCCTTCTACTTCATGGGCCAGGTAATGCAGGTGAATTTCGACTATGAGGCACCTTCGACATTGAGCGCCCTGGGAGATAAGAACGGCTACCAGCACATTTATCTGGAGGGCATAGGCCAGCCGTCGGCAGATAACACCAAATTCCTGTGGATGGACAACGACAAGTTCTACACATTGACGTCGGCGACGAATGAGCAGGACGAGGTGCTGTTCACGAGAATCGGGGCTAACGATCCGGAATTTAATCTACGCCGTGATGCGGCGCTCATGATTCGCCGGAAAGACACTAAGGACACTGTTTTCGCGTCGGTTGTGGAGGCGCATGGCAGCTACAGTCCGGTTTCGGAGCTTGCGCTCAACACCAACAGCAACATTTCGGCCCTGGAGGTGGTGCATGACGATGATAAGTACACAGTGGTCTTGATTACGGAAGTGAGCGACCAGGCAAGCGTGCTCATTCTGTCGAACAAGGATGCCTCGAAGTCCACGAGGCACCGACTCAAGCTTAGTAACAAAACCTATCGTTGGAAGGGGCCCTATCTCTACATCAAGAAATAAGCGTTGCATGACTACTGACTGAGACTGAGTGCATGAACGGACCTATGATGTTTAGTTTGGAGGGCAAAGTAGCCCTGGTTACCGGCGCCACCCGCGGCTTGGGGATGGCAATGGCCAACGGGCTCGGTGCTGCCGGAGCGCGCCTGGTTGTTAACGGCAATTCATCGGGCGAGAAAATCGACAAGGCCGTGGTGGCTTATCAGGAAGCAGGCATAGACGCATCGGGCTACCGATTCAACGTCACCAATGAAGAGGAAGTCGAGGCGGCAGTTGCACAAATCGAGTCGGAGGTCGGACCGATCGATATCCTGGTCAACAATGCCGGCATCATCCGGCGCGTGCCACTCCTGGAAATGCCGCTCGATGAGTGGGAGCTGGTTATAAAGACGGACCTGACGAGTGCGTTTGTCGTCTCCAAAGCTGTTGTAGGAAGAATGGTGAAGAGGGGCGGTGGAAAGGTCATTAACATCTGTTCAATGATGAGTGAACTAGGACGTGACTCAGTCGGGGCATACGCGGCAGCCAAGGGCGGCCTGAAAATGCTGACTCGCAACATGGCTACTGAATGGGCCCGCCATAACGTACAGGTGAATGGTATCGGCCCGGGATACTTTGCTACCGAACAGACCAAACCGATTCGGGTCGATGGGCATCCATTCAATGAATTTATCGTTGGTCGCACGCCGGCAGGGCGATGGGGCGAGCCGGACGATCTGCAGGGGGCGGCCGTTTTCCTTGCGTCAGCCGCCAGTGACTTCGTCAATGGCCAGATTATCTACGTGGATGGAGGCATTCTGGCTACGATTGGCAAGCCGGGTAACGAGTAGTTCGATCGTATGCACCCTGCAACAGAATTGGTAGTAAAGTAGCCCCGAATATTTGGATGGAGTGTTCTGTTGGCCGGAAGTAGTCTGCTTACGTTAATCGATGACATCGCGACGTTGCTTGATGACGTCTCAGCGATGACGAGTGTTGCCGCAAGAAAGACTGCCGTCGCGGCGAAAAAAACCGCGGGCGTGCTGGGCGACGACCTTGCCCTGAACGCGGAGCAG
>CAMYMN010000173.1 GCA_947259395.1 uncultured Gammaproteobacteria bacterium | reverse complement strand
AGTGGCACGGCATTCGTGGCCGCGCCGAAAAACTCTGCGCACGTGTCCGACCAGTACTCCAGACGCTGTTGTTCACAGGAGAATCGCCAGTAGCTTACGCGTGCCTGTTCGAGCGCACGCAATAAACGAGACTCTTGACTGCGCAGGAATACATCAGAACCGGCGTTGGCATCGTGTTTCGTTGTTGTCATTTCGAACTGCTTACGCAACGTTGAGCGTTGGAGATTGAGTATAGCGCCCAATCCACCTCCTGCTAGATGGAATAAAACGCTCGATGTAGTGCCAACGGAAAGATGAGGTGTCAATCTCCCGAACTTTGGAAATCAATCACGAGGTCACTAGGTGCCTCAAAAGAACGGGAGATCGACATGAACTACTGTGGCATCGATTTAGCCAGCAAGGCAAGTGCGCTGTGTGTGATGGAGAAGTCAGGTGAGATCGTATCGGAGCTGGAGTGCTCGACGGACGCAGACGGGTTTGCGCAAGCGTTGCGTGGACATCAGGGGTTACGTTGCGTGATTGAGGCGAGCCCGCTGTGCGAGTGGGTAGCGGGCATCCTCGAGTCCCTGGGTCATGAGGTGGTGGTGATCGACCCGCGCAAAGCCAAGGCGGTGATTACGACCAAGAAGAAGACGGACAAGCTTGATGCGCGCAATCTGGCGCGGATGGGGGCGACGGGCTGGTACACCGAAGTGCATCGCAAGTCGGCGGAGGCACGGTTGCTGCGCTCTCAGTTGGTGGCGCGCAAGGGGTTGGTGGGCGCGCAACGCCAGCAGAGCAATCGTATCCGCGGGTTGTTGCGGGCTCACGGGGTGCGTCTGGGAAAGGTGGCCAGTGCGGAGTTTGAACGACGTGTCATCGAGAGCGCGCAGCAACGCTGTGCAGGGCTGCTACCGGCGCTACGCGTCTTGCTGGAGGTGTGGGTCACGATCCGCGCTGCGCTGGTGCAGCTGACCAAACACATCAAAGGATTGGTACGTCAAGACGAGGTGTGTGGATTGCTGATGACGGTACCGGGTGTTGGTCCACTGGTGTCGTGTGCGTACGTGGCGACCATCGACGATCCGAGGCGCTTTGCCAAAGGCACTGAGGTGGCGGCCTATCTGGGTTTGGTACCGAGCGTACATCAATCGGGCGACACTGAGTACCGCGGCCGGATCACCAAAGAGGGCGATGGACTGGTGCGCTACCTGCTGGTGGAAGCCGCACACGTGTTGCTCACACGCGCGCGCTCGGACAGCGCGCTGAAACGCTGGGGCAAGCGCATCGAAAAACGTAAAGGTGCGGCGAAAGCCAAGGTGGCGGTGGCACGCAAGCTGGCCATCATCCTGCACCGGATGTGGCTGAGCGGGATGCCATTTCAAGGGCAGGCGGCCTGAATACCACGGTGGACAACCACAGGGCACAACGACGTTGAAACAGGTTTGACAGTCTTTCGGACGGCAGACTCCGTTCCGGGCTTGGTCCGCGAGGCCGCGACCCTAGATTGGAGCTGCTCTCCGAAACCAATATGTGGCATCGCGACCACGGAGAGAAGCCTGAAGAGACTGTTCTTACCGAGCAATGCGTCGAACAGCAACAAGAGAAGGTTAGCGATTGAGAACGGGAGTTGACATACAAAGGCGTTTTAGAGAAGCCCGCATATTTCGCGAAGGACTCGCTTCTCAGGGAAAATCTGGCAAATTGCCGGGAGCAATTTGAACAGCGATAGCTGGCCCGCAGGGCGGAGGACAGGGATGTTCGGAGTAAAGTGAATAGGCACAAAGTGTACCTTGTCTTCAACGTGCAATTCAGCGCGCAACGTTTTGATATGTTTTTTGAAATTCGGTTTCTTGTTACCGCCTTCGTGCAACATAGGGGCTTCTCTAAAACGCCTTTGTATGTCAACTCCCGTTCTCAATCGCTAACCTTCTCTTGTTGCTGTTCGAC
>CAMYMN010000172.1 GCA_947259395.1 uncultured Gammaproteobacteria bacterium | reverse complement strand
ATCGACCGGAGTCGCCTCCATCAGTGATGACGCATCGGCGGCAAGAACAGCGCACGGCATCACCATGATGCTCATCCACGCCGCTACCGCCACTTGCAGCAGCAAGCCCGGCCGATACGTATGTTTGATGGTCCGATTGGGTCCTGGCATTAGCTTCCCCACGCTTGCCGTTTACGGGATCACGTGGCCCTTCCACGACGGCTAGTGATAAATATGAACAAAATCAGCGTGATATGCACCGCGTGATTCCCCCATACCTATTGGGGGTACTCCTTACCTCGGCGAGATTCGTAGACGAAGGAGTTCCCGTCCTCGGTGTAGGCGATGACGTCGTAGTCGATCGCATCCGGACCCTCCATGCCCGGTGAACCAACCACCATTCCAGGGACTGATAATCCCCTGATTCCTTTCGGTTTTTCTTCAAGAAGGCGGCGCACGAGGTCCACCGGGACATGCCCCTCGACCCAGTAGTCGCCGACCGCAGCCGTGTGACAGGATCGAGCGGCCGCCGGTACACCAAGGTTCTTTCGGACTCCGTGGGTGTTGGCCACGTTGATTGCCTGTACATCGAGCTCGCTGTCCTCAAGCAACGAGATCCAGCGAGCGCAGCATCCGCAATGCGGATGCTTGTAGACTACAACGTCGGCGTCGGTGCGTATCCTTGGTCCGTCGATCAAGATCAGGACTGTTGCGAGAATGGCAATCGCCGCACCGGCTGCGACTGTAGTCCAGGCCGCCTTGTTGTAGCCCCGGCTTGCCGGTTTGCCTTTCGCAGGATCTTGCACCGCCTCTCACTCCCTGGCCTTCATCTCTTCTCGATCTCAAGCCACCGCGAGTACACGTCGTCCGGCCAAAAACTCTGAAAGTACGCAATCACGTCCAGGGCCTCGTGAGGGTCGATGACGGTGCCAAATGCCGGCATCGTGCCGCCAAGCGGCACCCCGCCATTGGCAATGGTGCGTTGCAGTACCTCGGTCGGGTGATGCCAGGCGTGAGCTGTTCCGTTCAGGGGCGGTGGTGGGTAGTTGCCGTTTGCATCGGTCTTTTTCCAATCACCTGTGCCCTGGGCGCGCTCACCGTGGCAGACCGCGCAGTACTGTTGGAACAGCGTCCTTCCCCTTGCCACTTGCTCAACGGAGTACCAGCGCCCCGGAATCGCGGTTTCCGACTCCGCCTCGGGCGCACAAGCCGCAACCGTCAGCACGGATAAAACAATGCCAATCAGTCGCAGCCAGAGTGTTGACGACGGCGTCATATCATCCGCGCTCAGCGTACAGCTCGTGTAGAGCTGTGCGTGTGAATAACCTTCCAGCCATCGTTCGTGCGGCGGAACAGAAATGTCTCGTAGCCTCGATTGTGGATTTGTCGTCCATCGCTCTTGATTGTCGCCTTGACCACAACGTCGGCTATGGCCCAGGCAAAGTAGGTCCAGGTCGTCGAGCACATCGCCCTCAGGTTTCACGTGATGCTCGACGAGGTCCGTAAGGCCCTCGTTCTGACCACCCGTCTCGATGTATCGAGCGCCCTGCTGGCCCAGAAAATACTCGTAGAACGGCTCGCCGTCTGCATTCTCCCACCCTGACTCGATCGCCTTGATTATCTGACGCAGCTGATCGTCATCATCCTGCAAATCTGCCACGGCCGGCGCGACGCTGCTCAGCGTCGCGACTAGTGGAATCATCAGTAGAACTTTGCGCAGTTGTTTCATCGTAATACTCCAGTCGTAGCTATTCGCACTATTGTGCCTGACGTCGCTGCAGTGCGTTGTAAACGGGAACATAAATGACACCAAAGAACACACCGAACAGGAAACTCTCTACCAGACCGAGAATCACGGATCCGACGCTAATCCAGGTAAAGCCCGGCAGAACAAGCTGAAGGAACTGGTGCATATGTAAGGGCTCTGGAAGCAGCAGGCCCCACAGAACGCAGATCACGAAGGCAATGGCGGCTGTGATGCCCAGCGCCAGGCTGACATTCTTGATACTTAACATTGGCTTCTCCTCGACAGTTTACTAGTCGGTGTGCCGGTGTTGGCGCGATGGCCAAGATACCTGCTTGGCCAGAAGGTCTAACCGGGCGGCTGAAAAACCGGCCGCCCGGTTGCCGTTTTCCCGGTCAATTCCCGGAATCAATCTCCATCATCGACTCCATCATGATGTGCGTCATGTCCATACGGATTTCGAGATCTTTCAGGCGCTCCTCATGCGACATTTGATGATGCGGATGGTCGGAATCCATATCCATCTTCATGTGCATTTGCTGAGACTTGTTCGCTACCATGCCTGGCTTCATTCCAGAGCCAAGGTGCTCGGCCATTACTGTGCGCATATGTGCGCCACCCAGGCTGCGCATCAGGCTCATCGCTTCGTTCATATTCTCGCGATGCGCTACCATCAACGACTCACGTTCGGCCGAATTTATGGACGCACGAATTTCGGCCATTTCAGTTGCCATGATTACCATAAGGTCATCCAGCCGCTCTTGCCGCTCGGCGCGGGCGGCTTGCTCAGCGGCCCATTGCTTCGAAATTTCCTCAGAAGGATCTACTTCTTGAGCCCAAGCACCCACGGCGAAAATGGCTGCCATCGATACAGCAACTACGAAAAACTTGCTCATTGAATTACTCATTAATTTCTCCAATCAAACGGGGCATCGCCCCTTCTATTCCACAATCAATTTGCCGCGAAGCATTCCCATCTGGCAGGCAAACTCACCTGCCTCACGTGGGTTGAACTCCACCGCCACCGTTTCACCAGTGGGCAACCGCGCGCCCTGTTCGAAGTCGGGCAGCAACACCATCTCCGAACAGGACGCGGTTTCCTCTCTGCGAAAATTGAGTCTTACGGGTCGGTCTTTCTCGAAGACAATTACATCGGGCGTGTAACCGCCCTTGACCAGGATCATGACCTCCTGGTAACCGGAACTAGTCTGCGAAGCCCTGGTTCCTTTGTCCTTTTTCATCCAGGAAAACCAGATGACAAAAACGATCAGCACCACGTTGTAGATAAATGAGTGTTCGCACCGCGTTACTCCGTGTTGTCGATCGGATGCGCACAAAGGGCATCGCCACGAAGACGTCTTCGCAAGAGTTTGGTGTAGCGTTCTGCGCGTACTTGAATTGCTGTGTTGATGTTGGACTGTCATTGGAAAAACCCCTCAAAGGAACTACTGGAAGTTCACGCCGAGAGAGTTTTTCTAGATCAGGTAAACGCAGAATTGGACAGTGAGAGGAACCGCGGCCGCCGTCACGCGATTGTTAGGTCGCACTAGGCAAGTGTTGGGAGAGGTGACGGCCAAATCGAGATCGTTGATCGAGGCGGCCACGGTTGATTCGGGTTGATTCGAGTTCGTGGGTTTCAGGCAAGCGTGTTTCGGCCTTGGTCCCGGCGGTGACCGGCCCGTCACACAGAGTGCCCTCGGCGCACCGCTCATGCTCGCAGAACGGGCATTGCTCGGGCTGAGCATGACTTGAATGGGTGCCGGAAGAATCGAGTTCACTACTCGCGACAGGCCGATCGACCAAAGGGGTATCAGGGCTGGCAATCGCGCAGCCCTGCAAGGTCAGGTTCAAAAACACGACGACCAGTAGACCGAGCACGGTTCGAGCTCGATTCCGCTGTTGGTGTCGAAGTGTGGCCAACAGGGTCATGGTTGTTCTATCGCTTGACGTCCGATTAATGCTCTTACTTTAAAAGGTGTATCCAGCTTCAAGGTCAAGCATTTGGCCTAGCTGCCAAACGAAGACCGCAAGTACTCAAGCACGGCCTGGATTTCTTCGTCGCTCAGGGACGGATTGCCGCCTTTCGGTGGCATGGACAGCGGCTTACCGGGCGTTACCAGGCCGTCGCGGATACTTGCGAACAAGGTTACGTCCGACTTGGCCAGCGGTCCGTCCGCCTTGGTGAGATCGCTGACGCCTGGAATT
>CAMYMN010000171.1 GCA_947259395.1 uncultured Gammaproteobacteria bacterium | reverse complement strand
TTTTGATAGGTTTCAATTTCATCACTAGATATTCTCAATGTCTTCAATCTGATCGTATTCCTCATGTGTTCCTACAAAACGAATCAGCATGCCGTGACGGCTATAGTCCATTAGAACCACGATTCTGTACTTGTTACCGCAAATATTAAAAACAACACGGTTGTTCTTCAGGATGCTCGCATTGCGGAGATCAGCTTTCAGCTTGTGCGGCGTATTCCATTTGGCCGATGCACAAAAGTTGTACCACTCCGTCATCTGCTTCTTTGCGTCCCTGTACTTTGGGCTGCTTTCCCAGAATCTACGCAGTCTGGATTTCGCGATCACCCTCATTGACATACGTTATCATTCTCCCGTTATGGGAGCAAACGGTTTTCTCCCATAATGGGACTTTTATGCATGGGACGGCAGATGATCTGTTACCCATGTTTCGGGTATGGACCTTTGGAAAACTGTGTGCGACGTGCAGGATGTGCGAGCGTGGACCCGACAGGATTGGTCTCCCGTCGGTCGGCCTGTCGTCGGCCTTCGGCCTCCTCGGATCGAACCTGTGAAACTGCCTTCGGGGGGCCAAAGATCGGGCGATAACCGCGTGTTATTAAACAACTTGGAGGGCGCTCGTTGGTGCTCGATCGAGTCCAGTCAGAAGTGGCAAATTCCAGGCAAGAAATTCTCGATTGCAATCTGCTGCCTACAGCCAGAAAGGGACATCGCGGATAATCCGTTCGAAAACTTATCAAACTTCATCATCAAAGATATCGCCGCCAACAGTATCGATGACGATTGAATGGCACTCTACCGAAAACCACTCATTGAACGTGCCGAAATCTCGCTTCTTGGGCCAGAGTGACTCGTCGACATACCACCCCTCGAGTTCGTTCTCGAATAGAGCAAGGAAATTCTGTTCGATCCAACTCGACAATACCTCCGGTGGGTCCACATCATCTTCGTGAATAAGATAGACAGTTCGCTCCTCATTGACACGATCGAGCGTTATGCCTGGCTCTCGATCATACGGATCGGCGTCATTGATCCACGCGACCGCAGGGGTTTTGTAACGCAATAGAATTGCAGCTCTATTTAGCATGGCGCCAACCTAACGGTCACGACAGCTTTGAGGAAACCAATCGGTTTAGGCTAACACCTGATTCGGCCGCCTTAAGCGCAAGTGCGCGATGGACTTCCGGCGGGACCCGAACCATGAATTTACCGCTGTAGGAATGCGTAGACAGCGGCTCAGGCACGGGCTCGTTGTTCTTCTCAAGGTCCGCCACCGTACTTTTTACCAACTTCCGAATACCCGCAAGAGCCTTCTCCTGGCTCGAGTCAAGCCAACTCAAGCTCGGAAACTCGGCGCACAGGCCGACGTACTCCTGATCTTCTTCCGACCAGGTCACCCGATAGGTATAGGGATCAATCTGTTTAGACATCGTTTCTCTCAAGTTTCTCTATTGCCATCAGCACCTGGCGTACCTGATACGGCTTCGCTTTGCCTTTGGTGTTCTGGATGTTTACGCGCGGATCTCCGGGCCACGGCGTTTTGTACACGCGGTGGCTCGAGCCGGACATACGCGCTTTGCCAAAGTAGTGATCACACACTCTGCACAAATCCGCAAAGCGGACCCCTTTGGGATTCCGCCGCATTTTGGCTAGAATGTCTGAGATATCCGGCACCGCAATATAATATCATTATTGATACTATCTTCAAGGTCTGAACAGCCGGTTATCGATTCTCAGCTTGTCCAATGCAATGTTAATTTGCACTAAACGCAGCAGACCGAACACGGTGCTTCGCATCGCTGCGCACACAAATCTCACACAATTTGAAAATTCAGCCAAAGCGGTGAAGGAGGGTCGCGCGTAACTGTCTGAATAAAAAAGGGAAAAGTGGCGCTCGTCGGCCTTCGGCCTCCTCGGATCGAACCGTACTCAAGGTGCGCCGTGGTAATCAGCTAGCACTGTGTATCTATTGGGGCGACCCCTGCCTTCGGAGCACTAAACCTGTCTAATGTGTCATTCGTTCTCGATCGGCGCCAATAGATGTCTTACTAACGACGCAGAACCCAAATTGGAAATTAGAGAATCCGCAGGACGTTAGGAGATCGTTCGTCCCAGCTCCTTCTTCGACATACCCAGCGCGAGCAGTGACTTTACGAGCAAATCGATAGAGACCGTTGGGTCACCTGCTTCCATTTTGGCCACCCGGGATTGGCTAGACTCGATCGCCTTGGCCAGTTCGGCTTGAGTGAGCTTCTTACGTCGCCGCCGTTCTCTGAGTTTCTCGCTAAGCGCGAGCTTCATCTCAATATATGCGGATTCTTCAGCCGAAAGATCCAGGAACTCGGCAACTGAGCCGACCTTCCAGCCTTTCTTTGCCAGTTTTTCCTTCTTGCGCTTATCCATTGTCGTACTCTCGAAGTCTCGCCTTACACGTTTCAATGACACTCTTCGGTGTCTTTCCGGTCTTCTTGGAGAAGACCTCTGCGATCACAATTGCGTCCGTATCGATTCGATAAACAATTCGCCAACTCACCTTCTCGTCCGGGATGCGTAACTCGTGACATCTCCGACCAATCGACGGCATTGGACGCGAATGCGGCATGGCGACCTTTTCGCCACGCTGCAAGAGTCGTAGCAGGAATCCTGCCTGAAGCCTCGCCAGCTTGGAGAACGGAGGCGTCTTGACCTCACCATGCTTCCATACAAGCGGCTTGTCCTTTGAACTCATCTCGTTTAGCAGTATATGTCATAACTGACATATTGTAAACGCTTACAAACGAGCAGCAGTAACGCGTCTATTCGGGTCCCGGACGCTGTCAATCAGAATCAGAAATAGTCACAACGTGGTCACGCGGTGGTCACAACGCACTTCTGCCATTGCTCCGATACCACGTAACTCTTTGAAAAGATTGGCGCGCCCGACAGGATTCGAACCTGTGACCCCTGCCTTCGGAGGGCACGATCAGATTTAGGCGTAAATCGGTGAAAATCGTAACCAACTGTTATCTATAGATTTACAGTCGAATCCTTCCCTCGCACGCAATGCCCAATTGCCATCGATTGGCACCATTTCTAGCGGGCACGTGTCAGAAATGGTCACCAATTTGTGTCTCAAAACGAGACACAACCAGCCATTTGTCGTGCCATTGCCTCTCACAATTCCTGATCGTCGTGGGGGCAAAGTGGGGGCAAAGTGGGGGCATCCAACATAGTAAGACTCACAATTTCGCCCTGATCAAATTGCTACGGACCAAGATTGTTCTCATGCATCTGTCCAGCCATCACATCCATCGGACCTGAGAACATATGAAAATCGAATTGGCCATCGGGATCATTGGGATGATCGTCATCACCAACTTCGTCCCACTCGCCTGAGCACGTGACCGCAATGCGGTATTGGCCAGGATCCAAGTAGCCAAAGTGATATCGATGTTCACCGGTCATGGTGTCCATGTCGATTCTGTCGGCGCCGATCGGACCAGGCATTCCGTCGGTATCAACGTCTGCGATGTCATCGGGCTCCGTCACATCACCGTGATACAGGTAGGCCCAGTTACCGCCCGGCGCGTCATCGCATTCGGGGTGGTTGACGTCGATCATTGAAGGGTCGACTGTGCCCATCAGGCCGCCGGACTGGCTCATGTCGATCATGCGCATCGCCGAGTGCAGTCGATACTCACCGCCCATCATGCCGTTGTCGTGGTGTTGCACACCGCGGCGGATGTCAAAGTCCAGCATGAACTCGCTGTGCTGGGATTGACCGATCTCAAAGTCGTGCATGACTTCTAGTCCATTCTCGGCATCGCCACCCATCTGCATACCGTGGCGTCCGCCTGTGCTCGCAAGGTCAATATGCGATTGGCTGGGGTCAATGCCACCCATCTGCATACCGTGGCGTCCGCCTGTGCTCGCAAGGTCAATATGCGATTGGCTGGGGTCAATCATGAGCCGCATCCATTCGTACTGCCCCATAGGCACTTCGACGTTGTCAGCCAGCATGCTGAACTCGCCATTTTGCAACTGCATCATGTCAATGCTCATGCCACCGCCGCCCATGTCAATCATCACGACGCTGCCGTCGGTGTGACCCATTTCGATACCCGTAACGTGGAGGACCATTTCCATGGCGTCCTCCCACGGATCATCCGTCAGGGAAATCGTTATGCTGCCAGTGGTCGGTTCGTCCGGTGGCGGCGCCTCGCTGGAGCTACTGCCGCACCCATAGATAAAGGTCGCCATAGTCGCTGCGACCATGAACTTCATGCTTAGAGTTTTCATGCTGCTTGTCCTGGATTTCAGGGATTTAGGATAGGACGAATGATTTCAATTGCGGCCTGTATTCTCAATTCGTGATTCCACTCGGCAGATGCGTGATGGTGCGTACATTAGGGCCTTCTAATGGATGCACCACGCGCTGAGATGAGTTGTGTTGCGTTGGCATTCGGCCAATTGGTGATAGGCTGGCCAATGTTTGTGCCCGCTGGACAGCAATATCTCACCACTTCTCCACCGG
>CAMYMN010000170.1 GCA_947259395.1 uncultured Gammaproteobacteria bacterium | reverse complement strand
CTCAATTTTCGCAGAGAGGAAACCGCGTCCTGTTCAGAAATGGTGTTGCTACCGGATTTCGAGCAGAGCGCACGGTTGCCTGCTGGTGAAACGGTTGCCGTGGAGTTCACGCCTCATGACGCCGGCGAATTCGAGTTCGCCTGCCAGATGGGGATGCTGCGTGGCAAATTAATTGTGGAATAACAGGGCTCGGCCCTGCCGATAGGAGAAAGACATGAACAAATTACATTTAGTAGCTGTATCGATAGCGATGCTTCTGGTCGCCGGTGCATGGGCGCAAGAGACCGATCCGAGTGCCGACATTGCCCGTGGCTGGGCGGAGCAAGAAGCGCAGCGTGCCGAAAATCAGGGGCGAATGAATGAACTTATGGAAACCATGAGCGCTGAGATGGCCGCCATTCGCGCGTCGACAAACCGCAAGGATCGCCAAGCGCTGATGACCGAACACCGCGAACACATGCTGGAAGCCATGAGCCTAATGCGCAGTATGAACGGCATGCACATGCGTAAAGCAATGGCAGACCATGCGGGCCCTGGCATGAAACATGCGATGGGCATGGATAACAAGCAGCACATGAGCAAGGACATGGCCGCACCAACCCAATATTCGGGGATGAAAACGGAGGACCGCATCAGAGACCTCGAAATTCGAATCGACATGATGAGCATCATGATGGAGTCGATGATGCAAGACGGTTCCAACTAGGCGCTAAGAACATCGCGAGCGGGCGGTCGTTGATGCGACTGCCCGACTCACGAGAGGAAGGCACACGTTGAAAGGAGAACAATATGTTGCGTATCAAGACCGTCAGTCTGGCCCTTGGCCTGACTTTTGCTATTTCCTTCATAGTCTGCGTGCTGTGGGGCGTTTTGTTGCCGGAGCCCTGGCATATGCACCAGTTTCTTGAATTAGTACTGCCTGGCTTCAAGTGGCTAAGTGTTGGCGGTGCGATTCTGGGACTAATCGAAAGTTTTCTGTTCGGCGCGTACTTCGGTTTGGTGTTTGTCCTGATCTACAATGTGCTGAAGCGCAGAGAAACCGCTTGATCAACCCGAGAGATAGGGAGGAAACGACATGAATACCCAACGATTCACTGTATTAACGTTGTTCTTGCTAGGGGCGCTGTTCGCCCCGGGCATCTTGCCGGCAAGTCCGGGTGAAGATGATGATCAGTTGCGACAGATCATTGCGGCCATAGAGTCCGGGTGGGAAGGTGGCGACGGCACACCGTTCCACAAACACTTTCTCGGACAGCAGGGCGCTCGCTACATTGAAACCGGCGGCCAGAACGAGGGCCTACGGGACCTTGTCGAGCATCACGTAGAGCCGGAGGGCGATGTTCTGGACGGACTGGATCTGGTGTTCAGCAACATTGAGACGCACGTAGAAGGCGAATTTGCGTGGGCGATCGCTGACGTCGAAGTAAAGGCCACGGTTAAGAAGGACAGCCGGCGCATCCATAACCGCGGTTATGAGACCTTTCTTTTTCGTCGTACAGACGATGGCTGGAAGGTTATCCACACACATAGTTCTACAAGACCTGTTCGTTAGGAAGCGTGCGGCGTATTGATTGGCGGAGCTCAACAAAGGGCCGAAATAGACACCGCGCATGCGAAGTACCCCTAATCGACTTGCGGGAATCCCTTGGTGCCTATCTGGCTGATTTCGTTCATTTTTACGGTTGACCACCGTAAAATCAGGGTGTGATCCCAACAACGGCGAACGTGGGGTAGCAAATGCCCGGACTCGATTGCAATATGACACGCAAGACCCGGTCAGGATTACTCCTGAATGTCGCGGTTATTGCATGGCTGAGCATCATGGTCATGCCGTGCGCCGCGTTTGCTATCGGATCACCGATCGATGTCACCGGGACTTCTGCTGCCGTCCAAGTTGACTGCCACGGCACCCACGAAGTGGCAGAAATTTCGGATTCGGAACCCGAGTGCTGCTGTGATCCGCTCGCGATCACCGGCGGCGAAGCGCCCAAGAGTCAACGAGTGGACGTGGTCGTCGCTGTGCTGGCGGCTTTACCGCCCATACTCACTGTGGCGCACATCGCTTCAAGCGAGCGAGTTCACCCGCCACCTCAGTCTGATTCGCACCAGCCTGTTTACCTAGCGACGCAACGAATTCGCATTTAGGTCAACCGTTTCGTAGCCGCCGCCCAGCGCGGCCCGGCGCAATACGCCAACGCACCTTGTAACGACGAAACGAAGGACAGTGATAATGTTGAACAGCAACGTAGTTTCTTTTGAGAACATCACAAACGATAGCCTGCATGTCGCCGAACTGGCCGAACAGGCCGGCGTAACGGCGGCGACCATCCGCTATTACTCGCGCGCCGGGCTCTTGCACGCCTCGCGCGATCCTCACAACGGCTACCGTTACTTCTCGCCCGCTGACGTCAAGCGAGTACAGTTCATCCGGCAATCTCAGGATCTTGGATTGAAGATCGCAGACATCAAAACGATTTTTGATTCGGTCGAGCAGGGCAAAGCGCCCTGCCGCAAAGTCGAGTCCCTGGTGCGCCAACGACTCGATGCCATCAGCCGTCAAATTGAAGAGTTGCGCGCGACAAAGCATCGTATAGCCACCGCGATTCGCGAGTGGGAGGAAAATGGTGACCTGGCCGCACAAGAGGCGCGATTCTGCCCGTTGATCGAAAAACTCGGCTGCGAGCACTAATTTGTCTTCTGCGTTGTGCCCACGGATTGGCACGGTTGCATTTCGAGTGTTGCTGGGTGCATTTCTGGCCTTTGGTCTGTCTTTCGCAAGCCCAACGGTTTGGGCGCACGCGACGTTCAATGAGTCCACCCCTACGGCGGACAGTGTGCTCGAGAACGCACCTCGTGAGATCGTCCTGCGTTTCAGCCAGGCAGTAACGCCGGTCTCCGTGACTCTTTTCGGGCCCAACGGTGAACCTGTCAATACCGGTGGGGAGGCCACGGCGAACGATGAGCGCGTGATTCTGGCCATCCCTCAGCAACTCGCGCCAGGCGGTTACGAAGTCAGCTTTAGCGTGCTATCCGGAGACGCTCATTCGATTACTGGCAACTTTCGATTCTCGATAGCAGTACCTGAGACGGCCGGGTCGGCTCAAGTTGAGGTCATCGGGGAGATAACGCAGACAGACTCACGCTCCGCAAGACCTGCAGGGCCGGAGGATGGTGCGACAGAAATCGTCTCATTAGGTAGCTTCGAGCAGATCACGCGTGCTGTCTTCGTCATGACGCTGCTGCTGGCAGTCGGACTGATCCTGTTTCGCGCGCTGGTTCCGCTTCCCGACGTGCTGGACGATTGGGTCATCAGACGCGTTCGGGTGATTGGATCGGTGGGGTTGGGTGTCACGGTCGTCTATTTCTTCG
>CAMYMN010000169.1 GCA_947259395.1 uncultured Gammaproteobacteria bacterium | reverse complement strand
CCGCTTGATGCGAAGGTGCTGCTTGATCCATCGAAAAAACAACTGTCGGGTAAAGGTCTGGCGCGGTACCGACCACAATGCTCGATCCGTTTCCAACCCACCGGGTCGTCGGGAGCGGTTACCCGCTCCCGACTCCCACAGAACGCCGCATGCGGATTTCCCGCACGGCGCTCTTCAGAAGCTGATTCACAGCACAGCAAGGGACTGGAGCTTCCGATAGGGAATCAACAATCTTGGTCGCTGTAACGGAAACCGCTCTTTGAGCCGGTGGAAAACCTCCCACCGGATATGGCCCTTGCGGCTACGACTACAAAGCATCTTTCGCCAGTAACGCTCCACGAACCGATGCACTTTCTGCAGCGCCCGTAAGTTACCGGCAATGCCATAATAGGCATAGTGACCACGCAAAACCCGGTTCAAATTGATCACCTGTTCCCGAACCGGTAGATGACGCATGCGTCGCATCAGGTCGCGCAGGCGAGATAAGCTACGTTGAAGTCGTGACTTCTCGGTACGCAATCCTACCTTGAAATTGCCCTTTTGGTTTTGCGTACAATAAAGGGTAAATCCCAGAAAGTAGATCGTCTCTGGGCGTTTTCTCCCTCGCTTGTGCGCATGCCGCTGGGCAAAGCGACCAAATTCAACAAGCTTTGTCTTCGTCGGTTCGAGTTCCAGTGCAAACTTCCCCAAGCGCTTGCGCAGGGCGTTCTGCATACGAAGCGCATCCGCCCGATATTGGAAACACACCACGAAGTCATCAATGTACCGCACCAGGTAGGCCTCACCCTTTAATCGCGGTTTAACCACCTGCTCAAACCACAGGTCGAGCACATAGTGTAGGTACAGGTTGCTCAGCAATACGCTGATCGAACTCCCTTGGGGCGTGCCCTCATCGTTTACATGCAATTCTCCGTCTTCCAGAACACCCGCTTTCAGCCAACGCCGTATCAGGCTAACTAGGCGCGGATCTCCGACTCGATGCTCCACAAAACGCAGTAGCCATCCATGATCTAGACTGCCGAAGAAATTCTTCAAATCCGCCTCCAGCACCCAACCCACCTTACGTCCCGCAATGAATTCATTGAGGGTCGCTAAGGCATTATGGGCACCCAGCCCAGGTCGTCCGCCAAAGGAACAGGACACGAAATCCTGCTCGTAAATGGCCGATAACACTTGGGCTGTGCTGCGCTGGAGAGCCCGGTCGCTGACACAGGGCACGCCCAACGGACGCTTCTCCTGTTTGCCGGGCTTCGGAATATAGGCCCGCCGGATCGGCGGTGCCCGATACCCCTTGCGGTGTACGGATTGAAGCATCGGCTCAATCCATACGTCGAAGTCCTCCTTCGCCTGCGGCACCGTCTGGCCATCACAACCAGGGGCAGAGTTGTTGGGAATCTGATTCAGATTCGCCCACACCCTTTCCCGCGTGACATGATGAGCCAGTGATGTAAACCGGAGCTTTGGTTCACTCCGAGCTTTCGCTGCTATTCGTTCAAGTCCCGTTACCATGGCTGGTTTATCCTCTCTTTGTATAGAGGGCCGTAATCTCCCATTGTATGGAGCCCATGTTGCCCAAGAACGATTCAACTTCTGCTGGCCGCTTCCCCATGTGATCGGCTCTCCCGACCTCAGAGTACTATCAGCCAGTCTGACTTCCACCAGGCCATCGGGTCTTCCTCGCTTTGTCGGCTTGTCCGACCCTACAAGCTCCGCTTGAACCCGGCGGATCTCCCTTGTTCCCATGCAATCCTTCGACGACATGCCGGCGGTACGAACCCCGGAAGCACTCCAGGACACTCGCTAATACGCATCCTGAAATTCTGCCTTCCCCATTGAGAGACTGGGTCGGCCACTTCGACCACGTTCGATTTCGGGGCTATCTTTCCGTTCACTCGCGTTCCGGCCTACCGTCTCCCTGTCTACGCTTCGCAGTGGCCGTTACCGAAACACCACGCAAGACTCGGTACCTGGCTGCTGGCTAGGCTTTACCAGGGTAGCCATCTCAGGCTACTGAATTTCATGCGCTTGCAAGGCGCAAC
>CAMYMN010000168.1 GCA_947259395.1 uncultured Gammaproteobacteria bacterium | reverse complement strand
GCTCGATCCCGACTGGCATCTCCGTGTCTATCGCAAAGGCGAACCCATCTGTTTCTATTTGCTCGAATTCGTGAAACCCAATGCCAAGGCCCAATTTCAGGGGAGCATAGGGGTACCAATCTATGAGGCAATCCAAAGGTCCGTCGATGCCATATCTCACCGCTATGCACCCCTCCACAGGGCCTTAGAACGGGCAAAACGGACCGGTTCCAGAATGGCCCGATCTGCCGCCAACCGCAAATCTACTCCTAGGCCGGGGCAAGCACCATGACGACCGTGCTCCTTTGGACCATTGACGAAGCGGCCCGGCAGCTGGGCGGCGTGTCGGCGCGTACGGTACGCCGGATGCTCGCCAATGGCGAGCTGCCGAAGGTCAAGGTGCGGGGCGCGGTGCGGATCCCGGCGCAAGCGGTGCGCAATTGGGTGGCACGCCAGATCAACGTGGCGGATAATCGATGCCGCGTGGGATCTGGCGTGCGTGAAAAGGAGGTAAACGTATGCCGTATAAACGCAAACACAGCCGCTACTGGTGGGTGGACTTCACCGATGCGAGCGGCAAAAGAGTTAGAAGATCTACTGGCGCAACAACCCGAAAGGAAGCGAAGGCGTTAGAAGCAAAATGGAAGCTCGAAGCGTATAAGGAGAAACAATGGGATGAAGAACCACAGCGGACTTTCGATGAGTTGATGTTGAATTATTTGAAAGCAACGGAAACCACAAAAGCGACCCATGGGCGGGATAGATGCAGCATGAAACATCTGTATCCAGTGTTCACCGGGACAAGTGTTGCCGACATAGACACCGTAACCATTCGTGCGTACATCAATCAGCGCAAAGCGGACGGCGCCGCAGCGAGCACGATTAACAAGGAAGTAGGATTGATGTCGGTGGCGATCAACTATGCGCGCAAGGAATGGGGTTGGAATCTTCCGAATCCGGTGCAAGGAAACCGTGTACCGGAACCGGAAGGCCGCGTGCGGTGGATCACTCGGGAGGAAGCGCAGGCGTTGATCGCGGCAGCCGGGTGTGAACCCCGGGCGCCGCATCTCCCGGATTTTCTCCGCTTGGCGCTGCATACCGGTATGCGCCGGGGCGAAATGCTAGGTCTGGAGTGGCGCCGTGTCGATCTGCGCTCCGATCTGGTCTATCTCAACGCCCAACACACGAAGACCCAACGGCGAAGATCGATACCGCTCAACGCTGTGGCCAAGGACGCCTTATTGAGCCGTGCGCGTTTCCGGGCGACGCATTGCCCGGACAGCTCTTGGGTGTTTTGTCACCGCGATGGACGTCGCATCGGCGACATCAAACACGCGTTCACGTCAGCGTGCCGGCGCGCCGGGATCGAGAATTTTAGGATCCATGATCTTCGTCACACGTGTGCCGCATGGTTGGTGCAAGCGGGCGCTGCGCTGGATCGCGTGCGCGACTTGTTGGGACACACATCCGTTGCCACCACGGAGATCTATGCGCACCTAGCACCGGAAAATGTGCGCTTGAAAAATTGGCGCGCCCAAGAGGATTCGAACCTCTGACCTTTGGCTCCGGAGGCCAACGCTCTATCCAGCTGAGCTATGGGCGCCGATGACGGCGTGGCGTATTCTAGGTTAGACTTACGCAGTTTTACAATGAATACCGGGCCGGTGGGCACGCCGGCAGAATTCAACAATAACATCAGTAAGGTTTAATTCAGTATGAGCGAATACGAAATGAGTGATTCCCGTTTCGGGAAGATCTTCGGGGGAATGCTTGCAGCAATGGTGGTGTTGACCATTGTGCTGATCATTATTGCCAACGTGGTGGGCAGCACCTTGAAGGACGAAATGGCGTCACTCAAAGATCAAGCCAAGGCCAAAGAGTTGATCGCGCGTATCGAGCCGATAGGTAAAGTCGCATTCGGTAAGCCTGCCGAAGTCGCGCAGACCCAGGCCGCACCAGCGGCCAAGGCGGAGACCGTCTCCGGAGAAGCCACTTACAATGCTGCCTGTGCCGCGTGCCACGCACAGGGGGTTGCCGGAGCACCGAAGTTTGCTGACGGCGGGGCATGGAACGAACGCGTCGCAAGAGGAAAAGACACCCTGTACGCCAATGCCGTCAACGGATACCAAGGTAAGGCCGGATATATGCCGCCCAAGGGCGGTAACGCCAGTTTGAGCGACGATCAGGTCAAAGCTGCGGTCGACTACATGGTCGACAACATCAAGTAGCTTGTGGCGCCCGATAGAGACAAAGGGCAAATCCAACGACATGCCGATCTGCCCTTTACATTATCCAATACGGACACCTCGGTGTTGGATGAGAACACCACACTAGAAGCGTTACGCTCCCGGTTTCCCCGCCATGGACGCTTGGAGTGGATCGGCGTCCGCCCCGCGCGGCGAACTCCGATGCGCACCGTGGATGCGACGCCACTCAGTACCAAATACGGCCTCACCGAGGACTATCGTTCCCGCGGCAACCGGCAAGTCACACTCATCCAGGCGGAACACCTGCCGGTGATCGCCGCGTTGTGCGGCTTGGACAGCGTCGAGCCCGGTTCACTGCGGCGTAATCTGGTGGTTTCGGGAATCAGCTTGCGCGCGTTGAAGGACAAGCGTTTCACGATCGGATCAGTGCAACTGCTGGGGACCGGGGAGTGCGTGCCTTGCTCACACATGGAAAAAAATTTAGGGATTGGCGGCTACAATGCGATGCGTGGACACGGTGGCATCACCGCGCGCGTTTTGTCGCAGGGTCGGATACGTATCGGCGATGCCGTCTTGGCAGTCGTCGATGAACCCGCGTGACTCGAAGAGCTAGCCTACCAGTAACGCATTGCGTCCTGGTACATGTACACCAGATCCTGCTTACTGACCGTGCATGGCGCAATGGTCAACAAACGCTGCTGTTGATAAGCGCCGCTGACCAGCGCCGCAATGTCGTTCTTGGAATAGTTGAGGTCCTGCAATCCATTCGGTATGTCGGCCTTGCTCATCAACTCGATCATTTTCGACGCCAAAACGTCACCGGCCTCCTCCAACGCCACGTCGCGTACTTCGGCCCCAAGCGCCTGAGCGGCCTCTAAGTGCCGCGCCGGCGCCGCCGATCCGGTGAATCGGAACGCAGCCGGCGCATTGACCACCACCGAGATGCCGTGTGGACACAGGGCATGGTGCTTCGGCCATCCGTCCGGCGAGTAATCCCGGATCATGCCGGCCACCGAGTAACTCATCGCATGAGGTATGTGGACCCCGGCATTGCCAAAGCTGATCCCCGCCATAGTCGCCGCATACATCATCGCATTGCGCGCTTCGTAGTCACTCGCGTCTCTGACCGCACGCACCAGATACTTTCCGCCCAGGCGGATCGCCTCGAGGCTACCCAGATCACTGTGGGGATTGGCGCCCTGATAGGGCGGGCGCAGGCCGGGGTCACTGGGCTGGGGCCGCCGCGTGAACGGGATTGCGGTATAGCTTTCGATTGCATGGGTCAGCACGTCAAAAGCGGTAGACGCGGTCACCAAGCGTGGCAGGGTATAGGTGAATTCGGGATCGATAACACCGAGACTGGGCTTTAGAAATT
>CAMYMN010000167.1 GCA_947259395.1 uncultured Gammaproteobacteria bacterium | reverse complement strand
GAGCACTGCCTGGGCTCGGCAGACTTTCGAACGGAATTGTCACCAATCGATATCTGACTGGCCGCCTTTCCCAATAGCGGTCATTCGATTGATCCCAAATCTGCCACCGTGACGGGCTCATAACGACCAGAAGCAGCCATACGCAACCCCGCCCTGCGAAAATTTGAACGCAAGAATTGCTGATTGTTAAGATCCCAACGATAAGATCGAAGGAGCCGCGAAATGTCGGATTCAAGTTATCTTCGGACAATTCGGACGATTCACACAATCTTCTGGGCGATCTTCGGAGCATGCATTCTCGCAATTCCTGCGTTCGGTTGGGCTGAAATGTATCGTCAGGTTCTATGGTTGACTGGTATCGTCCTCGTGGAGATACTCGTTCTAGTCTTGAATGCCTGGCAGTGCCCGCTTACTGGCATGGCTGCTCGCTACACCGATGATCGGCGCGACAATTTCGATATCTACCTTCCCGCGTGGCTTGCACGGCACAACAAGCTGATTTTTGGATCGCTTTTCGTGGCCGGAGAGGCCGTCGTAGTCTTGCGATGGCGCGGATGGGTAGGCTGATCTCCGTCTTTTCGCGAGCGGCTGTTTAGGGTTCCTTAGCGGACCCTCAGAACCCTACCATCCCAACGGCTGCTATTGGGAGCAATGGTTTTGCATCGGTTTAGTGGACAGGTTGTGACTGTCCGCCGCCCAGCCTTTCGAAGGCGACGGGACTTATATTACCAAGATAGCCGTGTCGGCGTTTTCGGTTGTAAAAACACTCGATGTAGTCGAACACGTCTCGCTTGGCTTCATCTCGAGTCAGGTATCGAGTGCGGTTTACACGCTCGCGCTTCAGCAAGCCGAAGAAGCTCTCAACAACTGCGTTGTCGTAACAGTTGCCGAGAGCACTCATGCTGCACTTGATGCCGTGCTTGTCGAGTTCGTTGCGGAAGTCATCGCTCGTGTATTGGGCGCCGCGGTCGGAGTGATGTAACAGTACTGCCTCGGGTTGCCGCTGTTCGATTGCCATGTTGAGTGCATTGATCGCCAGGTGACGGCTGTTCCATCGGTCCATCGACCAGCCAACAATGCGACGTGAGTAGAGATCCATGACGACGGCCAAGAACAACCAGCCCTGCTGCGTCGCGATGTAGGTGATATCAGCGGCCCAGTATTCGTTCGGCCGTGATGCTGTGAAGTTCTGTTTTAACAGGTTGTCTGCTACAGCGTGGGCGGGGTCACGTTGAGTTGTGACCCGGAAGCGCCGTTTCGGACATCCCCTGAGCCCCGCTTGATGCATGAGCCTGGCCACTCTGCGTCGGCCGCAGTCATAGCCTTCCTCACGGAGCTCAGCGGTGATCCTGGGCGCGCCATAGACGCTGCCGCTGGCGGCGTGGATACGCTTGATAGCCTCAAGAAGGACTCGATCGTCCTGGACTCGCTGGCTCTCCGGCCGGCTCTGCCACGCGTAGTAACCACTCCTTGAGACCTCGAGCAGCTCACACATCAAATTCACTGGATACTGGTTGCGGCGTCGAGCGATACACGCGTATCTCACTTCGACTCCTTGGCAAAGAAAACCGCCGCATCTCTTAAAAAATCCCGTTCCTGCTCGGCTTTCTTAAGGCGTCGTTTGAGTTCCGCCATCTCCTCATCTCGTTCTACGGAGAGACCGGGAAAGGCCTCATCACCCATCAGGTGATACTGGTCGCGCCAGCGTCGTAGCTGGCGTCGGCTCATGCCGAGTTCCTCACAGACGGCCTTATCCGTAACCCCGTCTTCGCTCGCCCGTTTCAATGCATGGATCTTGAACTCGGGGCTGTAACGTTGATACTGCTTCTTCGTCATGGAACACCTCCCGCCGCATTATGCGGACATTGAAAGTGTCCACCAAACCGAAGCAAGGCCTTAAAGCAGTCGTTCATTAGATGCATTTTCAGAATCCGAATCTGAACGTCTGCTTTTCTCAATAGCGGACGTTCAGATCATCGGAAATTCAGCAAAACGATAGGCCGCAAACGGCTAGAAGCGGGCCTTGATCTGGAGAGGCCTTGTCAAATACCTGGGCAATCAGCACCATTTCGTCCTATGACCGAACCAAGT
>CAMYMN010000166.1 GCA_947259395.1 uncultured Gammaproteobacteria bacterium | reverse complement strand
AGCGATCGGCGGCCACGCAACCGTAGGCCACGACCGGCAGAGCGTCCGGCTTAGTGGGTCGGTTTTTTACGAGCTTGAACTACCGCGGAGCGGTGGCAGCCAGTAGCCTGGGGTGAACCAATCGAGCGTCAGCGAGAATTGGGTGCGTTGGGCATGATTGAGAGATTGAAGGTGAAAGCCCTTTACGGGGCCTATCGGAGGTAACCGTGAGTGAAAGGCAATTGCATGAACTGGCTGGCTATCAGGCTGCGGCCTGGACCGCTGGTACGCCGTGAGGCCGTGTGAGATGGAAGCTCGTAGCGTATCGCAGCACCGAACGAAAGTGAACCTTCCAGCAGGCTGCCTAGCCTGGGTGAGCGTGCCCATAAACGTGACGCCCAATATCCGATCGAGGGTAGGTAGTAATGAAGGCGGGTGCAGCGAGACATTTCTCAATCTTACCCCAAGAGATCTCGGTGGATCCGCTTCATGCGGTAGGACCAAGGGAGGAAACGACCGAGGACCGATGTCCACCGAGAAGTCGGATCATCTCATAGTAGTGATGAAGCCGGGTAATGCCGGTGGAGCGAAGGGGATGACAAATTGAAAAGTTCCAATTCAGGTCAACTGACATTCGGTTTTGCCGACAACCCGAAAGGGAGCAGACGCGACTCCAAGGCGGACGTATCCGCTGGCAAGGCGTATCTGATGCAACAAGCCGATCTTAACTTGACCAACGAAACGGAAGCCCGAACCGATTGCCACTCGGAATCCTCCGAAGGTGATCTGTTGGAAGAAGTCGCCTCGCTGCCAAACCTGGCGGTGGCGCTACTTCGTGTTGCACGTAACAAAGGTGCTCCGGGAGTTGATGGAAAGAGCGTTCAGCAGGTCGTCGAGCATGCTCGCGACCTGCTGCCGCGAATCCAGAAAGCTTTGCTGAGCGGAAACTACCAGCCCGGCGACATCCGACGTGTTTGGATACCCAAACCCGGCGGTGGCGAGCGTGGATTGGGGATTCCCAACGTTGTGGATCGAATGGTTCAACAAGCGGTTCATCAAGTGATCGAGCCAATCTTTGAACCGATCTTTCACGACAGCAGTCACGGCTTTCGCAGTTACCGGGGAGCCCAAAGTGCGATTCGCCAAGCAAGCGGTTATTTCGAGGAAGGTTATCGGTACACGGTGGACATCGACTTGTCGAAGTTCTTTGACCGTGTTCATCATCAACGATTGCTGGGCCGAATGGCCGAGCATGTTGGCGATGGCCGAGTGCTGAAATTGATCCACCGCATGCTCAAGGCGAAAGTCGTGATGCCCGAGGGCACGCGAATCCCGACTGAGGAAGGCACGCCGCAAGGTGGTCCTCTTTCTCCGCTGCTGTCCAACATCGTTCTCAACGAATTGGACTGGGAGCTTGAGCGTCGGGGTCTTCGCTTCGTTCGTTATGCCGATGATTTCAGTATCTTCGTGCGTAGCGAGCGGGCGGGACATCGCGTGATGGAATCGGTCACCCGGTTCATCGAGCGGAAACTTCGCCTGAAGATCAATCAGGAGAAGAGTTCGGTGAGTGGGCCGTATGATTTGACCTTCTTGGGTTTCCAGCTTGGAAGAGACGCGAGCACCGGCGAGGTAACCATCGCGATCTCCGAACGAACACAGCTGAGACTGAGCGCCAAAATTCGTGAGCTAACGCCGCGTAATTGGGGCAACTCATTCGACCGCTGTGTCGCCCGGTTGAACGCCTACCTGAAAGGGTGGATGGGCTACTTTCACCTGTGTACGGACCCAAATTCGTTTTGGGGTTTTGACGCTCACATCCGACGTCGGCTGCGAGCGCTCTTGATCCGTCAACGAAAACGTCCCCGTCACCTTCTTCGTCACTTGATACGTCGTGGCGTGCCTGTTGGGATGGCTCGCAAAGCCGTGTACGGCATTCGCGGGACTTGGACGCGAAGTGCCAGTTTTGGGGTGCACAAAGCGTACTCCAATGCCTGGTTCGCTGACCGTCTCGTGAATCTGTATGCTCGCTGGAAGGAGTTCACCTCACCACGGGTCTGCGAACAGTTGTTGCTGTTCTCAGACGATTGATTTGAAGAGCCGGATGTGGGCCCACAAGTCCGGTTCTGTGAGAGGCCCGGGGAGAGCAATCCCCCGGGCCTACTCGACTGT
>CAMYMN010000165.1 GCA_947259395.1 uncultured Gammaproteobacteria bacterium | reverse complement strand
CCACTGCGGCTCACGCACCCCAACGGGGTTTCGTCAATAGCTCAGGGTTCTTGAACCCTGGGTTGAGAGCAAACCAGCACCCAAAAAGCGGGTAAGAGGGAGGCTGGGGTTGCCAGCCTCCGACTCCCCGTTGTCGCGATGGGGTCGATTCCCCATATTTACCAGCGTGAGGGTCACTCACTGGGCGACCCCAACTGAAGTTGCCCCGTGTCGAGGAATTACGCGATGTGCTTTGCCATGCGTGTCCCGGTAGGTGCAGAATTCTTCCAACGTTAGTAATCCGAGTTTACGGCGAAAGTAGCCGACACGTAGCTTGCGATTGTCGTTGTAGTTTTTCCGGTTCAGCTTCATACTGCGAAGCCGCATCCGAGTCCACGAATCCAGTTTCTGGAAGTTCCAACGATTGGTCGAGAAGCTCGTGCCAAAATACTGAGCCGTTCCTCTGATAACTCGGTTAAGTTTCTCGATGGCCTTTCGATCCAGGTTGTGTTTCCGAACGGTAAGTTCCCGCACTTTAGCTTTGAATTTCAGCACGGACTTGTCTCGCATGCGTCGTGACCGGGACGAAAGAAAGAACCCCAGGAATTCGTAACCTTTCCCGTAGGTTGTGATCTTGGTCTTCTCGGGGCTGAGTGACAGCCCTAAGTCGGTTTCGAGGACTTGCTCAACGAGTGTCAATGCCTCTTGCGCCTGCTGTCTCGTTTGGCAGGCTACAACGAAGTCATCGGCATATCGCACGAAGTGATAGCCCGCTTCGTGCAGCTTCCAGTCGAGGTGATTTAGCACAATGTTCGCCAGTAGCGGGGAGACGACTCCGCCCTGTGGCGTTCCTACCGTGGTTGGCTTAAAGACTCCGTTCTCCATCACTCCCGCAGTGAGAAATTTCTCGACTAAACGCAGGATGTTCCCATCGGCCACTTCCGCTGCGACCGCCGCCATAATGACCTTGTGCGGGATTTGATCGAAAAATCCTTGGATGTCAGCGTCGAGTACTACTCGATGGCCTTGTCCATGGAGTTCGATCACCCGTTCGAGGGCCTGGTGGCAGTTACGCTTTGGTATGAACCCAAAGGACGCGTCGTGAAACTGGGGTTCAAAGATCGGGGCAAGTAGCCTACGTATCACTTCTTGGGCCACGCGATCACGAACCACCGGTATTCCTAACGGGCGAAGCTTGGTAGTGCCGGGGCCTTTGGAGATCATCTTGCGACGCAAGGGCCGTGGCCGGAACGTCCCGGCTTTGAGGTCCTTCATCAGTGCCGCGAGATTCTCCTCAAGGTTGGCGTCAAACATTTTGACGCTTACCTTGTCGATCCCCGCTGCTCCACGATTCCGCTTCACCGCCTTGAAGGCTTGGTGCATCAACCGCAGGTCAATCCTGCCGGTCAACGAATGCACTTTCCGTTTCTTTGGCATGGTGTGCCTTTCACATGTTGCAATCACGAAGTTCGGACTTCCGACCCGTTTGAGGAGGTGTCTTAGCGATGCGTCGGTTTTCCCGGCAAGAGCACGGGCCAGCCGATTTGGTGGCTTCAGCCGTCACGGCTAACTCTCCCCATGTGGTCGTTGTCGTTCTCCGTCTTCAGTCGGTTTCCCCTTTCACGGCGCACCGTTTCCGGCATGCCGCTACTCCGGTTCTGCTGTTGTCCTCAAAGAAGAGGCGGTTAAGGCAACCTTCTCTTCACCACCGCGTCGTCGGAACGATTTCACCTGTGGCTTATACGTTCGACTTACCGACCATCGGGCGGCGTAGAACTTCACCGGTCATGGCTCAAGACCATTTTCTCCAGGCGGCGGCATGCATCACCCCCAATGGTTCCCTGGCAGTAACCGCATAGCTGCCAGAGAGAAGGTCGTCAGGTGCGACCCCCAGTGCTTCGTGCAGGGGCGGTGGTTGGCACACCATGAAGGCCGAAATGCCGTCTCCCGGAGTCTTCCTGCCTGGCTCCTTCGTCGCCGACCCTTATCCGGTCCTTCCGGCGGGACGACCCTAGCTGCATACCTCCGCTGAATAACGCGGAGTTCGAGCAGGAAGTTCTGTACAGGCGCGGACCCGCACAGGTAGGCTTCAACTATTCATACGCCCTCCTTTCCTAGCTTCACCGTTTCTTCTTAAGGTAAACTTAGTCCTGAGCCACTGCGGCTCACGCACCCCA
>CAMYMN010000164.1 GCA_947259395.1 uncultured Gammaproteobacteria bacterium | reverse complement strand
CGAATGAGAGATTCCTGACGATCTTTGTCATCGTAAGCGCGCCCGAGAAAAAGCCGAAAAGGAATTGCCTGAATACAATTCATGCTGGCGCGGCTGTCACCCGCACCAAAGCCTGTCACGCTGATCAATCGGCGGACGCCCGTAGCCTGCATCGCTGCGACAAGAATGCGCGTTGATTGAGAAAAAAGTTTAACTGATCCGAATATCAATTCAGGACCTGCAGCAACGCCAAGCGCTTGAATAACGGTATCAACACCGTCCAACGCGGGCACAATGTCGTCACTGCGAAGAGCGTCGCCCATGCATTTTTCGAGTTTCGGGTCGGTCAATTCTATGGCGTCCGCTGATCGCGCAAAAGCACGCACGGTATGGCCACATGCCAGTCCCTGTTTTACCGTTTCGAGTCCGATTCCCTTGCTCGCTCCAACAATCAGGATATGAGCCACAACATCAACTTTCGGTTAGCACAAGCCATGGTCCGGGTCATACGGTGTCCGCCCCGATTATCCGCCCCAGACATCGTCATAGCGCGCAGTGCCATCCTTGAGCGGATAATCCCGGTAAGTGTTGGCGCGATTTACTTGCTTGAACGCCCAACCGGTTATCAAAAATCCTAATGCGACCAGGATGTGTGCGATCACAAGATGACCGAACCAGATCCATGCACCGGCCGCTGCACAGAATATCGTTGTCCAGACAAGACTTAAATAAGTCATGATCTGAAAACGCTGCGCAGGCGGTAGATGTCTTAGTGGATTGACATCTGCGTCCATCAACAGTTGATATGTACTTCTCATTTTCTCCTCCGATTATCAGATTGGAAGGGCCTTGGCTGAATGTCGTGAAAACTATCCAAGCGGTTGATTTAACTGAACTCAGTGCGCTCTCAATAGAAATGTAAGCGCGCCTTAATTCCAATCATTCATTGGCCTGTATTATTGTCGGCACCTAACCTTCAAGGTGCGCAGCAAGCATCCAGGCAAAGTTGTCGTGCGCGGCCGCCCGCTCGATCGCAAAATCTGCCGTCACAATATCTTCTTGTTCTTCTGAGATCGATGCAATTTGGCGCAATGTTGATGACAGCAACCGCTGATCCCTAGCAAGGTTCTCAATCATCTGAGTTGAGCTAATTGCCCCATCACATTCCGAAATCTTGCTGGCCTCTATTGCTTTGATCAGGCGGCCGTCCGCATGACTGCCAAGAGCCTTGATAAGCTTAGCAAGAGTGTCCTGAGCGGCGAAATGGTCTTCATAGATTTCCTGGAACAAGGCATGGAGCGGTCCAAATGCCATTCCGGTGACGTTCCAATGATAGGTTTGCGCCTTCGCCGTTTCGACAATTGTCTCGCGCAGCGCCTGCTCCAGGTTTTCGATCACGGCGGGTGCCGGGTCAGCGTTTCGGGCGACAACAGAAATCGACATCGGTCAAAACCTCCAAATTGATCATGCCCAAAATACGTTGCAGCAAACCCTCCGGATCACATGCCTGCCGGATTTATTGCTCCCTTCCGGGCGGCTCGTGCTAGCGAGCGCGGCGCAGAAAAATTAGGCGCGCCAATCCCCAGCCTGTGCATGGCTTCATACGGGATCAACTAGATGGCTAGAGCGGACGCTGGCGCCGGAAAACCGCGTGGCATCTCTCTGATATCGGGCACATCTCTCTCTCGCATATCCGAGACGACTGCTGTTTCGGGCAGGACATATTGACTTGCGCAAGCTGAGCGCAACGACCTTCATCGCTAATTCTTAGCAGCAGTGATCCAAGCCTCGTTCCGGTTCGTAATTGACATATCGCGAGCACGAGGCTCGCGAGGTCGCCGAAACATGTTCGGGCGGCAACCCAATCCCTGACTGATAGGAACCACGCCATGAGCAGACATTTTGTTGGAGCGTGTCTTGCGCTCGCGATAGCAGGGCCATCGACTGCCAACGCTGCTAACATCGTTGAAACCGCTCAAACCGCCGGTGCGTTCGGCACGCTTTTGACCGCAGCAAAAGCCGCAGGTTTGGCTGATGCGCTTGCGACGGGTGAAAACCTGACGGTATTCGCACCGACCGACGAAGCTTTCGCCGCGCTTCCCAAGGGAACCGTCGAAACTCTGCTGAAGCCGGAAAACAAGGACAAGCTGGTCGCGGTTCTTTCATACCACGTTCTGCCGCGCGAA
>CAMYMN010000163.1 GCA_947259395.1 uncultured Gammaproteobacteria bacterium | reverse complement strand
GACAAAGAAAACCCCGCCGAAGCGGGGTTTTCAAACCGTCATTTGACAATTACGGACAGGGTGTGCCCAAGAGGTGGGGCCCGTCCGTAAAGGCGCAGCCGAACAATGGATCGGCCACCGTCGCTGGATCGAGCCAGTTATCGCCAGCAGGTTTCACTCCGAAAGACTCCCACGCTGCTAACTCCGCAAATGCCGTTACAAATTCGGCTGGAGTGAAGTCGCAGTGAAGCACGCCGCGAATTGCGCGCTGTACCAAAAGATCACTTTTCCCATTCGCTGCGACGCGGGATGCATACTCGACTTCGTTGAGAACCGGCACGAACAAATCGCCGAGATTGTGTAATGTGATTACCGGAATCTGGATGTCCCCTGAGATCACCGGTACCTGCGACAAGCCGTTCGGATTTCGGCCCTGTGGATCAGCGGCGACGCGGACAACCGCATTATTGAAGTTTTGTTCGTCGATGGTCAGCGATGCATTGGTATCGAACTGATAGACCGTATCGGCATTATCTACGCCAACACCGGGTGTGCGTGGCAGAGTGCCGTCGCCGATCGCGAGATCGAACAGGAAATTGCCGGGGCCGGATTGGAATTCTGCAAAAGTATTCCAGAAAAACCAAGCCTCGTCGAAATTTGGCCGTTCGCCGCCACTGCGAAGCTCTGTCAGCGATTTCAGATTCTCTCCGGTTGGATTCAGTGCAACCGGCCAGCCACCGGGAAATAGCTCCAAGTTGCCTTTTATTGCCGGCACTGTCCCGAAAAGATACGGAATCGGATCGACCGGGTATTGTGAACCGCCGACACCCAGCTGCTGCGCGGCCACATTAAAATCCAGGAAGTAATCGAACAGTTCGTAGTCGCCGAGCACGCCGCAGATGGGCAAGGCCGCGTCGTAGGTGTTTGGATACTGCTCGATCGCCACGGCCGTGATATGACCGCCCATCGACGCGCCGGTCAGATAGACCTTGTCGGGCTTGCCAACGATGCCATTGAAGCGTTTGGTGAGCGCGTGGGTATCCTGAACGCCACTCGTGACATCGTAATCGTTGCGGCTGTAACTCGATGCCGCCCAGGCGTAACCATTGGGAATCAGATATTCGCGCAGGGGATGATTGTCGACGGTCAGCTCGAGTCCTGTGCCACGGAAACCGTGCGCCCAAACGACCAGCGTCCCGTTCCAGTTATCCGGCACTTCAATACGATAGCCCGCACCTTTATGCACGCCCCACAGGGCCGTGGCGCCCGGCAGTGCGGGGAATGGGAGTTTGCTCTCATCGACGAAATAGCCCGGTGGTTCGCCCGCAGCGACACTACCCCATGAAAACAGAAAGACGGGCAGCAATATGATTAAGAATGACTGCATAAGCTTCTTCATTGTTATTTCCCCTGTTGTGTAGCGCGAGCACCAGCCACCGCCGCCCCAGAGGTTCATCGAGATGTGATAATCCGCTTCTCGGAGTAGTTGCAGCCCTAGAGATCCCCGACCGCGTCTGAAGGTGGGCTCGTTAGTTGTTGTAGCCCAAACGTACCACCCCCAAGCCACTGCGGCAATTTAACATAGCCATTATGGCACGTCTCTGATTAGCCGATCCGTATGCGGTTACGAACGGCCACTTCGGGTTCAGTAACGGCCCTTCAAGAGCATATCATTGCAATGTCGGTTAACACGTGCAAACCGGACATTGCGACTTCCATCAATCTAATCGCTTTTGAAGCCCGCTCGTTTGTGTGTGCCGTCGCAAAACGGTTTGTTCGCGGATTCCCCGCAGCGACATAGCGCAACACGGTTACCGTGCCAGGCATCGCGACCGCTGCTATTCCTTATTGTCAGGTTACCGGTAAACATCAACGGACCATCTTCAATTGGCTTGATAGTGAGCTCGCCTCCATCGTCGGGCTCGCGCATACCCGTCTCACCGACGGCGCCATAATCGGAAAATCCTTTCTTCTCATGCGAATTATCGCAGAACGGTTTGTTCCGCGATTTGCCACAGCGACACAGGGCGGCGCGAAAAGCAAGTCCCGGCGCGTCGGCAGGTGCATCCTCGATTGCCAAGCGGCCACGAACGAAAAGCGGCCCGTTGTAGGCGACATTGACCGTATTGACGGGCTCCGGTTGTTCTGTGCCCGACCCGTCCATAAAGTCGACAGTCAGCGCACCGGTCGGGC
>CAMYMN010000162.1 GCA_947259395.1 uncultured Gammaproteobacteria bacterium | reverse complement strand
CTCGGCCGCATCCAGCGCCGCGACCGACATCACGGTCGCATAGGCCTGGAGTTGCGGCTCCAGATCCTCGATACGGCCCAGCATCGCCTCGGTCAGGAGGACCGGCGAGATATCGCCCGCCTCGATCCGCGCCGCGATGGACAACAGGCTGTCGAAATACGCCACCTCACGCGTGACGGGCGCGGGCGGCGACTCTTCTCCACACCCGGTGAGCGAGATCATCCCCGCCGCACCCATCATCGCCAGTACCTCACGCCGGCTGACTTGCGGAGACAGTGCGCTTCTCTTCATGACGAACCTCCTTCGATCCCGGCGCCAGTCTACTGTATCTGCGCCTGTACGGATAAGGAAAACAAATGCCCCGTGTGAAGTATGTGGCTCGCTTCCGAGTGTTAACCGGACATCCGACCACACTGAATGTCAGCTCTCACCTGCTGATTCAACCGATCGACGCAACACATTCAGCAAACTTCTCTGCTGGCGAATAATAACCTAGCGTCTTTCTGGGTCGTTCATTGAGGCGTCGTGCGATGGCATTTAGATGATTCTGGTGCACGTTGGACAGGTCCATGCCTTTCGGGAAGTATTGTCGCAGCAGACCGTTGGTCTGTTCGTTTGAGCCTCGCTGCCACGGGCTGCCCGGATCGCAAAGATAGACTTTGATATTTGTATCTAGCGTGAAACGTTTATGATCGGCGATCTCCTTGCCGCGATCCCAAGTGAGTGACTTGTAGAGTTCCCGCGGCAGTTTGTGCGCCTGCTTAATCAGCGCGTTGATCACTGTGTCGGTATCTCTGCGTTTGACTCGGACAAGCATGCAGTAGCGGGTTTGACGTTCCACCAGGGTGGCTATCTGGCTGTCTTTGGTACCAAGAAGCAGGTCGCCTTCCCAGTGACCAGGCACGGCCCGATCTTCTACCTCGGCAGGACGCTCGCGGATTGATACCGCTTCTTTGATATGTTGGCTTTTCTGGGTGTAACCGCGCGGATGGCGCATCACCCTGTTCTGTCTCAAATGCGCCAAGAGTTCCTTCTTCAGTGCCCCGCGGGCCTGAATAAACAATGTCTTATAGATCGTCTCGTGCGACACCTGGCGGTTCTCGTCGTGCGGATACTCACGCCTGAGCCAACCGGCTATCTCCTCAGGCGACCACTGAAGCTTGAGTCTGCCCGCTACCAGCCGGGCCAACTCTCGTTGCCTGGTCAGTTTACAGATCTTCGGCCGGCGAGCTCGTTCCCAGGCCGCTTCATCCGCCTGACTTGCCCGGTAGCCACGCCGGCCGCCGTTACGCCGCAACTCACGACTTACCGTCGATGGCGCTCTGCCCAACCTCAGCGCAATCGAGCGCAGCGATCGACCGGCCACAATGCCGCGAGAAATCTCTTCGCGCTCAGCAAGCGTCAATGATCGTGCCGAACGTCGGCGGATCGGCGGACGGATACCGCCACAACGCTCAAAGATGCCTCGAACTGAGGAATGATAACGATCAAACAGTCCGGCAATATCGCGTATCGAATCACCTTTCTGCCAGCGATCCCACATCAGTGCCTTTTGTTCTTCCGTGTAGTAGATCCTCTTCCGGTATTTCATCTGCAACTTCCTCCTCTCTAAACATTAGAGATTAGGTGTTGCGTTCACCGATTGAATCAGCAGGGGAAAGCTGACGTTGAGTATGCTCGGATGTCGGCTAACCGCCAGGAAGCCGACATTGAGCTATCATCGGCTGTCAGGGCCGCTTGTGACCCAAAGCGGACGTCTATCAATCACACTCGACCGCGCTAAGTTAGCGTCACCAAACGTCTGCTATCGCCTCGAAAGCCGACACTCGTCATACCCGACAAGTGTCCTGGTAGCTGCAACGAAAAGGGCCGCGATCGGGCGGCCCTTTCTTTAGTGACTCGATCCCTGAAGAAGTCGGTGGGCGCAAATCTTGCTTATTCGCTGACGTACTTCAGCACAAACGTGCCTACACCTTCCGGTCCAGTGAAGCAGTTGCAGTTAAGAAGCATGTTCAACAGCTCGTAGGAAGCAGGGTATAGCGCTTTGCTTGTATACGTCATGTCAAATTTCAACTGGTAGGGGGGTGCGTCCGGGCCAATGGGGTAGGCGTTGCCCTTCAGCACACTGATCCATTCATCACCCTGGGACTTACGTTTGCCCGTCCATGTACCAATCCATGTGAAATCGTAGGCGTCGACG
>CAMYMN010000161.1 GCA_947259395.1 uncultured Gammaproteobacteria bacterium | reverse complement strand
CGCCCGACGCGATTCGAAACCATCCGACCGATGAGCATTTCTTTCCGCTGTTGTGTGCCATTGGTGCGACGCAGCCAGGCGAGCCACGTCGTCGAATTCATGCGAGTGAAACGTACGGTGCGTTGGCAATGGACGCGTACATGTTCGGCGCGCCCGGAGAGATTGATTCGCTCACTTCGTGAGCTCACCCCTGCGGGGCGCCTTCGGCGTCTGTCGGCCGACTGCGCCGGCCTAGGATCGAACTCCCGACCGGTTCGATAGCACTTGCCGTGCCAGTCGATAACCATCCCGCTCAGGGCGTACGGTTCGTAGGCAGGCGCTAGAAACCGCATAACCTGCTGTCTCCATTGCATTTTCAAGCGTTGCTGTGGGAAATATTTACGGCTTTTTCTCGCGATAACCCACTGATATTCACGATCCCCCGACGGTCAATTACCCGTTGCCGCGATTGACTGAGATACGGCATTGCCGTAGCATACATAGATGTATACCGTCATTGAAACGCCTGTCTACTCAAACAAGGTAAGCGGGATTCTGACGGAAGATGAAAGGGACGCATTTGCCGCATTTATATCGGCGAACCCGATGTCCGGAACCGTTGTTCGAGGTTCAGGCGGAGTACGCAAGGTTCGCTGGGCGCAGCAAGGTAGAGGCAAGAGCGGTGGTGCCAGGGTCATCTACTACAACCGACTATCGAATGGTGAAATCTGGCTGCTGACCATCTATGCAAAAGGGGATCGTTCGACGATTCCGGCGCACGAATTGAGATTGATCAAAGAGACGATTGACGATGACTAGCAAACGAAAGATGACCAATGAAGGCGCTGAGCTTCTGAAGGCCGTCAAACAGATGAAGGCCGGGAAGAAAGGTCGTGTCTACACGCCTGAGCAATTGCTTGCGATTTCCGCTCGTCAGTCCGTCAACCTGACGCAAAAGGAGTTCGCGCGTTTGTTGAATGTGTCAGTCGATTCAGTTCAGGACTGGGAACAAGGACGACGGTCACCGAGAGGTGCAGCGCGAACGCTACTTCGTGTTGCTCATGAACACCCTGAAGTTCTTGAGCGACTGACTGGGTAACAGAGCGGTATTCTCGCCTTTTCGCTACGATATTCCCCAACACACGCCCTAAAAGAAAAAGCCAGCCATTCGCAAGTGACTGACTTTTCTCGTGAAAATTGGCGCGCCCGGAGAGATTCGAACTCCCGACCGCCTGGTTCGTAGCCAGTGCGTCTATCTCGGTTTTATTTAATAATAACAAGCCTTTACGTGATCACATTGTCCCAAAGAAACTCCTAACGTAGCCGGTAAGCACTTGATTTCGGGATCTAGGGCGGCTTCGTATGGGACAGGTGTAAGCCCATCAGATTTCCTAATCGCGAGTTGACTAGGGGGCTGCTGTAGCCCCCATGAACACGTGGTCGAAACTCACGAAGCCGCACCCGGCGATAGCGCTATCGGATATCTCTAGATATAGCGATTCGCCAACGTGGGCTGAAAGATCGACGCTGACCCAATCGTCATCGCCATCAATATACGATGGCGCACAGCTGTTCGGCGTAAACGCAGCGACCTCGGTCATTGTGCTCGCATCGAAAACTTGCAGACCAACCGGGAGTGCGCCATCTCCGCCTGCCATCAGGAAGTTAAGGTTGGTTCGCGACGCATCGACGATGAAGTTTGGTGACCTCAGGGTCCCGGTATGCGGGTCGCAACTGTTGGCAACCTGATCGATCTCACAGGTACTGACTGCCCTCGCCCCAATCCTGGCCGCCGCCATATTGGTCGGGCGCGTTGTTCCGACCCAGGCATCTGCGCGAGTCGGATCCAAAAACACACCGTTCGCCTGCCAGCCATCGAGGATCATCTGCTCAGCATCGTTGAAATCGCCGATTACCTGGTCGAACGCATCGACCGGTACGCTTACGTTGACAGCCGCATCATCCGGCGCATCCGGGGGAACGCGTGCTGGATCGAAGTCAGCCTGCCCGGCGATGTTCCGCAAGGTCCAGTAATTCAGGTCTGTGAACACACCGTTGCCACCCGCCGCATATACGTTGACCCGAACGCTGTCGAGATCCTCCGGGTAAGCGCGAAACGAGAATGCCGCGCGATCGTTGATGAACACATCGACGATCGAATGATCGACGAAAACGTGAAACTTCTCAGGCACGCCGAAAGCCGACATATGCGTCTTGTCGAGGACGATGTTGCCACTGGCTGTGTCGTAGTAAACACGCGAATATTCCGACCGGTCCTCGTTCGCAAACACTTCGAACCCGTACTGCGTCGCGGAATTGGTTGGATCCATGTTCAGAACAAACTCGACGTGGCGGCTGCTCAGTCCAGTGTACGTCACATCTGTAGTTGAAAGCGGAGCTACAATTTCGGGCGTCTGACTATCTCTCAGCACTGTTAACCCCGGGTAGGGCCGCTGTCCGAGCGTCTCGCTATCTGGCAACAGGAACCATTCGCGCGGCAACGAGAAGGTTTGCGTCCAGCCCGCATCATGCTGGGCAATGCCGTTGCGTCTCTCATCGACGATGCCAATCGCAGCGATCACGCCGTCCTGGTCCCGTTCCGCGGTCGGCGATATATGACCGCGGAAAATATCCACGTTCTTCGGCAACGTATAGTCCGGCGTGAAAGTGTTGTTGGCGAATGTACCGGTCCAGTATCGAGCGCGCACCGAGAGAGGCTTGTCGTATCGGCCGACCTGGTCACCGATTGGATTGACGACCAGGACAAATTTGCCGCCCGACAACTCGATGAATGTCGGTACTTCCCAGATCGTTGACCCGATGTCCATATCCGCATACGGGATCGATGTGAAGTTCGGGTGATGCGTCCAGGTCATGAGGTCTGACGAACTATAGTGGACAACGGTACCGCTACCCACCCCGTGGGCACCGATAATCATGTGCCAAGTGTCTCCGACCTTCCACAAGCTCGTATCTCTGAAATCGTCAGCTCTACCATCGATTATGGGCCCCAGCTTGGTCCAGTTGTCGGAGTCCGATGCTGGCGCCGTGGCAATGGCTATCCCCGGATTGAACGCACCCCCGGCGTTGACGCTCGTATAGAACGCGTAAATCGTCCCGTCTTCATAAACTGCATCGCCTGCCCAGATCCCCCTCATATCGAATCCGTGCGTGGTGCCCGGTTCGATCTCTGGGTACAGGGCGTCTCGTTGCGGCACCCAGTTCACCATGTCATCGCTAACGTAATGCCCCCAGTGCATCTGCCGCAGGAACGGGCCGTTGGGCTGGCGC
>CAMYMN010000160.1 GCA_947259395.1 uncultured Gammaproteobacteria bacterium | reverse complement strand
AGACATCGAAAATTCTCCAGGATTTGCCAACGCCTGCCTTTGGCGAATGGCTGCATCGGGCTGCGGGTTCAATCGGTCGCCGCAACACATTCATAAAACTTCTCTGCCGGGGAATAGTAACCCAGAGTCTTCCTTGGGCGGTCGTTTAGTCGTTTAGCGACGGCATTGAGTCGATTCTGATGCACCTCCGACAAGTCCATTCCCTTCGGGAAGTACTGGCGCAGCAAGCCGTTGGTGTTCTCGTTGGAACCGCGTTGCCAAGGATGCTGCGGATCGCAGAAGTAGACATCGATGTCGGTCGCCAATGAGAACCGCTGGTGGTCGGCGACCTCCTTGCCTCGATCCCAGGTGAGTGACTTGTAGAGTTCTCGCGGCAGCTTGTGAGCATGCTTGATAAGTGCGTTGATGACTGTCTTCGTGTCTTTTGCTTGGCACTCGGACTAGCATCACGTAGCGCGTGTGACGTTCCACCAACGTTGCGATCTGGCTGTTGTTGCTGCCGAACAGCAAGTCACCTTCCCAGTGACCTGGAACGGCTCGATCCTCGGCCTCAGCAGGACGCTCCCGGATCGATACCGCGTTCGTGATCTTGCCCAGCCCCTCGTCTT
Organism: uncultured Gammaproteobacteria bacterium; assembly: GCA_947259395.1. Taxonomy (GTDB): domain Bacteria; phylum Pseudomonadota; class Gammaproteobacteria; order Arenicellales; family JAANXG01; genus CALZGZ01. The sequence goes on along the minus strand of CAMYMN010000160.1, from coordinate 1,692 downwards.
TGAGCGTCTTGTGACGTGAGCGTCGCAAGGCGCGAGTCTTCCTCAGATATTGCTGCAACTCCTTCTTCAGGGCGCCTCGGGCCTGGATAAACAGCGTCTTGTAGATCGTCTCGTGTGACACCTGCATGCTCACATCGTCCGCGTAGGTGCGCTTCAGCCAGCCAGCGATCTGATCCGGTGCCCACTCCAGCTGCAGCTTGCTGGCGACGACACGTGCCAGCGCACGGTTGTCAGCCAGTTTACAGGTCTTGGGTCGATGCGCTCGATCCCAGGCCGCCTTATCAGCCCTGTTGGCACGATAACGGCGCCGACCGCCGTTACGATGTAACTCCCGACTCACTGTCGAAGGTGCTCTGCCCAGAGAGGCGGCGATAGCACGCATCGAACGTCCGGCAACGATGCCTCGAGATATCTCTTCTCGCTCTGCCAATGACAATGCATGCCGGGATCGTCGACGCTTGGGCGGACGAATGCCACCGGTGCGTGCCAACACACCTTGAATCGAAGAATGGCCGCGCCCGAATGATCGAGCGATCGCATTCTGAGACTCGCCCGCCAACCAACGATCGAAAATCTTCTGACGGTCAGACTCGCTGTAGTAAATCCTGGTTGGATAACCCATCTGCAACACCTCCTGCTCTAGTGATAGAGTCTAGGTGTTGCAACGACCGATTGAAGTCACAACCCATTGCAGCCGTTCAGAAGTTTCAGTCCGACAGGCTACATGAAGAAACTCAAATCCTGGATTATCGGAATCTTCGCCTGTCATACGTTGCTGGCTAGCCGCAAGCTTGGCGAGGATGACGCGGACAATACGGTCAAGATAGCCGCGATGATAACTGTGTGCTTGCCACTCCTTGTTGTGCTGGTTGCCTATGTCGTCGTAGCGTCGAACGCCGAGACGCTGGAAAGCGTAAAGGCCGTTATCGTCGTGTCGGTGCTAGTAATTTACTTCGGTGTTTCAAGCGTGACTGATCGAATCTACGATAGAAACAAGAACCAGATTCGCCAGATTGCCTCAGAAATTCAGACAGATTCAGAGCAAGGAGTCGCGTGGGCACGTAGTCGAATTGTCAAATTCTATGTCGCCAATTTCGCAGTAATGGGAATGATGGTGATCTTGGGTAGGCTGGCAATTTAGTGCCCTCACGATCGGCTGCTTCTGGCCGTTCTGAGCCGGTGATCCGGAGAGATTTTGACCGGCTCCAATGCGCCTGGAAGCCGACATTCGCCTGATTTGAGGTAATATTTCGGCTATTGACCCTTACCGGACGGTCATCTCAGAGACGAGTTTGGGTCAGGTCTTATCACTCAAGCTTCTGCACGTGGGCACCGCAGCATTTCGCCCTCAGGCGAATGCCGCGTAACCGTTTGCAATGATTGGCGCGCACGGCAAGATGGGCCTCCTCGGATCAAACTTGCGACCCCTTGCCTTGGGATGGCAGTACTCTAACAGCTGAGCTTCGGGCGCCGGTATTGGGCAGACAATTCCATACTAGTCCGGCGCTTCGATCTTCACCCAGACGGCATTACCGTCATCGTCGACATAGGCCTCAATACGCTGCCCCACTTCGCAATCTTTGAAGCTGCTCGTCTTATTCTGCTTTTTGGCCCGGGTCTTGTCGAGGTAATACCGGGTTGCCGGTGTCATTGTGACCGGTTTCGTTTCGCCGGCAACGGAAACCATCATGC
>CAMYMN010000159.1 GCA_947259395.1 uncultured Gammaproteobacteria bacterium | reverse complement strand
TTCGGCGGCCCTGCTGAGGGATTGCGCAATCTCTTCCATCTCGTCCTTGTCCATCTTCATCAAAGCTCACCTCTTCCGTTCACGCTTGAGGGAAAGCCTGCCTTGTGGGGCTTGGCGCGTCTGTGGCTGGATGGCCCTCTGTTTGTAGGCGAAGGGCTCGGCGGTTGTAGTCCTAGAGCTATATAAGTAAAACCTCGCCGATGTCAGTGCAGGCGCTTGACCGAGGTCAACACCCGGCTCCCCAAACTGTGCTTTCTCTCAGTCACTGTCCATCGCCGGGCAATGGAAGCGCGTGGCATGGGGAGCCATGTTGTGCATTTGTAACCCGCAAGCTCTGCAGAGCTTGAAACACAGGCGCAAGTCTCGCGACTATGTCGTCAACTCTATCCGCTAGCAACCACGCTGTTCTTTGTTGGTTTCCGTAGCATACAAAACCAAAAAAAGAACCGGGTGAGAAATAAGGATTCTTATTAAATATTTGGTTCTTTAGGAGGACTTTCCCATGAAACTGAACATATCTGTTTCAATCTCTCTGCTGTCGTTGATACTGGTCGGCGTGCTCTGGACAGCATCGACGCATGACGTATTCGCAGTCACCGCCTGTGAGGCAATCCAGGCCAACGGCGGAGCTGTCCCCAACAGAAAGTGTATAAGGAAACGCGACCTCTCCCGCGACGTGGTCCGTAACGTGAACATAGATGACAACGCCGTCGGTAGCGCCGAGGTGATAAACAACAGCCTTTTCGACGTCGATATAGCGGACGAGGCGGGAGTAGATTATCAATCCGGTACTGCTTTTATAGCGCTAACGACTACCGATACTACGATAAGATCTATATCGTTAACGGCACCGTCATCCGGTTACGTGATCTTGACGGCGTCTGGCACGTTTTATGGTGGCGAAACCTCATCTATCGATCTGGATTACGCCCGCTGCTCGTTAGGTACCAATGCGGCAATAGACCTTAGTGCTGTTACCTACTTTATCGAACGCACAAACACCCAAGAGATGGGCTATGTCCCGATGGCGCTGACTCGTGTTCTAGGTGTGGGAGGAGCCAGCACGCTCACCTACAGGCTGGTTTGTGACGAAGTAGACGGCGACGTTAGTTTAGGCTTTACCAACCTCAATGGGGTTTTCGTACCGACGCGGTACTGATGTCTGCCTTGAGGACATGGGGCTTGTCCCTACCAATTATTCATCCAGCTTGAATCTATTGCCTTTTTCATAAGGGTACGGCTAGTGTTCTGGTCGTGCTTAAATGGCTTGGAATCATAATTCGAACGCTGAGATCGGTCCTCCGGTCCCGGCAAGATCTCGCCCTCGAGAATCTGGTGCTACGCCAGCAGCTCGCCGTTCTCAAACATATTGATCCCCGGCCGCGGCTGACCGACGCGGATCGATTCTTCTGGGTCCTGGTGTCCAGAGTATGGTCTGGATGGCGAAACGCTCTGCATGTCGTTAAGCCTGAGACTGTGGTCCGCTGGCACCGGCAAGGGTTTCGTTACTACTGGCGATGGAAGAGCCGTGGCCGCGGACGTCCGAGGATTGACGGCGAGGTCCGGGACCTGATCCGGCGCATGTGCCGGGCGAATCCGTTGTGGGGCGCGCCCCGGATCCATGGCGAATTGCTCAAGCTCGGGATCGAGATCTCAGAGACAACCGTCGCCAAGTACATGATCGCGCGTCGCGGACCACCGATTCAGACATGGCGAACCTTCCTTCAGAACCACGCCAAGGAGCTGATCGCGCTCGACTTCTTCACCGTTGACACCGTGCCCACAGCGACGGTCAGGGTGCTGTTTGTATTGGTGATCTTGAGCCACGATCGGCGACGGATTTTGTACTTTAACGCGACAGGGCATCCCACGGCCGCTTGGACGGCACGCCAACTCTTGGAAGCGTGCGGGACGGAAGAAACGTCCCGATACTTGATCCGAGATCGAGATGCTATCTATGGAGAGGCGTTTCACCGGCAGGCGGCGGCGTTAGGGATCAAGCAAACTTCGATTGCGCCTCAGTCACCTTGGCAGAATCCGTACGCTGAACGCGTGATTGGCTCTATCCGCCGAGAGTGCCTGGATCACATGATCGTTTTGGGTGCGCGCCATCTCCGTCGCATCCTCTCGGGCTACGTCGATTATTACAATGCGACGCGCACGCATCTTTCTTTATGTAAGGACACGCCGGATGGGCGAACGACGGCGCTGCCGGAGCAGGGCAAGGTGATTGAGCTCGACCGTGTAGGCGGTCTCCATCACGAATATGTCCGAACGGCCGCGTGACCCGCTCGCGGATGATTAAACGGTAGGC
>CAMYMN010000158.1 GCA_947259395.1 uncultured Gammaproteobacteria bacterium | reverse complement strand
GTGGAAATTTGTGGAGGGCTATTCGGCAAAGGAGATCGCCGGTCGGCTGGAAATGAGCCTGGACGCAACAAATTCCCTCACCGCTCGAGCAAAGCGGGCGTTTGGCGAACTCTACATACCTCTAGTGCAGGCTGCCGATGCGCAGCAAGCAAAGGTTTAAGAAAGATGACAAAAGGCAACGATCAACTCGGCGACCACAGGTCTTTGGACACGATCCTGAAGCACGCCGAACCCAGGCAGCCTGCGCCGGAAATTATTCGGGCGCGTGCATTTAGCCGTCTGCATGATCACTGGCGTAAAACAACACGGCGCCAACGCGTGCTGCGACAGGCCGGGCCATGGGCCGTGGCCGCCGGAGTATTGTTGTCGATTGCAGTCGTATTGAACCTGGGCGACATCGGGCCGCAAGTCGCACCGATTGGTGTCGCTAAAGTGAATCGAGTCACGGGTGAGACGGCAGCCCTGGTAACAGCCGCGGGTGGCCAAACCGCGATACAGCCAAATACCGAATTGAGTTCGCTCGCTGAATTGGTGACGGGTGATATCTCTCGCATCGCGCTGTCCTGGAACGAGGGTGGGACGTTACGGTTGGATACGAACACTAGCGTGGCTCTCGTATCACCGACGGAGATTCGCTTGAATAAAGGTGCGGTTTACTACGATTCGTACGACTACGAGTCACAATCCAGCGCAACGGCGGATGCCATCACGATCACAACGCCGTATGGCGAGATATCCCACGTGGGCACGCAGTTCTCTGTAAGATTGCAGGAGAACTCGTTGCTATTGAGCGTTCGTGAAGGCACGGCAAGAGTAACTGGTGACTTTGAAACCTCACTAGTAGGTGAAGAGAGAGAAGGTCTATTCGACAGCCGGGGAATAACGCTGGAGCAACACGTGAATCCATACGGCGAATCGTGGCGTTGGGCTGAGGAGATCGCGCCTTTGTTTTCCGCAAGCGGTAAGTCGCCGAAAGAAGTTCTTGCCTGGATTGGCCGCGAGACTGGCAGGAAACTTGTTTACGCCTCACCCGAATCGCTTGAACTTGCCCAGTCGCAGAAGATTTCCGGTCTTGAGAGCGTGTCACCCGAGCAAGCGCTAGCAGCTATTCCCTATGCCACCGAACTAGCGTACACGGAGTCGGCCGGTAGTATCGAGATACATATTGTAGACTGATTGCAATACTCGGGAGATCGGCCCTGCCTCTGGACCAGTCGTTGATGCCAAACCTCGTCACTGCAAAAAGCTTACTGTTAGCTATGATAATTCTCACGGCCTTCTGCTGTGCTCAAGCAGAGGAGGATCCCGATCTATGGTCGGAGGTCAAGGAGGGTGACTCAGTACGAGAAGTCATAGAGTTTCTGCGTGCCAATGGACTGCAAATCGCCTACAGCGATGCCGTCCTGACGGAAGACATTGTCGTTACTCAAGCACCTGAGAACGCCGACGCTATCGGCGCACTGATGGACGTTCTACGGCCTTATGAATTGACGGTCTATGATGTGGATGGCTTATTCGTCATTGGGCCGTTGAAACCCGATAGCACGGACGAAACTAGTGCATCCCCAGAAATTCGTGAGGTTGGCACAAGAGAGGAACCGATTTCTGAAATTATCGTGGCCGCGAGTCACTATCACATGGTTCGAGATATGACCGCGTTACCAAATCTCATTGACCAGCGCGCGATCCTGCAGTTTCCTGACTTGGGCGACGATCCACTGCGGTCCGTAACGCGTTTGCCCGGTGCTGCTTCCAGCGGTGCTTCAGCGAGGGCGCATCTGCGGGGGGCAACACAATACGAGACAGGGGTTGTGCTTGATGGCCACAGGCTGCTCGACCCATTTCATGTCCGTGACTACCAGAGCATATTCAGTGCCGTCGACGTGCGGGCAGTTGACGGCGTTGAAGTTTATACAGGTGGATTTCCGGTTGAATACGGGGACATCGCCGGTGGCCTGATACTGGTCGACTCAATGGAAGCGGGGCTTGACCGGCACACGGAACTTGGACTCAGCGTGTTCAGCACGTCAGTTCTCTCCTACGGTCAAGTTGCCGATGCTCAAGCCGACTGGTTGTTTTCGGCGCGCCGCGGAAACCTTGATCTAGTTATTGATAAAAAGCTCGGCGAACCTTCCTACTACGATGTTTTTTCAAAGGTGAGCGTTAACTTTTCCGACAATACAAAGATATCATTCAACGGACTCATCATTGAAGACACCGTCTTCATTGTACCGGCATCGGACCCGGACGAGAGAGAAGAATCAACCAACGACACTCGCAACGCACAGATTTGGATTACGTGGGAGCAGACCTGGA
>CAMYMN010000157.1 GCA_947259395.1 uncultured Gammaproteobacteria bacterium | reverse complement strand
CGACCTCGCACCGGGAGGGTAAACCAAGACGACGTAGATGTGTAAAGATCCATGCCTCACGGGGGAGAGGGCCAGGGAAGGGATGCAACGCCGTTAAGGACTTGGTCGTTGCGGTTGCTTGTTCCGTCCCCCTTGGCATGGATTCTTCGAGTCTTCCGTTTCCGTCGGTTGCGGTAGGGACCGCCCTTACGGGCGGCCCCCCGCGCAGATCCGTACGTGAAGAACTACTTCATACGGCTCCTCGCGCAGGTCGTCCGAGAAAACGGTCGTCAGGATAGGGATGAAGAATCCGCTTGGGGGGCAGGTAGCTGGCGAAGAGGCGTCTCAGCCGCGGCCAAGTCCAGCGGATGCGAGCTTTCTGGCTGCGGCGATGGATCGCCTGTCGCCAGAGCTTTGCAACCTCCGTTCGAAACTGTTCCAGTCGATCCCAGTTGCCTGGGACAGCATGGTACTGGTACCACCCCCGTACAACTTGCCGAAGCCAGGTGCCGGTTTGGTACAGCGGGTCATGCCGTCGCTGGTTGAGCTTCTTCTTGATTTCCGCAAGCGTCATGCGCATTCGCTTGGCTACCGTGGTGCGATTGACCGTGAAACCACCTCGCCGGGTCCGACCACAGCGGTGAGTGAAGCCCAGAAAGTCAAAGCTTTCGGGCTTGCCTTCACCACGGTTCCGCCGTTGCGTTTCAGCAAATTTGCCGAATTCGATCAGACGTGTCTTCTCCGGATGCAGTTCCAAGCCAAACTGCTTCACTCGCTCACCGAGCTGTTTAGTCAGGGCCAAAGCGTCGACGTGATGCGAGAATCCGATCACGAAGTCATCGGCGTACCGGACAATGTAGATCTGCCCGATCGCTTCCCGTTTCCGCCATTGATTGACCCATAGGTCCAACACGTAGTGCAAGTACACGTTAGCCAGCAGTGGTGATATCACTGCCCCCTGCGGTGTACCGACTTCCGTTTTGGACCATTCTCCATCTTCAGACACTCCTGCTTTCAGCCATTTGCCGATCAGCCGTAGCATCCGACGATCCTGTACCCGGTGTTCCAGAAACTTCATCAACCAGGTGTGGTTGAGGTTGTCAAAGAAACCTCGGATATCAGCATCCAGTATCCAGTTTACGTTCCGTCGCTTGATCACATATGACAACGCGTCGAGTGCATCGTGAGCACCTCGTCCAGGACGGTAACCGTAGCTAAAGCCCAAGAAATCTTGTTCATAGATTTGCTCCAGGACCGTTCGCACTGCTCTTTGGACAATCTTGTCCTCCAAGCTGGCGATTCCCAATGGACGCAATTTGCCGTCCGACTTGAGGATGTAGGCCCGTTTGGATGGCTTCGCCCGGTAGGCTCCGCTCTGTACTCGGGCGTGGAGGTCATTGATGTGATCTTCCAGCCGCTGCGCGTATTGCTCCCAGGTCACCCCGTCCACTCCCGGTGCTGCTGCTTTGCGCAGATCTAGAAAACTGCTTCGCAGTAGCTCAGGGGTGACGTGATGCATTAGGTTACTGAATTGCGCATTGCGATCCTTCGCGGCTCGTTCTCGGATGCCCAGCAGACCTCTTGACCTATGATTCCGGGGCTGCGCCCGGTCCAGGTTGGCCTCCTGTGCATTCCCTGTGCGCGAGTCCCTTCCCTCCACCGACTCCGCAGCTTCTGCATCTCCCGAAAGCTCCGCAGCAGCGTTGTTCGCCAGCTTCGACAGTACTATGGACTCGTCCGACTTCCCATCGGCGTGCATGGCGGATGTGACCCAAGTTTGGTTGTCCGCCCGTTCCACTTCCTCATGAGTGGAAACCTCTGGGATCTCCCGGTTCTCGCGATTGGAGTTTCTGTGCATGCTCAAGGTCTACGACTCCGCCGTACCGGTTGACGACTTGCCAATTGCGTCGTCACCCGTGTTGCATTCCCGCGCGAGCCACAGGGTCTGCGTACGAAAGTTGTGATTTCGGAGCTCCATACTTGGCCTACACATACCCCTGTTGTGGCTACACCCGTCGCATTACTGCGGCCAGCGTACAACTCGGGGCCAGAGTGGCTGGCTAGGCCTTCTCTGTAGGACTCTTTCATTCCTGACTCCAATCCGGTTTATCCCGGCGCTTTCGGCTCGCCCCGGCGGGACGCACAACTGAGAAGCTACCGCGACCCGCTAAAACAACCGGCTCTGCGTCGGGCTTGCCTCGGGCAAGCCCGACGCAGAGCCGTGCTTCTCGATGCTCGTTGGGTAGCTGGCCAGTCGTTGCTTCCGCCGGGGCGAGCCCGACGGAGAGCTCATTTTTCGACGCTCGTTGGGCAGAGAAAGTCTCAATTCTCGCGAAAAAATCCTTAACGGCGTTGCCCCTCACCCAACGCCGTTAAGGATTTCATTGTAGAAACAATTGT
>CAMYMN010000156.1 GCA_947259395.1 uncultured Gammaproteobacteria bacterium | reverse complement strand
GATTTGTCCACTTGCACCAGGACGCGGTCTCCCGGTGCTAATGAAAGTTCTTGGAACAACCTCGCAATCCTTGCTGATCCATTGTCGAGATCGGTGTAGCTGATGGTCTGATCACCCACAATCTCCAGACCGAGATCAGCGGGACTTTTTAGAAAGCGTTCTCGCAACAGATAGTAAAGATTCTCTTCCATCGAAAATGGCATCTACAAAACGATCTAGAACCGAATCATATTGTTAACAGCGTCTTGAGGCGGGAATTCGCAGCGAAAATTCTATACCAAACAACGAACCCCGGATAGGAACATCCGTACGCGGTGCTATTGGTGTCCCTTCGCTGCTAGAATTCGGGCCCATGAATTCTACGCCGAAGATAGGCTTCGTCAGCCTGGGCTGCCCCAAGGCGCTGGTCGACTCCGAACGCATACTGACCCGGCTGCGCATCGAGGGTTATGACATCGTTCCCAGCTATGACCACGCGGATCTGGTGGTTGTGAATACCTGCGGTTTTATCGACGAGGCGAAAGCCGAATCTCTCGAAGCTATTGGTGAAGCCATCGACAAGAACGGAAAAGTCATTGTCACCGGTTGTCTTGGCGTGCAGGCCGATGACATCCGTGCGCGCCAACCAAAGGTGCTCGAGATAACCGGGCCACACGCCTATGATCAGGTAACCGCCGCAATCCATCGTCACCTGCCCGCACCGGAGCAACACGATCCCTTCACCAGCCTGGTGCCGCCCCAGGGAATCAAGTTGACGCCGCAACACTATGCCTACCTTAAGATCTCGGAGGGCTGTAATCATCATTGTACGTTCTGCATCATTCCGTCCATGCGCGGTCCGTTGATAAGCCGGCCCGCCGGGGATGTATTGTCGGAAGCAGAGCGCTTGGTATCAGCGGGAGTCAAGGAATTACTAGTTATTTCTCAAGACACCAGCGCCTACGGCTTGGATCTCAAGTACGCGACCAGTTTTTGGAATGGCCGGCCGGTTAAATCTCGGCTGACCGAACTGTGCCAGGCGTTATCGACCTTTGGGGTGTGGATTCGTTTGCACTACGTCTATCCCTATCCACATGTAGACGAGTTGATCCCGTTGATGACGGAGGGTGGGCTATTGCCATATCTTGACATTCCCTTCCAACACGGCAGCCCAAAGATCTTGAAATTGATGAAACGTCCCGCGGCTACCGAAGACACACTCGGCCGAATACAAGCTTGGCGTGAACAATGCCCGGACCTGACCTTGCGCAGCACCTTCATCGTTGGGTTCCCGGGAGAGACCGAAGAAGACTTCGAACAGTTGTTGAATTTTCTCGAGCAAGCCAAGTTGGATCGCGTGGGTTGTTTTCAATATTCGCCGGTAGCCGGTGCCAAGGCCAATGCGTTTCCCAACGCAGTGCACGATGAGATCAAACAACAACGCTATGACCGGTTCATGCAAACCCAAGCACGGATCAGCGCCGAACGGCTGGCACAAAAGATAGGCCGACAGATCATGGTCCTCATCGACCGTGTGGAAGGTGACCGTGCAGTCGGACGAAGCACCGCCGACGCCCCTGACATCGACGGATGCGTGTATCTGCACAATAGCGACCTCAAGCCCGGTGATATGATCGAAGCGGTAGTCGAATGTTCCGATGACTACGATCTGTGGGCGCGGCCGTTAGCCAATGAAGCTGGCCGCGCAACCGCACCGTAGACTATTTTTCGCCACCTCGGCGCAATATGCGGGCGAACCCGAATATCCCACCAAGGCGGCGAAATTCATCGCTATCACCATGATTGAAATGGGTATTTAGTTGTAAAAGTATGAATGTGATCTTTCAGTTTAGATTGACGAGCGCGACTTCAACTGACAGTTCTGCAAAGCAGTCACTGCGTCGAAATCCTTGATCGGCTCTTCAGTGCCCACAGCAGCCATTGATTGGATGCGGCAAAACTAGCGAACCGACCTAACCGTAAAGGTCGGCGCTGCTCCGGAACGCGCGCTCGTGAGATCGCCTTCCATCGGCACCTCACGGCCATAGCCCTGAGCGGCAAAATCGGGCCGTTCGACTTCCTCGGGTGTGAAATCCCACCCGGCAAAGATCCTTACGGTGATGCGGGTACCGGTGGTGGCGTAGACCTCCTTAGGGCATGGCGATAACCCTTTTCGGGACTATCCACGGACCCGGTTGGGATGCCAGACCCACAGCAAGGCAGCCATCAGGAAGATGAACGGAACGTCCGACCACAGGTGGGCGTGTTCGTTCGGGTATAAGAAGGACTGGGGCACCATCACAAGACCGTGCAACACGCTGGACAGGATGCCGAAATCGAACAGGGCAACGACAGGATGCCATAGGCGATATACAGCGCCCCCAGCATGTAGAGGTAAGGATGCAGGCCATCGTAAGGCGAAGGCGGGTGAGCCGGTCCGATAATCGGAAAGCCCTCCGGCACCGCGCCCCACATGAATCCCGGGGGATAGATGAACACCATCGGTACGAGGCCGACGACCAACAGCCAGCCCAGGATGCGCATGACCAGGGCCGATTTTCGAAGCTGTGATTCCTGTTCGTCGATCATGTTTGCTGCTCCTTTGGTCAGGCGTTACGGCAAACCCTCAGGGCGTGTACCAGATCGGCGAGGTATAGGCCCGGTCCTGCACGGTCATCGTGACCTCCTTGGGCATCGTGATCCCGAACCGCTTCGCGTCGTAAGCCGTCCAGCGCGGGGTGGGGATCTCGATGACTCGAACGTAGTAGAAGGCGCGCTGCTCCGGATCGAAGAGCATGACGTCCCCGATGGAGTTGGTGTAGCTCGCGTTGGCGACGTCGACGGTGGTGCCGACCGGCGTCTTGCAGCGGCCGTCGGCGCCTATCTTGCGGCCATCGGAGACGGCCACGTCATAGATGCGCTCATGGGTCTTCCCGTCGGAACCCAGCCAGCCCTTGATGACCTGCACCCGGTCGAGATTGGCGCCGTCGGGATCGCGAAGGGCCCGGATCATGAAGCTTGGCACGGCACCCGCAGGCGCGCTCTTGAGATCCCCTCCCATCGGCACGCCGCGATCGTAGCCCTGAGCAGCGAAATCGGGTCGCTGGACTTCATCGGGCTGGAAATCCCAACCGCCGAAGACCCGCACGGTCATGCGGGTACCGGTGCTGGCGTAGACCTCCTTGCGGGCCATGGCGTCGAAAATCGCTTCGCGGGTGTTTTCTCTCGCCCACACCGCGACCAGCCCCGACGCGCCCAACTGCCAGGCGCTGACGATAGTCTCGCCGGTCTTCTTGTCCTTCACGAACGCCTCTTTGTACCGTTTGGGCGAGGGCTCCTCATTCGGGAGCTTGCCGAAATAGTTCTCCTCGCGCGTGGTGGTCATGCTGACGTGGTTATCGGAGCTGCCGATCATCCCGTATTTGAAGGGATTGGCTCCGAGCTTGTCCTCCAGCCGGATCCCATTCTTCAGTGTCGAACGGGCGTATTCGTACTGCAGCATCCAGTCTTTCTTGGGGTTCCCAAAGGAATCGCCAAAGTCCCAGTTCTCGAAGTCCGCGAACTCGTCTTCCGGCGAAAGCTTGGGGTGCGCCTCGCCATCGCCCTTCTCCTGGGTGGCCTCCATCAGGGGTTCCCAGCGAGCGCGGCGCTCGGCGTAGTCCTTGGTCATATCCTTGCCCTTGATGACCTCCCCGTA
>CAMYMN010000155.1 GCA_947259395.1 uncultured Gammaproteobacteria bacterium | reverse complement strand
GCCCTGGCCCGATGCCATGCGAGAGAGTCTTCAGCGCTTGCGGGATCAAGCGGTGCGCCAAAGTGCATGGGCCTGTCGGCATCGGCGCCCATACCAGGCGGCCTGGATCCGCCGACAAATTGATTGTGATAAGAATCAACGGCGTTCGTCATTGCATCCTGCAAGCTGCTACCGGCCGCCATCGAATGTCGCATCATATGCGCAACGATCGTGGTCTCCGGAGTTAGCACGATTTCATGCCCACGAGCCTGCAAGTCGGACGCGCTTACAAAGGCGCAAAGCCCTTCGCCAGGGTCCACATCGACTCGGCTTCCCGTCGCCTCGTCCATGAAATACCCGCCGCGGGTTCTTATCTCGACGTAGGGGAAGTCGGCGATATCGACGGTGAGCCCGAAGTCGCCGTTCTGAGTTTGGCCGGTGGCAAGCACGTTGCCATCCGGACTTACGACTTCCAGCGTCGAATCATGCATGGGCCCTTTGAGCGCCTGGCCCGTGATCGCCACCGAATTCGGGGTTGGGCCGCCTGTCGGTGGCGCGTTGTCTGGAGTTGCTCCGCCCGAACCTCCGCCGCCGCAGCCGGAAATCGTCATGGTGGCAACAAGAAACGCTAGTGCGATAGGGCTTGTGGAGACCCGAGTCGTCAATAAGCTGCGAATTGTCATGGTATTTAACCGTGGGTGCGCCGCGAACCACCGTCGCGGCGCACTTCCGTAGACTGCCGAATATTTTCAGACGGTACTCGCGCGCTACATGTCACGAAATAGGTAATTCCCGCCGGCACGCCTGGTTGGTCAATTACATCTAGAAATGGCACTTCTTCATGTCGCGCCTGATCAACCAGTAGTTGACCGGCCAGGCGGCGAGGAACCCGGCCGGAACCGCAACGGCAATACCCAGCCAGAATACGGGTTCGAGAATGGAGCCCGCCTGCATGCCGCCAACGGCATAGTCGGCCCAGTTCATGGCAATCTCCATTACGCCGATTGAGAGCACCTCGCCAATCCAGATCAGCTTGAGAGCCTCCAGGAAGGTCTTGCCCTGGTGACGCATTATGGGGACCAGGCCGAGTGTCATACCAGACACGTAAGCCAATGCCGTCGCGAGCGTGATGGTTTGCCAGATGGCGAGGCCAAGGGTGATGCCGATGATCAGGCCCGTAACCTCGCCAATGACGCAGCCGACCAGGCAGTGGATAGTGGCTTGCGCCGACGTAACGTACGGATTGTGTCCGTGGTGATGCGCGTGAGCTTGCATGGGATTCAACCTCAGTGTAAATTGAAAGTTCGCATATACATTATACCCCTATAGGGTATATGTCAAGGGCAGACATGATAGTTGATAAAGAGCCGCTGCAGAAGCGGCTGAATCGAATTGAAGGGCAGGTCAGGGGCATCGGCCGCATGATCGATGAGGAACGGTATTGCATCGATATCCTCCAACAAATCCAGGCAATCAAGTCCGCATTGGCGCGAGTCGAGGACGCTGTGCTCAAGGATCACGCCGCAACCTGTGTCAACGCGGCGATAGCGTCCGGCAGCGAAAACGAGCAGCGGAAAAAGTTCGAGGAACTCGTAGACATGATGGCGAAGGTGAAAAAATGATTAACACCAGAAAGTTTGAATGGCGGACATTTTTTTCGCAATGTGTAGTGTTTCTCGGCCTGACCCTCGTCGGGCATGCGAGTGCCGATGAAGACGCCGCTTAATTGGTCGCGATTATTGGCGCCATCGAGATCGGTTGGGAACAAGCCGATGGGACGCCATTCCGCACGCACTTTCTTGACTTCCCGGGCGCGCGATACATTGAATCGGGCGGCCAGAACGAAGGCCTTACCGATCTCGTAGAACATCACGTCGAACCTGAAGGCGATGCCCTGGAAGGTCTCGAACTATCGCTGACCAATATCGAGACCCACTTCGAAGGTGACTTCGCATGGGCCGTCGCGGACGTGGAAGTTAAGGCGTTGGTCAAGAGAGACCGGCGGCAAATTCACAATCGCGGATACCAAACGTTCCTGTTTCGGCGCGTGGATGGTTACTGGAAGGTTGTCCATACGCACAGCTCTTCACGGCCGGTTAAGAAGAATTGAGGAACAGGCTACGGGTGGCAGATTCCGCGGTCGTCGAGATTTATGTGACCAGACAAGCGTTGCTCGGCTAAGAGGCCCTGAACCACGTCGCTACCGGTCGAAATTTCGCTTAGACTCCGAGTACTCTCACTTTTATGCTCACCGGGCCGCAGGTGAGAGCTAACTCCCTGATATGCGGGTGTAGTTCAACGGTAGAACATCAGCTTCCCAAGCTGAGAATGAGGGTTCGATTCCCTTCACCCGCTCCACTTTCCCTAACCGAATAAGAAAAGGGACCCCAGAACATGGCGCCAAAACCTTCGGCGAAGCCGAACGAGACCCGTATAACCCGCTTCCTGCACGTCGTCGAATGGCTCGGTAACGCGCTGCCGCACCCGGTGACGCTGTTCGCACTGTTCGCTGCGGGCGTGGTCGTGTTGTCGGGAATTCTCGGTTACTTCGACGTTGCGGTCATCGATCCGCG
>CAMYMN010000154.1 GCA_947259395.1 uncultured Gammaproteobacteria bacterium | reverse complement strand
GAATTTGAAAATGAGTAAAGGCACAGTTAAGTGGTTCAATGCTGCTAAAGGTTATGGTTTCATCACACCCGAAGATGGAGGAAAAGATCTCTTCGTTCATCATTCAGAAATTAAAAGCGGCGACGAGTATGCGACGCTTAATGAAGGTCAGAAAGTGGAATTTGAAGTTGGTCAAGGCCAGAAAGGTCCATGTGCTAATAATGTTGTACCCATCTAAATGCAGCGCACATAACGAATAAGGATAGATCGTGAGAGCGAAGCGATCCACGATCTTATCCAGTTGTTGAACGAGCCCGTGGTGAGGGTGGGCACTCTTTAATATAAGCAAATATCTTTTTTCAGAGCTGGCTTTTTAAGCGCGCGCGGTGGGCGAGCGCTTTTTTTGGGGCGAGCGGGGGCCTTAGCCAAAAGAAGGGCTAATCACGCGGTGACGGGATTGTCATAGAGCGATTCGTTTCTCCGTTAATTGAGTGCGTGGAAGGATTGTTGTCGCGTAAATTTTCACCCCGAAGCCCAAGCCGGTCTGATGAGGCCGAGAAACTGCATTGGCGATTGGCACTTAGGGCATGGGAACACGGGTCTTGGCCGAGGTATTTTCGCTTCGACGAGGACCTTTAAGACGAGTTGCACCAATGCCAAGCGCTGTTTGGCGTTACCGTGTAAGAAGCCGTAATCTCTGATCCGGCGAAAACCTTTTGGCAGGACATGCTGCAGCACGAGCCACAGGAAGTCTTCGCCGTTGAGGGTGCGGGTTCGTGTGTGGCCGGTTTTGCCTTCGACATAGCGGAATGTCACCTTTCCGTTTTGGTTGGCGACGATGTTATTTTCGCTGATCACGCCGCGGTAGAGATAGCGGGAGAGGTATTTCAGGGCCGGCTCGCCTTTTCCGAGATACTCGCAGTCCACCACCCATTGTTTGGGAAGGGAATGGGGGATGGGCAGGTCGTTGGCGTTCAACGCGGCCAGAAAGCGGGCGCGAAACACGCTGGCCAAGGCGGATTCGTTGAACAGGTATTGGCTCTTTTTCTTTTTCCATTGTCGTTTTGCCTGATCGATCCCGCCGCCGGGGACGATGACGTGCACATGGGGGTGGTAATCCAAACGCCGGGTGTGGGTATGCAGCACGGCGGTGAAGCCGACATCGGCGCCCAGGTGTTTGGGGTTGAGGCCAAAGTCCTTCAAGGTGCTGGCGACGGTGGCGAACAGGATGGGGTACATCGTGGTTTGCTTTTGCCAGGCCACGGCGCGCAGTTCATAGGGCAAGGTGAAGGTGACCAGGAAATACGCGACCGGCAGCAACTTGGTCCGTTGCCGATCCAGCCACAGGCTGGTTTCGTGGTTCTGGCACTTGGGGCAACTGCGGTGTCCACAAGAGCGGGGATATTGCAGTGGTTCGGTACATTCGGTGCAGCGCAGCTGTAGGTGGCCGGCCTCGGGGGTGCGGCAACGAATCAGGGCTGCGATAGCTTGAAAGTGTCGAGACTGTAGACGGTTATCGTATTTTGCCTGGCAGGCCGGGAGGTATTGCTGGATGAGGGGAGCGAGTTCCATGCTTACACCCTGCGCAGGTCCACGTGTAGTTGATTGATGAGGGCATTGATGGTGTTGGCGGCGTCTTGTTCGGTGACGTCGGTCAGATGGGTATAACGTGCGGTGGTGGTGGGACTGGCGTGGCCGAGGAGTTTTTGGATATGCCGCAGACTCAGGCCCTGTTCAAGCAGATGGGTCGCCAGAGAGTGGCGCAAAGAGTGGACCGAAACTTTTTTTTAATTCCGCATTGTTGCACCAGGGCCTTCATCGCCGCCTGGGCGCTCCCCCGGCCCATGGAGGTGGTGGCATTGCGGATACGCTCGGGGGAGCCGACCGGATTAGGAAACAGCAAGCGTGGATGGCGGTGCTTGCACCACAGGGCACGCAAGGCGTGATAGGTCAGATCAGGCAACGGCACCAGGCGATCTTTATGGCCTTTGCCGCGGCGGATATGGACCTGTTTACGTTCCCCATCGATATCGCCAACTTCCAGCGCCAAAGTCTCGCCCAGGCGCAGGCCCATGGAATACGTAGCCAACAGAAACACCCGGTAGCGCAGTTTGCGTGTGGCACCGATCAGGCGCTCAATCTCGGACAGGGTCAGAATATCCGGCAGGGACTGAATCTTGGGCGCCTTGATGAGGTCGATCCAGGTCCAGTCGCGTTGCAGCACGTGCTGATAGAAGCATTGCAGGCCGTTGCGGTCCACCTTGACCGTACTCCAGGAGTGCGATTTCACCAGTTCTGCAAAGTGGATCTCCAATTGTTCGGTGGTCAGTTGATCGGGACAGCAATCGTACCGTTGTGCGATGCGCCGCACCGCGCGGGCGTAGACATCGATGGTGGAATCGCTCAGGCCTTGCAGCTCCAAGGCGCGCAGATGGCGTTTGTATAACTCGTCGAATCGGATTTGTTCAATGGCATTCATCGTATAAACTCCTTTCTAGTAAAGCCCGAAATTGGGCAAGGATGTTTATACATGAATTCCGCTTTCTTCTGCCGCGTAGCGGCTCCGTTCAACAA
>CAMYMN010000153.1 GCA_947259395.1 uncultured Gammaproteobacteria bacterium | reverse complement strand
CCATAGAACCCGCCCTTCTCATGGGCGGTGAATTTCGCGGTTGCCAGTGGCGTACCAAATACGCTACACACCACCAACGGAGCAAGCGCGGGAAACTTGTTCGCGAAAAAGGCCAGCATCCTGGCCTGGACATCATCCTTGAACGCGGCCCATTTGTCGGGATTCTCGATGCCACCGTCAGTGATGAACTCCGCGACCGTCGACCAGTCAGCCAGCACCATGAATTGACCGGTGTGACGACGTGACGGCCCCGGATCGTGTCTGTCATCTTTGAGAGAAGGAAAGGATACGAACATCATCTGAATCGGGTTTTCCGTGTGCGTCCACAAGCCGTCGTTCGTGTCCCAGCTCTCGAAGAACCAGTGATTCGATCGTGTCGCGCCGAGTTTTGCGATGTCTCCTTCGAAGCCCAGGAACATCTCGAAGTGGCAGATCGAAGGCTTCATCGCCGCAATCTCGACGGCCCACTCTTGCTCGCTGATCTCCCGCGGAAGCAGGCGATCCACTGTTTCTCCGGCTCCGATCGCCGAGACGATGGCCGGCGCTTCGAATTCTTGGCCGGAGGTCGTCCGGACACCGATGGCCCGGCCATTGTCGATCAGAATTTCGTCGACCATCGTTTCAGGACGGGCGCTGCTGCCTGCCGATTCGATCACCGGTACGAGCCCAGCAGCAATGGATCCTGCACCACCCACGGGATAACCGGCCCCCTCGAGATAATGCCGGATGATTAGCGCGTGAATCCCGAAGCTTGATTGTTCCGGTATGCCACCATACGTTCCCCACTGAGCTGACAGGACAGCAGCAAGCTTGGGATCGGAAATGTACTCGCCGATAACTTCGGAGGTTGTGCGCCCACACCAGCGGTCGATCTTCTTCTTGTTCCACCAGCGATGTGCGGAACGGAGCGGCTCCGGCATGGAGCGCTCGGCAGATACGAGCCGAATGGCTTCCTCCCCGGACACAAGTGCTTCGAAATAGGCTTCAATTTCCTCGGCGTTATCGGGGAAACGCTCTTTCAGCTCTGATCTATATGCCTCAGCCGGACGTCCAACCGCTATTTCGAAGCCGTCCGGGAAATGGATCGTGTCATACACGGTGCCGATCGACTGAAACTTAACGGTCTCGCCGCTCAACCAGTCAAGCACCTTATCACCCGGTTCATCATGACCAAACATGCCGCAGTAATGAAGGCCAACATCCCAGGAAAAACCGTCCCTCGAAAACGTATGCGTCAGGCCGCCGATCGTCTGTGCTTTTTCGAGAAGCAGCACTTTGTGATCCATTCGGGACAGCGCGGTCGCCGTTGTCATTCCGCCCATTCCCGACCCAATGACAATGACATCATATTCGTTATTAGGTGACCTCGATTTCATACCAATACCTCCGCAATTACACAGTGATAGAGTCACCAGCGCCGAGAACGCAACAGTCCTTGCCCAACGTCTCTACGCCTCGCTTAAACTCCTGGTCGTCCGCGGCCGCAATTCTTTTCTTCCACAGAAACGGCACGTTGTAGTGACAGGGAATAACCACTTCCGGATCAATTCGGCCCACAGCCTGCAAAGCATCTTCGACGTCCATCGTCCAGGTGTTCTGGCCGAGGCCGCCGATCGGAATCATCAACACCGTTGGCCTCAAGCCGTCCCAATCGGGCAAGAACACCGAATCACCGAGATTCAGTATCGTCTTATCCCCTACCGAGATCTTGAATCCCATCGCACCGAGACCGGTGCGTTCTCCCGGACCGGGTTCCTTTCGGATCTTGAATCCGAGCAGGGACACCTCGATTGGGCCGTGCACCGCTCGCACTGCCTCGACGGTGACATTATCGAGTGCGATCGAATCGCCCACATCGAGCGGGTGCAGATTGTCGAAGGGGATCCAGGACTTCAGCTCCTTGCCGCGAGGATCAATGACGAGCGTTTGTCCGTTCTCGGACTTCGTAAGTCCAGTACCGCACACGACGGGCGCCCCCGATGCCTCGGCAACGCGATCCGACTGCCAATGATGGTCAGGGTCTCCGTGAGTAATGACGATATGCGTAATCGCCGGCCATTCTTCTTCGGGGACCAGACTCCTCCAATCGAACAGATAGAAATATTGGCCGGGGTCTATCGCGACCTTTGTGCCGCCCTCCTCGACCAGAAACGCGTTATATAGGTAGTGGGTGATCTTCACTGGCCCTATTCCAGCTAATATTTTCGGCTTTTTCCGGAAGCCGTCAATTCTGGGTTGTACTGACTACGGCCTGCCAAATGAAAAAGGGCCCCATGAGGGGACCCTGTGTTCGTTTGGTAGCGGGGGCGCGCTATACGAATTATATGCAGATCAAGATTGAGCCGTTTCCGCCGGCAACCGCCCCCATATGAACAGCGCGGCCGTAATTTCCACAATACTGAACCACGTTCTCATCGTAGTACTATCTTGCGAAGTCCTTCATTTGGCATGATGGAAGTCATATGTGTCGCTGGCTAGCATACTCAGGGTCTCCCCTTCCGCTTGACGAGCTACTCCTCAAACCCGCTCATTCACTGATTGATCAAAGCCTGCATGC
>CAMYMN010000152.1 GCA_947259395.1 uncultured Gammaproteobacteria bacterium | reverse complement strand
TAGTACATCAAAATCATTTTCTTGTAAGCGTCCGGGCAACTACAAGATTGACCCTACCTGCACAGGTCTTCCATTTTCAAATTTTGCGGCAACAGATTCCGCAGAGCCTGCTCCGATTTAGCCAACGGAAGTTGTTCAAACAAATAATTCAGGTAGGCCCACGGTTCTAGCTTATTCTCCTTAGCTGTTTCCACTAGGCTATAAAGGGTAGCACTGGCATGAGCGCCTCTCGGGCTGCCGGAGAATAGCCACCCCTTTCTGCCGATCACAAAGGGGCGGATCGCATTTTCCGCCTTGTTGTTGTCGATCTCGATATGACCATCCTCAAGATAGGTGGTCAGTCCGGGCCAGAGTTTCAGGGTATAGGAAATCGCGTTACCCAAGGGACTCTTGGGCAGTGCTTGGGGGGCTTTTTGATCAAGCCATGCCTTGATCTTATCCAGAATCGGCGCGGCCTTTTTCTGACGGATAGCGTCTCGCTCTTGAGGCGTTTTATCTCGGGCGACACGCTCTATCCGGTACAGCTCGCTAATCAAGGCTACCATTTGATGGGCGGCCGCCGTAGGCGTGCGACCGTGCGTCGCCTCCACAAAGCGCCTGCGCACATGCGCCCAGCAGGCGCCATGCCCAAGGATGCCGGGTGACTGGGACAGCGCGTTATAGCCTCCGTAACCGTCTGTCACCAGATACATCGCGCACTTCGGTAGCACGTCTTCTTCTGGAAATAGAAAATCCACAGGGACGTCGCTACCTCGCGTGTCTGCATATTGATACCAGATCACTGGTTTATCCGGTGGACCGCCACTATAGACCCACATATAGGATAATTGCGTGTTTTCCCGACCGGGTTCATTGAGCACTTGCAACCGGGTTTCATCGATATGGATGACGCGGCCTTGATAAAGTAGCCGTTTCATCACCGCCATCAGCGGGGTTAGCCGTTCATGGAGTTGAATCATCCAACCGCTCATCGTCTGACGGCTAAGATCGATGTGGTCTCTGCGATAGATGACTTCTTGTCGATAGAAAGGCAATCCATCCACATACTTGCGCACCACCACATCGGCAATCACGGAACTGTGGGCAATGGATTTGGGCAACATCTGCTCTGGGCGGGGCGCCATTTTGATGCCTTGCTCAGCGCCGATGACCCCTTCGTTCCTAGGCGCGTACTTGGCACGCTTGAAGGCGATAACGTAATGCTGCCGGGGGATGACCGCTAACTGCTCGGAGGTGTCATAGCCGATCAAGACCCAATCATCGCCTATGGCGGCCTTGTCATCATCGCTGAGATCGATTACTTTTTCGATGCGATCGAGATGAGCGGGGAGCGGGCGACGGACGGGGGTGTTCTTGTCGTGCGTCGTATTCTTTTGCGGTGCGGCTTTGTCCGGATCCGAGGCTAAACCCAGTTCAGTCAGCAGTTGCTCCAGCTCGGCTTCATCAAACAGCGAAACCTGATCTTTGTTCGTTCGATCCGCCTTGGCGCCAAACTGGCGTTTGCGCAACAGCAGGATGTAATCGAGCAACTGTTCGATGCGTTGCGCTTTCTCGGTTAACGCCTGCTCGTTTTTCTTGACCGCCTCCCGCAGCTGGACCACTTCAGCCTTGAGTTGGTCAGGGTCATTGGAAAGCGAAAGCGCCACTGAATTCATGCGGAAATCATAGCAAATCCGCCTTTGCAAAGCAGCAGAATAAGGCATTAAAACAGGGAAAAATGCGCGGCTTTATGCGCTTCGACCCGGGTGATATCCAGCCCTTCGAGCAACCATCCCAACTCACGTGGCGTGATCTTCATGGAGACGTGTTCACCCGCCACCGGCCACCAAAACCTGTGCTTTTCAAGACGCCGATAGAGAAGCCAGAATCCATTGTTGTGCCAGTAGAGAATCTTGATCTTATCCCGCAGGCGGTTGCAGAAAACAAACAGATGACTCGAGAACGGGTCGGCCTCCAGGACATCTTGAACCTGCGCCATCAATCCATTGACCGCTTTCCTCATATCGGTTGAACCTACCGCAAGATAGACCTTGGTGTTTGAACTCAAGGCGATCATGCGGTCTGGAGCGCCTGAACAAGCTGCTTTAATGTTACCGCATCAAAGCCAACAGGAATCTCAATGCGAAGATCCTTGCCCAGCAATAAAGCCAGACTCGGCACATTGGGCCCGGTAATGTGAACGGGCAAAAAGGTCATTGCTGATGACGGCGCCGGCTCGCTCTCTCGCGCGACGATCCCGCGCCACCGCCGGAAAGAGGCCAGCCTTAGCTGATGCTGTTCGCAAAAGGCTTGTTGGGTCAGGTGACTCTTCTTCCAGTGCTCAATATACTCATACCAACGCGCGCGATTGGCTTCTCTTTTGGATAAGCTTGAACTCATGATGTGCCCTCAGCATGAAATGAATGGTGAGTGCATCATGACCGCTCAAGAATGGGCGGAGTAGATGTAATTCGCTAGACGCTTACTGATATTAACTGTTTTTACAAAATATAGATTACATTCACTTGGAGAATACCTGACCTGACCCCATGATCTAAAAGTACTTTATATAAGCGCGAAAGTAG
>CAMYMN010000151.1 GCA_947259395.1 uncultured Gammaproteobacteria bacterium | reverse complement strand
ACTGGCGTCGAAGCTGGGTAGCGAGTTTCTGCCTACCCTCGATGAGGGGGACGTGGTCATGCATGCGCTGCGTATTCCCGGAACGAGCCTGGAGCAGGCGGTCTCGATGCAAGCGATCCTGGAGGCCGAGATAAAGGCAGTCCCCGAAGTGCGCCACGTGTTTTCAAAGATCGGCACGGCAGACATCGCGACGGACCCGGTACCGCCGTCGGTTGCTGATGTCTTCATCATCATGAAACCCAGGGCCGAATGGCCGGACCCGCGCAAGAGCAAAGCGGCACTTGTGTCGGAGTTGGAGATTGTCGTCGCTCGTATTCCGGGCAGTCGGTACGAGTTCCTCCAGCCGATCCAGATGCGGTTCAACGAACTAATCGCGGGGGTGCGCTCCGAAGTTGCTATCAAAGTCTATGGCGATGACCTCGATACGTTGGTGAGTATTGGCGACGAGGTTGAAGGCCTGCTGCAGGCTACGCCAAGCAGTGCCGACGTGCAGACCGAGCAGTTGACTGGCTTGCCAATGCTTGCAGTAACGCCAAACAGAAAGAATCTTGCCCGATATGGTATTAACGTCGCCGACGTACAGCATACGTTGTCGACTGCAATCGGTGGGCACCTAGCCGGGATCATCTTCGAAGGTGATCGGCGGTTTGAAGTCGTCGTACGCCTCGAAGATGTGCATCGGCAAAACGTCGACGTCATCCGTCGCCTGCCGGTAGCCTTGCCCGGAGGCGGCGCTATACCACTCCGGGAGGTGGCAGATATCGAGACTGTTGTCGCCCCGAATCAGATAAGCCGGGAAAACGGCAAACGCCGAATCGTCGTAACCGCGAACGTACGCGGACGGGATCTTGGCTCATTCGTCGATGACGTGCGAATGGCCTTTCCGCAGCAAATCGAGCTGCCAGCTGGCTACTGGGTCGAATACGGCGGGACATTCGAACAGTTGGAGTCTGCAAGCCAACGCCTCGCAATCGTAGTACCCCTGGCTCTACTGCTGATATTTGCGCTTCTGTATGCAGCATTCGGTTCTGCGCGTGATGCGCTGTTGGTGTTCAGCGGGGTTCCTCTGGCGTTGACAGGTGGCGTGCTCAGTCTCTGGCTTCGTGGAATGCCGTTTTCAATCAGTGCCGCGGTTGGTTTCATCGCCCTATCCGGTGTCGCGGTGCTAAACGGCATGGTCATGCTCTCCTTCATTCGGGATCTGCGCGCGCAGGGGAAGGGGCTGGAGATGGCGATTCTGGAAGGTGCAATGGTGAGGCTCAGGCCCGTCCTCATGACGGCCCTCGTTGCCAGCCTGGGCTTCGTTCCGATGGCACTCAATGTCGGCATTGGGGCCGAGGTTCAGCGGCCGCTAGCGACGGTAGTCATTGGCGGGATTGTGTCGTCGACGCTCCTTACACTCGTGGTGCTGCCCGCGCTATACCGGATGGCGGGTGCGCGAGACGTTACGGATGAACCGGCTGCGCAGCTTTCTGCCTGATCGGGAGAAATAGCTGATGCATACACAGGATTCTTCACACTGGCAACACGATCATATATTTGCGCAGGACCAAGTGAGGCCGGGGGAGAAACGAACACTGATTGTCGTGTTGATTACGGCGATTATGATGGTCATCGAAATTGCCGCTGGGCTCGCATTCGGCTCAATGGCGCTCCTGGCAGACGGTTTGCACATGGCCTCGCATGCGGCGGCGCTTGGAATCGCATTTCTTGCGTACGTAATAGCAAGGCGCATGGCGAGCGATATGCGATTTTCATTCGGTACCGGCAAGCTTAACAGCCTGGCGGGGTTCGCAAGCGCGGTGCTGCTGCTCGGATTTGCCCTGATAATGGTGACAGAGAGTACTTCCCGATTTATCAATCCCGTTAGCATTTCATATGACCAAGCGTTAATTGTTGCGGTAGTGGGACTCGTGGTAAATGGTCTGAGTGCATGGATCTTCGCATCGACACCACATCACCACGACAGCCACCACGGACATGGGCACCACCACGACCACAATCTGCGGGCGGCGTATCTGCATGTACTCGCCGATGCGCTGACCTCCGTACTCGCGATCGTCGCGTTACTGGCCGCCAAGTACTATGGTGCAAACTGGCTCGATCCATTTATGGGGCTTGTGGGTGCTGCACTTGTAGCTCGTTGGTCGTACGGGCTGATTCGAGATTCGGCTAGAGTCCTGCTCGATAGGCAGGCGAATACGGATCTGATATCGGCAGTGAAGGCGCGTATCGAGGGGCAATCCGACGATCGGGTAACGGACCTCCACTGCTGGAGCATCGGACATGGTATCTATGCAGCGGATATCGCGATCGTAAGTGATGCGCCGAAATCACCGGATCACTATAAATCGCTCATTCCCGCCGAGTTGGGAATCGTTCATGCGACGATAGAGGTACATCGCTGCCCAGGTTTGTAGCATAGGGCGCCTGATACGCACGCCAGGGCGAAACCTTTCTACACGGCCAGGGGAAATGGCTCTATTTCGATCTGCATATAATTCGCATAGCGCGCCCCCGCTACCAAAATGAATAAAGGGCCCCTTTTTGGGGCCCTTTGTCGTTGTCCTGATTGATCGCAACTGGCCCCAGGTCGTCATTAGGTACAACCCAGAATTGACGGATTCCGCCAGAAACCGAGAATACATAGAAGGCGGACATAGCAACTCAAGGGGAGTATCTG
>CAMYMN010000150.1 GCA_947259395.1 uncultured Gammaproteobacteria bacterium | reverse complement strand
CAATCTTGGCTGGCATCGGAAATCTCCTTTGCCAAACTTGAATCAGAACAATAACGATTCGGGAATCCCAGATGAGTCAAAACTCAAGGCCGCTGGTATAATCCGGGGAAAGGTCATGCGTCACAAGGGAATCGATTCCGGACACTATGCGGACACAACAAAAAGGCCTTAGAGGAGATTATCCTCTAAGGCCTTGATTTAATTGGTTGCGGGGGTAGGATTTGAACCTACGACCTTCAGGTTATGAGCCTGACGAGCTACCAGACTGCTCCACCCCGCGCTATTTCCACTTCGCGCCCATTTTCATCCCGCGCCAAGTGCAGGATAACCCGGCGCGAGCCCTTGAGACGACAATCCGGAAGACGGCGATCCGGCCGCAAATAAAGGCGGCTGGCGGGTCAGGACGTCGCGCAAGGGCGCATCGAAAAAGAAGATTCTCGTGTGTTATGCATTTGGCAGGGCCGGCAGCGACCTACTCTCCCGCGTCTTAAGACGAAGTACCATCGGCGCTGAGGGGTTTAACGGCCGAGTTCGGAATGGGATCGGGTTCAGCCCCCTCGCCAGAACCACCGGCCCGGCGAAATGCATGAACTGTTATACTGGTCTTATCTTATCAGCCAATTTGGCTGCCGCCCGTCAGCCGCCTTGCGGCAATCAGGGTGGACATTGACTAATGAGAACGATCAAGCCAATCGAGCTATTAGTACCGGTAAGCTTCGCGCATTGCTGCACTTCCACACCCGGCCTATCAACGTGGTGGTCTTCCACGACTCTCAAGGGAGAACTGGTTTTGAGGTGGGCTTCCCGCTTAGATGCCTTCAGCGGTTATCCCTTCCGCACATAGCTACCCTGCTATGCGGCTGGCGCCACAACAGGTCCACCAGTGGTGCGTCCATCCCGGTCCTCTCGTACTAGGGACAGCTCCTCGCAATTCTCCTACACCCACGGCAGATAGGGACCGAACTGTCTCGCGACGTTCTGAACCCAGCTCACGTACCTCTTTAATTGGCGAACAGCCAAACCCTTGGGACCTGCTCCAGCCCCAGGATGAGATGAGCCGACATCGAGGTGCCAAACAACCCCGTCGATATGGACTCTTGGGGGTCATCAGCCTGTTATCCATCAGCCTGTTATCCCCGGCGTACCTTTTATCCGTTGAGCGATGGCCCTTCCACGCGGGACCACCGGATCACTATGACCGACTTTCGTCTCTGCTCGACCTGTCAGTCTCGCAGTCAGGCAGGCTTATGCCATTGCACTCAACGAGCGATTTCCGACCGCTCTGAGCCTACCTTCGCGCGCCTCCGTTACTCTTTGGGAGGCGACCGCCCCAGTCAAACTACCCACCACACACTGTCCCGGACCCGGATAACGGGCCGCAGTTAGACATCCATGACTTCAAGGGTGGTATTTCATCTTGCGGCTCCACCCAAGCTGGCGCCTGAGCTTCAAAGCCTACCACCTATCCTACACATGACGGCACGAATGCCAGTGTGAAGTTGTAGTAAAGGTGCACGGGGTCTTTCCGTCTGACCGCAGTTACGCCATTCGTGCAGGTCGGAACTTACCCGACAAGGAATTTCGCTACCTTAGGACCGTTATAGTTACGGCCGCCGTTTACCGGGGCTTCAATTCGCGGCTTGCACCACTCCTTTTAACCTTCCGGCACCGGGCAGGCGTCAGACCCTATACGTCGCCTTGCGGCTTCGCAGAGTCCTGTGTTTTTGCTAAACAGTCGCCACCCCCTGGTCTGTGCCCCCGACCCATGGTTGCCCACGGACCGGGCTCCCTTCTCGCGAACTTACGGGAGCAATTTGCCGAGTTCCTTCAGCATCGTTCTCTCAAGCGCCTTGGTATTCTCTACCAGTCCACCTGTGTCGGTTTCGGGTACGGTCTATATTGCAGGAGCTATTTCCTGGAACACCTTCGAAGCCGGACCAATCCAATAAGGACCGACAACACACGGTATTCGTCACTACCTGCAGGCCGGGGAATATTAACCCCGTTCCCATCGACTACGCCTTTCGGCCTCGCCTTAGGGGCCGGCTAACCCTGCGCTGATTAGCATTGCGCAGGAACCCTTGGACTTTCGGCGAGAGTGTCTTTCACACTCTTTATCGTTACTCATGTCAGCATTCGCACTTCTGATATCTCCAAGGCCCCTCGCAGGTGCCTCTTCACAGACTTACAGAACGCTCCGCTACCGCATATCTTGCGATATACCCACAGCTTCGGCGCATGGCTTAAGCCCCGTTACATTTTCGGCGCAAGGACCCTTATTTAGACCAGTGAGCTGTTACGCTTTCTTTAAATGATGGCTGCTTCTAAGCCAACATCCTGGTTGTTTTGGGATCCTCACATCCTTTCCCACTTAGCCATGACTTGGGGGCCTTAGATGGTGGTCAGGGTTGTTTCCCTCTCCACGACGGACGTTAGCACCCGCCGTGTGTCTGCTGGATAGTACTTCCCGGTATTCGGAGTTTGGTTAGGTTTGGTAAGCGGTGAAGCCCCCTAGCCCATCCAGTGCTCTACCCCCGGGAGTATTCGTCCAACGCTCTACCTAAATAGATTTCGCGGAGAACCAGCTATTTCCGAGTTTGATTGGCCTTTCACCCCTAGCCACAGCTCATCCCCGAATTTTTCAACATTCGTGGGTTCGGCCCTCCAGTGCGTGTTACCGCACCTTCAGCCTGGCCATGGCTAGATCACTCGGTTTCGGGTCTAATCCGTCGAACTATTCGCCCTATTCAGACTCGCTTTCGCTGCGCCTACACCTAACGGTTTAAGCTTGCTCGACAAACTAAGTCGCTGACCCATTATACAAAAGGTACGCCGTCAGCCTTGCGGCCTCCGACTGATTGTAAGCATCCGGTTTCAGGATCTGTTTCACTCCCCTCGTCGGGGTGCTTTTCACCTTTCCCTCACGGTACTGGTTCGCTATCGGTCACGCGCTAGTACTTAGGCTTGGAGGGTGGTCCCCCCACGTTCAGACAGGATTTCACGTGTCCCGCCCTACTCAAGGACAATTGCTCGCATTACGCCTACGGGGCTGTCACCCACTACGGCCCGACTTTCCAGTCGGTTCGGCTTGTCTTGCAATTGCCACTGGCCTGATCCCCGTTCGCTCGCCACTACTGAGGGAGTCTCAATTGATGTCCTTTCCTCCGGGTACTTAGATGTTTCAGTTCCCCGGGTTCGCTTCTTAACCCCTATATATTCAGGGCCAGATACCTCGTTTCAAAACCCGTTACCGAAAGCCTGACCATGACGGCCCGACAATCGAAAACGGGTCTTGGAGGTGGGTTTCCCCATTCGGATATCCACGGATCAAAGCTTGTTCGCAGCTCCCCATGGCTTTTCGCAGCGTACCACGTCCTTCATCGCCTGCGCGTGCCAAGGCATCCACCGAACGCCCTTAAGACACTTGATCGCTCTCATTATCAATGTCCGCCCCAGAAAGAGTTTTAGAGCGTCGGGTGTCCCGGTCAGAGGACATACGGACATTGCTCGGCCCATCATGATCCTTGTGGAATCAAAACGGGCCGGAAAGACCAGTATAACACGAGATTTGCCCGTCAAACGGTTGGAGGACCGCTCATCCTTGCGGATGATATCCGGACAAGTCTTCTTTTCACGATGTCAAAAATCCTACCGCGCCTGCAAAAACGCAGAACGCTGCAAAACGAATATTCGATTGGCGTAACCGGCTTTGGTGAAGCCTGATGGCTGGTGGAGCCAGACGGGATCGAACCGACGACCTCCTGCTTGCAAAGCAGGCGCTCTCCCAACTGAGCTATGGCCCCGTTTGTCGAACCAGATGTCGAACTCGATATCGAACCCGAAAGCTGCCGCGCCTGGTAATGGTGGGCCTGGGTAGATTCGAACTACCGACCTCACCCTTATCAGGGGTGCGCTCTAACCAACTGAGCTACAGGCCCTTGCCCCAAAGGGCCCGGATCGGGCGTCAGCCAGATCATGCCAAACGGCATGGCCGGCAAACCCGCAACCGAGCGCTGATCACGCTAATCGAAGAAAGAGAAACGAAGGCGGCGACGCCTCGCAGTATTTTAAAGTGGCCAGATCTGACTGATCCGGCCGTGTTCCAAGATGATCCGGAACGGCGATCCTCCGTGAACGGAGGGACCGTTGGGGATCGTCCTTAGAAAGGAGGTGATCCAGCCGCAGGTTCCCCTACGGCTACCTTGTTACGACTTCACCCCAGTCGCTG
>CAMYMN010000149.1 GCA_947259395.1 uncultured Gammaproteobacteria bacterium | reverse complement strand
CCTTGAGTGCGTTCACATCGCGTTTCTTGACCTCTTCGCGGTAGCCGAAGTCCGCGCCGAGCGGGTTGGTCTTGCTATCGTGCTGGTGAAGGATGTCCAGGTTCAGTGCGTTGGGCCACCAATCCATGCTCATGCTTTCGGTCGTGTTGGCGCCGTGCATGACTGGGCACATCCCGGCAGAGGTGTAATGATTCATGGCTAGCTCCGATCCATATAGTTGACTGAAGTGCGTAGACCGTGCATGCCTACGCCAGGGTTGCGTTCTCGGCGCGGTGTCTGGGCCGACTGGATGCGGCAAAGCTAACCCGCCGTTCTGCTGGTAAAATTCACCTCCCGGGCGTTCGCCTTCGGCCGCCCATCGTCGTTTAGACTAAGTCTAAATTTCACTCGAATCAAGCGTCGCTCGTCTTGACCCCGACCAGCGCACGCCCCAGATTCGTGTCATGTTCGGGCCAGGTTGGCCGGCGACACAGGAACGGATGCAGCGGTGCGAGTGGCTCACTGTCTTGTCGTCACCTTGATAGGCCTGTCGGCTGTCGCGGACCTGCCCACGGCGCATGCAGCCGACCCACTGCCTCACATGCAGCTGGATCCAACCGGCACGACAGTCTCCGGACTGTCGAGCGGGGCTTACATGGCGGTTCAGGTCCACGTCGCTAACTCCAGCAGCATTACTGGCGCCGGCGTGGTTGCCGGGGGCCCTTATTATTGCGCAGAAGGACAATTGCATATCGCGCTTAATCGCTGCATGCAGACATTCTTGGGGCAACCGCACGCGAATGCGTTACTGACGCGCGCTCGAACGATTGCCGCTGCCGGGCGCATCGACCCGCTGGAGGACCTTGCGGACGATCGCGTGTATCTGTTCAGCGGCACCCGGGACGCGACAGTGACACAGCCGGTGATGGACGCTGTGCGAGATTTTTACCGGTTAGCCGGAATGCCCGAGCAAAGCATCAAATACGTCGACGATACTGCCGCTGGTCACGCTTTCATTGTCGAGGAGGCGCAGAATGCGTGCGGCATCACAGAAAGCCCATTCATCAACGACTGCGATTATGACCAGGCAGGTGACCTGCTTCGCCACCTCTATGGCACCTTGGCGCCAGCCGAAGAGATGCACGAAGGCAATCTGTTGACTTTCGATCAGTCGGAATTCCTAGCCGATCCAGAAACGCACGGCATAGCGTCCACGGGGTTCGTCTATCGGCCTAGCGCCTGCGTAGAAGGTGAACGCTGCCGGTTACATATCGCTTTCGCCGGGTGCAAACAGACCCCCGCCGACATTGGCGATCTATTTGCACGCACGACCGGTTTCAATCGGTGGGCGGAGAGCAATCGGCTGGTCATTCTCTATCCACAGTCCAGCGCTTCCAGGGGCAATCCTAAGGGCTGCTGGGACTGGTGGGGCTATGACGATCCCACATATCACACCAAGAGCGGACGGCAAATGACCGTTATCGTCAGGATGGCGGCGCGTCTTGGCGTCGTCTTCGCCGACACATCGCCGACGTCATTCTGTCAACGCCACGACGACTCGAATTGGAATCATTGGATCGAGGGCCGGGCTGAAGTGTGCGGATGGTTCTCGCTGTGCGTCGTCGGCTCGGGCGATCGAGTCGGATTCTACTATTCGATTTCGACGCTGTATGAAAGCCCCGAGGGAGTATTCTCGACGACGCCCTGTTCTCCGTGAACAGTGTCAGAAACCGTGTCGCGAGCGGCATTGCTGATCCAGCGCCGTGCTCAGCGACCAGTATGTACAACTTCGATACAGGATGTATAACAAAGCCGACAGTCGGGCGACTCCGCGGGGTCGCACAATGTGCTTCCCGACACATAGGTAACAGTAAATACCGGAGACATGGGTTACACAATCAGGCATTTGGGGGGAGTTCCAAATGCCGTGGAAGGAGTGTAACCCGATGGATGAGCGTCTGAAGTTTGTTGCCCGCCTGCTCGACGGCGAGAAGATGGCCCCCCTGTGCCGGGAGTTCGGCATTTCGAGGAAGACGGGCTACAAGATATTCAATCGATACAAGAACAGCGGGCTGGAGGGACTGAGTGAGCAGAGTCGGAGGCCCTATCGTCAGGCCAACCGGCTGGCGTTTCAGCTCGAGCGCACGATTCTCGCCATCAAGCGCGAGAGACCCAATTGGGGCGCGCCGAAGGTTCGCGACAAGCTCGCCAGGCAGTACCCGATGGTCAAACCTCCGGCCAAGAGCACCGTGCACGCGGTGCTCGAGCGCCACGGACTGGTCAAGCGGCGCAAACGTCGCAGATACAAGGCCGAGGGCACAGCGCTGAGTGATACACACGCACCCAATGGGCTGTGGTGTGCCGACTACAAGGGGGAATTCCGCCTCGGCAATCGCCGCTATTGCTACCCGCTGACGGTCAGCGACTACAGCTCACGCTACCTGTTGGCCTGCGAGGGACTCGAGTCGACGAAGGCGCCTATGGCATTTACGGTTTTCGAACGTGTTTTCAAGGAGTTCGGACTACCCTGGGCGATCCGCACCGATAACGGCACACCGTTCGCTTCAGCGGGGCATAGCGCTTGAGCGTATCAAACCGGGCAATCCGCAGCAGAACGGGCGCCACGAGCGTATCCACCTCACCTTGAAAAACGAGGCCACCAAACCGGCCTCGTTCAACTTCCTGCAGCAGCAGGCCCGCTTCGACGACTTCGTCGAACTCTACAACAACGACCGCCCGCATCAGGCCCTGGGGATGAAGTACCCGGGCGAGATCTACACACCATCGGTCAGGGAGTACCGTGCGCCAGACGAGCCCGAGTATCCCTTCCATGACCGCACGGTGCGGGTGACCCAGTGTGGACGAATCTGTATCGGGCGGCGAAAAATCAACTTGAGCGCCGTGTTCGCCGGTCAAACCGTCGGCATCCGCGAGGTCAGTGACCAGATCTGGCTTGTGAGTTTCATGGATTTCGACTTAGGCTTCTTCGACCAGGACGAGGATCGGGTCGAACCGGCACCAAATCCGTTTCTACCAAAAGTGTTACCTATGTCTCCGGTATAAACCGTTACCCATGTCTCCGGTACGGACCCTTGAAACGATGGCGCGCCCGGAGGGGCTCGAACCCCCGACCACCTGGTTCGAAGTCACATAGACTAGTTAAACATTTCAAATGAAACAGTCACTTGTGATGCTTGCCGCATTCGCAAAACCAACGTAACTCGCTGATTACCTGTGTCACCAAATATCACAGTGGCACATATATGGACCCGGCCCTCATTGCAAGGACGGTTCTTCTTTCGGCGTGAGCAAGGTGCATGACTGCGGACATATATTCGGCCTCTCAAGTGAGGAACGTATCCTCGGGCCCTGATGGAAACCGCGCTCTTTCCCCTGGTCAAATTTTCGGCCTCGGCTGGGCCTTTGTGCCAACGCAGGGTCGGAAAGAGCCGGTCTGACCTGTCTCGCCATCAATCAGAAACTACCCTTCGCAATCCTCAGGTGGGTGAAAACTTTGTGTGTCCGCGTCTCGCTCTTAGGTCACCGCCCGATACGAACGTCCCTTAGCCAATAGCGCCCAGGCGATACGGGCGTTCTTATTCGCCACCGCCACCGCCGCGATCTTCACCCCACGGCGCGCGCGCAGTGCATTGATCCAACGGCTGCGCGCATCATCCTTCGTCGCCGCGGCTCTGACGGCGGACATCGCTCCCTCAATTAGCAGCGTGCGCAGGTACGGATCGCCGCGTTTACTGATGCCGAGCAACACCGTTCGGCCCCCGGAGGAGGCCTGTTGCGGTACGAGTCCAAGCCAGGCAGCCATCTGTCTGCCATTCTTGAAGGTGCGGGCATCACCAACGGCGGCACTGAGCGCAGTGCTCGTCAGCGGACCATAGCCCTCGACCTCGCTCAGGCGCCGACAGTCCTCGCGCGCACGGAACACGGTCTTGATCTCGTTCGCTATGGTTTCAATCCGAGGCGCTAATGCACAGAGCTCCTCGTAGCACCCAGCGAGGAGCCGGCGCATCGCGGGGGTCAGCTCGTTGTCCCCATCCTCAAGCAGTGCGGGCAGGGCGCGGCGCACCGAGGCGCGTCCCCGCGCCAGCGCGACCCCGTATTCGTGCAAAAGCCCGTGGATCTGATTGGTCAGCGCCGTGCGTTGTTTTACCAGCCGGCGGCGCACACGGTGCAGCGCCTGTACGTCTTGTTGTTCTGGCGTGTTCACCGCCACAAAGCGCATGGTGGGGCGGCCCACTGCCTCGAGAATGCCTTCGGCATCGTTGAAATCGTTTTTATTGGTCTTCACATAGGGCTTCACAAACCTTGGATGCATGAGATGCACCGTATGGCCCATCGATTCAAACTTCCTCGCCCAATAATGCGCCCCGGCACAGGCCTCCATGCCGATCACACAGGGCGGAAGATTGCAGACAAACTGCGCTAGGCGTTTGCGTGTCAACATCTTGCGCAGCACTATTCGGCCACGCCGATCGGCTCCGAGTACATGGAAGACATGCTTTGCCAGATCGATACTCAGCGTAGTAATCGTCATTTGTGGGCCCTCGCTTTTTTGCACATGAACAGACTGCTTCATGCTGGCTCATTCAAAGCACCTAAAAAAGAGGGCTGGGTCCATCCCATCAAATTTGGCACACGTGACCTTTCAATTGCGGCTGCAACACTCGAATGGATTTTGTCGACCCCAACTAGGACATTCGTCTAAGCGTTACGAGCACTGTCTCCCGAAGGCAGTTCGGCATTTCTAAATGGTTGTTTTTGAATGGCTATCTGGAGGCGCCCGTGGACGTAAGTGCCTGACTGAGCATAACGGGGCTCGACTGATTCCGGCAAAAATTCCGGCAGCGCCTCGGGGGTGCTGATTATTCAGCACCCGTCAGCACCGATAACCGAAAGATGAAATCTTTCGTCGCTGGATTGTTGAACTGAATGCCTCGACGGCACTGCCGAGGTTCACAGCGGCATCGCAATGGAATCGGGGCTCGGATGAGCTTCAGTTTTTCTTCATCGGAACCAGCGGCATGAGCTTGCGTTCCTTGGTACTCGCCGGGACAAAGCCGTATTTGGCATAGATGCTTTGCGCTTCGTCTGTGGCGATGTATGCTAGAAATGCGTCGGCGGCGACCTGATTTCTGGCTTTATTCAGCTTTCCGATAGCATAGCCCACCTT
>CAMYMN010000148.1 GCA_947259395.1 uncultured Gammaproteobacteria bacterium | reverse complement strand
AGCAGGAGTATTTCGTCGACGGGATGACGGAGGACTTGATCACAGACATCTCCAAACTGTCAGGCCTTTTTGTTATCGCGCGTAACTCCGTATGGTTTTGCCCGGGAATAGTGAACACCTGAGATAGGGGCGATAATGGCCCCGGGAGGTGTTCGATGGAAAAGAAGACAAGGCGGAAGTACTCCGCGGAGTTCAAACGAGAGGCGGTGGTTCTGGCCAGCCAGCCAGGACAGACGATCACGGGCGTGGCAGCCGATCTTGGGGTCGGAGCGGGATTGATTCAGCGCTGGAAGCGCGAGCTCTCCGCGCACGGCCGGCAAGCCTTTGTGGGGCAAGGGGTTGCCCGCGACGAGGAGCTGATGGTGCTGCGCCGTGAGCTGGCGCAGGTGAAGAAGGAACGGGATTTTTTAAAAAGCGCGGCGGCGTACTTCGCGAAAGAAGGCAAGTGAAGTATGGCTGCATCGCGTCTCAGCGCGACGAGTATCCGGTGCGCATGATGTGTCGGCTGCTGGAGGTGAAGATGAGCGGCTTCTACGCTTGGTGCCGACGTGAGCCCAGTCGCCACGCTCGGGATGATAAGCGATTGAAGGAGCGCATCAGCGAAGTCCATGCGGAGTCGGGCGGCGTCTACGGCAGTCCCAAGGTGCGCGACGAGTTGCTCGATAGTGGCGAACGGGTGGGTCGGCATCGGGTGGCGCGTCTGATGCGCGAGCTGGGACTCGAGGGCTGCCCTAAGAAGCGCTACAAGGTGACGACGAACAGCGACCATGGCTTTGCGATCGCCCCCAATCATCTGGAGCAGGACTTCACGGCAACGGCACCGAATCAGCGCTGGGTCGCGGATATTACGTACATTCGCACCGGCGAAGGTTGGTTATACCTGGCGGTTGTGCTGGACTTGTTCTCGCGCGCTGTCGTGGGGTGGTCGATGAGCCACCGAATCACACGTGACCTGGTGCTCAAGGCATTGCTCATGGCGCTGTGGCGGCGTAACCCGGACGACGAATTGCTGCATCATTCTGATCGCGGTTCGCAATATGCCAGCGGCGACTTCCAAGCCCTGCTCGATGTCCACGGTATCGTGTGCTCGATGAGCGGCACTGGCAACTGCTACGACAATGCCGCCATGGAAAGCTTCTTCGGATTGCTCAAACGCGAACGGGTTCATCGACGCCGATACCTGACCCGGCAGGAGGCGCGCACGGATCTGTTCGATTACATCGAGCGGTTCTACAATCGCGAGCCTGTAAATAATTCTGTGTAACTGCCCGCGTCACAATGTTTCCGGCATGCGATCCGGAAACTCGATCATAAAGCGATTGAGCGCGGCCTTCCAATTTCGGATCGGCATGCTCCATTTTTTCGCCGCGGCCTCGATCGCCAAATACACCACCTTCATCGCCGATTGATCGGTGGGGAAGATTTTCCGATTCTTGATCGCCTTGCGAATCACGCTATTGAGCGACTCAATCGCATTGGTCGTGTAAATCGCCCGTCGGATATCATTCGGGTAGTCAAACAAGGTGATGAGGTTCGGCCAGTGCCGGCGCCAGGCTTTAGCGATGCTGGGGTATTTTTCATCCCAGGCATCGGCAAAGGCATCGAGCTCGCGTTCGGCTTCCTCAACGCTCGGCGATTGGTAAATGCGCTTCAAACCAGCAGCCACGGCCTTGCGGTCCGTCCAGGTGACGAACTTGAGCGAGTTGCGCACCATGTGCACGATGCACAGCTGCACCTGGGTCTGCGGATAGACGGTGTTAATCGCCTCGGGAAAGCCACTCAGCCCATCCACCGCCGCAATGAAGATGTCCTTAACGCCCCGGTTGTGCAGCTCAGTGAGCACCGAGAGCCAGAACTTCGCCCCTTCGTTCTCGGCCAGCCACAGGCCCAGCAGCTCCTTGTGGCCCTCGAGATTGATCCCCAGCGCCAAATAGATCGTCTTGTTGATCACCCGCTTGTCCTGGCGCACCTTGACCACGATGCCATCCAGATAAACGATCGGATACAGATCATCCAGTGGTCGTGACTGCCAATCCAGGACCCGCTCGAGTACCGCATCGGTCACCTTGGAGATCAGTGTTGCTGAGACCTCCGCACCGTACATCTCTTTGAACGCCGCCACGATGTCGCGCGTGCTCATCCCCTTGGCATACAACGCCAGGATCTGATCGTCGAACTCGGTGAGCCGGGTCTGGCCCTTACGGATAAGCTGTGGCTCGAACGCACCGTTGCGATCCCGGGGAACCTCAATATCCACTTCTCCGTGCTCGCCGATCAGACGTTTCTTGCTGTAGCCGTTGCGGCTGTTACCGGAGTTGCGACCACGCGCCTCGTGCTTCGCGTACCCCAGGTGGTGTTCCATCTCCCCGCCCAGTGCCGCCTCAACCGTCATCTTCTTCAGCATCCGGCTGAAGTCGCTGAGATCCTTCTCGGTCTTTATATTCTTAGCGAACTGCTCAGCTAACGCCGAGAGTTCTTTGTCTTCTTCGTTTTGCTTGCTCATTTGCCCCTTCCTTTGTTATCAAGGGTAGAAGTCCATGAGCAGTTACACAATTTAATTTACAGTCTCACAATCGCAAGCGCCGACACGGTTCAGCTGGCAGGATGAGCCCGTTCGACTATGAACAATCCGTTCTTAACCAACCTATTCACTAAATCCGGGCAAGACCAATCCTCAGAGCCCGTGGCAACGCGGATCCAATGAGAACACCAACCGGTTGCTTCGCCAGTACTTTCCGAAAGGAACCGACTTCTCAGTGCACTCGCAAG
>CAMYMN010000147.1 GCA_947259395.1 uncultured Gammaproteobacteria bacterium | reverse complement strand
TCGGGCGCCGAGTAGTGCGTCGTAATGTCGCCATTACGATGCCCCAGCAACACCTTGCGCGTCTCCACGGACACTCCTGCGGCACGAAGGCGTCGACCCAGCGTATGCTTAAGATCATGCGCCCGCACCTGCGGTAATCCCGCCTCGACCCGCGCGCGCTTCCAGGCGCTATTGTGGATCTTGGTCACCGGGTGTCCCTGATACGAGAACACATGGGTGCCATGCTGGCCTCGTTGTTCCTCGACGATCGACAAGGCGGTGTCGTTCAACACCACCAGCCGGTCGTCCCGGTTCTTGACCGACGCGCCGGGTATGATGAACACCGAGGTGTCCAGCTCCGGCACCGGCACTTCCCAGTCCCAACGCAGATTGCACACTTCCTGTTCCCGGTAACCGGTGTTCACCTTGAACAGACACATCCTCGCCAGGTGCGCCGGCAGCGCCTGAAACAACCGCTGCTGCTCGTTCCAGGACAGCGGATACGGCTTCCTGGCATCGGTTGTCGGCAGCATCTGAATCAACGGCGCGGACTCGAGCCAGGTGAGACCGTTCTCATCCCGCCATAATCTCGCCGCCAGATTCAAGATGCGCCGGACCACCACCAGATGCAGGTTGATGGTCCGGTTCTTGACACCTTGGGCGCGCTTGTACTCGACAAACGGTTTCAGCGTGCCCAGGTGCACCTGCTGCAACGGCAGCTCGCCGATATACGGGTCCAGGTGCTTCAAGTACCCCGCGTAAGCTTTGATCGTCGCGAGGTGCAGGTTTTCCTCCAGAAACCGGGTCGCGGCCTCGCGAAAGGTCCACGACCGTCGCATCCCGAATATCTTCGATTGCCGGATCTCCTCAATCCGGCGGGCCAGTATCAGCTCCGCCTGCTTGAGGTCGCTTGTTCCAGTGCTCTCGTGAATCTTTGTGCCGAGGACCTGTTTGTCGATGTGCCAGATCCCGTTGCGATTCCGGAGCCCCGGTATGCGCTTGCGTCCCATAATTGACCTCCATTTTGCGAGGCGGGACGCCCGTTGCGATGCTTATACTGATCCGCCCAGGCGTCCAATTCAAGGCGGTCGAACGCCACGCCCTGACGACCCACCCGGATCTCGGTGACGAACGGCCGCACCTCGCGGTTGAACCGGTGGCGATCCACGCCGAGATAGTAGGGCGCATCGCGCAGCCGCAAAAGGCGCGGCACGACTTCCACCACAGCTTTCTTGTCTCGATGCATGGCTTTTCTCCTGTTCAAAAACAAATATCCAACAAGGCATCCGTCTCCCAGGCCGTGCACACACACCCTGTGCGCCGACCCTGCGCCCGCAGGCGCTGTCCGCTTCCATCCCAGGCAGGTCGTCCCTCTACGTGGTCTATTTGGTTAGTGTTGGTCCGCGAACTGAAACCTACTCGGCAGCAGGCCCAGACAGCGAAGATCGAACCGCGATTTTTCGCCCAAGGCGGATTTTTACGTCGGTCACGTAGCCATCGACGTTGCCTAATGAGGCTGCTTGATACCCCGTAAAGCATGTCGCGATAATGCAGGCCATCTAGCTGACCACTCTGTTGACTCACCGTTTCCATTACGCATGCGTGGATGAATCTACATGTCCCCCCGCTCCGGGGCGGCGGGTCGCCCTCGATGCAGGTTAATGGGAGATGCGAAACCTAACGAGAACGATTGTTCCGATCGGTCTCACTACGCGTTTGAAGGACCCCACGCACACAACCCACCGCCCAGGCCACAGCCACTTGACGGCCGGCCACACGCATTGTGAGGTCGCAACAAAATGAACACCGCATGATGCGGC
This sequence comes from uncultured Gammaproteobacteria bacterium, assembly GCA_947259395.1. Lineage (GTDB taxonomy): Bacteria > Pseudomonadota > Gammaproteobacteria > Arenicellales > JAANXG01 > CALZGZ01. The sequence goes on along the minus strand of CAMYMN010000147.1, from coordinate 1,085 downwards.
GGAAGGTGCGAGTGAAAACATCCACCCGCTTGATGTGGGACGTGCCGGAATGCTAACAACGCAAAACCGGCTCAATGAAAACAGCAGATCCCGCCAGGCGCATTGCCCGAGTCCCCTTTCCAGCGAGGCCAGGGACCTTTGATGACCGATTTGCTCCTTGAAACCAGAGCGCCGACGGTCATCATACGGCTACAAAAAAATCTTTCTCCACCGCCGACGAAAATGGTCCGGCAGACACTGCGTACTGTAGTCGCTCGACGCATCCCACTCAATACCGATAGCGTCAATCACGCTTTGACGTTTTCTACGGCAGAAAGTTAAAGTCATTTCGAGCCGTCATCCCTCCGTCACCCCAAATTCTGATGTTCTTTTCTTCGTAAGTCCTCGCCGTTATTGGCTTTCTGGCAACCCAGAAAGCGCGTCACTACGGAAGCTGCGCCTCCGCAGTGACGCGCGCGAACGTGAATATCAGCTACGTCGTCAAACTTTCGCGCATCCAACATGACGCTACAGCTGCCCGCAGTGGCGAATTGCTCACCGCAACGATGTTGACGCGCAAGCGCCGAAAATCAGAAACGAAAATTTATCCAAGTGCAAAACACAAATGGGGTGCATGGCACGATAAGCCTCTTTACCGATCCCTCGGTATCAAGGAAATAAGGTTCTGCCGCTATGCACCCCTATAGAAACGCTGTGGGGCCATTTTTGAAGGCCGAGCATGTCTCCGATAACATCGCGATCCTAACCAAAAAGGCTCCAACCGGCCAACTCCGGCCGTTGCGATACTGCTGACAAGCCTGTGTTGAGCGTCTGCTTTGTCGATTATTTGAATGATCGCACCACAATGGTTGCAGTTTCATCGATCTTGAAAACGCGCTTCGGGCGTTGGGCGCCGGTCGTGGCGGCACGGCGTTGAGCGGGGGTCTTGGCTTCGCTTTCCTGTCGCACACAGGCTGACTTGTTTAATTCTACTGGCTATTCGTTATTGGCTTCCTTAATCTTCGCCACATGGGCAATGTGATGTGGATCAACCGCCGATGAGAACGGGACTTGTATCCGCCTTCATCGTATTGCTGTCAGGGTTA
>CAMYMN010000146.1 GCA_947259395.1 uncultured Gammaproteobacteria bacterium | reverse complement strand
AGCGTACCGCAGCTTACCCCCCTCTCAGATTGTTCCCGCGCTGGCGGACCAGAACATCTATATTGCATCGGAAGCCAGTTTCTATCGTGTGTTGAAGGCGTAAGCGCCTCACAAAGCGCAGACTTGAGATTATCTTGTCTCTTCGCTCTCAGTGAATTTCGCTGGGAGCAGTCGTTCCACATTCTCTACCGTTTGCGCCTTGGGTAACTCAGTCAGCACATGTTTCAAGTAGGCGAACGGCTCCAGGCCATTGGCCTTGGCGGTTTGGATGAGGCTATAGATGGCGGCACTGCTTTTAGCACCGGCCTGGCTGTTTGAGAATAACCACGCCTTTCTTCCCATGACAAAGGGTCGAATGGCATTCTCGGCGGAGTTGTTGTCCATGGGAATACGGCCGTCGTCGAGATAACGGATAAGCTTGGGCCATTGATTGTGCAGGTAGTTGAGCGCCTTGCCGGTGAGACTTTGCGGGGCGACTTGGGGCAGGGATGCTTCCAGCCAGGCACGCAGTTCTTCGGTGATAGGTGTGGATTGCTCCTGGCGTACCGCTCGACGCTCATCGAAGGTTTTGTCTTTGATCTCGCGTTCGATGCGATACAGTTTGCCGATAAAGCTTAACGCCTTGCCGGCACGTCCGGCGCCAGCCTGCTTTCCTTGGGCGCGCGCCTTGACGGCCTCATCAAATTTTCGCCGGACATGCGCCCAGCAGCCGGCATGGACGAGGCTGTTTTCTCGCACGGCGGCGTTGTAGCCCTCATAGCCATCCGTAACCAAGGTACCCTGGAAACCTTCGAGGAGTTGCTTGGGCGTCTCGCTGTGCCGAGTGGGCTGATAATCAAACAGGATGAGACGATGGGGCGGGTCACCGCTCATCCTTAACCACATGTAGGATTTGTTTTGCGCACTCCGCCCCGGTTCATTGAGTACCTGGACGGTGGTCTCGTCCATGTGGATCAGCGGGCCGGACAACAGTTTATCCTGCAGCAGGTTGATCAGCGGCGTGAGCAGCTCACCGACCTTGATCATCCAGCTGGCGAAGGTACTGCGGTCCAGCTCCACGCCCACCCGGCGCCACATCTCCACTTGTCGGTAGAGCGGCAAGGCATCGACGTATTTGGAGACGGCGATATGGGCCAGTAATCCGGGCGAAGCCTGGCTCTTGGGGATCGGCTGTGGGGGCAAGGGCGCCATCTTGACGGTTTGTTCACAGCACCGGCAGCCATATTTGAGGCGCACGTGGCGCAGGACCTGGATCTTGGCGGGAATGACGTCGAGTTGCTCGCTGACCTCACGGCCAATCTCGTGCAAGGCGTGACCGTCATGCGGGCAGACTTTATCCTCATCAGTCAAATCATGGATGACCTCGACCCGCGGCAAAATGTCCGGTAATGGCGCGCGCTTACCGCGGCGGCGTTGATGGGGCGTGACGGTGATGGGGTCTTCGTTGCCATCCGCCTCGGCCTCGCGTTCCGAAGACTCCGCCTCGTTGAATAGACCGAGCTGGTCGAGGTGATGCTGTTCACTGCTGGCGCCAAAGCGTCTTTGCACCAGCAGGCGCAGCTGCTCTTCGAGATAGGTGATGCGTTGTTGTTGATGAGTGGCCTTGCCTTGATACGATAGCACCAACTGCTTCAATGCATCGACATCATCGGGAAGTTGCTCGGCGCTTAACGTCATGGCAATGATAATAATGGATCATCGCGATGCATGCACTCCTATAAAACACTTTCATAATGCAAACGCTGATGCGGTTTAAGTTTGGCCAGATCATAGCCATCGAGCAACCAGCGCAACTCATCGAGCGTCAAGGTGATCGGCTCACCGCTCAGGTGTGCAGGCCATTTAAATCGCTGCTTCTCGAGGCGCTTATACCACAAGCAAAAGCCATTGCGGGACCAATACAGCAGCTTGAGCTTATCGCGCCGGCGGTTGGCAAACACAAACCAGTGGCCTGAGAATGGATTACGTGTCAGCACCTCTTCGACCAATACCGACAGGCCATTTATCGACTTGCGCATGTCCACCGGTTCGCGGCACAGGTAGACCTGATCATGGATCACATCGGCGTGGATCATGAGACGGACAACAACGCACTGGTAAGCGCCCTCAAGGTCGCCTCATCCGTCGCCTCGCAGCGCAATAGGCAGCCGTTGGGAAATTGGATCTGGATCGGGGTGCTTGCGTCTGAACTACGTTGCGCCACCTTCACCTGGGAAAACAGTGCCGACGTAGTGGCCGCACCTCTCGTCATCCCGCGCTGGCTCAACATCCACTTCCAGTTATACAGTGCCTTGAGATCAAGCTCATGAGCCTTGGCGTAGTCGCTCAGCGACTGGCCCAACTCCTGACAGCGCTGGAGATGCGCCAGCCAGTACTGCTGTTTATCGGTTAACTTCTTAGCGGTCATCGCGCGTGCCTTTCGTTGAAAAAGGACAGCATCGCCATTCATGAGAGCAGTTGCTAGGTGGGGTTCGGTAGGCGCTTACCAATCATCACCAACAGATTGGAACGAGTGGATGAAGCCACACGTCCTTGGGAAGCCGACACAGAGTGGTTAACCGCCGCGATGGCGGCATCGTACTTATCACTATAGGCCGCCACATTGTTACGGCTTATGTCACTGAATTGCGCAATACTAGCGAGTAATTCATTTACCAAACGAGTGAATTGTGCCATCTCCTGCTGGGTATACTCACCGTACTCCGCTTCACCGTCGAAGGCGGCGATCACATTAATCGCCGCTTCGCGGATGCTTGCTTGAAGTATTACGATTTCCTCGACAAGCTTGAGTTCCTGTTGCGACGCCAGGTGATCGCGGATCTGCCCGCTGATCTGCTCGATCTTTTTCCCATGGCTGGCAAATTCGGCGAACAGGGCGCGCCGAACCTCGTC
>CAMYMN010000145.1 GCA_947259395.1 uncultured Gammaproteobacteria bacterium | reverse complement strand
CGAGTTGCCCCGGCTCAGCGTGGAAACGCGCCAGTACACATTTCGCCTGTACAACGCCTCCAACAGCCGAACCTATGATTTTGCGCTGCACGATGGCCGCACATTCACGATCGTTGGTAGCGACGGCGGCTGGCTGCCGGAGCCTGTGCAGGCAAACCACATCGTTCTCAGCGCCGGCGAGCGCGCCGCGATCGTCATCGATTTTGCGGCGGACCAGGTTGGTGACCGCCTGATGTTGGTAAGCCAACCGTTTATGGGTGGGCCGGCAATGGGCATGAGCCAATTCGACTCCTCACCAAACCACGGCGGCATGGGTGGAATGGGTGGTGGTCATCACGGCGGAGCGCATGGCTCAGGGGAACCACGGTTGCCTGGTGAAGGGATCGACATCATGCGATTCGACGTCGATACCGCTGTAGCGGATGACGTTCAGCTATATGGCCAGTTGCCGTCAGGTGCGGACATCTGGAATCGGCTCTCTACTGAAGATGCGACCAACGAACGCACGTTCGTCATGTCATGGTCACACGCACCGGGCGTATTTCTGATCAACGGCAAGCAGTACTCGGAAGACCGTGTCGACGAAACGGTGGAAAAAGGTGCCACGGAGATCTGGGAGATTACGAATACTTCTCCGGTCCCGCATCCGTTCCATGCGCATGCGATCCAATGGCAGGTGCTCGATCGAAACGGTGCGGATCCAACAGGAGCCGAAACCGGGTGGAAGGACACTGTGCTCGTCAATCCTGGCGAAAGCGTACGGATCATAGGCCGGTTCGAACCCGTCAACTACGGAAAGTACGTCTATCACTGCCACATCCTCGAGCACGAGGATGCAGGAATGATGGGGCTGTTTGAGGTTCTACTGTAACCTCGAACGCCTCAGGCGAGCTGAGCTTCCACTAATTCAGCGGCGCCACTTAGCGCGTCTCATCAAAACGACGCAAGATCAATCTTAGTTCCGTGTTCGCCGGGCAGATCGTCAGAATCGCGACGAGAACGATCAACAGCAAGACCTTAGAAATCTGGAATATTTTAGTTGGTCAATTTGCGGTTCCATGCACCAAACTGCTATGACATCGCCACAACGAACAACAGAATGTAACCAATCACCAAATCGGCAATTACGTGCGCGACGATAGGGGCTAACAATCCCCGCGTCTGGGCACGGACGTAGCCAAGAATCAGCCCCCAGATGAGCACCATCGCGTATCCGAGCCACCCATTGGGAAAGCCCATTTCAAAGTGTAGTGCTGCAAAGGCTAAGGCCTGCACGACGACGGTAAGTCCGATCGATCCGGATGACCGCTCAATAGCTGTGTACAAAACACCACGGAACACGGCCTCCTCGGTGGCGGCATTAAACAGGGCAAACCCCGGGATAACGATCAGTGCGAGAATCGCGGTCGGAACATGCGAAATGCTCGCCATCATCTGTTCGCCAATACCTAAGTTGTCCGTCCAATATGCCCACGCGATGAGAGCAGCCGCAGAACCGATACCGGTGACGCCAACCAGGAGCCACATCGCCTTGCTGACGTCACCACGGCGAAAATCGGCGAGAGTCACTCGCGTTGTGGGGTTCGATGCCATCAACAGTGTTGAGATTAACAGCGGGATAAGCAGCGGCAATATCGGTAGTTGACCGATAGTCTGGCGTAACACAGGAATCGTTGTGATCGCAGCGGCCAACGCCATCAGCAGCGATACATGAATTGCCTCATACAACTTGAACACTACGGCAATCGCCACGCAAGCGACAAAAATGGGGGCGGCCCACTGAGGAAGGCCGACAATCGGCAATTGCATCCCCAGTGCGATTGCAACGAGTACTGCAACAGTCGCGCTACCTCTCATGACTGGTGTCGCCCTTCGCAAGCCAGCCCGACCATTACAAAACCGTCGGAAGAAATAAGAACGTCGCCGCAACAAGAAAGATCAGCGGACATAATTTCATCGGCAGAACGGCGGTGCGCGCCTGTGGCGAGCGAGATCCCGGCCATCACTACCAATACCGACGCGCAGCTCCGATACACAACCACAGCAGTCTTCTCAATGGCCGGTGCGACACTGGCGACCAACTCAACCAACACACCGATGAAGATCAGTAGCACGCCTTCCATCAGCCATTCCATCAACAAGGTGCGTCGGTTATCAGCCGAAATTGGCCCAAAACTGTCCACGACCGAGCGGGTCGGAATCACGATGTGTGCGGCCCCCCCATAGAATGACGATTGCGGCACCGGTATAGAGCATCACGGCGTTCATAAGCTACGCCAGTACCCTCCAAGAGTTGCCGTGGGTAGGACAGAACATGACTTCGACGGTGCTAGGCATTCTGCTCACCACACAGGAGCACGATCTTTCCGGTTACCGATCCGCCGGCAAGCAGTGCATGGGCTTTTCTTACGTCCCCCAGCGGCAACCGTGCCGCAATCAATGGCTTGATCTTGCCTGTGCGTAACAGCTCGAACAGCGCTGTCAGATCCTCGCGAAAGTCGTCCGGGTGGCGCCACATGCGTCGCTGAATGCTATACGGCAATATCCTGCGCCGTCCGGGAAGCAGAATAGCGGCAAGCGAATATATGATAGGTCTCAACAAGCCGCGAAAACGGTACCGACGACCGCCGGCGAGCCGACCCCCGCGCAATGACGAGGTGAGACCGTAGGAAACGGCCACGCCGCCCGGGCGCAATGCCCTAAACGACTGCCAGACATGCGCGCCACCAATACCGTCAAAAACCGCATCCACGCCATCGTGAGTCAACCGTTTGACCTCTTGCACGAAATCGGCTGCCTTATAGTCGATGGGAATGCCGCCAAGCTCTCGCACCGTGTCGTGCGAACCAAGTGAGGCGGTGCCGTACATTGTCAGATCACCCGCTAATCGAACCA
>CAMYMN010000144.1 GCA_947259395.1 uncultured Gammaproteobacteria bacterium | reverse complement strand
AAGGCGGTCCGCTCTCACCCCTGCTGGCCAATGTGATGCTCGACGATCTGGACAAGGAGTTGGAGCGTCGTGGACTGCGCTTTGCGCGCTATGCCGACGGCACGCCGGTACAGGCGTGAGACTCATGGGGTGAAAGTCCCCTGGCCCCAATTGTCCGTGCAGGGGCCTAGCAGGAGGTCGGGTTTGCACCGCGAGGTGTCGGCTCAAGTGACCTTGAACGGTAAATGCAAAGCAGCGGGCTGCAACGCAAGTGAACTCAGAATAGCCTCGTCATACGAGTGTGTGCGTGCCGACCGTATCGTCGCACTGGGAAGGCTGGCAGGAGGTGGGGATCAACGGACACTGGAACCGTCTCCACGCACCGGGGTGTTAGAGGTTGCACGCTGCGAAAGTCTCACGACCCTAGGCCGGGAGGCCTCATACGATGTCCATTGGCCATGGGCAACTGCGTCGTATAAGGGCAACCGAAATCGATGTAGGTCGTATGAGGATTCCGCGGGGTTCATAGTACCGTTTGAGGGTGTGGGACAGCATAACCCCACCCGAGGGAAGGGACCCTGCTTCAGTCAATGGTGTTCGATGTGGTTGAGGCAATGTCGATTGCCCAAAGGCTAGGAACGACATGAATAAAGTTCGGCAACTGCAAAGAAGCCTATATCGCAAAGCCAAGCAGGATAAGGAGGTGAAGTTTTACTCTCTGTATGACAAGCTCTGGCGTGAAGATGTGCTTTGGGAAGCCTGGCGACACGTCAAGGCGAACCGAGGCGCGCCGGGAGTAGACGGTGCATCGATAGAGGCGATTGTGTCGAGTGGACAAGAAGGGGAGATGATCAGCCGACTTGGTGAGCAACTGCGCACAAAGACCTACCGATTCGACCCGGTCCGCCGGGTGGATATCCCCAAGCCCAAGGGCGGCAGTCGCCCGTTGGGGATTGCCACGGTAGAAGATCGCGTGGTGCAAACAGCCATGAAGCTGGTTCTCGAACCGATCTTTGAAGCCGACTTCCACGACTGTTCCTATGGCTACCGCCCCAAGCGGGATGCCAAACGGGCCTCGATAGCGATCCGAGAGGACCTTTACCGGAGAGCCTGGGGCGTGGTGGAGATTGATTTTCAAAGCTACTTCACAACGATACCGCACGATAAGCTCATAAAGCTCATCCGTCAGCGGGTTGTCGATGGCAGTATGCTTTGCCTGATCAAGCAGAGCCTCACGGTCGGAGTGGCGTATCAAGGCCGGATTGAACCGACGAGGATCGGGGTGCCGCAAGGTTCACCGATTTCGCCGCTCTACAGCAATATCTACTTGAATTTGCTGGATCAGGTCTGGCACGAGCGGGGGTATCCGGAGAAGTTGGGTGCCACGTTACATCGCTATGCCGATGACGCCATTCTGGTATGCCGCCGGGATGCGCGCCAAGCGCTGGAGGCGTTTGAAGCCATCGCCCGACGTATGGACCTGGTGGTGCATCCGGACAAAACTCGGATCACCAAACTGACCGAGGGATTTGACTTTCTCGGCTTTCAGTTTGTCAAACGCCGTAGTCCGACCAGCGGTAAATACAGCATCTATCTTTTTCCCAGCAAAGCATCCCAACGCAATCTGCGTCGACGGATCAAGTACTTCACCAAACGGCGGGCACCGATCTCGCCGGATGCATTCGTCAGCCGGGTCAACCAGACGGTTCGGGGGTGGGCCAATTACTATCGGCACACCAACGCCAGTGAGGCGTTTCGGTCCATGCAACGATTCATCAACACCCGCTTTCGTCGTTACCTGACCTATCGCAGTAAAGGCCGGGGGTTCGGATGGAAGAGATATCCGAATAAGAGCCTGTATGCCAGAGGGATCATCTACATTGGCAGCAGGTATATCAGGTATGAGAAAGCACCTGTGCATGCTCTGTGACGAAGACTGTCGGACCGCCGTACTCGGGAAAACTGAACGTGCGGTGGGATGGGAAGGGAATGGTGAACCGGCCATGACGGAGCTAGTGAGGCACTGCTCATGGGGAAACTCGCAGCAACAGATAGGCGCCGCCTAAAGTCACTGAGCCATTCCTTTACCCTAGACTTCCTCATCGGCTTTGAGTGTGAGGACGATGCACGGCGGGTGATGGTGGCGCTTGACAAGCGGCTGGGGCGCTTCGGACTGACCCTGCACCCGGACAAGACGCGACTGCTGCCGTTTTGGCGCCCGCCACAGACGCAGCAACGCGGCAAAGGTCCGGCCAGCTTTGACTTCTTAGGGTTCACGTTCTACTGGCGGCGGACCCGTCACGGTCACTGGCGGATGTGGTGCAAGACACGGCGGGCGAGCCTCAGACGGGCCAAGAAGGCCATCTACGAGTGGTGCCGTCGCCATCGGCATCGGTCGATCGAGGACCAGCACGCCGCGCTCCATAGGCGTCTGCGAGGCCACTTCAATTACTTCGGCGTCAGCGGCAACTACCATAGTATGATGCTACTGGTCGAAGCGACGAAGCGGTCCTGGTATAAATGGCTTTGCCGTCGAAGTCAACGCACGCGTCTCAATTGGGAGAGATTCACCGATATGCTGTTGTGGTGGCCTCTTCCACGTCCTCGGATCACGGTCCAGATTTGGGGTCGGTAGCCACGAGCCACACCGGCGGAGGAGCCGTATGGTGGAAATCTCCTAGTACGGCTCTGGCGAGGGGTCGGGTTAGGGTAACCGCCCGACCTACTCTACAACGCCATTTTATCGCCGGCCCTTCCGGAGCGCAACCCTGGAAACACCCCTGGGGCATCCTCGCGCCCCTCGCCGGCGGCCGCGGCTCGCTCGCAGCGATGGCGGCTCCCCTAGCACCCGGCCGCAGCCGGCGGAGGCAATGGCAGAGGGGGTGCGACGAAAAAGTGGCTTTCAATTTCCTATCCTCTCCGTTACTAT
>CAMYMN010000143.1 GCA_947259395.1 uncultured Gammaproteobacteria bacterium | reverse complement strand
TTTCCAAACCGCGAACAGCTGTTTGACCCTGATGAATGGATCAATGACGGTGACGCAGTTGTGGTAAAGCCCATGGGTGGTATTGTTGCCGGTCCGCTTCATCGTGAGAAGGATATTCTCTACGCTGACATCGACAGCGAGTCAGCGCGCCGCGCGCGCCGCTCACTCGATGTGTGCGGTCACTATTCACGACCGGATATCTTCTCGTTCTCTGTCAACCGGAGGCCGCTCGATCCGGTTAAGTTTGTGGACTGATTGATGCGTCGTGTTTTTCAGTGGCAGACCAGCGTAAACCATTGTCGGGGTATCGACTTGGCAGTGCGCGACCGAGGGACACTCAGCTGATGTTCACGAACAGTTTGTTTTTCTTTAAAACGTTAATTGATGCCAAAACCATGTCTGGCATGACACCAGATTGTATTGAATCGTGATGTCGTAAACAAGGACACCCATCGTTTAGTCACCCATCGTTTAATCATTTATGAATGATCGAGGGCATCAACGACTTATTGGTTTGCCGACGAGTTACTACTCTGGGATGATGAAAGTGATCCGCGAACTGTTGAGATTACTTTTCGCTCCCGCTTACTGACCATTCGTTTTGGACCGATTGCCAAAAGAACAATAAACGACGCCAACAAGAGCATAGACGATCCTCCGGGATATACCGGATAACAGATGCAGCTCGTGGTTTTACCTCAGATCAACCGAGGCGGAACGGAATAAAGCAGTTTCGCCCCACCCAAACCACAGAGCCAATGTTGGCGTAGGCGCGCACACCTGGCCTTGAGTTTGTCGAGCGGTCCGATGACAGTGTGGAAGTGGTCCGCGTAACCGTCTAATGCTTGTCGCCAAGCATCTTGCGGGATTGCCAGCCTTCGCAGAATACGGGGCAAAAATTCCGGAATAGCCCCGGGCCTATTCGCGAGTATGGCGCGTCCCGTCCAATCCACCAGCTCCAGATAATCCGGAAAGTAAAACGGCAGAGATTCTCTATCTCCTTGTCGCGAATGAAACGGCACTAGAATGGGCGTCTGGCGACCCCCAATCCGTCGTTGAATGGCGGTATAGTCCGATGTTTCCGGCGTGTTCGCGATGCCGGCTCGGATCGGGTTGAGATCGACATAGGCCATGCAGGTCAACAAGGCTTTCTCATCCAGCAGCGCCTGGGACTTGAATCGGCCTTCCCAGAACCGCCCGGTGCAATCGTCCTCGGCATTGGCGGTGCGCGCAATGCCTTCATTTAAACACCGCATGAACCAGCTCAGACTCATTAACCGCTCACGCCATAAACGAACCAGACCGTTCACGACCTGCCGTTCCGCAATCGATATGGGAACGCCCTGTCGCCAGCGTTGGACGGTTAGTGGCAGCGAGAAAACCTGCCCCCAACGATCGATAACGGCGGCATCATCCAATGCGGCGATAGCCTTGGGATTCAGCCGGACCACCAAATGATAGTGGTTACTCATAATGGCATACGCACAAAGCTCGATGCCAAATAGGCGACACAGCATATCTAGCCGCGCCTGGATCCAGCCGCGACGATGTTCATAGGAGTGACCTGAATAGCGGTCAACACCGCAAAGAAATGCCCGGCGCACACAGCGGCAGATCACGTGATAATAAGGGGTGTCGTCAAGACACACGAGTTCCTTTCTGGGGCGCGTCATCCTTAACCTCTCTTGATGGAAAGATATCGACCAAAAAACTACTGGCTATCCCGGCCTTAGTCAAGCAAATTGATGGGTGTCCTGATTCTTCTTGAACGGACCCATTCGCTACGTCCGCTTAAACATTGATGAGCAGACGTATGCCCATGGCACCGGCTACATCTGTGACGTTTTGCAGCCAGCAAAGAGGTTTCGGTTTATTCAGGAGTCGAAGACGTCGGCAGGATTTCGGAGATGGGAATAGTTCAACAAAAATGAACCGCAAAATCGTGAGTATAGTTTTAATCCGTTTATGGCAATCTTCGAGCATTCGTAGACAGCACGGAGCGTGACTTAAAGCTGGGCCTACCACGCTTCGGTTATAGATTGATTGGATAGAACTCCTTGCCGCGCAGCTCGGCATAAGCCTCCGATTTCTGGGCATCGTGCTATTATCACTGGCCCGTCGGAGGAGATTATGATCACGAAGGTAGCTGTTATTCAAAAGCCCCCGGTTCTACTTGATCGAGAAAAGACCATCGAGCGCGCGCTGACATTAACTGACGAGGCGGTTAGCAAAGGTGCTTCGCTCTTGGTTTTTCCGGAAGCATATGTGCCAGGATATCCGATGTGGGTGTGGCGACTGAGGCCAGGTGGGGATATGGCGCTTGCTGGCGAAATCCATGCGCAGCTACGGAATAACGCGGTTGATCTCGCGGATGACCACATACGACCGCTTCAGGATGCCGCGCAACGACATGGTGTCACGATCGTAATAGGAATCCATGAACTGGACAGCCGGTTTAGTGGCTCGACGCTGTTTAACACAGTGGTCGTGATAGGACCCGATGGAGCACTCCTCAATCGTCATCGCAAGCTGATGCCGACTAACCCGGAGCGCATGGTCTGGGGTATGGGCGATGCCTCGGGCCTCAAGGTCGTGAATACACCCGCAGGGCGGCTTGGATCGCTCATTTGCTGGGAAAGCTACATGCCGCTGGCCCGGTACGCCCTCTACGCACAGGACATCGACATCTACGTTGCGCCAACTTGGGATTCTGGCGATAGCTGGATTGCAACCATGTGCCACATCGCGAAAGAGGCGGGTTGCTGGGTGATCGGTACGGCCACCGCGTTTCAAGGGAGTGACGTCCCCGACGACTTTCCAAACCGCGAACAGCTGTTTGACCCTGATGAATGGATCAATGACGGTGACGCAGTTGTGGTAAAGCCCATGGGTGGTATTGTTGCCGGTCCGCTT
>CAMYMN010000142.1:2589-6680 GCA_947259395.1 uncultured Gammaproteobacteria bacterium | reverse complement strand
ACGTCACCCTCGCGCAGCAGGCGCTTGGCCGTCGCTGAGACGCTTGCCAGTACTCGATCACCAACCAGGTGCCCATAGGTATCGTTGACCTGCTTGAAGTGGTCTATGTCGAACATCAGGATACCGAGTGGGACATCACTGCGCTCCGTCCTGGAGAATTCCTCGCTTAATCGCAAAGACCCGAAACGACGGTTGTAGCAGCCGGTCAGCGCATCCAGGGCGGCGACACGCTGCAAATCTTCGTGCGTCATCGCGTTAGCCAGCGCCATGACGAAAGTGCGGGCGAATATTTGCGACAGCGGCCGGGACTTCTTTTCGAACGCCGTGGGTCCGGCCAGCACGATTACGCCAACGGTCGCTGCCCGAACCACGAGCGGCAGGAAGGCCACCTCGCGCGGCTGAAACTCCACGAGACCGCCCTGAATGGACAGGCCCTCGGGCAGCTCAACGTAGATTGGCTCATTTGAGTGAAGTGCGAGCAATACGTGATCGTTTTCCGGAAGCCGTGCCGTGTCGGCAATTCCCAGGCTCGAAAGTACCGAGAGTTCGCCGCCGACATCGGCGAGGATAGCGCCGGCGCTGGCGTTTGTGGCGGTCAGGAACCCTCGGAGGGCTCCATCGCAGAGCGGCTTGAGTTCCAGTTGACTCGTCATCGCCTTCGAGAAGTCAGACACGCTGTCTTCGATGTCATGGCTGAACTTGAGCGCCCCGATCAGGTGATTGAACGCGGCTGCCGACTCACCGATAACGTCGTCGCTATCGACAGGCAGTTCGCAACGCTCTGGATCGCAAGCCGACCAGTCGCCAGTGAACGCCGCCTCTTCCAGGACCGACTGGACCAGGCGCATGCCATCGACCAGGGCGTTAAGCCGCGGCATGACCACGAGGCGCACCAGCAGGATATTGATACCGCCAACGGTCGTGCCCGCGACCAGGCAGACGACGAAAAAGAATGGCGTGATGGCAATTTCGCGGGGAACGCCGAACAGGACCAGCATCGGAGGAAACAGAATGCCGATGATCAGGCCAATACCGATCATCCAGATGGCGAGATCGTCAAAGACGCGACGAGTCAGGCGCATCGGAATGGTCGCAAGCAGGGGTGGCGTTTACTCATGTGCTTCAGCGGCTCCGATCATTGTCAGGAGTGACCAAAATGTATCGCGGAACGAACCACAGCGATGCTGGGCAGAATAAAGCTACTATACGGCAAAAGCCAGTCCGATCAGAAACTTACCCGGCAAACGTCTGTGCAATAATGGCGGCATCTCGATTACCGCGTTATACATCGCTTGCCCTTGGAAGAAACAGGCCTGAATCAAAATGAAACGTCTGAACGTCCTACCGTTTGTCCTGCTGCTTGGTTTCGCGGCCTGCGGCGATGCCCCCGAAGAGGCACCCGTTGTGACCGCGCCAATATTGCCCGAGGCTCGGCCTGATGTGGTCGAGGATCGATTCGCGCGCCTGGCCCTGTCGTGCATCCACCAGGAATACCCCAACAAGATCAGCCACGTCATGACCTCGGACGCCGACGCAGGCACGCCGCGCGAGCTGACGCCGGCGTTCTACGGGTGCTTTGACTGGCACTCGTCGGTGCACGGTCACTGGCTGCTGGTCCGGCTTCTGCGCATGGATCCGGATACACCGTTTCGCGACGGCATCGTGGCCGCACTGGGGCAGTCTTTCACCGCAGAAAAAATCGCAGCGGAAGTTGCCTACTATCTTGGCCCCGATCGCAAGTCGTTCGAGCGGCCTTACGGCATTGCCTGGTTCCTGCAGCTCGTCGCCGAGTTGCATGAGAGTGATGATGAGGTTCTGCAGGGCTGGCGGGAGACCCTGAGGCCCCTCGAAACCGAAATCGTCGCGCGCACCCGGGCGTGGTTGCCCAATCTCGTGTACCCAATCCGCCTGGGTACCCACAACCAGTCCGCATTTGCCTTCGGCTTGATGCTCGACTACGCGCGGATTGTCGGTGATGTGGAGTTCGAAGCGGCCCTGGTTGAAAAGACACTCGCGTTCCACCTTGGCGACACAAATTGTCCGCTGGCTTACGAGCCTTCCGGGGAGGATTTCCTCTCGCCATGCCTCATGGAAGCGGACCTGATGCGGCGCGTGTTGGGCGAGGGCGAATTTGCGGTATGGCTGGCGCTGTTCATGCCATCGATCCCGTTGGATGGGTCCGGTGACTGGCTGGCGCCCGGCGTCGTCAAGGACGCTGCGGACGGCAAGCTCGTGCATCTCGATGGCGTTAATCTCTCGCGCGCCTGGGCGCTGCAGGGCATAGCGGCGGGCTTACCGGAAAATGATTCGCGGCGCGCAGCACTCGCGGCGGCGGCAGCCAGGCACCAGGAAACCGGCGTTGCCGCCGTGTCAGACGAACACTACTCGGGAAGTCACTGGCTGGGGAGTTTTGCGACCTACCTGGTTACCCGGCGCGGAATCGACTGAGGCCGATTCAATAAACTAGGGGGCTTCCATCGGCCCGTCGGCTGGCGGCTCTTCTGCGCTTGCGTCCTCCTGCTCGGTCAACCAGATCAGGATGTTGTAGTAGGCCCGGATGTTGTTCACATACAGCACGGGCTCCCAGCCGCGCGCGTAGCCATAGGGAACCTGCGAGTACCACTTGCGCTGCGCCAGCAGCGGCAGGGCCGCACTCATATCGACCCAGGTGTCCGGATCGCCGCCTTGCCACTCGACGATCATGCGGGCGTCCTTGACGTGATTGAAGCCGACGTTATACGCCGCAAGGGCCATCCAGGTGCGATCGGGTTCTCCGACCGTATCGGCAACGCGTTCGCGGGATCTTCGCGGTCGTCGATGCCAAGGTAGTCGGCGGTATCCTGCGTCAGCATCATGATGCCGCGAACGCCGGTCGGCGATACGGCGCCGGCGCGCCAGTGCGACTCCTGGTAACCGATGGCCGCCAGCAGGCGCCAGTCGACGCCCCATTCCTCGCCGGCTTGCTCGAACATGGCGCGGTAGCGAGGCAGGCGGCTTTCGTAGTGTCGAATGAAGTTGCGGGTACCGACGTAGTCGTATTTCTTGGTGTGGCCGTAGTAGCGGTCGTGAACGCGATCCAGCATGCCCGCACGATCTGCAGAAATCAGGAAATCGTCGGCCCGGGCGAGGAGTGAATCGGCGTTACGGAGGGGAAACGCCCAGGCAATCTGGTCGTCGACGTACAGGTCGAGGGCAACACGAAGGTCCGGGTAGAAATGCCGCTGGATATTGAAGTCGGGGCTGTC
This sequence comes from uncultured Gammaproteobacteria bacterium, assembly GCA_947259395.1. Lineage (GTDB taxonomy): Bacteria > Pseudomonadota > Gammaproteobacteria > Arenicellales > JAANXG01 > CALZGZ01. The sequence goes on along the minus strand of CAMYMN010000142.1, from coordinate 3,435 downwards.
TGCCACCGTCAGCTCGACTTCTCCCATTGCGACCTTCGTCAGCAGATCGGCGAATTCGACGTCCGCGTTTTCCGTCCAGGTCAGCTCGGGGTAGTCGAGCTTGAGCTCCTCCAGGATGTCGACGTGGCTGCTCGAGGCCACGATCTCGATCGAGCGGTCGAGAATGTCCTCGATGGAGCGGGGTCTTCCCGTGCCGAGCTTGTAGATCAGATGCACGTCGACAGATTCGTAAGGATGGCCGAAGTGGAGGTGCTCACGCCGGGAGTCGGTAACGGTCAGACCGGCGGCAGCCATGTGGGCCTGGCCGGACAGGATCAGGGGAATAATCTCCGAGACGCTGTCGACGGATTCCATGAGCAACGCAACGCCGAGATCCTCGGCGAAAGCGCGCACGAGATCGTACTCAGGACCCGTCGGGCCGTCCGGACTGATCGAATAGGAAGTCGGGCTGCTGCGTGTGACAACGCGAAGCTCACCTGTTTCCAGGATCTGGTCGAGCAGCGGCGGGGGAGTTGAGCAGGTCCCGATGAGGCTCGCCAGTATGATGATGAGCAATACTCGCAAGTGCGGCTTCCCATATCTCTGGACAGTGCATTATCGCATCCGGGGGCCCGGAATGGACCCTTGACATTGCACCGATAGCTCACCAATATTCCCGCCCCGCAGGGGTGAGAATCGCCTTGAGGCGATTCGAATCAAATCAGGTGTACTGGCGTCCGAAGGACGCCTGCTTCAGAATACAAACAGACCATATGGAGAGGTGCCGGAGTGGTCGAACGGGCCTGATTCGAAATCAGGTGTACGGTTGTACCGTACCGTGGGTTCGAATCCCACCCTCTCCGCCAA
>CAMYMN010000142.1:0-2553 GCA_947259395.1 uncultured Gammaproteobacteria bacterium | reverse complement strand
ACCATATGGAGAGGTGCCGGAGTGGTCGAACGGGCCTGATTCGAAATCAGGTGTACGGTTGTACCGTACCGTGGGTTCGAATCCCACCCTCTCCGCCAATTTCGAAATACCCGAAAATGCCTTCGGGCCTTGTGAAACATTAGTTTTGCAAGGCTTCGAGGGATTTCCCTTCTGCGGCGAATTGGTCTGAATTGGTGTGAATTGGTGCCGGTTTGGCACGATTACGGCACGATTTTTTTAGGGTTTTTCGGGTACCGGCCCAGCGGAATGTCATTCTAATCTGCGGCGGTGACTAGCTCTCTGATTCTGGCCATTTGAGTACATTCTGTGTTGCCGCCTTTGCAAGGCCCCTCTGTACAGATTTCGTCTTGTTGCCGTCAACATGAACGTGGGACGGGTCGTCTGGTTCTGGAGCCTTGACGACACCTTGTCCAAAACTTCTAGCATCACCGACCGTCAGCGTCGCGACGCCGTAGTTCGGCATGGTGCTTATTAGGTCTTCCCAAGTTTGTGCATAGAGAGTCATCAAGCTACCGAGATTTGCGGAGAGTTTGTCGAAACCTCGGGCGTTCTGAAACGCTGCGCTGGAAATCTTGGGCTGGTCTCCGCCCACAATCCATCTTGGATGAAGTCGTCTGAATAGCAGATCGTCGTTGGTGATAGACAGATCGTCACTCACCTGACTGGTGCTCCTGGAAATTCACATATACCCAGGAAGAGAGGAGTCAAAACTCGGCGAGCCTTTGGTAAATCGGCGCCAAATCAAAATGGAGCGTTTCCTCATCAACATCGCCAATGCTCTCGTCCTCGAAGTAGAGTTCGATCTGGACTGGCGATACAAAATCGAGTTCCAACGACTTTGATCCACTATGCCATTCCGCTTGGATTCCGCCGTTTGGTGTAGGGACTATATAGGGCGATGGCGCACCAGCGGCAAGCAAGTCCGTCAGAGTGTTCAAAGCAGCATCGATTGCGTCCACAGAAATTCTTGGTGCTCCATAGGAGTCCCAATTTGACGGCAACCGCGCAAGCTCCAAAAGCGAATTACGAAGGCTCTCGATTGCGAACTGGCCGTGGTTGAACAAAAGATTGCCGCCACCGGTAGCCCAAGAATTGACTCTTGTAGTGCCAGTGTCCGGAAATACATCATTCAAAGCTGCTGACATTAGCTGTCTCCGACTTTTTCCCAAGATTCTTGGATAGCTTCGGTGAATATTCTCTCAAATAGTTCAATCATTTGCCTGCGACCCAAGTCCAGAAAACGAATAAAACCGTCTTCCTTGTCAGATATAGGGCGGCCTCTAGCTACCAGATTACACACAAATACCGGTGACGGCTCGCCACTTTTACCACTTTGGACTAAAAATTGCGGCTGCATATCAAAATGAACTCTGCCGAGAAACTCGCCAGCGCTGTCTTCAATCTTATTTGAAAAACGGACACTGGCATTCTCAAATCCCGAGCCTAGACTCTTGCTCGACTCCTTCGACCAAATATTCAAGATTCGATCTATTTGGCTATGAGATTGCCAAACTTCATTTGGAGTGATGTGGTTTACATAGGTCAGTTCGCACTGATTTATGGATATGTCTTCAAGACCATTGTCGATCAGAGCTTGCCGAAACTCGTTCAGGTCACTTAGGAAGCTTGGTCGAATGTGATCATCATAATGCGGATAATCTCTATTCACCGTTGGCTGTTTGCGCCAGTTTCGAACGAATCGATTAGATTGAATCTGAACAAGATCAGCGCCGTCCTCGCTCAGGAACCAAACTCGCGGAGTTTCAACCGCAGTGGACAACGAAATCTGAGGCTGGGTTACTCGACTTGGGCGGACCCGTTCTACAACGGGTCCGAGATTTCCGTGCTGTTCGACATTCGGAAATCGGCTTTTGAACCCTTGCCAGATCAGACCCAAATGAGGAATCTTCAGGCCTTCGACCGAGTCGAATTGGACTGACACAGCGACCTCTGTAACCGGCGGTTTTCTGTACCGCGTGAAATTACCCATTATTGTTATAAGGCATCGGCTAAGTTACGGAACTTGGTTAGCGTTAAGGACATTCGTATGCAGTATAGCCCCTGGCCAGAAACTGACACAATTCTTTCAGGCCAATGGGGATATATCCGAGGTCGGCACTGATCCGGCCTCAATTTGCCAACTATGGTGCCTCACTCAATGCCGCAAAACTCTCCGGATGCCGGACACCAAAATCGATGTCCAGCAATGCCCTGACCGAAACCGAGCCTGAGGCGAAGTTCGACCCGTATGGGTCTGACAAGATTTCGAGTACTCCCCACATTCCGACAAGGAAATCCCGCCAGTTGGCGAATACCACGTAGCCAGCCGCCACGCTACGAGCCTTGCCTGTTCTGCTTTTGTCATCTTGCTCTCCTCTCACCGAAGACTTGAGATAAGAGCTTAATGTGTCACGCATCTGTTGGGATTTCACAGATGTTCTCTCCTGAACTGAGAGGGGGTTGGGGTCGAACCGCGCTTTTCCAAACTATGAACTTGCGCGCGGCAATTCGCGCCATTCCAAAAGTTCGGTC
>CAMYMN010000141.1 GCA_947259395.1 uncultured Gammaproteobacteria bacterium | reverse complement strand
CTTGCTGCCACGGCGGGTCGGCGCGGCAAGGGCCGAGGAGCTCACCGAGAACCGTCTGCCGATCGGCGCTGTGGAGGCCGCCGGCATGGGCCTGCTCGACCGGGTGATCGAAACCGACACCGAGAGCTTCGTAGGTGAAGTCGAGCATCTGGCGGAGGACATCGCAAACCACGACGACTACGACACCCTCGTGGCCGACAAGCACCGGCTACGCCTCGAAAACGAGGCCCGCAAACCGTTGAAAGACTACCGCACTGCCGAACTAGAGCGGATGCAGTTGAACTTCTACGGCTTCGACCCGAGCTACCACGTGGCCCGCTACAACTTCGTGTACCGAGTTCCCCACTCCCGCACCCCGCTGCACCTCGCCGTACACCGCCGCAAAGATGCAAACTCGTCTTGAGCGATTGCGGATTGCAAATTAATTCTCCACACCGCTTGCAGCATGCGGCATTCATATCCACCGTCATGAGTCAAAAGGCCGTTGCGCCGCCTCCTCTCGACTGTAAAACCTGCCGCTGCGAACAAAGGCCGCCGCAATATTACCGAGCACCTTAAGCACACGGTTGCGCCGGTCCCGCTCCAATACCTAGCCCGTCTTTCGCAACTCACTCTGAGTTTGGCGAATGTGAAAAAATCTTTGACTGTCAAGTGACTGATTAAGCTACGAGCGGGTTAGCGATGGGGGCTGAAACCCGTCTGTAGTGCCGACCTTGCCTATTGAACGGATTGCATTTTGCGGCACACTGTTGGCATGTTTTTGCGGGCCAAACGTCGCATCAAAGACGGCAAAGAACACCGGTACTGGAGCATTGTTGAGAACCGTCGTTGCCGCGGTAATCGGGTGGTGCAACGCCAAGTGCTGTATCTGGGTGAGATCAATGATCAACAGCGAGCGGCGTGGTGTCGCACCATTGAGGTGGTGCAAGCGGATGCGCGCAAAGCGCGGCAGATTGCCATTTTTCCGGAAGACCGCCCGGCCCCGGAGCTGGACTGTGAAGTCGTCCAGGTCAAGCTCAATGCATTGCAGTTGCAACGTCCGCGGCAATGGGGTGCGTGCTGGCTGGGGTTGGAATTGTGGGGGCAACTGGAGCTGGACGATTTCTGGTCGCAACACCTGAAACCCAGTCGCCAGGGGACGCACTGGTTGCAGGTATTGAAGACCTTGGTGTGTTACCGCTTGATTGATCCGGGCAGCGAGTGGCGGCTGCATCGGCAATGGTTCGAGCAAAGTGCGATGGCGGATCTGTTGGGGGAAGACTTTGCCTTGGTCCAGAAAGACAAGTTGTACCGTTGTTTGGATCGGTTGTTGCCCCACAAACGGGCCTTTTTCTCGTATCTGAAACAGCGCTGGCAAACGCTGTTCAATCCCCGTTTTGATATCTTGTTGTATGACTTAACCAGTACCTATTTTGAGTCGGACCCACCCGGAATAGGGAAGCGTCAATACGGTTACAGCCGCGACAAGCGGCCCGATTGTGTGCAGGTGGTGATCGCGCTGATCGTGACGCCGGAGGGTTTTCCCTTGGCCTATGAGGTGATGCCGGGCAACACCAGTGATAAGACCACGCTTGGGGATTTTCTCAAGAAAATCGAAGACCAGTACGGAAAGAGTCAACGCGTGTGGGTGATGGACCGGGGTATCCCGACCGAAGCGACGCTGGCCCAAATGCGCGACAGTGAGACCCCGGTATATTACCTGGTTGGCACCCCACGGGGCCGCCTGACCAAGTTGGAGCGCGCGTTTGTGGGCAAGCCCTGGGAACTGGCCCGCGATTCGGTGGAAGTCAAGCTGCTCGAACAATCCGACGAGCTGTATATCCTGGCCCGAAGTACCGGACGGATGCATAAAGAGCGGGCGATGCGCAGCCGCAAGCTCAAACGGTTATGGAAAAGACTGCATCAACTGCAGCGCCAAAAACTCACCCGTGATCAGTTACTTGTCAAACTGGGGTCCGCGAAAAAGGAGGCCGGCCAAACCTATGCCCTGATCAACATCCAATTACCCAAGGACAATGATGATCTACAGGCCAATGGCTTTGGCTTCTCGCTGCGTAAAGACAAACTGCGACAGGTACGCCGTCGGGAAGGACGCTATCTGTTGCGATCTAACCTCACCGACAGTAATCCCGCCACACTGTGGGAATACTACATACAGCTGACCGAAATCGAGCAGGCATTCAAGGAACTCAAGAGTGACTTGGCCATCCGTCCGATTTACCATCAGTTGGATCACCGTATTGAGGCGCATATCTTTGTCGCCTTCATCGCCTACTGCCTGCAGGTGACGCTGAAGCAACGATCCCGTTCCCTGGCGTCAGGCCTGACCCCCCGCGCGGTGCTGGAGAAGTTCGCCGCGGTGCAAATGGTGGATGTGCATCTGCCAACCACCGACGGGCGCTATCTCATCTTGTCTCGCTACACGCAACCGGAGAAAGACCTACAACTGTTGCTCGGACAGCTGAAGCTGCGCCTACCTGAGCAATTGCCACCGAAGATACAAAGCGCGCCTCAACCGCCGATGTAGTGCCGACCTTTGCAAGTCAGGTGCAATGAAATCAATGCCTTAAGATAATTCTACCTCGCGAGTTGCGAAAGACGGGTTAGCAGTCTTCCCCGCAAAGGTTTCGGCGTCGACCGCACCTTCGGGCAGCAGCCGGTTGTCCTTGATGTGATGGACCCGGTGGATGAAGCTGGTGGTAAATAGGTTGGAGGCGTCGGTGATGAGTTCTTCGTAGATCTGCACCTCCCGATCGCTGTGGATGGTCTGGTAGTTGGGCTGATATTTGGCCACCGAATTTTTCACGTTTGCTGTGCGGTTGAGGAACTCTGTTTCCAGTGGCCAGCCGTGGCGATCGACGATCACGCCGGCGGAATTGGTCCGGCCGGAGCTCCAGACCACCTTGCCCTCGTCGTTCAGAACCAGCATCTCTATGAAGGCGCGG
>CAMYMN010000140.1 GCA_947259395.1 uncultured Gammaproteobacteria bacterium | reverse complement strand
CCTTGTTCCACTGCTTTATCTAATTTGCTATCGCGCCGATAGAAAGCGAGCTGTTGTCCGGGCTATTGCCTTAGCGTGCCTCGGCATATGGGCTGTCGGTCATGTCGTACCGGAGTCCGACCAACAACTACTCCAGTATCTTGGGATAGCCAGATATGTAGGCCTCGGCGTCCTCGTCATTCTTGAGATCAAGCTAATCGTTGCTATCTTCCGAGTCGTTGCGAGCGCTTCGTCAACCGCTGAGGAAGACGCTTCAGGGTTGGCGGTTGAGTCCGGTACACCACCTTGGGTTAGCAAACTGCTTACTTGGGAAGCATCACTCTGGATCAAGGTCTGGCGCTTTGTTAAGAGACTTGTCGGCAAAACATAGCTGAACGGCTGCTCGTGGCCGCGTGCCGAAGTTTCCGCGGTAACGCGTTCGACGTCGGGATTGGTTTGCTTAGCCGTCGTTCGTTTGAACTGTTGTAAACTGCCGGCCTGTGACCCTATGTGGCCATTCAAGATCTAGTCGTAGGTAGCAGGTAAAGAGCACTTCGATAGCCTCATCGCTAAGCTTACTCCCACTGAATCACCGCCAAACCGGACGATCACAATGAAGCCAACCACGCACTTACTGCATGGATTTATGGGCAGCGGGAAGACCACCTTTGCACGACAGCTCGAGCGGGAATGTGGCGCAGTTCGGATTTCACATGATGAATGGATGGTTAGATTGCACGGATGGAATCCGCCGGAGGAACATTTCAGCGAGTTTAGGGCACAGGTAGAAAATCTCATATGGGATGAGGCCACGCGAGTAATTGGCGCTGGGACGGATGTGATCTTGGATCACGGCTTTTGGACTCGTGAGTCGAGGGATGCAGCCCGAGATCGCGCTCGGTCTGCAGGGGCTGTGGCAAAGTTCTATGAGGTCGTCTGTCCGCAAGAGATCATGCGTGCACGCACCCTGGATCGCAGCAAGAGCCCGAAAACTGACTCGCTCTGGATCGATGGTGCTGGCTTTGACAAGCTAATAGCTACATTTGAACCGATGCAAGACGATGAGGAGTTTCTACGAATAGACGGAACAAAATAGGGGGTGCCAATCGCAACAGAGCAACGACCGTTACTGGCCGTTAGCTGACCCCGAAAAGAAGAAGTATTGGGCTTTCTCAGTTTCCGCTATTGGGACAAGCCGACGCTCAGCATCTTCGGATGTTTGCTTGGCCCTCGGGAGCCGACGTTGAGCCATCATCGGCTCCAAAGGCTGCTACTGACCTTTAACGGATGTCGTCTGGCACATGATTCGGTATACATCGATGCAGTTGACGACAAAGCGCTCGACGGGTTTCTCCACCAGAACATCCGCATAGAGGCGATAATGGAGAGTGTTCTGGCCCCGCTGCGGCATCTGCTTCGGCGTATTGGGCGATGCCAGAATGACGGACACCGCTATGACGCGCACTGTCGGAAATACGAACATCATGCCCATGCCGACGGGCACGCTCACGCGTACGGTGGCAAAATGGCGGCATCAGCAACTCGAGCGTTATTGCACGACAGGCACCCCTTACGTGAACGCACCTGCAACATGATGCTATCTCCAAGCCGCAGCTTGTCGCTATTGATTATTTGTGCGCAAACAGTCATCGCCGACGAAGTCCCGATCGAATCAGCGATACCGGACATCAAGCAGCTGGAAGCCGACGGCGCCATCATCCATGAAGTAATTCTCGACAAGCGCAACATATTCGACTTGTCCGATCCGAAAGAGAACAAATGGCTGTACCGCTGGGCGAACCGACTGCACATCGTGACGCGCGACAGCGTTATCTACAATCAGTTGCTGTTTCGGCCGGGCGACACATTTTCGTCACGAATGCTCGAGGAGTCGGCGCGCATCCTGCGTGCGAATCGGTTTATTATCGACGCAAGTATCGAGCCCGTAAGTGACAAGGGCGACATCGTCAATATCAACGTGATTACGCAGGATGTCTGGTCATTAACGCCGGACATTTCCTTCTCGCGGAGTGGCGGCGAGAACACCGCTGCCGTCGGTATCGAAGAAACCAACCTGTTCGGCCGTGGCCAGCTACTGCGCCTGAAGTGGATCGACGGTGTCGACAGAACCTCAACACGGTTCGACTTCGAGGACAGGAACCTGGGCAGCAGTTGGGTCTCGGCGTTCCTCAGGATTGCCGATAACTCGGACGGCAAGACCAACTTCCTTTCGGTTGTCCGCCCGTTTCATGCCCTCGACGCACGATGGACAGCCGGGGGAAGAGTGGCGACGGATGATCGTCGTACATCGCTCTACCGACTCGGCGAGGAAGCCGCAGAGTACCGCCATGAGCGCGACTTCCATACGGCATTCGGTGGCTGGTCAGGTGGCCTGAAGAACGGCTGGGTCCAGCGCTGGTCAGCCGGTGTCGTGTACGACGACAACCGCTTTTCCGAAGCGAAGGATCCCGGCCTACCTGCAGTGATCCCGAAGGATCGGAAACTCGTTTATCCGTTTCTCAACCTGGAGATTCTCGAGGACGACTTCGATACATCGAGCAACACCAATCAAATCGGTCGCACTGAAGACTTCTTCATGGGTCGACGTCTCACGGCATCGCTTGGCTGGGCAGATACCAGGTTTGACGCGGACCGGGACGCCCTGATCTTTTCAGCATCTGCGAACAGCGGATTTGGTTCGCTCGACAAGACTGCGTTGCTCTTGGGTCTGCGAATTGACGGCCGTCGCGAGCGCGGCCAGTCCAAGAACGCCACGACGACGCTGAACGCGCGTTTCTTTCACAGACAGTCCGAAAAGAGATTATTTTTCATGACGTTATCGGGGACTGCAGGCCACGACCTGGATCTGGATAATCCGGTTCAACTGGGCGGCGACAGCGGGCTACGCGGCTACCCGCTGCGTTACCAAACGGGGGACTCGAAAATGCTGTTCACGATTGAGCAGCGCTACTTCACGGAATGGTATCCATGGCGGCTGATCCGCGTCGGCGGCGCCATTTTCGCCGACGTGGGGCGTACTTGGGGTGTCAACCCAATCGGTGAGGAGAACTTCGGTTGGCTCAAGAACATCGGGTTCGGCTTGCGCATCGCGCCAATGCGGTTTAGCACCAACAAGATCGCCCACCTCGACTTCGCCTTCCCGCTCGATGG
>CAMYMN010000139.1 GCA_947259395.1 uncultured Gammaproteobacteria bacterium | reverse complement strand
TTGCCGATCCCGTTTATCTTCCTCTACGCCCCATCGTGGAACTGGATCGTCGCGGCCAACGTACTGCTGGGCATCAATCAAGGATTTGCCTGGTCGATGACGGTGACAAGCAAGCTCGACATCGTGCGACCGGAGCAACGCGGTGTCGCTACGGGATTCAATGAATTTGCGGGATACGGCGGTGTCGCGCTGGCCGGTCTGATTACCGGGTACCTTGCCAGTGACTTCGACCCGCGATGGAGCTTGTTCGTGTTTGGGCTGGCGGTCATCCTGCTGGCGCTTGTGTCAGCGCTCCTGTTCTCGCGTGAGACCGTCCATTGGGCACGAGCGGAATCCGCAGCACACAAGGCCGGCACCCACGAAGGGCCACGGCCGCGATTTCCGTCAAACGTATCTGAACACCCGTCAACCAAGGAAATCTTCACGCTGGTCTCGTTCAGGCACAAGACATTCATGGCGTTGTCACAGGCGGGCTGCGTGGAGAAATTCGTCGATGCGCTGGTTTGGGGGTTCTTCCCCGTCTATCTACACGCCCGGGGACTGTCGCTGATCGACATTGGCTGGATCGTCGGCGTATATGGCTTCGTGTGGGGCGGCAGCCAACTCTGGACTGGACCACTATCAGACGCCATCGGTCGCAAGTGGCCGATCGTGATCGGCATGTGGACGTGCGCGCTGGGTGTCGCAGCGACGCTGTTCGTAGACGGCCTGACAGCATGGTCACTAACCGCCGCTATCACTGGCGTCGGAATGGCACTGCTCTATCCGACACTCATTGCCGCGATCGGTGATATCTCGCATCCGAACTGGCGTGGCTCAAGCCTTGGTGTGTATCGATTCTGGCGAGATCTCGGTTACGGCATCGGCGCATTGTCACTCGGCATCATTGCCGACGCGTTCGATGCGCTGGAGGCCGGTTTCTGGTTTACAGCCGCCGCCATGGCCCTGTCCGGACTGTGGGTCGCCCTTGCAATGGACGAAACCCTCGCACGCATCAATCCGCTGGACGATGACTGAGGTTGACGATATGTCTCGAACGACGCCACATCAAATATATCTCGACTACAACGCTAGCACGCCCATCGATCCACAAGTTGCCTCCGTGATGTCGGAAGCCATCGAGAAAGCCTTCGGTAATCCGTCCAGCGCGCATTGGGCTGGAGCGCCGGCACACACCACGGTGGAAACGGCAAGACGGCAAGTTGCCGATCTTCTGGGCTGCTCCGCGAACGAGATCGTCTTCACGAGCGGCGGCAGCGAGTCAAATAATCTCGCGCTCAAAGGCTTGTACTATTCACAAAAGAACCCCGGCGCACACATCATCACCACCCAAGTCGAGCACCCGGCTATTGTCGAGCCGTGTCGGTTTCTCGAGCGTCTCGGCGCACGAATCAGCTGGCTGCCGGTGGACCGAACCGGTCGCATAAATCCGAATGACCTGAGAGAGGCCATAACCGACAGCACGGTCCTGATCAGCATCATGCACGCAAATAACGAAGTCGGAACGATCCAGCTCATCGAAGAATGCGCTGGCATCGCAAAGGAACATGGCATTCCTTTTCACACCGATGCCGCTCAATCCGTGGGCAAGGTGCCCACCAAAGTCGACCAACTGGGTATCGACCTGCTGAGCATTGCCGGACACAAATTGTATGCACCGAAAGGTATCGGCGCACTTTATGTCCGTAGTGGTACTGAACTCGAACCATTAATACACGGAGCGAGCCACGAACGTGGTCGGCGCGCAGGAACCGAAAGCGCACTTCTCACCGCAGCCTTGGGCCAAGCTTGCGAACTGGCGAGTGATCTCTCGGGCATGAAAGACATCTCAGCATTACGGGACCGATTCTGGGAAGGGCTGCAACAGGCATTCGGCGATCACGTCGTATTGAACGGGCATCCCGAGGAACGCTTGCCGAATACGCTCAATGTCTCGTTCGTTGGCCAGATCGGTGCCGAAATCCTCGAAAGCATGCCAGAGATTGCAGCATCTACTGGATCGGCATGCCACTCGGGAAGAGTGGAGCTATCACCGGTGCTTGAGGCAATGCGCGTATCACCGGAAGTCGGCGCCGGCGCCATTCGATTCAGTCTAGGACGCGGAACAACAGCCGAAGAGATCGACATTATCATTGAACGACTGGCCAGCCACTTGGCTAAGTGAGAGATTCTTATGAATGGAACACCGGAGCAGTACATCGCTGTGACGGACGTGGAACGTCTCTTGAGAGAGGGCGACACTGCCATTCTCATCGACGCCCGAACCGCCGAGGAATTCTCGGAGGGACACGTACCAGGTGCAATAAATGTTTCTATTTCTGACTTGTCGGAATTTGTCCGGAATCGCGACAACGCCAGCGAAAAACTCTTCGTCACGATGTGCGGTTCCTCCGGTCGTGGTGAGAAGGCAGCGGCAGTATTGGCATCTCTGGGTGTGGAAGACATTGCGGTTCTGGACGGAGGCCTCAAGGCCTGGAAAGCGGCAGGATATCCTGTTGCATAGCAGATCCGCTGGACCACAGCGTCGAACTCTAGGGCCTCAAGACCCCTGTGACCCCTGCCTTCGGAGCACTAAACCTGTCTAATGTGTAGCTCGTTCTCGATCGACGCTAATCGGTATCTAACTGATCTAAATAATATCGCCAGACTTTGCCTCGCACGCCGGTTAGCACCGATTGCCTACTCTTATATCAGTCATCGTCAAAACTGGTCACAAAAAGTGGTGCAAATTTTCACCTTTTCTTGTCCTGTATTCTGTCAGGAACCGGCGATGTTCCGGCAGAAAATCTTGCCACCAATTCAATCGCACTTCTTGGCTGCAGAATATTAAGCGGCGCACTGCCAAAGGTCGGCAGTGTCTCTGAATATTCAACATGCTTACCCGAATGCCGCTAGGTGTCGTTGCAACAGCAAGTTCTCAAACGCGAGATCGTTCCGCGTGCGAATCCATGCGAACGAATAAACGGGACGCACAGTCCTGGTAAGTAGTAGACACAGCTCGACTCGTGTAACTCCGTACAGACAAATCCGATCGGTTCCTTATGTTGAAGCGACGCAACTTTTTAATACCGCCGGCCTCTTTTGTCTTAACCGAGAGGAAGGTCATCCCAGCGCACAAAAAAAGTATCGGGAGCGACTTATGAAACCATCAATACGTTTTGGCGTGCTGTTCCTCATCGCCCTACCGCTGTTGCTGAGCGGAATTACGGCACAGGCGAAACCAAAGCCCAGACCCGGTGACGTCGGAATGGGCGATTCGTGGCAGGCGCCGCCAAACGACTTCGTGTTCGGCAACCACATCGATACCCACGTGCAACTTCGTCTCGAAGAGGAAGGCGGGACGCCGGTGTCACTGC
>CAMYMN010000138.1 GCA_947259395.1 uncultured Gammaproteobacteria bacterium | reverse complement strand
GCGGCGTGGTGTGGAGTGATCTCAATGATGACGGTGCCCAAGACATCATAGTGACCAACTATCGTTTGGATCCCAATCTGGTTTGGTTGAATACCGGGGCCGGCAGCTTTCGCGAGGCGGGAGCGGCGTTATTGATGCGGGGTAGGGCACGGCATGGGGCCTATGGACACAGTATCGGTAGCGCAGTCGGCGATGTCGATAACGACGGTGACCTCGATATCTACCTGACAAATCTCGCCCACCCCCGTGATCTGCACTATTCCGATCGCAGTCAGTTGTTGATTAACGCGTTGCGTCCCGGTAATGCGTTTATGAATCAAGACCTTAATTCAGGGATACGATTCGAAGAGACCAACGCCGACCCGGTGCTCGCTGACTTCGATAATGATGGCGAACTTGATCTATTCGTCACCAGTATTTATCGCGGCCGTTTTAGCCACCTGTATTTGAATAACGGTAACGCACGATTTACGGACGTCACCTGGTTGAGCGGTGTTGCGATTGAGAATAGTTGGAGCGCTGCCGTTTCTGACTACGATCGGGACGGCGATCTGGATATAGTCGTCGGCAGCGCCGACGGTGTGCGTTTACTTCGCAACGATGGTAATACGAATCACTGGTTCGAAATTAAACTCAGCAGTACCGCTTGTAATGTGTTTGGTATCGGCAGCCGGATCAGCATAAGTTATGGCGACCATATACAAGTACGAGAAGTCAGTGCGGGACGCGGCACCGGATCACAGGACACCTTAGTCGCCTATTTTGGTCTCGGAGATTATAGTGGTGACGTGAGTGTTACCGTGCATGATCTATGTGGCGACAGGATACACAGGACCGTATCTGGTCTCGATCGCATTGTACAGATTGATTAGTCCTACCGTCTCATTTCGCGGAACAAAACCCCGTGCGTGAGCACGGGGATGGACGCGATGCCCGCACGGTATCGTGCGGGCCACGGACGAGGCCGGGTGCGGCTTTGCCGACGGTCGGTTGAGTCCAGTGTATCCCGGCAACGCCGGGATGATTCCCCGCGCGTAAGCGCGGGGAGATTCAATTCTCGACCCACTCGGTTCTTGCTGGGACCACCGTAAAAGAAAGTATAGCGAGACGTGTGCCACATGTGATGCCTGTTTACCGATTGAGCTACAACGCTATTGCCTTGGTGTTACTCTTGGTTCCGGTGACACTGGTATACCAGATCAACGGTGAATATTGGTGGCGATGGACCGGCGTGCTATGGTGGATAGTCGATGGCGCAGTGCTATTAGCGTTGTTTGCATTCCTATGGTCATTGCGGTTTTACGACGGTGCGACCTTTCTCGACTGGCGGCAATTGAAGCGCGGTCTGCCACGGGAGGAAGATCCGGGACCGTTACGACTATCGCCGTTTCACCGCATCGACCGGCAGCCCTGGTATTTCTTTGGTTTAGTAATATTGTGGACCCGGAATATGAACGCGCCGCTTCTGGTGTCGGCCGTCATAATTACCTTGTATCTTTGGGTCGGATCCCGGCTCGAGGAACGCAAGTTGGTCTATTATTATGGCGAGGCGTATCGTGAATACCCTAAGCGAGTGCCGGGGTTGATGCCGCTGCCGGGCCGTGCAATCAGCGCAAGGGAAGCCAATAGGTTGATGCGGTCTTCATTGAAGTCAAAGGAGTCACACACATGACCATAGTTTTACCCATTTTTCAACAGTTGTTCATTATTGGCATATCAGGTAGTTTTCCGGCTGCCATACATTACCGCTGAGGTATTGTTGAGGGGACGCGTCGGCTCACATGCATGAGATGCACATCAGAAAGATTTTATATGCGTTTTTGCTGGGACTGTGGATCTTCCCGGCGCACTCTGTTGCGGTCCCGAAGGTCGAACGCCATCCCCTGGCGTGCGATGACGTATTTCCATGTCCTCCGGAAATACGGCGGCGTGTGGATTTTTGGATCAAGGTGTTTCGCACATGGAAAACGAAGCAAATTGTGTTTCACGACACTTTGCGTCCTGAACGCGTCTACTCGGTAAAAACCACTGATTCTCGTTGCAGTCGTAAGCGCCCAGGCCGCGATGTGACTCGGGAAAAGAGACGAATTCGGTGGAATTTGCAACAGATCGCAGCGAAGCTAGAGGGTGGCGGCAAGAATTGGACGCGTGAGCAGAAACAGTTGTTGACTCTATTTCCAGACTTGGATCCGAAGGATGTCCGCCGCGCGTCAAAAAACATCCGCTGTCAGCAGGGCAACCGGGACCGTTTTGAGGACGCCTTACGGCGTTATGGCCGTTATCGGGATCACGTTGTTCGCGTGTTGCGTGATCACAGCTTATCGGAGGACATCCAGTATCTGCCGTTCGTGGAGTCTGCCTACAATCCGCGCGCCTACTCCCCGGCTGGCGCAGCGGGTATGTGGCAGATCATGCCGCGTACCGCCCGTACACTGGGGCTACAACTAAACGCCACCATAGACGAGCGCTTCGATCCGGAGGCGGCTACCTGGGGAGCGGCCCGTTATTTATCGAATGCCACCAAAAAATTGCTCAGCGTAGCCGAAGAAAAAACCGGTGGATCGGTAACGATGTCTCAAATCAATCCGTTCGTAATCACTTCTTATAATTATGGGGTGACCGGAATGCGCCGAGCGATCAGAAAGTTCGGTCCCGATTACGTGACTGTGTTACGCAGATACAAGTCGCGCACATTTCGCACTGCTGTTCGAAATTTTTATGCAAGTTTCCTTGCCGCACGGCACGTCGCAAAAAACGCTAAAAAATACTTTGGCAGCTTCAGTTCCGACGGTGCGATGCGCTACACGTTGGTGTCTTTGAAGCACCCGACCTCGGTTAAACGCGTCACGAAAATATTTCGCATATCGGACAAGAAGTTGAGGCAGATGAATCCCGCATTGACCCGTTATGTGTGGCGGGGGTGGCGCCTGATACCGGAAGGCTATGCATTGAGATTGCCGTACCGGAAGGACGGCTGGACCAAGAAGATCGCCAAGCTCGAGAAACTGCCGCCCGAGCAACCACAGCTCAGCGGACGTAAATATGTCGTTCGGCGCGGGGATACCGCCTGCGCGATCGCCGAAGCGTTCGATGTAAGGTGCCGGGATCTGATCCAAGTCAACGGTCTCGGACGACGCGCATTGATTCGCACCGGTCAGAAGCTCGATATCCCCGGCAAGCCGCGACGACCCGCCAAGACGGTGGTCGCCAAGGCACCGGCCGCTACCGAGGTGAATAACACGCGGATAAACACCGCGGTGGACAAGGGCAAGCAGCGTTCGATGACCCGCGAAACACCAACGGCGAAGGAATCAGCGGACGCGACCAACACCGCCAAAACGCAGGTCAAGCCCGAGCAAATCGTGATCAAGATGGCACCCGCCGTAGCCACTATACCGGCGGCTGCGGGGCAATTGGTCGAACCGCTGATCCAAACTTTGGACCTGAAAGTAGTGATTCGTCAGCACAACGGAAAAAAACTGTTCAGTGTGCGCGTGGAGCCCGAAGAGACGCTGGGCCATTACGCGGATTGGTTGGGCATCGGCTTCACCAGCAAACTGCGGAAATTGAACCGCATCAAACGAGGTACGCACATGCGAGTTGGCCGGTGGGTTAACCTACCTATCAAGTCTGCGGATATGAAACAGGGATTTGAGACAAAACGTGAGGAATATCATCGCACGCTGGTTGACGAGTTCCGGCAGCATTACGAGATCGTCGGTCTCGATGCGCACCAGGTCAGGAAGGGAGACAGCTTATGGCGCATCGCTCAAGAGTACGAGCTGCCGTACTGGCTATTGACTCGCTACAACTCTGACAACCTGTCGCCCAATATTGGTGAGCGTGTCGTCATACCGTCGGTCAAGGCGAAAACGCCTCAACAAGAACCACCACTGACACAAGCAAGTTAATCCTTGTCCTGTTCGTCCTTATCCAACTCCAGAGACACGGAATTGATGCAATAGCGCAGGCCACTGGGCTGCGGTCCGTCTGTGAATACGTGTCCTAGATGGGCATCGCAGCGTGCACATAGTACTTCGGTCCGTTGCATACCGTGACTGGTGTCCACCTCAGTGTGGACATGTTCCGGATTCACGGGAGCATTAAAGCTTGGCCAACCGGTCCCTGAATCGAACTTCGTCTTGGAGCTGAAAAGCGGCTCGCCGCAACACACGCAGCGATATACTCCGGGTTCCTTGGAATCGTGATACTTGCCGGAAAATGGCCGCTCGGTCCCTTTATCACGACACACATG
>CAMYMN010000137.1 GCA_947259395.1 uncultured Gammaproteobacteria bacterium | reverse complement strand
CTTACAAAACTTGAGGCTAGGCACCATGGATAGAATTGCTGCATTCGCGCTGATTCTCGTATTTCTCGTCCCTGCATCTATACAAGCGAGTGATGGCGAAGACGCAGATACGTTGCTATCCAAAGAAGTCTTGAAAACACTTCTTTGGATGCACTACGCGAAAGAAGAACCCGTCATGGCTCCATTGGATAACCTTTTTTTCGGCGATGTAAATGGAGACGAACGAAACGATGCGGTCCTGACATACCAACGAACAAATGTTTCTGGTCTTGACACTGAAATGATTCAGCGAATTGTCGTATTCATTTACGACTATGACGAGCGAGATTTCGTAATCCGATACGATGCGGAAATTGGATCAACCGACAGCAGGATACTCAAACCTATCGGTATCGAAGGAGGGCTTGTAAAATTCGCTGTGATTTCTCCTTGTTCGCCATTGAAGATTGGCGATTGCGATCCTCCAGAAATCACCGAGACTCAGTATCATTGGCGCTCTGACGCGCTCGTTGAACTGTGAATCGAGCTATACGTGTATCCAATGGCAGGTTTTGGCCGATAGCGGAATAAGGAGCGCCGATGCCTAGTAAGCGAGACGCTATGCGAGTCGAAGAAATGGACGTTGAAGGGCTCGGCACCTTGAGAACGGGAGACAAGGTCAAGCACCCTATGTTTGGGAAAGGTGTGGTTGAGGAGGGATACGTCTTCTCTTCCGGTGAGAGGACGATCAGAGTTCTCTTCGATGAACATGGCTCCAAAGCGTTGGTCCCGGAATATGCCAAGCTGAAAAGGCGGCTCTGGTAATGTCTGCTCTTGGCCGAGGCTGTGTGATAACTCGCCGCTGGCGGCGTTTCTGAGACCGATATTTCGGATTGTCGCCTCCACCGGTTGATAGTCGATTCGATTTTTTCGAGACGAACGATCCTATGGATCGATCATCTCCATGATTTTTCTTGTTCCTACCAGGTTGATCGCTCGTTTCATGTTGTAGGCCAGGATCTGCAGGCTGGTCTCGGTACTTACCCCCGATAATCGCTTCGTCAGGAAGTGATTTGAGCTGGTCCAGGACTTCAGTGTGCCGAACGGATGCTCGACCAGCGATCGCCGAGCATTCATCACCTCGGGGTTTCGCTTCAGCCGCTTCGCGGCTCGCTCGAGCACGTCCTCGTGCACCCAGCGACTGACTCGACGCTCTTTACCATTGGTGCATTGCGATTTGATCGGGCAGCTGCCACATACCGAGCTCCAGTAGCGTCGGATTGTCTTGCCTGCATCTGTCGTCGTTGTGCGATGCGTCAGCCGCTCCCCGGCCGGGCACTCATACTCGTCATCGTCCTTGATGTACGTGAAGCGGCTGCGGTTGAAGTACCCCTTGGCCTTGTTCGGCGAGGTCTTCGGCTTGGCCACGTAGGCAACGATGTCGTTCTGTTCGCACTCGCGCAGCTCGTCGCCGTTGTAGTAACCCTTGTCCGCCACCACCGTCAGCTTGGTCTTTGGCTCCAGGATCGCTTGGGCCTGCTTCGCCATCGTCGATAGTTGCCGACGGTCACTACCGGCCTGGCTGACCTCATGAGCAACGATCAGATGGTGCTTGGCATCCACCGCGCTTTGTACGTTGTAGCCCACCACACCCGTGCCGCGGCTGGCCATCGAGCGGGCATCAGGGTCGGTCAGAGAGAGTTGCTGGTCCGGCGCTTCAAGCATCCGGACTTCGAGCTTTTTTAGCCGCGCCATCTCCTCCCTGAGCTTGGTCACCTTGTCTTGCAAGGTCTTGGCATCGTCCGGTGCCGGCTCGGTCTGGTCTGTCTGGTCGAGCTGCGCAAGGTAACGCTCGATGGCCGACTCCACATCTCGCAGCCGCCGCTTCATCTTTGCCTTCGTGAAGTTCTTGTCACGGCTGTTCACCGCCTTGAACTTGCTGCCATCGATCGCCACCAGCTTCTCGCTCAAGAGGTTCAGCTTCTTGCACAACATCACGAACTCGCGGCAGACAAGCCGGATCGCCTCCGGGTTGTCCTTCCTGAAGTCCGCGATGGTCTTGAAGTCCGGGGCCAACCTGCCAGTCAGCCACATCAGCTCGATGTTGCGCTGGGCCTCGACTTCCAGTCGGCGCGAGGACTGCACACGGTTCAAGTAACCATAGACGTACAGCTTCAACATCATCTTCGGGTGATAACGGGGTCGCCCGGTGGCCGCAAGTTCGATCCGAAAGCCCAGCCCCGAGATATCCAGGTCATCGATGAACACATCGATCACCCGAACCGGGTTTTCTTCTTCCACAAAGTCGTCGAGTCGTTCGGGAAACAGGGTGCCCTGGCTGCGGTCCTGGCCCTCAATGAACTTGCTCATATCGCGCTTCCCGGCTGGAAAGCACTATTATAATTGCTGCAGAGTTTTCACACAGCCTCGGCCAACAGCAGTCACTGGAATTAGGCTGAATTGGGTGGCACGCGCATCGGTAGCTCGTCGAAACGGCAGAAAGCGCCGGGCGCGCTCAGTGTGCTGAGTTTGACAATCGTCCCATCCTCGACGTCGACCAAGTATGTGCAAAGAGGTGGAAATCGCCTGTCAGACTTTGGCGTGGGCCCACCACCGCGTAGGAAATTGTGAGTAGGATTTGCAGCTGGCGAACCGGTGAACGAGGAAGGCTCACAATTTCTACACGCTGAAGAACCTGACAGAGAGAGAGACTTAGCTCCCCGATTATAGTTGTCTCTTTTTTCCGGACTAGCCCAGAATTGCCAGTACCATCTATCCCCTTTCTTAAGACCGGGCTGACCACCAAATGCCGCGATCAACTCAACCACGGGTGCGCCTTGCCAACTAGCTTTCCGTTCTCCGACGTCATTTTCGCCAGGGACACTCACACACGCGGACAAGACAACCAGGATGGCAATTGAAAGTCGTCGCATGATCGTACCCTCTCAGTTTCTTGATGCCGTTATTCTAGTGCAAACGGCACAAAAGCTCCGTTCACAGCGAGCGTCCGCTTTGGGCCAGTAGCCGTCATTCTACCTCAGACTCGTCGACTGGCTGTTTACAGCCCGAGGCGGTCACTCGTACAGAGTAATAAAAAACCCCGCCCAAGCGGGGTTTTTCGGACTTGCTGGTGACTGACCGTCAGTCTTCATCGGCGTGTTTGCTTTTGTTAAAGGGAGCCAAAACCCAACCCTTGATCGTGCCGGTTTCGCCGATAAACGAACCGTCACGGCTCACGGCTTCTCCCTCACCCTTGATCACGGCAACACCGGTGGCACCTTCAAACCTTCCACTGCCTCCCATGAACTCGATTTCGATCTCGAACGTAGTAATGCCTGGGTTTAGCAGATCTATGCAAACCACGCCGCTGCCACCCTTGGCAAACAGAAGCGACAAGTCCTTGAACGTAAATACGAG
>CAMYMN010000136.1 GCA_947259395.1 uncultured Gammaproteobacteria bacterium | reverse complement strand
CATGTTCCAGTCGATCGAACAGCGGTGGAAGCGTGTCCGCGAGCTTCTCCAGCGAACCGCTGACTTCCAACCGCTCGAGCAGGTTAATCATTCGATCGATACCGCCATATCGGCACATGCGATCCAGCATGCATACACCCTGGCTGAACGTCATCGCGAGCCGGTCGACCATATCATCCGTCATCGCATCCTGCGCCGAGCTCACCACACGGGCAAGGTCAACGATGCGATCCAAATCGCCGTTGTTGACCATCTTGGCGAGCGCCGGAATCGCCTGATTGAGGCCGGCACGATTGACTTGATCGAGAAAATCGATGCTGCTGGTGGCGGTATACGCCAAACGGTCCACCATGTCGTCGGTTATCGCGTCCTGCGCCGAGCTGACTACGCGGGCGAGTTCCACCAGCCGATCCAGATCACCGTTGGCAACCATCTTCGACAATGCCGGGATGGCATCGATAAGACCGCTGCGATCGACCTGATCCATCAAGTCGATGGCTCCAGTCAGGGTCGCGGCGACGCGCCCGACCATGTCGTCGGTCATCGAGTCGCGCGCCGCCTGGATGACCTGTTCCAGCTCGTCACTGGTCGTCATTGTCATACTACTTGCTTGGTCGTTCATGGCGCCGCCTCCGGTCAGAGTAAGCCGCGGGCCGAGGCCCAGTACATTTGGTTATACGCAACCTTGAACCAGTGCACCGCACGTGTCGGCGGCTTGGGATCCGGCGGATTCAGATAGTCGAAACTCGCGTAGGTCGCACGGTCCTTGCCGGCCTCAATGAAGCAAAACACCTTGCCGTCGTAGTCACGTGTCGGTTGGCCGATCTTTACCATCGATGCGATGTTCTCGCCAAGCGCTTCGGCCTCGAAATGTGCGGTGGACCCGGCCTTACTGATCGGCAGATTGGTGGTATCGCCGATGGCGAATACATTATCGCGGCCTTCCATGTTGAGGCGTAAACGGTCGATGGGCACCCAACCATCCTTACCCAGACCTTGGCTCTCGACAACCTCCATGCCCTTGTGCGCCGGAATGGTGACCAGCAGATCGTATTCGACCTCGGCGCCTTCTTCGCTACGCAGGATCTTGTTCTCACCATCCACTTCTTTCATGTTGAAGAAGGTCTCGTATTTAATGCCGAGTTGGTCGAATTCCGGGGTCGCCCATTTGGCGACGTTTTCCAAACTATGGATGCGGCCAATGGGATAGGTGTAGTACAGCTCTACCTTGTCGAGAATGCCGCGCACCTTAAAGAAATCGTGCATCATGAAGGTAATCTCGAGCGGCGCCATCGGGCACTTATGCGGTACGCCCACACACACCACCACTCTGCCGCCTTCGAATTCACGCAGGCTCTTTAACATCTTGAGCGCGCCCTCCTCGGTGTAGAACATCTCCGCATTCTCCGCGAGTCCCGGGATCTCCTCCATATTTGGCCGTGAACCCGTAGCCACCACCAGCACGTCGTAATCATAGCTGCGGTCGCTCTGAGTCTTGACCTGGTTGTCGTCGAGGTGGAACTCGGTGACGGGGTCGACGTGGAATTCGATACCGGGTTCCAATAGACTCACCTGGTCGCGGTACAACTCATCGGGCATCATCTGCCCCACCGCGAGATACAACAGACCCGGTTGGTAAAAATGCTGATCGGAGGCCGAGAGCATGGTCAAATTAACCTTTCCGGCCTTGATCTCCGTACTCAACCTGCGGGCGAGATTGTTGGCGAGGATCGTGCCGCCCATACCACCGCCAATAATTAGGATTTTCATAATTTCCTCCAGGGTTCAAACGTGTGTTATCGCATTTTTCGTACCGTGATATGCCACACTCCCTTGTCTTGGCGACTCTCGACCATCTCGTGACCGGCCTTTTCCACCCATTCGGGTATATCCTTGGCGGACCCCTTGTCCGAGGACAATACTTCAAACTCATCACCCACCTGTCCTGACTTGAGCTTGGCAATCAGTTCCATCAGGGGTCCAGGACAAAAACTACCACGCGCGTCGATTAGCATTTTTTCCGCCATGATTACACTCCTTACATTTTCGATCGAGTCAAAATGACCAAACCTGGGCATCCGACGCGTGGCTCAAAAATTTGGTCAGTCCCCAGGGTTCTTGCAAATAGGGATCCAGGTCATCGACTTCCGCTCCCAGCAAATCCATTGCCATCGAGCAGGGGTAGATCTTGGCGTCACCCAGTTCCGCCGCCTGCTGGAAAAGTTGCTTAAACGGCGGGACGTTTTTTTCTGCGATCATGACTCCAACCTGGCCCTCGGCTGGCGCCGTTTCACTGGATTCGTTCAGAAAGTAAAGCAGCGCGTTCATGGACAAGAACACGGTGACGTCATTGCCGCTCACTGCCCCTACCGATGCCATCATTGCTGCCATCTGCAGGCGTTCCCGGCTCCCAGATACCACAACGATGCTGATTTTGTTCGACGCCATGGCGCTCCCCATCTAGTGATTTTATTCGCAAACAAAATTGTCCTTACATCTTTCGATGTAATCATTGATTATGATCATGGAAAATTGAACTTCTGCTTTAGTGGGAAGAAATATCAGAGACTTGGGTCTTGACTTTTAGAGCGTGAGCGCTCTTGCCGTACCGACACATTGCGAAAAACGGGCTCCCGTACCTGATGTCATGCCTAGCACAACTGGGAATCCGGTCCGTTGTTATTGGTAACGTTTATCCGTTGTTATCATTTCAAGCACTGCGAGGAATCTCACCGTCCTTGACCACGGTAATCATACCAACAGAGTAAAATCCTTTCCGTCGGCTGTGCTCAGGACAGAATCTCGACTCACTTTCAATGTGTGTGACCCAGGCCTATATTGGTTTGGTGAATCAAAGTGGCGGCGAGCGTCCATAAGCCGAACACGATGATGGTCAAACCGGCGGTACCGCGCACTGCGCGGCTTTGCATTGACGCGGTGAGCCTTCCCGCGGTAATCCCGAGCAGCATCAGCAGCGGCAGGGTTCCAACGCCGAAACTTGCCATCAACATCGCACCCTCGCGCCAACCACCTGCCGCGAACGACCACACCAATGCGGCATAGACCAGACCACAGGGCAACCAACCCCACAACATACCGAGTAGTAATGCATGATGCCATCGATGGATTGGAAACAAACGCCTGCCTATCGGTTGTACCCGGCGCCACAGGCGCGCACCGAGCCGTTCGACGCCGGTCAATCCCATCCACCAGCCGGCGATATAAAGGCCAAAACCAATCATCAATAACGCAGCGGCGATACGTAGAAAAAACCATGAACGGTATTCGCTGACCCAGTCCGCGGCGATGAAACCAAGGTAACCGGTAACCGCGCCTGCGGCTATATAGGTAAAGACACGCCCCACATTATAGGCAAGCACAAACGGCAACAGCGTCGAGGTCTGACTGCGGGTCGCTTGCGGGAGTCCGTAGACCAAAGCGCCGACCACACCGCCGCACATGCCTATGCAATGCACCCCACCTAACGCTCCGGCAAGAAATGCCGTGACATACGGCACCGCCGTCACCACCAAGT
>CAMYMN010000135.1 GCA_947259395.1 uncultured Gammaproteobacteria bacterium | reverse complement strand
TCTGTTCGGGCCCGTCGGCGTTTGATACCGAACTACCGCAGCATGATATGTGAGTTCCCAAACGCCAGCCCGATATTTACTATTTCCCTTTCGTGGTACCGATACCCGCGAAAGCGCTGCGAAACATCCTCCACAGGCGGTAGCCCCGGTAGCGGCCGGGGCTGACGGAACTGATTCGCCTGTCGCGCGTAACCAAAGCTGTTGATTTGCACCGAAAATTGACCCACTTTGGGTAGATATTTGCATCGAAAATTGACCCACGTGTAAACCCTTCCTGCTCAAGATTTGGGCGGGAGATAGAAGGAGTGATAGACGTGGCGATATTGAGTGTAATCAGGCGTTGGCGGTTGCGGGACGGGATGGCGATCCGAGAGATTGTCCGTCGCACGGGGCTGTCGCGTAATACGATCCGCAAGTACCTGGCGAATGGCGAGGTTGAGCCGTCATACGCCAGGCGCAAGAGTCCGAGCAAGCTGGACGAGTACGCGGAGATACTATCGTCGTGGCTGCAGCGGGAGTCATTACGGCATCGCAAGCAGCGGCGGAACTTGAGGCAGTTGTACGGTGATTTGGTGGCGTTGGGTTATACGGGCTCGTATGACCGGGTGGCGGCGTTTGCCCGGGTATGGCGCCAACAGCAGGCAGAGGCTGCCAAGGTAACAGGCCGCGGTGTATTTGTGCCGCTTCAGTTTGCCCCGGGTGAAGCGTTCCAGTTTGACTGGAGTGAAGACTGGGCGGTGATAGGCGGTGAGAAGACGAAGGTGATGGTGGCGCAGTTCAAGCTGTGCTACAGCCGGGCGTTCATGCTGCGGGCCTATCCGCTACAGACACATGAGATGCTGTTCGATGCCCACAATCACGCGCTGGCCGCGTTGGGCGGGGTACCGCAGCGTGGGATCTACGACAATATGAAGACGGCGGTGGACCGGGTGGGCCGAGGCAAAGCCCGCGAGGTCAATGCGCGCTTCAAGGCGATGGTCAGCCACTTTTTGTTCGAGGCGGACTTTTGCAACCCGGCGGCGGGCTGGGAGAAGGGCCAGATCGAGAAGAATGTGCAGGATGCGCGGCGGCGAATCTGGCAAGTGGCGCCTAAGTTCGCAAGCTTTGGTGAATTGAACGCCTGGCTTGAGCAGCGCTGCATGGTGCTGTGGAACGAGATCCGTCATCCTGAGCAGCCGGAACGCACGATTGCAGAGCTGTGGGTCGAGGAACACCCCCAGTTCATGCGCATGCCGCCTGAGTTCGATGGATTTATCGAACACACCAAGCGGGTGTCTCCGACGAGTCTGATCACCTTTGAACGGAATCGCTACAGCGTGCCGGCGTCATTTGCCAATCGCCCAGTGAGTCTGCGGGTATATGCCGAGCGCTTGGTCATCGTGGCTGAGGGCCAAGTGGTGGCCGAGCATGAGCGAGTGATTATCCGTGGCCATGACCGGCCCGGGAAGACGGTGTATGACTGGCGTCACTATCTGGCGGTGGTGCAACGCAAACCAGGGGCCTTGCGCAACGGCGCCCCATTTGCCGAATTGCCGTCAGGATTTCGGCGACTGCAATCGATCCTGCTCAAGCGTCACGGCGGCGACCGGGAGATGGTGGAGGTCCTGGCGTTGGTATTACACCACGATGAGCAGGCGGTGCTGTGCGCAGTCGAGTTGGCCCTGGAATCGGGTACGGTATCCAAACAACATGTGTTGAACCTGTTGAGCCGGTTGATTGAGCTGCCACCGCCAGCGCCGATCGACGCCCCGGCCGGGTTGGGGCTGACCACCGAGCCCAAGGCCGATGTACAGCGTTACGACAGCTTGCGGGAGCGGCGCCATGTCAGCTGAGGCAATGGTTACGACGCTCAAGTCGTTGAAACTGTTTGGCATGGCCCAGGCCATCGCGGAGTTGGATTCGCAAAGTGCCCCAGCGTATCAAAAGGCGGAATCCATCCTCGACAGCTTGGTCAAGGCCGAGATCGCCGAACGCGAGGTCCGTTCGATCAACTATCAGATGCGGATCGCCCGGTTTCCGGCCTATCGGGACCTGACCGGCTTCGTGTTCAGTGAAAGCAACGTGGACGAGGCCTTGGTGCGCGCACTGCATCGCTGCGAGTTCCTCAACGACGCGAACAACCTCGTTCTGATCGGCGGACCGGGTACGGGTAAAACCCACCTGGCCACGGCTATCGGGGTGCAGGCTATCATGCACCACCATCGGCGGGTACGATTCTTCTCCGCCATCGAATTGGTCAATACCCTGGAACAGGAAAAGGCCGCCGGTAAACCCGGACATATGGCCAACCGACTGACTCATGCCGATTTGGTCATCCTCGATGAGCTCGGCTATCTGCCCTTCTCTCAAGCCGGGGGCGCGCTGCTGTTTCACCTGCTCAGCAAACTCTATGAACGCACCAGCGTGATCATCACCACCAATCTCAGTTTCTCGGAGTGGGCTAACGTGTTCGGCGATACCAAGATGACGACTGCACTGCTCGATCGCCTCACCCATCACTGTCATATCGTCGAGACCGGCAACGACAGTTTCCGATTCAAAAACAGCAACAATCAAAACCCAAAGGAGAAAAAACCTGGAAAAAAGATAACCCCTTGAGCCATACTCTGGCTCACCCAGACGGGTCAAAATTCAATGCAAATCCTGGGTCAGTTTTAAACGCAAATCAACACACACGATTTCGCGTAGGCCCATAAAACATAGGAGGGATGTAATAATGAAAGCACGTAAGATCGTTTTGGTATTGTTTGTATTAAGTTTTTCTTTGTTAACCCGCTTTGGTGTATCTTCTGCTGGTGCATCTACTTATCTAGGGGAGGTTTGCTGGGCTTCGACACAAGGCAACGATTCTATCGTTACGAGGCTAGGGTTCTCATATTTAGGAGATGGTCATTTTGTTTTAGCGGGTAAGATGACTAAAAATGGAACTGTACTGCATAATACTCTAAATGGAAATGGAGAGATTCACGGTAACAACTTTCATACTACCCTTACTCATTCTGGGAAAAGCGGTATTGCAATGTGGACAGGTATTATTCGCATGGTTTTGGACATCTCTACATTCAATGGGACAGCTGAAAGTATAGGGCATGATTATAATTACTCTGATTCTACACTTGATACGCAATTCAATAATGCAATTCCTGTTACTCTTATTCAGTGTCCATAACAGGGCTTGATACTGACAACTTAACCCCGATGTGACATAAATCAGGCGGTTTGAAGCCGTTGCTGGAGAGCCATGAACTGCTCTTTGACGGTTCTGGTGATGCCGACATCCAAGGTCAAGCGGCCCTGGGGCCGTATCAACAGTCACGAGCTAAAAGTGGCATACCTAGCGCATCCACGAACTGCTTGGCGCGAATAGTTGAATCGGGATAACCGACCGCGGCCCAACTATTAATGATCCCCATGTGTCAGACAATCCTGCTGCAGACGTGTCGTATATCTCGGGTTGGACCATTGTAACCCACTAAATCAGTATGACCATGCCCTGAGATAAGGAAACTAATAATGTAGAGAGGAAAGCGAACATTAAGTTGTGTCGAAAAAACTCCAGCATACTCGAGGTCGCTAATGCGAAGATACAAAAACCGCGAAG
>CAMYMN010000134.1 GCA_947259395.1 uncultured Gammaproteobacteria bacterium | reverse complement strand
GGCTGTCCGCACGAAATTCTCGAATTCCACCTGTGGTATCTCAGGGATAAAGGCTGGATCATGCGCACGGAAGAAGGTTCGATGGCGATTACCGCCGACGGCGTCGATCAGTCTCTGCTGCTTCGCCGGCGTGGCGGAATGCAAAAACGCATCACTGAACAATGACGGCTTTTTCGCGGGGGCCCGCGACCAAGCGTTGAGATACGTCGACCCATTCTGAACGAGCGACGGCCATTGTTATTCTTAGGTTTCGACCGAGGGATAACGTTCGCTTGTGACCCCAAATGCCCCCCCAATTCGCACGATTTCCAGCCGTCTGAACGTCCGTTACTGAATCGCGTTAAGAGATTGGCCTCGTCCCCCCAGCCCCAGATCTCCGCCATCTCGGCCTAAGTAAAATATCTTCTCGGTCTTTGCTTCATCGACAACATCTCCTGCTCTATAGTTAGAGCTCAGGTGTTGCAACCACCGATTGAATCCGCAACCCAGGGCAGACAGATGACGCTTATCGACGCCATCAATTACTAACCGCAATTGAACATCGTTATGTTGGGCGAACTTGAGATACGCGAGAGCGCGCACGCTGATACTGCTGCAATCGAGTCGCTTTATCCAAAAGCATTCCCGGACGAGGATCTACTTCCGCTCGTCCGGGACCTGTTGCAAGATGCGGCAATCGCCGTGTCGCTCGTAGGAGAGATTGACTCGCAGATTGTGGGACACGCAATCTTCACGAAGTGTGGCGTAGTGGGGAGTAGCGTAAAGGCTGCCTTGCTTGGGCCGCTTGCCGTTGCGCCAGCTTGGCAAAGACAGGGCATAGGGAGTGCAATCGTGCGCGCCGGCTTACAACGACTGAAGGACGCAGACGTGTCCCTTATATGTGTACTGGGTGACCCTCGATACTACAGTCGCCTCGGTTTCCAGCCGGATGCTCTCATCGACCCGCCATTCCCTCTGCCAGTTGAGTGGGACAGCGCATGGCAGTCACAATACCTGGACAACACTACAGAGGCATGTACTGGAAGACTGACCGTCCCGGCGCAGTGGCAGCAACCCACCTTGTGGGCGCCGTGAATCGTCCGCTTCTGGCGAAAGCAGCCGCACGTCTGGCCTGATGTAGAATGACGGTTACTGACCCGTCGCGCTTATTCGTGGATTCGCTGGATATGGATGAAGCAGACGCTAATTGCGACGTTACCGCGATCCGCAGCGTCATCGCATCTTGGTACTGTGCGATGCAAGAGGGTGGTGTCGCCGAGCTCCTCTCGCTCGTCACTCCTGACGTAATCGTCAAAGCGCCGGACTCGCCAACGATTGAGGGCAAAGCCGCACTCGAACAAGCTTTGAGCGCTTTCTTCGAAACAAATTCCGAAACGTTAGACTACGTAGTAGCGGAGGTAGAGGTGCACGGCCAGCTAGCATTCGCTCGCATCTCGGAAAGTGCAACGATTCTGCCGCGGGGTGGGGCAAAGGCTTCGTCCATAACGGGCATTCACCTTACTGTCCTTCGACGACAGCCAGATGGCGATTGGTTGATAGCGCGAGACATCAGCTCGCTGATCGATCATGCGTAACCGTTCCGAACGCCACATCTGGATCGCTACGATTGCCGGATATCAAGTCTGCTTCAAATATCAGCCCTTAGCTGGTTTTGGCCGTTAGCCGCCCATGATTTCAGGGCTTTTCCGCGACTTTGAATGTCTGCAGTTGGTGAGAGCAGGCATTCAGCTTGGGAGGGAGAGTGCCTGCTTGGCCGACGTGGGCTACTTCAGGCGAACCAGTGCTGCGTTCATCACGCTCCCGCTGCCACCGGATCCTACTCTCGTTCCGGTGGCCTTCTCAACGAGGGCCGCGAGACGGGCACTTTTTTTGTTTTTGCAGAGGGCTATGGATAAACTGAATTCGGGGAACGGGCCACAGTCAATTGAAAGATTCACTCCGAGCACTCGCTAGGGACGCAGTCAACAGCTTGCGCGACCTGACGCCGATCATCGTCGTGATCGGCGTCTTCCAGGCGCTCGTCATTCGGCAGCCGGTCGATGGCCTGCTGTCGCTCGTCAGCGGCGGACTGCTCGTGGTTGCGGGTCTCACCTTTTTCATCTTCGGCCTGCGACTCGCGCTCTTTCCGGTGGGCGAGGGGCTTGCTCACTCGCTCGCGCGCAAAGGCAGCGTATTCTGGCTTATCTCCTTCGCCTTCGTGCTCGGCTTCGGGACGACGGTGGCGGAGCCGGCCCTGATCGCTGTCGCAGGGGAGGCGGCGGCGATTGCCGCGGATGCGAAAGTCATCGAGAGAACACCCGAGGCCATGGATGACTACGCGTTGAGCCTGCGCATGACGGTTGCACTCGCCGTCGGCGTTGCGCTGGTACTGGGCGTGATTCGCATCATCATGAACTTGTCGCTGCCGTTGCTGATCATCGGCGGCTATACGTTGGTGGTACTGCTGACGACAATCGCGCCCCCAGAGATCATCGGCATCGCCTACGATTCCGGCGGCGTGACGACCTCGACCGTGACCGTTCCGCTGGTGACTGCGCTGGGGGTAGGACTCGCCAGCTCTCTGAAGGGCAGGAACCCGATGCTGGACGGCTTTGGCCTGATTGCATTTGCGTCGCTGACGCCGATCCTGTTCGTGCTGATCTACGGGATGGTGGTCTGATGGATCTAATTGTGACCACGCTGTTCTTTGTCGCCGGCAGTGCGCTGGACGTGCTGCCGATTGTCGCCTTTCTGTTCGCGTTTCAGTGGTTTGTTATCGGCGAGAGGATGCCTAACGGAGGCAAGATCCTCGTGGGATTCCTGTTCGTCGTCGTCGGCCTGGGCCTGTTCCTGGAAGGCCTCGAGCAGAGCCTGTTTCCGCTCGGTCGCATGATGGCGGAGCAGCTCACCCATCCCGAATTCCTGCTCGACAGTGTAGAGCATGTCGTGGCCGATTTTACCTGGCAGGATTTCTACTGGGTCTATATTTTTGCGGCAACGGTTGGCTTTTCCACGGCCATGGCGGAACCTTCGCTGATCGCGGTGGCTATGAAAGCCAACACCGTCTCTGGCGGGGCAATCGGCGTCGTCGGCCTGCGCGTTGCAGTGGCCATCGGCGCCGGCATCGGCGTAAGCTTGGGCTGCTTCCGCGTCATAACAGGGTTGCCGCTGCCTTATTTCATCGCGGCCGGTTACTTCATTGTCATCGTGCAGACGATGGCAGCCCCGAAAGAGATCGTGCCATTAGCGTACGACTCGGGCGGTGTGACGACATCGACCGTTACAGTTCCCCTGGTCGCGGCGCTAGGGCTTGGCCTGGCCGATGCGGTGCCGGGACGCAGCCCGCTGCTGGACGGCTTCGGTCTGATCGCCTTCACGGCGCTGTTCCCGATCATTACGGTGCTCGCCTACGGCCAGCTCGCCATACTCCGGGGACGCATTTCGAAATCGGAACAGTCAGACAGAAATTCAGAATAGGAAGACCACCAAGCGCTTCATATTGGTTGTCGCTTTCGTCGAGGAACACCTGACCCGCTAAATTCTCGGACACATTACCGGACACGATCGTTTAACTCGATTTCGGTAGCCCCAGGATCTGCAATAGCGGATTCGGCAGGAACTGATGGGTAGAATTCTTTCCGGCGCACTTGTTCGGAATTCCTTCTATGAATTTGAAATACAGATCGGCATTGTCAGAAGACGCCGCAGAGTGTGTAGCCGTTCGGGGAAGGACGCGGCAAAACGCTGCCTCGGAGGAATGGCTGCGCTCCATCGGCGTCACATCGGAATCTTGCTGCCGGGCCACGTCTGCACTGTCGATGCAAGAATAGTTGGATTCTGCTTCGGCGCGCGTGAGACCGGAGAGATAGAGGTCGTCGCGGTGCTTCCTGGTTTCGAGAATCGTGGTATTGGCCGGGAATTGCTCGACAGGACGAGTAAAGAACTGGCCAAGCATGGACACACCCGGTTGTTCCTCGGATGCTCTCCCGATCCGGCAAGCAGGTCCTACGGTTTCTATAGACGCTTGGGCTGGCGTTCGACGGGAACCTTCGACCAATACGGGGACGAGATTCTCGAAATTTTCGTCGAGCCGTATAGTCTCCGCTGATGTTCCCTTGTGGCCGCCTGCTGTCGGATAGCCGCTGACAGCTCGGCGGGCAGGTATACTTCGCATAGGAGCTGGTCAATTAGATTGCAATGTTTTGGCGGCCACTGACCCGACGGAGACAGACAACTTGGATAAGATTGGCGCGGGAATAGCGATCGGTACGGCGAGCGGCCGCTATTGGCTGCCTGTCCGAAGCCCGCATTTTCGGCTAACTGATCGTCCGTTCCCGGCGAGAGCTGACATTCGGCCTGATCCGGTGCCCACTTAGCGGCCGGAAGCCTACATTGAGCTAATATTTGCTTTAAGGGCTGCTAATGGCCCAAACCTGCTGTTGGCTGAAGCAAGTTCATATGTAAAAAAACTTTGACATCGTCGGGGTTTGCCTGTAATGTTCAATGTTAAGAATATTTGACATTGGGGAAACCGATGCCGTTTCACGAAAAGTCAGCCTGGATCATGTCCGTCGCTCTTTTGTTGGGCGGCGTCCTCTATTTTGGTGCGGTAGTGTCAGCATGGTCTGAATCCGGCCAGCTAATGTCACCGTTAATTCCGCTCATCGTGATCTATACCGTGTGCCTTGCTGCAATAGCAATTGTCGGACACATTGTTATCGCTGTCCTGGCGCCGAAGGATGCTAACGCGCCTGTTGATGAGCGAGAGAGGCAAATTTTTGTCCGAGCCGGGCATTATTCATCGTACATCTTTGCGGTAGGAATATTGATATCGCTTGGAATCTACCTGGTTTCCAATAGTGGTGATTTGCTTTTCTACACCGTGTTCGCAAGCTTGATGGTGGCTCAGACAGCAGAGTACTTCTTCCAGATTCTCTTCTACCGGACTTCGATATAACCGATGGCGCGCAGACCTCCAATTTCCAACCGCGTCAACATGGCTCCATGACGCAGGCAGAACTCGGGGATGCAATCGGCGTTACCCGGCAAACGGTCATCGCGATCGAACAGAATCGCTATTCCCCTTCGCTGGAAAAAGCATTCAGAATCGCACGGCTGTTTGGAGTCGGTTTGGAAGATGTATTCAGTTGGGATGAGTGAGTCGGCCGCTTCTGGCCGTTTGCAGTCCCTCGATTCACTCGATTTCCAGGGATATGAACGACCGGTATCGGTAAGAGCAGACATTCAGCGCCTTAGGATGTCCCCTTAGCGCCGCGAAGCCGACAGTAAGCTATCATTGGCTTGAAAGGCGGCTGCTGATCCTTTGCGGCCATTCAAGCCTTCCTGCTGAAAGGATGCCATGCGTATAGCTGCGTTTCTACTTTGCTTTCTCTCCTTCGCTGTCAGTGGCCAGGAGCGGCTGCCAATCATCGATGTTCATCTACACGCTTTACCGGTCGACGATCAGGGTCCGCCCCCCGTAGCAATGTGTACGCCATTTCCACTCCCCGTTTGGGATCAGACTACGCCCTACGGACAAGTCTTCATGGCGATGCTCAAGAACCCGCCTTGTGATGATCCTGTTTGGTCTCCAACGACAGACTCCGAGCTGCTGTCTCGGACGCTTGCAGTGATGGAACGGCGAAATGTCTTCGGAGTTCTCAGCGGCACTGTAGATCTCGTATCGAAGTGGGTCGCGTCGGCGCCCGCGAGGTTTTATCCTGGTCTGGGCTTTCAGTTGGCGCCGGACGCGCCATCACCCGAGTCATTGGAACAGTTGCATCTCGATGGTCGACTGGACGTGCTTGCCGAGATTACGAATCAGTACCTCGGTATTCCGCCAAACGACCCGCGAATGGAACCGTACTGGGATCTCGCCGAAAAACTCGATCTTCCGGTTGGTATTCACATCGGGAACGGCCCGCCCGGCGTAATCTATCTCGGCGCCGATGGCTATCGTGCCCGTCTGCACAGTGCTCTGACGCTGGAAGAGGTTTTGACCAGGCATCCGGAGCTCCGCGTCTACATCATGCATGCCGGATATCCCCTAGTTGATGATTTGTTAGCAGTCATGTATGCGCATCCACAAGTCTATGTGGGTGTCGGCGTGATTATTTATACGCAACCCCGACCTGCTTTTTACGGTTTCTTACAGCGTATTGTGGAAGCAGGCTACGGGAAGCGTGTGATGTTCGGTTCGGATCAAATGGTCTGGCCTGAGACAATCGAGCGCAGTATTCGAGTGATCGAGGAAACGCCATTTTTAAGCGAGCAACAGAAACGAGATATCTTGTATAACAATGCGGCGAGATTCCTTAGGCTGAGTGACGAAGAGATCGCCCGCCATCACGAAATGTAGTTCGTTGACCGTCTCCTTTTGGCCGTTAGCTGCCTGTCATTTCGCCTGAATTCAAGCAATTTGAATGACCGCTACCGGCGGGAGCCGACATTCAGTGTGGTCCGATGTTCGGTTAGCACTCGGAAGCCGACATTGGGCTAGAATCGAGCGAAAGGGCTGCTAGTGGAGCCTTTCCGGTCATTCCGAAGATGGCGCAATCTACCGTATTCACAAATTCATTTACTGATGCAAAGGGCACGAATATCACACACATTCTTGGCGTCGATGGTTGCGGTCTCTTGGTCTTGCGACTGTCTGGCCAC
>CAMYMN010000133.1 GCA_947259395.1 uncultured Gammaproteobacteria bacterium | reverse complement strand
GGGCTATTCCCTGGAAGCTCCAGTCTGATCCTTAATGCAGGCGGTCAAGCTACTGCGCTCGGCGCCCGTCCGCTACGGGATCGCCTTCGCTGCACTCTCGACGCTGGTGATGGGTGTATTGCTTGCGGTGATCTACTGGGGGATGCTGTCGCTGCTAGAGCGACATTTGGAACAGAGTATCGAAGATCAGATCCAGGTCCTGCGCAACGATCTCACGCAGGACGGCCGCGAAGCTATGCTGGGTCTTGTGCATCAGCACGTTCAGAAGCAGCACGATAGCCCGGTGCATTTTCTAGTGCAGGACAGTGCTGGGAACGTGCTTGCAGGC
This sequence comes from uncultured Gammaproteobacteria bacterium, assembly GCA_947259395.1. GTDB lineage: Bacteria > Pseudomonadota > Gammaproteobacteria > Arenicellales > JAANXG01 > CALZGZ01. Next base: position 5,014 of record CAMYMN010000133.1, on the reverse strand, counting down.
GACCTGCCGCCGATGCGCGCGGTGGAGGGCTGGCAACATTTATCGGTGCCGCTTGCCACAAACAGACGCGGGGGCGGTGTGCGCGTACTTCGGGCGCTCGGCACACAGTTTGACGACAATACCTTTGTACTCGTCGCCCACGACACCAAAGACCTGGTAGAGAGCCGGGAACTCATTGTGCGTTCGTTTGGTACCGCACTGGCCGTGACCGCTGCGCTTACACTTGGCGGTGGATTAATCATCGGTGTGGCGCTGCTTCGGCGTGTTGACGCAGCAAGCCGCGCTGCCGCAACAATCATGGGCGGCGATCTCTCTCATCGTATCCCGGTGGCTGGCAGCGGCGACGAATTCGACATGTTGGCCAAGGACCTCAATAGGATGCTCAGCCGAATAGAGGAATGATGGAGAACCTGCGCCACGTCAGCAGCGACATCGCCCACGACCTGCGCACGCCGCTCGGCCGTCTGCGCCAGCGCCTCGAGGCGTGCAGGATAAAACGGCGAAGCTCGGTCGAGTACGAGGCGGTGGTTGACGCTGCCATTGAGGACACGGATACCATACTCAGGACCTTTGACGCGATGCTTCGCATTGCACAAATCGAAGCCGGGGTGTCCCGATCGCGCTTTACCGACATCGACCTGGGTAGTGTTGCGGAAAATGTGGTCGAGGCTTTTTCCGCCGTTGCCGAAGACGATGGTAGGACCTTGAATGCGCAGATTGCGGCCGGGTTAACCGTCTTCGGTGATCGCGAGCTGCTCACTCAAATGCTTGCAAACATCATTGAAAACGCGCTTCGCCACACTCCCACGGGCACAACTGTAGACGTGCGCGTGAGCGGGCATCCACCTGGTGCGTTGCTGATTGTGAGTGATGACGGTCCTGGGATCCCTGCATCTCAGCGTGAGCGTGTGCTCGACCGTTTCTACCGGCTCGATGCCAGCCGCACCACGCCGGGCAGCGGCTTGGGCCTAAGTCTTGTCGCGGCGGTGGCAAAGCTTCACGATGCCAAGCTGACACTGGAGGACAACCGCCCCGGGCTGCGCGTGTCCGTCACTTTCCCTTGACCAGAGCCCATGCAAGTGTTCCGTTGGTCCACAAAAGGGTCAACCAAGGCTGCGGGTCGAAAACGGACGATGTGAAGACGATGGTATAGAAGTCGAAACGCGCTCAAGCCGCTAAACTGGCGTCACCGCTTGCATCATCTTTAATGAACTTCTCGGGAGTTTCCTCAAACTTGTCGAGGCATTCACGCGAGCAGAATCTATATACATGGCCGTCGTAAGACTTGCTGTAACCCTGATTTTCGGATACTTCATTGCCACAAACAGGATCGACTCGGTCAACTTTTGGCGTTGCCTCGTGACCGCAGCATCCACCTTCATGACCACGCGCTGTCTGCGATCTGCCCGCGAATCGCGTCATCACGAAAAATGAGGCGCCGATTAGTACCAGTAAAAACAATAGACCGTCCATCAGTTACCCTCCAACAAGATATAGGTCATTTATGCCCGCGTTAATCAATAGAACATGTTACCTGGGACCAAGTCAATCGACTAATTGAATTATGCCTGTCTGCAGTCAGCGCCGCCCCTTACTGCAGACGGTAGTTGATTGGAGATGGGTCGGTGTTTCCGAAAACCCCCATGGATTGCCCGTTACGTAAATACATGGAACACGGTCATTGGGTGATTCCATCAGCTTGAACCAGTGTTTTTGATTGACCTGCTATGGCCGGGGGATGAAAAATGCGATCTCGTGAGGCTCGGGCCAGAGGTGAATGGTGTGTATCACTTTTTGGGCATCTGGATCGTAAATATATGTTTTTGATTCTGCTTCATCATTGATATAAACAAACTTTCCTCCGGGGGCGATGCTCACATGTCCCGGACCCGCTCCTAGCTGAAAAGAGTGCAGTTTTTTTAATTCCGGGACGGCGAACACAGAGAGAGTTGCACTTCCCCGACTGGCGACGAACACGCGTGTCCCGTCTGAGGCAACGGCTATCCCGTGCGGCCCCTTGTCGGTCTTGATCTTCGTTACGACCTTTAACGGATTCAGCATGATCGACCATACTTCATTGGCATAAGTTGCGGAGAGATAGATAAACCTTCCGTCGGGACTTACCGTCAAATGGTCGGGCCCCTTTCCCACTTCGATCGAGTCTATGACCGAGAGTGTCTTCCGGTCGATGACGGAGAGCGTATCGTCGCCTTTGTTAACGACATAGATGCGTGCGCCGTCCGGAGAAGTCACGACGGAATTGGCCTTGAATCCTGTTTTGACGGTCTTGATGACGGCGTTGGTCTTGGTATCGATGACTGTAATACCCTGGAGTGCGGGCACCGTTACATAGACTTGTGTTCCATCCGGGCTGATCCACGAATGATGACTGTCACCGCCCACATCAATGGTGGCAATGACCTTTCCACTCGTCAAATCGACGACGCTTACCTCGAACGGGCCAACATCGGCAGATTTTTTGTCCTTATCCGGGTTACGGCTGGTCAGATAGGCATACTTCCCATCTGGCGTAACGGCGATACCATGCGGATTGATCGGTCCCGCGACGGCCTTGATGACTTTTTCGGTGGCGATATCGATCATCGCGAAATTATTGGACGGACCCATGGCGATAAAGACGAGGCCATCTGCACCTGCCTTGGTGTTTGTGCTGCGATCGCCGGCCTCATGACCGAGCGAGGGAAAAGCGAAAAATATTCCGCACAATACGAAAAATGGCAGAAGTGTTTTGATGGTCCGAATAACGTTTTTTGTTTGGTCTGTAAAATACATAGTCAACTCATCATGGTATGTCGGTGATTGTGCGTGCAGTCGCTGGTATTATTTGAGTGGTAGTGCCCACTCAAACGTTCGTACCGATATCCCGCCCACATCCCGGATGATCAACTCGAGATGTTTCGCGTCGGGAGAGATGGGACCGGCAAACTTGAGCACGCCAAAAACATGGTGTCCTCCGCCGCCGGGCTCGAACCAGCCAATGGCCTTTTTCTCCGAACCGCCGTCTACGCGCAAAAAAGAGAGCGCGCCCATATCGTAATCATCGAGATTGACCGAATGGGTATTCATCCGCACTTCAAAGGAAAACTCCGAGTTTGACTCCTCGGCCAAAGGATTGAGAAAGAGGACGGTGATTTCGACGGGTCCCTCGTCGCTACTCCGACGTACGTCGCCTTTGGTGAGCGCCATTGTTGCGTCTCCCCACCCCAGAACCCCCAGTAACAGCGCCGCGGTAACCGGCAGTATGGCTGATTTTATTGGAAACATTAAACTCTCCATTGACCGTTTTCTATCGAGCTTCGTATTTCATAACGCCAAATATGTAAAACAGCATTTTTTAGTCTAGACGAAAATGCGACAGTACTTAGGACTTTACATCGATCACTATCGGGCACACTGCGGGACTGAGTCAGTAAACCCGAAACTACGTCTGCTTGATCTGCTTCCGCTAGACATTAATACTCGGGATCGATAAATGCCACCACCGATCCCGAGGATTTACGCGCACCATGTTCTTCACCGTCCAAATTAAACCCGCTCTCGGACGGTATTCAGTACCAATGTGCTGTTCTTTTGAGGAGAAATTGCGCGGTGCATTCGCGTGCGGTTGATCATTTTTTGGCGGGTTCCTGCGCCTGTTTCGACTCCTTCTGATGTTGAAGCATCTGCGCCATCATCTGCTGCATCATGTCCATCCGCTGTTGCATCATATTCATACGCTTCTGCATACGGGTTGCCATGCGGCCGCCCATCATTCCACCGGACATTCCTTGACCGCCCATCATTCCACCGGACATTCCTTGACCGCCCATCATTCCGCCGGACATTCCTTGACCGCCCATGCGTGGACAGGGCCGTCCGCCGGCCGGGGCGTTTCCCATCATTCCGCCTTGCGGTCCGTGCATCATTTTCATCATATTCGGACCCATCATATCCATCATTCCGCCGCCCATGCCGGCACTGGATTGACCCTGCTGCATGCCGTGCATCATATTCATCATGTCGTGCATCTGTGCCATATGGTCATCCAGTAATTTCTGGCGTTTTTGGGGATCCTCAGCGGCCTGAATCTTACCCATGGTCTGGTGCATCTGCGAATCCCAATAGCGAGACAAATGACGCAACGACGAGTGAATGACCAAGTGGCATCTTTTTTAATTTCATATCTGTTTACTCCCAATCGTAAGTGTTAATTTAATTGATCTAAAAATTTGCTTGCCGCGCCTGCCCGGGTACGGGACTGTTGCTGATGGACTCATACCGCGGCGGCCGGGTAGAGATTCGGTAAACCGCACTGTAGTTCAACATTACCGATATTGATATTGTCGGACCTTGGAGTTACTCACAGCTCAAGGTTCACCGGTTTTCGGGTTGGCGCCGACGTGTCCGATATACCGGCAACGGTTGGTCTCGGGTCGCCGTTTTGTATTGCGCGTTCCTTGAAAATTCTGAACACTCACAAATCGACGACGGAATTCTCGGAGTCACCAAACGGTGTGGGCACGTAACGATCCGCCTGCTGGTCATTTTGCCAATCCGAATCGTTCAGTAGATACCGGAATTCGTAGCTCTTGCCACAAGGCAACTCAAGCGTCGCCGAATAACATCCGTCTTTACCACGTTTCATCGGTATGGACGACGAATCCCAGTCATTGAATTCACCGACCAACGAGACGGTCTTGGGCGGCACCTCAGACTTGGCGCCGGTTCTGAATGTTACCTTGCACGCGGCGTGATCACGCGAGTATCGCTTGTTAATAGTCATGTTATCCTCTCGTTTCAGGTTATCATGTGGTTGTCGCCTATTTGATAGGCGAATGTGGGTTGAATCGTTAGGCGACAGCGTCGGTCCCGCAGGCGGAGAACATCTCCGCCGTCACCAAGACCGGGCGCGGCGCCGGCCTGATCCTGGTCCGCTCCTTCACCGACGAGGTCGTCGTGCGGCCCGGTGAGGACGGCGGGACCGAGATCCGCTGCGTGAAGTACCAGGCATCGC
>CAMYMN010000132.1 GCA_947259395.1 uncultured Gammaproteobacteria bacterium | reverse complement strand
GTGCTATCTTAGCGAGGCGAGGGGACCCCGGCCCGGAAACTCGCAAGCTCGCGTCCGAACCTCCCGAAGGAGGGTCTAAAAGCCGGCCGCTATGCCAAAGTCAAAAGACTCTAGCTGGACAGCGCGCGTGAGCCGCAGGGTTCACGAGCTTAGTCGGGGGGTGGCGAAAGCCAGCTCTCAATAAACGGTGAGATCGCTGACTCAGGCGGTCGAAGCCTACCTGGGCGGGCCCGTACCTGTCCAGAACTTGTTTCTCGAACTTCAATTTGGAGGTACGTGCTAGTGTCACCTTAAACGTGATAGCGAAGGAGCCAGGAAACAAGACCTAGGGAGGCAGCGCGATTCGGCCTGGGCGGAGTGCCAGCCCCCGCGTGTGGGTGAAGCACGGCGGTCCATCGTCCTTGAAGGATCGTCGGCGGCCAGCAGATACGGTTAGCTGGACGTCAAACGTCGTGGTGGTTGGTGCGGTCACCTTGGGAAAACGGCTCGTGAATCTGACCGGTGAGGTCCCCCTTCGTCCGCTCGCGGCGAGAGCCGCGATGCGGTAAGCCAACGTATAAGTCGACGACGAAAGCCGAGGCGACGCGATTCGGATATGAACCAGAGGCTTCATCCGCCTTGCGAATTTTCATCCGGCAACCCCGGGACTTGGTAACTTCCAAGTTTGGGACCACAGCAGATCCGGAGTAGTTCGAGACCAACGTCCCGGATGAAAGGAGATACCTGATTTCAGTTCGCCCGATGGCGGCCGGCAGAGGCTCACAGTTAGCCGCTGCGTCGAAGGGTCACCAAATGACCCGCCCGTGCTCTGCATGCCCGGGCATCGACGCGGCACAAGGCTAAGAAACGTGGGCAAGTGGCCAGTCGACGGAGGGTGGCGGTTAACAGAACGTAGGATGGCCCACATGGGCAAGAAACGTAAAGTGCATTCGTTGACCGGTCGTATCGATGATCGGCTGATGATGCAGGCATTCAAAGCGGTCAAACGAAACCGTGGTGCCGCAGGGATCGATAAGGTCAGCATTGGGATGTTCGAGGTGAATCTCGACGCCAATCTGGCTGCGCTCAAGCGTGACTTGAAAACAAGAGGTGCTTTCAGCCCCAAGCCACTGCGACGAGTGTGGATTCCCAAAGACGCCACGGGGACGAAATTCAGACCGCTCGGCATCCCGGCTGTCAGAGATCGCGTGGCGCAGGAGGTGATTCGAAGACTTCTTGAGCCGATCTTTGAGCCGCTGTTTCATGATTGCTCGTTCGGGTTTCGTCCGAAGCGCAGTTGTCACATGGCGATCGAGCGGGTGTTGTCATTTCACAAAGAAGGCGACCGTGTCACCCTTGATGCGGACATTTCCGGCTTCTTCGACAATATCCCACACAAACTCATCGTCGACGCTGTCGCTGCGGAGGTCGCCGACGGCAATATCCTGAATTTAATCGAGAAGTTTCTGGCAGCAGGTGTGATGGAAGGTGGCGTCTTCAAACCCACCACGATCGGAACGCCGCAAGGCGGCGTGGTCAGTCCGTTGCTTGCCAACATCGTGCTCAATCAGCTCGATTGGCGACTGGAGAAAGCGGGGTATCGCTTCGTGCGGTACGCCGATGACTTTGTCGTTGTGTGCAAGACACGCTCGCAGGCAGAAGCAGCCTTGGCATTGGTTGAGGAGATCATGACCGATCTTGGGCTTTCCTTGAGTCCCGAGAAGACGAAGATCGCAAGTTACGGGAAGGGTTATGAGTTCCTGGGCTTCCGACTATCGAGCCGGTCACGAACGATGCGCCCAAAGTCCGTGGAGAAATTCAAGACGAAGATTCGGGAGCTGACCCGTCGGTGTCATAACTTGGACGCCCGAGCAATTGAGAGACTGAACCGAGTGATTCGAGGCACGGCGAACTACTTCGCCACGAACTTCTCGACGTGCATCTGGCTGTTTCAACAGCTGGACAAGTGGATTCGGATGCGAGTCCGCTGCATGAAGTTCAAACGGAAATCGGAATGTGACAACTACCGACTCAGACAAGGATCGTTCGATAAGAAACTCGGCTTGCTGAAACTGCTAAGCTTTACCAACACGACCATGTGTAAGACGTGAAGGAGACTCCTCTCTGTGAGGCAATGAATCGGGGGTCGCCCGGTGCGGGAAATCCGCACGCCGGTAAATGCAGGGAATTAACCCTGTCTGCGACAACGGGGAGGCGGTGGTCAGACTCACCCTCTGACCTCCGCTTTACCCACTCACTTTGTATTCCAAATGCCTTGAATCGCCGTCCCATCAGCCGCCGGGCGTTAGCCCAATGCCGTCTACTTTGGCTCTATTAGAGGGGGTGAGTCAGTGTGATTGGCCGCTGTTTTCGCCACAGCTTTCATGAATTTGGTGCTCTTGGGGCGACGCGGATGCGCCTGGCGTGGGTGCGAACGCGGCTTGCTCCGGTTGGGGAGCTTCCGGTTGCTCGCGCTGACCAACGCTCTGGCCATGCGAAGTTCCCAACCTTCAAAGCTTTCTTCGTTCTTCAACAGCAGATGATCTTTGAACGATATCCAGCAGCCCTTGAAGCTCAACCGACGAGGCTCCACCCGAGCCAACTTCGCAGCCTGACGACGAAACTGCATCACCAAGTTAAACGCAATCACACTCGCCATGAGTTCCTTGTGCATCATCGCGACGGTCCTCGCTCGGATATTTTCCGTATCCATGGTCACCTTCATGTCGCGGATGTCGAATTCGATATCGTAGCGACGCGAGTACAATTCGGCCGCACTCAGTGAGTCAATCTCTAAAGTCGTTACCAAGTAAAGGCACTGACCGTTATCCAGTTCAACGCAGTGCAAGACCACTTGTGTTGCTGCATCGACCGGCAAATCTGGATTGGTTTTGCGATCTTTCGCCGAGGGTTTCCAGTTCAACGCATAGCTGCAATAGCCAGCGTCCGATTCGATCAGCGTCGCCTTCTTCACCATCGAGTTGAATCGCGATTTTGTCAGCCGGAACAAGATGTCGTGACCGCTCTGGGTGCTGTGATGGGCCACGCTGTAGATCCCAAATCCTGAATCCGCCATGACGATCGAGTTTTCAGGCAACTGCACGACGATCTCGGCGCTTTGCTTGGCTTCGCTGGTGCGATTGGGCCCGTACATCGGGTCAATTTGAGGAAGAAGTGCGCAGCCAGTTTGCAGCTCCGCCGCAACCATTAACATCGCCACTGGCCATACCGATTCTCCGTGCTGGTTGTTCGCTGGCGGAAAGGCCTTCTTGATAGCGGGTGTGGGCTCGAGAGTAATCGTCGTGCCGTCAATGATGAACGCTCGTCGCGAATCGATGATCGGATCGGCGGTTCTCCCAAGGTAGTCACACACGGCATGAGAAAACGCCTGGACAGCTTCGACTCCCAACCGATTGCGCGCAGCCGAAAACCCGGAAGTGTTCTCCGAAAGCGTGTAATCTCGCACCCGTTTGTTATCGGGAAGCAAATCGCGATCATGTTCGACCACGTGCGAAACCGTTTCCTCTAGCGTGGCGCCTTTGCAGAGCCGCTGAAGAATGAGCATCCAAATCGTGACACCATTGGTGTAGACCTGTTTGGCGTTGGTTCGCAGCTCTGGATCGAGCAAGTCTTTTGTGGCGGGGATGTCGATGAGTTGTCTCAGGACAGTCGATGCTGAGGAAAGATTCGAGTGCGTTGTCGGCGCATGGGCTTCGGTGTTCTCTCTGGCTTGGAACTTTTGAAACGATAGGCGAGATTTTGTAAACTTTACCGAGGTCTTTTTCCTTGGTGGTGTACGGGGCCGTTTTTTCGTAGTTTTTGGCACGAGCATTCCATTCTCCTTCGACGCGAATTGACCAAAGAAGAAGCATCGAATGCCGTGCCAAAACTTTTGCTATGAAAACACTTCTTCAAAAATAGACGGCATTGGGCGTTAGCCCCCGGTTCCGACGTTTGAGGCCGCGAAAACCGGGGGCTAACGCCGGCTAACGCCCGGCGGCTGATGA
>CAMYMN010000131.1:4117-5112 GCA_947259395.1 uncultured Gammaproteobacteria bacterium | reverse complement strand
TGCCTGTCATTAAATCGTCCGTTTTATTGGGGGAAGCTCAGAGCCCTTTTTACGATCTCCGCTGAATTAGATCTTCATATTTTTTCCGGTACATGAGTGCATTCGCGAGCGGATCTACACACCCTCAAAACGACTTCCATCGCGATAACGCAACGATAAATCAGTCGAGTTGCCAACGGCCCACATTGGCCAGCACCGCCTCCGGTCGGTCGAACTGCTCCCTGAGAAGAAGGTGATAGAAACACTCTTCGTTGGAACGCAATCGATCCGCCGTAAAGCGTGCGGCATAGCCTTCGGTATGAATACCAGCCGCAGCGCGGTCCAGCACGGCCGGCAGCAGGTCGACCATGCCGCTGCCTTCATCAAACTGCTCCTTGTCGCGCCACACGATCTCGGGCGGCAGCAGATCCTCGAACGCCTTGCGCAGGATCCATTTTTCGATACGCTGGCCGTTGTCGCCGGTCTTAAGTTTTAATTTTGGCGGCACGGTCTGGGCCATGGCGATCACATCGGTATCCAGAAACGGCACGCGCGCCTCGATAGCGTGGCGCATGGTCATACGATCCACCCGCTGCAAGTTGATATTGTGCAGCCGGGTCACCGAGCGGCGCAGCTCACTATGCAGCGCTTCGTGATTGGTAATTCCTTTGTGATAGGTGTAGCCGGCGAATAGTTCGTCGGCACCTTCACCGGTCAGGATGACCTTCACTTTGTCTGCCGCCATGCGCGCACAAAACCAGGTGGGGATGGCGCTGCGCACCAGATCCTGGTCGAAGGATTCCAGGTGATAGATGATTTCGGGTAGTTTTTCGACCACCTCATCGGCGGTATAGATATACTCGTGGTGAGTAGAGCCAATATGCTGCGCGACGCGCCGTGCCGCCTCCAGGTCGCGCGAGCCTTCAATGCCCACGGAGAACGTGTGCAACTCAGGCATGTATTTTCGTGCGACCGCTGCAATGATACTGCTGTCGAGCCCGCCCGAGAGAAACGCC
>CAMYMN010000131.1:0-4084 GCA_947259395.1 uncultured Gammaproteobacteria bacterium | reverse complement strand
ACATCACTCAACAACCGTTTTTTCACCGCGGCCTCGATAGTCTCGCGCACCCGGCGGATATGTACGGCAAAATCCAGCTCAAGCGGAATTTGGTTGGGCACCTGATAATAGGTATGAAATCCGCTTTCAGAGTCGTAGAGGGTACCGGGCGGAAACTCCTTGATATCCTCGGCCAGTGGCGTCAGCGCCTTGAGCTCCGAGGCAAAATACAGCGTCTCGGCACCCTGCCGGGCATAATACAACGGCTTGATGCCGATGCGATCGCGTGCCAGGATCAATCGATTGTTCGAAGAGATAGCGAAGGCAAACATACCGTCAAGCAAACGCGGTGTCGCCAAGCCATGATCTTCAAATACGTGAAGAATGGTTTCGCTATCGCTGTCAGAGGAAAACTCGTGGTCATCGCCAAGTTGTCGCCGCAACTGGGGGTGATTGTAGACCATGCCATTGGCCACCAGCGTCGCACTGCGGTTTTCATTATGAATCGGTTGCTGACCCTGGGCCGGGTCCATGATGGCCAGCCGGGTGTGGCCCAGTACCCCTTGGTTAACATGGACATGCACCCCGTGACCATCCGGTCCACGGTGGCGCTGGGCCTCGATCATACGTTGTACATTCGATTCGTCGTCGTCTCCCCAAATTCCCGCAATTCCGCACATAAAAACACCTTTAGTAAATTCTCCACGCACCGGCCGCGTTAACGTTCGGTATTCTATATATATTGGTGTAAATATTGTGATTGCAACCCACGATATAAACACACATCCCTTGAGTGCCACTGGCAAATCCAACACACTACCTGGATGCTGGTACTCTCACAAGTTTCCAAACGCTATGGCGACACAGTGGCCCTGGCACCGACCGATCTTCAGGTTCCGGCCGGCGAGACCGTGGTGCTCATCGGCTCCAGCGGCTGCGGGAAGTCCACCCTGCTGCGTCTGATCGATGGCCTGATTCAGCCGGATTCCGGCGCCATCACCTTCGAGGGGACGGCGTTAACGCCGGCCAATATTCTCCAGCTAGACGGGTCACCCATTAGCCGCCCCCTGGCAAGTGGCCGCACACTACTTTGGCACCCATAGGGTGTCTATCACTCCTGCAGGGGCTGCGCGCTCACTGATTGCAGCATGCCGGGTTTTCTCTCGGTTCGGTTGCGCGGTCTATGACCGATACGCACCAGTCACCCATCAGGATCAAGGCATTGGGTCCCAGCGCTAAGCGCTGGGACCGACCCCTGGCACACGCTAGTGTGCCCCAGAAAACCGTTAGCACTCTGAGGGTGTCCAACGGGTAGAGCACAAACCTGTGGCTGCCGGCGATGGCGCCAACCCCTTGCTGGCTCACCTCAGAGGCGCATCAGTCGAACTCGCGGCCTTCGTGCAGGCCAATGAGAGGTCGGGGACGGCGGCCAATCAAATCTACTGGTTAGGCCAACCCCTCAATAGGCTCACCGCCCCGACCGAACGACTCACCGGCGCATCATCGAAAGGCCCTTTGTAGATCGAATGCCACCTGGTCTCGCATGACGCAGTAACTGGCGCGAGCGAGCTTGTGCGCGACGGCCTTGATCGCCACCGCGCCATTGGTCTTGGCCTTTTTGCGTTGGTAGAAGCGCTGGATCCGATCGTTGTAGCGCACCGCGAAATTCGCCGCCTCGACAAAGGCCCAGGCCAGATACTTGTTGCCATTCTTGCGATTGTTCTCGCCTTTTTTCTTGCCGTTGGACACGCGCTTGCTCTCCACGCAACGGCAGTACGAGGCATAATGGCCCACCTTGGCAAAGCGAGCGAGATCGCCTGTCTCCAACACGATCGTCCAACCGAGGATATCGCCGATGCCGGCCACGGTTTTCAGCCACTTGAGCGCTTGCCTGGGTCCGACGCGCGCCTTGATCGCCTGCTCGAGCTGGGCGATCTGTTCGTCCAGCGCACGCATCACCCACAGGTTCGCGGTGGCGGCCAGGGCCTGCTCGGCGAGTCCAAGCATCCCGACTAACTCATCCCCGCTCAGCCGCTTGATCCGGTTACCGCTGAGACACGCACCGGTGTTACGCGTAATCAGGTTCTGGATACTCAGAATCTGTGCGGTGCGTTGGCGTACCAACTGCGCGCGCTTGCGCAACAGATCCCGCACCGCGCGTTGTGCTTTGGGATAGATATAGCCCTGGGGTAAAATCCCCAGGCGCAGCATGTGCGCCAACCACCTGGCATCGTGGGCGTCGTCGGTGTATTTCAAACCGCCGTACTCCTGCATCTTGGCCGTGTTCGCCAGATGCATCCGGTAACCCGCCTCCATCAGGCCATCGACCAGCCAATACCAGTTAAAGGTTGACTCGATCGCAATCCCCGCAATCGCCTCTCGATATGGCGACAAGGCGCTGCCGATCTCGACCAGATCGTTGCGATGTCGCCGCTCATAAATGAGGCGATCCTGCTCATCGATAAGAACCACCATGCTGTTACTGGAATGTAGATCAATTCCGCCGTATAGTCTCATTGCTCGTCTCCTCTTTCGAATGCGTTGTCGCGGTGTGCAACTGCGACAATAACGCTTCGGTTGAGGAGGCGGCTAGATGATTATCAAGTCTTGTAATATACGGTTTAGTTTAATCAAAGGTGTGAGAGTTGATTGAAAATATGATGTGGGCCGGAAGAAAAGACCTTTTCACAACAAAAAGTAGGTCCCGATATCACCCGAGAAAATCCCCACCCGCACTCGCCTGGCGCTTGCCCAGAAAATGCGCTTCCTGCGCTTCACCCGCGGCTGGTCGCAAGAGGTCCTGGCCGAGTTGGCGGGGCTTCATCGCACCTACATCAGCCAGATCGAAAGAGGGCAGGTCAGCGCCGCTCCTGTGCTTCCCTGCACCCGCGGCATTAGTTCTTCCATAAACGTCATGTCAGCGTGGATAATTTAGAAAAACTCGCCAATGCCTTCGAGCTCCCCGTCCCAGAGCTCTTAACACCCCCAAGCCCGGCGGATCTTGCCGAGCATTTCAAAGACCTCGGCATCGAAGAGTCGCGGGCGTACTATGGGCCGGTGGCGGTGAGCATGATTCATTAGCCTTTGAACCACGAGGACCGGCCGCGTCGGCCGGTCTTCAATCGGGCTATCACACCGGGAGAGTGTATTAGAATTCCCTAAAAAGTCCTTGTTTGCGGGAAGGAAGGAAGTAAACTTTGATATTAGATCCGTATGATAACCCGTAACTTAATCCGTCTATACGTAGGTTGCCCTACAAAGTTTATGAGAATGTCCAAACCAGAAGTTGAAATCGTGCTTTGTATTCCAGGCCCTTGGTCTGATCGAAGTGAGTTGGTAGAACGTATTGTGAAGGACAGTGGCGGCTACATTTTTGCTGGCATGGTCTTAATGAACATTGAAACACAAGAAGGATTTGAGCTTCAATTTGAAAGCCCGGATGAAAGGATGCTAGTCGCATTTGAAGCAGCTGGTCCGCACTGGACGGGCACTCCAGAAATGGAGCGCATAGCTTCACACAAGTCTGTTGTTTACCTGATCTCAAAGGGAGGCTCGATCGAGGCCGCTCACTCCATAATGGAAGCAGCCAATGGTCTACTTAAATCTGGTGGGTTAGCTGTAAAAGTAGAGAGTACGGGACTTGCACACCCACCAGCTGATTGGGATGAACAATGTAAATACAACTATCTTTTCAAAAGTCATTCATCATATGTGGTGTATATAACGTCAGAGCAAGTGTATTCATGTGGCATGCACAATTTCGGTTTACAAGACGCAATCGTTGATAGTTCTGAGTCTGAAAACCCTTCAGAGCTTTTGCGAGCTTTCACGTACTACTTACTGTCGGAGTCCCCCGAAATATACAGTGGTCAAACATTTTCAGTTGATGCTAGCGCTCCCGTATATCGTATTGTGGCGCACCCAAGCATTAACTATGGTGAGGGTTCCTTGTTCAATAATCCATTTGGAACATGGAAGTTGCAGGCATGCTAATAGAAAAGCAGCCTAACGAATCAATCAACTTTACGCCTTCGGCGCCGGACAGCTTACACTGCGCTTCACTACGTTTCAGCTGCCTGTTATTGAGACGTTAAGTGGGACTGCG
>CAMYMN010000130.1 GCA_947259395.1 uncultured Gammaproteobacteria bacterium | reverse complement strand
AAGCGGTCAACACACTCGCGAGCACGTCACATTTTCGTCACAGTGACGATTCGAGAAACAAACAGAGCAGTATAAGTCGTTTGTCCTTCCTGAGACATAGCATGCAGATTATTCTGAACACATGGTTTACACAATTGAGCATTTGGGGAGGCCCCAGATGCCCTGGAGAGAGTGTAAACCGATGGATGAACGACTTAGATTCATAGCCCGCCTGTTAGAAGGCGAGAAGATGGCACCGCTGTGCCGTGAGTTCGGCATCTCCCGAGTCACCGGTTATAAAATCTTCAACCGCTACAAGGACTGCGGCCTAGATGCCCTTTACGACCGCAGTCGCAGGCCCTACCGTCAGAGCAATAAGCTGCCTTTCCAGGTCGAGCGCACGATCTTAGGCATCAAGCGCGAACACCCATCCTGGGGGGCACCGAAAATCCGGGACAAGCTGATCCGCCAGTATCCGATGATCAAGCCGCCGGTGATCAGCACCATCCATGCCGTATTGGACCGTAACGGCCTGGTTAAGCGCAGAAAACGCCGACGCCACAAAGCGCAAGGCACTGCCCTGGTGGACGCCCACGACCCCAACGGACTGTGGTGCGCCGATTACAAGGGCGAGTTCATGCTCGGGAACAAACAGTACTGTTACCCCCTGACCATTACCGACTATCGATCACGATACCTGATTGCCTGCGAAGGATTGACCTCCACGCGATCGGAGTTGGCCTTTACCGTTTTCGAGCGGGCATTCAAGGACTTCGGTTTGCCCACCGCCATCCGTACCGACAACGGCGCACCATTTGCCTGCGCGAATGCCCTGTTTGGCTTATCCAAGCTCGCCGTGTGGTGGCTGCGATTGGGCATCCACATCCAGCGCATCAAACCCGGTCACCCGCAACAAAACGGACGTCATGAGCGCATGCATCTCACCCTCAAAAAAGAAACCACCAAACCCCCTGCCTTCAACTTCTTGCAGCAGCAGGAACGCTTTGACGAGTTTACCCAGGTTTACAACTACGATTCATACTACCCCACCTCTCTATGTGGTTGATAATTCTAGATTGCCTTGATCTGGATTTGGTAATACGGGGTCTTGGTGTCGTCGGCCGGCCCTCTGTTTTAGGCGAACAGCAGCTTCTGTGTCGAGATTCTGCTTGTTAAACACCCAAGGCCCGTCGCTGAGTGGGTGTTCAGCCTGGACTTCACCGCGTTCGACCGCGCGACGCAGAGTTAACGATGCAACGCCGAGATAACGCGCTGCAGCTGTCAGATTCATCCAACCATCCGCTTCACTTTGCTCCTTGCGATAAATGGGGATCTTTCGGTGATTACGGAACGAGACCACGCGTTCGCGTGTCCATCGATTGCCGCGACCCGTGAGAAGTTTGTTCTTATTGAGCGTTGCCGCAATAATATCGTCAGTGCAGATACGCGCCAGAATGGGGATTGCATCTATGATTTCTTTTGCGGCATGACAGTTACTTTGTCCACGCCGTCGTCTTGGCAAGCGTAACTCGGTATGAACACCACCTTTCCAGTGGATCACTAAGATGATCTCGCCGGCCTCGCTATCGCTATCGACAACGACTTCTTCTATGAGAGAACGAACGATGCGTTTCTTTAGCCGAACATCGGTTCTGTTGTTTTGCCAGACTGACTCAAGATCCGCCGCCAGTTCTTCGAAGTCACTCAAGGACGGCGTTGGCGTAGTCGATTCTGCGGCCGTATGCTCCTCGATCTGTTGTTCCAGCGCCTCAACTCGATTGAGTCCGGCATTCCATCGACGTTCAAGCTCATCGGCAACTAAGCGATTATCGGGATCAACCGCGTCATATTGTTTAAACGCCCGTTGCGCCTCATATCGAGCCGCCTCAAGCTCGTTCTTAAGCGCGGCCAGTACCGCATCTTGCTTTTGCGCTTCTTGTTGACTCGCCACGATAGCTACCTCTATTGCTTCTGGCTGCACCACACGTAATATTTCATATCCAATGGCATCGTCCACGGGGACGCCACCGAAGGCGATGCATCGCGCCTCACCATTATCCAACCAACCGCGAGAACAACTGTATCGTAGTATATCGTGTTGTGCGCCGGTGTAACGGACGATTAACTTCCGACCACAGCGTCGGCAGCGCAGCAAGCCCGCAAGTAATGCAGCACCTTGCCTGGCCGCACCCGGTCGACCTTGCGCAAAGTTATTGTTGGCGATCATCTGCTGGATACGTTCGAACTGCTCCCAGCTTACATATCCTTCGTGCGCGTTTGGGATCAGTGATAACCAGTCGTCTCGTTGTTTGCGGCGTATTATCTGGCATGGCTGGTCGTGATCATACCGCGTTACCGCCTCTGTCTTACCGTAAGCATAGGCGCCACCGTAGATCGGGCTGGTTAGGAAGCGATAGAACATGCGGTACGCCGGCCGTCGCCAGGTCAGTGCTCCACCACTTCGACGTACCGGGACTTGAAGATCGTGCTCCAGAAACCACAACAAAGTCTGCCGCACCGTGCCCAACTCCATGAATTTCGCAAACACCAGATCGATGGCTTCTTGAACACGCCGGTTCGGATCCTTCTCGATTCGCTGATCGGTTGTCTTTAGGAACCCGGCGGGGGCGCTAATCACCAGCTCACCACGGCGCGCCTTCTCTCGACGCGCCTGTACCGAACGTTGGCGCAATAAATCCAACTCGTATTCGTTGAGACTGCCTTTCAGCCCGAGTAGCAGCCGATCATTACTTTGCCGGGGCGCATACACCGTCTCTTGATCGATAAGCAGCGTATCAACAACACGGCAGACTTCCACCAACTGTTGCCACTCTCGACTGTTACGTGCAAACCTCGATACTTCACGCGCAGCAACGGCGCCAACCTTACCCAGGCAGACATCGGCCACCATACGCTCAAAGCCTATACGTGTCGTCGTACCTGCAGCTGAACGGCCAAGATCTTCATCCACCACCTCGATCTCGTGCCAACCTAACTGCTGCAGTCGTTTTCGCATCCCGTACTGCAACTTGCGACTCTCTTGATTGTGCTCAACTTGATACGCCGAAGACTGACGAACATAAAGTACCGCCTTGCGTTCGCGGTGCTGTGATTGGATTTTATCGTTCATCTTCTACCCCTCCATCGTCCTCGATGAGGTGCAGATGACGGCGCAGCATCAGCGCCGTCAACCGAAGCACATTCTCGCGTGCTTCGCGGGGCAGTGATTGCCACTGCGGTAGCCTTACAGTGGCGCGGAACAGATATAACTGATTGACTCGACGTCGAGGTTGTGGGGTGTTCATCAGCGTCTCCTTTCCGTTTTGGTGAATGACGCTGTTCTTCTACCATATCGTTGGTCGATGCGGCGCTTTGCAGTAATAACTGCAACTCCCAAAGCGTATCAACGCTCACATTTGGCTTGACTATATCGACCATCAACGCGCATGCTGCGCGATCGAACATCCATTTGGGAATCTCCAACGTGCTTGGAAACTCCGCGGCATCAATAACACACCGAAATACGGCACCGCGTGGTTTGTTGACTCCTTGCTTTATCTCAACGCGTTTGCCGAAACACGGATGCCATCGATAATAAACTTCTCGATTTTCCGTTATATGGGTTTTGCTTTGCCTGGTTGTACAATAACGAGCGCCCACACCAGGCACTCAGCGGGGCTTATCCCGGGGATCTGTATACACCATCAGCTCGGGTCTACCAACCGCCGCCCGACCCCGAATACCCGTATCACGATCGCACCATCCGCATCACCCGCTGCGGACGAATCTGCATCGGCCACCGCAAAATCAACTTAAGCACCGTGTTCGCCGGCCAAACCGTCGGCATCCGTGAGGTTGAAGACCAAATCTGGCTGGTCAGCTTCCTCCATTATGATTTAGGATTCTTTGATATGGATGAAGGCCGGGTCGAACCCGCCCCCAATCCCTTCGAACCGGACAAAGTGTTAACTATGTGTCCGGAATAATGTGTAAACCATGTGACCAGAATAGACCATTGAAAAATGGCGCGCCCGGAGAGATTCGAACTCCCGACCGCCTGGTTCGTAGCCAGGTACTCTATCCAACTGAGCTACGGGCGCGTACTAAGATGC
>CAMYMN010000129.1 GCA_947259395.1 uncultured Gammaproteobacteria bacterium | reverse complement strand
GGGAGCCGTTGACGCCATGGGCGGTTTCCGGCTGCGAAAACCGCGCATGCTGCTGGTAAAAGCGCTTACGTCACCTAACCCGTCTTTCGCAACTGGCGGGGTAGAATTATCTTAAGGCATTGATTTCATTGAATCCGACTTACAAAGGTCGGCACTACATCGGCGGTTGTGGCGCGCTTTGGATCTTCGGCGGCAGTTGCTCAGGCAGGCTCAACTTTAGCTGTCCGAGTAGCAGTTGTAGGTCTTTCTCCGGCTGTGTGTAACGAGACAAGATGAGATGGCGCCCGTCGGTCGTCGGCAGATGCACGTCGACCATTTGGACCGCGGCGAACTTATCCAGCACCGCGCGGGGGGTCAGGCCTGGGGCCAGGGAACGGGATCGTTGTTTCAGCGTCACCTGCAGGCAGTAGGCGATGAAGGCGACAAAGATGTGCGCTTCAATACGATGATCCCGTTGGTGGTAAATCGGCCGAATCGCGAGATCACTCTTGAGTTCCTTGAACGCCTGCTCGATTTCGGTCAGCTGGATATAGTATTCCCACAGCGTGGCGGGATCACTATGGGTAAGATTGGATCTTAGTAGATAGCGCCCTTCCCGACGGCGGATTTGTCGCAGCTTGTCTTTGCGCAGCGAGAAGCCAAAGCCATGGGTCTGTAACTCGTCGTTGTCCTTGGGTAATTGGATGTCGACCAGGGCATAGGCTCGGCCGGCCTCTTTTTTCGCGGACCCCAGTTTGACGAGTAACTGATCACGGGTGAGTTTTTGCCGCTGCAGTTGATGCAGTCTTTTCCATAACCGTTTGAGCCTGCGGCTTCGCATCGCCCGTTCTTTATGCATCCGTCCGGTGCTGCGGGCCAGGATATACAGCTCATCGGATTGTTCGAGCAGCTTGACTTCCACCGACCCACGGGCCTGCGCCCAGGGCTTGCCGACAAACGCGCTCTCCAGCTTGGTCAGGCGGCCCCGCGGTGTGCCGACCAGATAATAAACCGGGGTCTTGCTGTGGCGCATTTGGGCCAGCGTCGCTTCGGTCGGGATACCCCGGTCCATCACCCACACGCGTTGGCTTTTTCCGTACTGGTCTTCGATTTTCTTGAGAAAATCCTTAAGCGTGGTTTTGTCACTGGTGTTGCCCGGCATCACCTCATAGGCCAAGGGAAATCCTTCCGGCGTCACAATCAGTGCAATCACCACCTGTACGCAATCGGGTCGTTTATCGCGGCTGTAGCCGTAGCGACGTTTCCCAACCCCCGGTGGATCCGATTCAAAATAGGTGCTGGTTAAGTCATACAGCAAGATATCAAAGCGTGGATTGAACAGCGTTTGCCAGCGCTGTTTCAGATACGAGAAAAAGGCCCGTTTGTGAGGCAACAATCGATCCAGGCAACGGTACAACTTGTCTTTTTGTACCAGCGCAAAGTCTTCACCCAAAAGATCCGCCATCGCGCTTTGCTCGAACCATTGCCGATGCAGCCGCCACTCACTGCCAGGATCAATCAAGCGGTAACACACCAACGTCTTTAATACCTGCAACCAACGTGTCCCCTGACGACTGGGTTTCAGGTGTTGCAACCAGAAATCGTCCAGCCGCAGTTGTCCCCACAACTCCAACGCCAGCCAGCACGCACCCCATTGCCGCGCACGTCGCAGCTGCAGTGCATTGAGCTTGACCTGGACTACTTCACAGTCCAGCTCAGGTGCCGGGCGGTCTTCCGGGAAAATGGCAATCTGCCGGGCCTTGCGCGCATCCTCTTGCACCACATCGATGGTGCGACACCAAGACGCATGCTGTTGATCATTAATCTCACCCAGATACAACACCTGGCGTTGGACCACGCGATTACCGCGGCAGCGTCGGTTCTCAACAATGCTCCAGTACCGGTGTTCCTTGCCATCCTTGAAACGGCGTTTGGCCCGCAAAAACATGCCGACAGTTTGCCGGAAAAAACAATCTGTTCAATAGGGTAGGTCGGCACTACAGACGGATTTCGGCCTCCATGGCCAACCCGCACGCAGGTTAATCAATCACTTGACGGTCACAGATTTTTTCGGATTCACTAAAATCAGGGTGAGTTGCGAAAGACGGGCTAGCGGCTGAAAGTGCCGCCTGAGAAGTGGTGACCCGCCACACTCAGTATCGAGTCTTGGACTTTGTTTGGTAACGAAGGAGGTTAAGCGTAGACAGAGATGTTGTAGGCCGTAAGCCGTTCGTTAGGCTGAAGTGATTGAGCCCCGTTAATGACTGATTTGGGAGGGCCGATGGTTTCCAAATGCCAGAAGGCAACATCGCACATTATGGGAAGGGCAGTGGTGTGCGGCGTCCCCGGGGTCAGAGAGCATGGCATGCAACAAAAGCAGGTAGGTGAACGTGGGAGATCCTGTTTGCTCTCCAAGGGATAGGAGTATCGACGAACAAGTGTAACAGCGAGGACATCGAGATGGCGAACGGGAAGTCAGATGGGCCATATTACCTGCGATGCGGGGTAACACCCGCGGAGGGAAGGGCCCTGGGTGAAACCAACCTCTAAGGGGAAACGTCGTGGGGACCACAGAGACCTATGTAACGACGGACACGAAACTGAAGAGGATAGCGTGGTTATCGGCGAGGGAGCCGGGTAAGCAGTTTGACTGCTTGATGCACCTGTTCACGGAAGAATCTCTCGCTGCGTGCTTTCACGAGCTGGATGGAAGGAAGGCCGTGGGAGTGGACGGGATGACGAAGGCGCAATATGGAGAGGACTTGGACGGCAACCTCAAGGATCTGGTGTCGCGGATGAAGCGCATGGCTTACCGACCGGGACCGGTACGACGGGTACTGATTCCGAAAGACGGTCAGCCGGGTGCAAAGCGTCCGTTAGGCGTCGGCAACTTCGAGGACAAACTCGTGCAGAGAATGATGCACAAGGTGCTGGAGAGCATCTACGAGCCCATGTTTTTGGACTGTTCCTATGGATTCAGGCCAGGGCGGGGCTGTCACGATGCGGTTCGAGCGCTTTATCAGCATTTGTATCGGCATGAGGTTCAGGCGGTCATCGATGTTGATGTGGCTGGCTATTTTGACTCGATCGATCATGGATTGTTGCTTGAGATATTGCGTGAGAAGATCAACGATACGCGGTTGCTCCGTTATATGGTCCGGTTGTTCAAAGCCGGGGTGATGGCGGAGGGTGAACTGCGTGTTAGCGACGAGGGGGTGCCGCAGGGGAGCCTGTGCAGTCCCGTGCTCGCGAACATCTTTGCGCATTACGTGATTGATATCTGGTTTGAACAGACGGTCAAGCGCCATTGTGCGGGTCATGTCGCCATGTTTCGCTATGGTGATGATGTGGTCGTGTGTTGTCAGTTTGAGAAAGATGCGAAGCGGATTCGTGAAGCGCTGGGGAAACGGTTAGCCAGATATCGTCTTCGTCTCAACGAGACGAAAACTCGACTGGTGCCGTTTTCCAGGCGTGCCCGGCAGCGGGGTGAGCGTCAAGGGGCCTTTGATTTCCTTGGGTTTACCTTCTACTGGGGACGATCTCGCCGGGGCGCGTGGATTCCGAAGGTGAAGACCAGCGGAGCGCGTCTACGGATCAAACTCAAACGCGTTGCGATCTGGGCACGTGCGGTGCGGAACCGGCGACGATTACCGTGGATCTGGGCGATGTTCTGCGCCAAGTTGCGGGGACACATCCAGTATTTTGGGGTGTCCTTTAACACCGCCGCGGTGAATACGTTTGTTCACCGCGCCACGCGGATCCTGTTCCGGCATCTCAATCGGCGCAGTCAACGTAAGTCCTTTAGCTGGGAGCGGTTCACCCTGTTTTTGCAGGCCCATCCGCTTCCTCGGGTACGGATTTATCACCCACTCTTCGTGTCTCGTGTCGCCGCGTAAACGGTTTTGTCTTGAGCCTACTGCCTTAATAGGGCACGGTGGGTTCTTACCGGGGAGGGGCCGGGGTGACCCGCCCCTCTACCAGCTTCACGCACGAGAAATCCATGGCTTGATCGCTAGGCGATCTTGCGTCGAATAATATTGCGAGAACTGCTAGTCAAGACCGGAGGACGTTATAATTAACTTCGGTGTTCAATTATTCCCGAAGGCCCAGGGGTCGCAATGGGT
>CAMYMN010000128.1:2680-6863 GCA_947259395.1 uncultured Gammaproteobacteria bacterium | reverse complement strand
CGCTCAACAGGTAATTCGTCGTGGTCTTTGCCTCAACTTTTTGACCGGATAACGCGTAGCTGGCAGGCAGATAAAAATTGAAAAAATACTCGCTTCGTCTGTGTTGCTGCGATCTTTGCAGGCTCTCAATGGCGCGCTCGTAGTCCCTTAGCGCGAAATAAATCCTGCCAAGCTTGTTGTGGTAATCATTAGGTGGTTTGGGATCCAGGCGTATGGCCTGCTGCATTGCAGCCAGCGCGTCCTGGTGCCGGCCTGTAGCGGTCAGGATTAAGGCGCGAGTTGCGTAGATCTCTGAATTGCTCGGTTCCAGTGCCACGGCTTTGCTCACGTGTTCCAGGGCTTTGTCGTATTCTCGATTCGAAAGCCGAATTTGCGCAAAGACCAACTCCGGCAATGCAAGTGTGGGGTCCAGAGCTGAGGCTTTCTCGGCAAGTGCGTGCACTTGAGTCCGAACGGTTGCTGGCGGTCGTATCCAATGGTCATATAAAATTGATCCTCGATAGTCCATGGCGTAGGTCATTGCCAGGGCGGCGTAGGCTTTGGCAAAGTTCGGGTCGAGTTCAATCGCCCGTTTCAAGGCGCCTTGTGCTCTGACAATCGTCAAACGACCAGACATGTTCCGCCAGCCGCGCAGGAAATATTCATAAGCTTGAACATTGTCGGTCGGCTTGCCGATAAGTTGTTTCTGCTCGCCTGATTTTAGTTTAATCGCCAATGCCGCGACAATCTTCTGTTTGACGTCGTCTTGCACCGCGAACACATCATCCAATACACGGTCGTAGCGTTCGGCCCAGAGGTGTCGATCATATAATGCATCAATCAACTGCGCATTAACCCTGATCCTATTCTCAGCGCGCCGAACACTGCCTTCGATGACATAACGCACCCCTAGTTCTTCAGCCACTTGTTTTATATTGACTACTTGATCTTTATAGGTGAAGGCGGAGTTTCTCGATATAACAAACAATCCGGCTAATTTTGCGAGATCCGTGATTAGATCCTCGGCTAGTCCATCGACAAAGAAATCTTGTTTCGTGTCGTTACTCAGGTTTTTGAAGGGCAACACAACGAGCGAGGGATCGTCGGGTAACTCCAACGATCCGTCTTTTGTGGTAATGTTTGCAGGTAGTGGCGTACGGTCGCGAGGATACAATTGCCATAGCGCGATACTCCCTGTTGCGATTAGTAGCACTAGTGCGATAACTGTCACCAAACGTCGACGTGTCTTACCTCTTCCCAAGGTCTCTTTGGATTGTTTTGCCTCTGAGTCTAATAAAACGCGATATGCATGCACCGGTTCGGCGATGTTCTTAACTTGTTGCTTCCCCATTGACTCATAACCTACAGCCACTTTGTTTCCTACCGCATTGCGAACGGTATCGGAGATGCATATACCGCCTGGGTCGGCGAGACTTTCTAGACGAGCCGCGACATTGACACCATCCCCGTAGATGTCATTCCCTTCAATGATAATATCGCCCAAGTTGATGCCAACGCGGAATACGATCTGTCGATCTTTTAAAATTTCGGCGTTGCGTTCGCACATGCCCCGTTGAATTGCGACGGCGCACTCCATTGCCTCCACCACGCTAGAAAACTCAACCAAGGCACCGTCGCCCATGAGTTTGACAATGCGCCCATTGTGGGCAGCAATTTTGGGATCGATGAACTCCTTGCGGTGGGCCATGAGTTGGGCCAGGGTTCCGGATTCGTCGATCCCCATAAGCCGGCTGTAGCCGACCACGTCGGCGGCTAGGATGGCAGCGAGTTTTCGATGAACACGCGTTTCAGGCATTGGCGCAAATATTCCAGAGCCGGTCGTTGGTTATGGTACTACGAGTCTACTTGTTCGTGTGAGTCGTCGATTGGCTCCTAGATAAGGAACTTCAGTATGTCTTATGGAACTTCGCTTTCAAGCGAATCAGTGCTGAGCGAGACATCACTATATTTTGAAAAGAACGAGACCTGTTCAGCGACATATAGATTTGCCAGGCGGAAGAAATAATTGACGCCGGCCAGAGACCGTCTTGGTTGTTGCAATGCTTGACAGCGAATGCCCAATTTTGAGTCTACAACGGTCATCCAGATGACGATGGTCAGTTGTGTATGAATGACGGGAACTGGCCGGGGATCGGGATAGGGGGGAGCCTCACGGCACCACCCCTCCCACACCACCGGGCATACGGGTCACGTACCACGGCGGTTCGATTGAGTTATGCGGACAAAGCGTCGGCGACTCTCGGAAGACCGATCGAATCGAAGTAGTGATTGCGCAAGGCGTGTTGGACCGCCGGATGACTAGACATACGCCAAAATCCGGTGGGCGAACCCGCCGCCACCGCAGCATTGAACTTTGGTACGCCACGTCGGCGTAGCTGCGCGAAACGGTTCGGTCCATTGTGCCATTGCCGCCAGAGGAACATGCGTAACCGCCGGCGGATCCATGCGTCCAGGTGCGACAGCACCCTCGGCGTTTGGCAAAAGCCAAAGTAGCCTCGCCAGCCGATCAGATACTGAGCCAGAGGCTCGACCAGCTGTTCGAGGCTAACGCCGCGCGTGCGTTTGGTCAGGTCCCGGACCCGCCTTTTGAATCGAGCAACAGCCTGCGGAGCAATGCGTCGCTCACTGCCGTCGTTCGCAAGACTGAAACCCAGGAACTCTCGTTCCGCCGGTCGAGATACCGCGCTCTTCGACGCGTTGACCTTCAGCCGCAACTTCGTGCTCAAATATCGACGCACACTGGCCATCACCCGTTCACCGGCGCGTCGACTGCGAACAAAAATGTTGCAGTCGTCCGCGTAGCGGCAGAACCGATGACCACGCCGCGATAACTCTTGGTCAAATTCGTCTAGGACGAGGTTACTCAACAACGGTGAGAGTGGACCCCCTTGTGGTGTTCCCTTCTCCACTGCACGCACCAACCCGCCCTCCATCACCCCGGCGTTCAAAAACGCCCGAATGAGTTTCAGCACACGTTTATCCGATATCCGTGTCGCAACCAGAGACATCAAGCGGTCATGGTTGACTTGATCGAAAAATTTTTCTAGATCAAGATCCACAACATAGTCGTAACCCTGCGCGATATACTGCTGCGCTTGGGCGACTGCTTGATGCGCCGAGCGTCCCGGTCGGAAACCGAAGCTGTACTCGGAGAACGTCGGGTCCCACCGTAGTTGGAGAACCTGAAGCAGCGCTTGCTGAATCAGTCGGTCGACGACACAAGGGACGCCGAGCCGTCTCACCCCACCACCGGGCTTGGGGATTTCAACCCGCCTGACCGGCTTCGGGATGTAGGTCCCGCTCAACAGGTGGTCCCGCAGAGTTGGCCAATGCTCACGCAGATATCCCAGTGTGGCGTCAATGGTCAGACCATCAACGCCCGGGCTACCCTTGTTCGCACGGACACGTTTCCACGCAATCTCTAGATTCGTTCGATCACATACTTCCTCCATCAACCTTGCTTCGCCTGCCGGGCGTTCGGAGATTCGTTTCGCCGCGAATGATTCGGTCCCTTCACAGGCGGTGTCCGGGGCTTCACCCCAACCTTCCGCTGCCAAGGCCAGACGCAATTGCGTGTACTGGATTTTCTGCCGCGTTCCACTCATGAGTCACGAGTCCTAATTGCCACTCCCAATCGTTCAGGCCTTCAGTCATCCGATTACGGCCCGGCCTATCTGTTCGCTCCGCCTTTCGGCCTTGGAGTGCCTCAATAGCCTTGCCGACCGCATGACCTAATATGCCGTCTGCTGACTTCTGCACCGCGTTCGGGTCGCCTTACGGCTTCCTCAGTCCCAAACTCCGGGACACGACACAGACCTCCCGAGGTAAGTTTGACCGCCTTCACCGCACACCTGCCGGATCTACGTCCACTGGCCCTTGATGGATAGGGACTTCGCAGTACGTCGCCTGCTCGTCCGACCAGGGTCGCCTCCTATCCGGTTCCTGTTCGTCAGGTCGCGGCTTTGATCCACGCTGCCTTCAGACACCACCTCGCGATGATGCCCTTGCGCTTCACTAGCACTTCGTCTCCATCTGACTGTGCAGGGGACTTTCACCCCTAAGCTTCCAAACATGCTCGGCACACGACTAAACCGCTCGCGCGGTAGCTGGGGGTTCGTTGGGGGAAGTGCTGTAAGTTTGGATTAAGTCAATGAGGATGGGTCTGTCCTGTGTTGAGGTTGTG
>CAMYMN010000128.1:0-2663 GCA_947259395.1 uncultured Gammaproteobacteria bacterium | reverse complement strand
GGATGGGTCTGTCCTGTGTTGAGGTTGTGGTTCCTACACCGTAACCACCAACACAGGAGAAAGACCCATGACAACTAAGTCTAACAAATCCATCAGTCCATTGCGCCAACGCATGATCGAGGACATGACGTTGCGTAAGCTCTCGCCTAAGACGCAGATCGCGTATATCCGGGCGGTCAAGAACTTCACGCGGTTTTATGGGCGATCCCCGGATACCGCTGAAGCGGAGGATCTACGGCGGTATCAGTTGCATCTCGTCGAACAGGATGTCTCGCGGGTCAGTTTGAATGCCCAAATCACCGGCTTGAAATTCTTCTTCGAAGTGACAGTAGATCGCCCTGAGGCGATGAAGAAGATGCGCCACGTGTATGAACCGCGCAAGTTGCCTGAGGTGTTGAGCGTGGAAGAAGTGACGCGACTGCTGCAAGCGGCCGGGAGCCGCAAGTATCAAGCGGCACTGGGCGTGGCGTACGGGGCCGGCTTGCGCGCCAGCGAGGTCGTACACCTCAAGGTGCCCGACATCGACAGCGAACGCAGGGTGCTGCACGTCGAACAGGGCAAGGGCAAAAAAGACCGCTACGCCATGCTCTCGCCGGCGCTACTGCAACTGTTGCGCGCCTGGTGGCGCCAGGGCCGGGCGCAGCACAAGCTGCTCCCCGGGGGCTGGCTGTTTCCGGGCCAGAATCCAGTAAACCCGATGTCGACCCGGCAATTGAATCGGGCGTTTCACTTAGCGCGCCGCGCCGCCAAGATCGACAAACGCGTGTCGCTGCATTCTTTACGTCATGCGTTCGCCACCCACTTGCTCGAGCATCACGAGGATATCCGCATCATCCAGATATTGCTTGGACACAAGAAGCTCGAGAACACCGCACGCTACAGCCAGGTCGCGGCGAGTCTGTTACGCGAGGTCAAAGGCCCCCTGGAGTATTTGGATCTTAAATCACTGAGCTGACCCTGCAACGTGGCTCGGCCTCGGTGGGAGGTCGCGGCGATCTTCCGCGACCACGGGCCGGCGTGGCGGGATCAAAACGCAGGGCATATCAGCCTCGGTCAGCTCCGGGCCATGTCGGCCATCGAGCGCTGCCGCAGCGCCGCGCTCGGTGGCCACGTATTGCGCTGTGACCACTGCGCCACCCAGCAGATTGCCTATAACTCGTGTCGCAATCGGCACTGCCCCAAGTGCCAGGGCGCCGCCGCTAAACGCTGGCTCGCCGACCGCCAGCGTGAGCTCCTCCCGGTTCCGTACTACCACGTCGTATTCACCTTGCCCGCCGCCATTGGCGATATCGCCTATCAGAATCAGGCGGTGGTCTACGACCTGCTATTTAAGGCCACCGCCGCGACCTTGCTCACCATCGCCGCCGACCCCAAACGCTTAGGCGCACGTTTGGGCTTCATCGCCGTGCTCCACACCTGGGGCTCGGCCTTGACCCATCACCCGCACCTGCATTGCATCGTCCCCGGCGGCGGACTGTCCCCTAATGGGCAGCAATGGGTAGCCTGCAAACGCGGCTTCTTCCTACCCGTACGCGTGCTGTCGCGATACTTCCGACGGGTGTTCCTCGAACAACTCAACGCCGTGCACCGACAAGGTCGCCTGCAGTTCTATGGCCAACATCAAGCTCTCACAAACACCAAAGCCTTCGCCGAGTTCCTCACACCCCTACGCCAGATCGACTGGGTGGTGTACGCCAAACGCCCCTTCGCAGGCCCCGCGGCCGTGCTCGAATACCTCTCCCGTTACACCCATCGCGTCGCCATCTCCAATCGCCGGCTCGTGGCCTACGATCAACAACGCGTCACCTTCACATGGAAGGACTATCGCGCTAAACAACACAAACGCTATAAAACCATGTCCCTGGCCGCCGAGGAGTTCATCCGCCGCTTCCTCATCCACGTCCTCCCCAAAGGCTTCCATCGCATCCGCCACTTCGGCCTGTTCGCCAACCCCGTGCGCAATCCAAACCTGAAACGACTGCGCACACTTCTCATCCACCATACCAACGAACAAACCGAAACCGCGCAAGACAACAACAATACACCCCGCAACACCTATATATGCCCAACTTGCGGTGCGGCCATGACCATCATCGAGACCCTACCGCGTACACCTCCCGCACGAGCACCCCCGCTATGACCCGCGTGCGACTAAAAATACACACACCAACTGACCTGGCGCGCCGCATTAGCGACGTGCGCGAGATCAATGTTACACAACGCCTCAATCACCCCCATTCCCGACTCGATACCGCACACAAAGCCAACCTAAATTCCCCCACTACGGCAACTCCGTTGCGCGACCCGCCTCAAACCACTTCAAGTCTTGCCGTGCAAGCAAACCCCAACTTCTATCATTCCCCATAGATAAACATTCGAGACACCGTCCCGCGGTTTCCTCCCTCGAGGCTTGTTAGACGCCTGCCCCAGACACCGGCTTGCCATTCATCGTAAGCTCAATCCCGGGCAGGCATCTAACAACCCTTAACGAACGGACTAAACCGCTCGCGCGGTAGATGGAGGCACGATGAGGGAGGTGCGGTAAGTTTGTATTAAGTCAATGAGGATGGGTCTGTCCTGTGTTGAGGTTGTGGTTCCTACACCGTAACCACCAACACAGGAGAAAGACCCATGACAACTAAGTCTAACAAATCCATCAGTCC
>CAMYMN010000127.1 GCA_947259395.1 uncultured Gammaproteobacteria bacterium | reverse complement strand
CGATAGCGACGGTCCATCTCCGCAACACACCAACGCAATGCGTTGGCCGCCTCTGACATATCGGTCACAACCGGTGTCAGCAAATGCGGAATACCCTCGTAAACAGACAGTTCCAGCATCTTGGGATCGATCATGATGAGACGAACGTGCTCGGGCTGCGTCTTGTAAAGCAGGCTCAGGACCATCGCGTACTGGCTCGGCGGCAGGTTTGCCGGCACCCACTGAATGAGGATGCCGCCGGGTGCCAGGCGCTGCCGGAGTAGATCGTAGTATTCAGAGGAATAGGAAAACCCGTTGGAGGCATAGTCGAGCGACGTCTTCTCGTCGGCGGAGATCACGCGGTAGCGATCAGACGTGGTCCGCAGATAATTCGCGATGTCGTCGATCACCACTCGCACGCGCGGATGGGACAGCACACCGTGGTTTTCCTGGGTGAAAGCAGCCGCACCCATGACCACACTCGGCTCGATCTCCACGCAGGTGATCGCTTGCACCCGGTCATGGCGGATGCTTTCGCCCGCCAGCATGCCGGAACCGAACCCGATCGTCAGCTCGGTCGAGACATCGTCGCGCAGCAGCTTGGGTAAGTGAGCCAGCAACAGTTGTTTGTATTCGGTGATCGTGTTGCCGCCAATGACGATACCGTCGATGGCCATTACCTTCGCGCCCGTTTTCGGGTCGAACGTCACCTTGGTCGTGGCCGACGGCCCGTCACGGTAAAACAGGACCTGGTGCGTCGGACGCTCATTCTCAGTCGGAAACTGAAAGTCGAGCGGCACACGCACGAGCACCACCAGCGCGACCGCGGCGGCAGCCGGCACGGCCCAGCGCAGGTACCGTGCATCGCCCAGGCGCAGCGCCAGGAGCGTCAATCCGATGCAGGCGTTCAAGGCCGCCATGAGCAGGATGCCCCCTTGGATACCGATCCAGTTCAGGAGCACGAAGCCGGGCAGTAAGGCGCCGATCACATTTCCAAAGGTATTGCTCGCATAGATCATTCCAACGCGCCTGCTCGTGTGCCGGAGATCGACGATTCCGACACGGCCCACCAAAGGAAAGGTCGCGCCAATCAATGTCGCCGGGACCAGCATCACGAGCAGCGCAATGCCAAAGCGTTCGACCGTGAGCAGCCCGACATCGCTCACCGCCTTGCCCAGCAATAATCGGATCGCCTGTGGCTCGAGGAAGGCAAACAGCACTGGCAGCGCGGCGGCCGAAGACACCGCAATGAGCACCTGTATCCAACCAAACAGCGCCACCCTGTCCACGACACGGTCCACGACCAGGCGAATCAGATAACCGCCGAGCGCGATGCCGGCAATAAACGCCGTCAGCATGGTGGTGAGCGCGTAGGTCGAATTCCCCAGAAGAAAGACCAGCGAGCGCGTCCAGTAGATCTCGTAGGCGAAGGACGTCAGGCCGGACACCCACAGGGCGAACAGCAGCAGGGCATAGGTTCTGCGTGAAAGCGCCTGTCCGATCGGCGTGTCCGGTTCCGGCCTTGCTTGGGATGGAGGCTCCAGGATCGCGGGGAGCGGCGTAACGCGGCGGGACGCCACCCACGCGATCAGGCCCAGACCCAGGTTGCCCACGACCGCAACGTAGACGGTCACGTGAATGCCAAAGGTTCCGATCAGGTAGAAGCCAGACACCATGACGCCCGCGACCGCGCCAACGGTGTTGATGGCATAGAGGGTGCTCAGCTCGGCGCCCGCTGCCGACAGCCGCCGGACAACGAACCTCGCCAGCACTGGCAGTGTCGCGCCCATGAGGAAGGTCGGTATCATGACCAGGCCAAAGGCCAGGACGAAACGCGCCGCCGCCAGCATCGCTTCGGAATGTCCCGAGATCTCGTAGAGCGCGAGATACGCGGGCGTGATCCTCCCCAGCAGAAAGTGTGCGGCGAGCGCCGCGAGACCAATCCCTATCTCCAGGATGGCATAGAAGCGAAGCGCATGGGGGTTGCGGTCGGCCACTTTTCCGACGAGCAAGCTGCCCAGCGCAAGCCCCGACATGAACGCCGCCAGTACGACACCCACGGCGGTGGCCGTCGTCCCGAACACGTGCGTGAGCATGCGGACCCAGACGATCTGGTAGACGAGACCGCATGCCCCGGAAAAGAAGAACAGGGTTAATACGAGTAACCGCATGCTAAGGATATTGTTACTGATTGTGGCGCGGGGCGACAGACACCCAATCCACAATCCCCGTGCAATCCACCGTTTCAAGTAACCATGCCTATCTATTGAAAAAGACGTAAGGTGTGCTGAACACCTTAGTGTTCACAGAACAGTAGCAGGACACCCAGACTAATCCTTGCCGGCTTATTGTAGTGCAATGGGTATTCGTTTCAATAAGTTGCAGGGCCGAGCCAAAGGGAATAAAAGAATAAAAGGGGACGCTACCCTTTTTCTTCAGAAAGAATAAAAGGGGACGCTACCCTTTTTCTTCAGGGGACTAAAAGGGGACGCTACCCTTTTTCTTCAGTGACCATTCTCTTTCTTCCTGGGTCTTCCTTGTGGGCGATAATGCAGCAGCCTGCCTGCGAGGTTTTCCAGCCGTTTGATAAACCGCTCTGAACCACAGGGCAGTCCTTTTTGACTATGTTTTCGCAAGGTGTCGAGGTGTTCCGGCTGATCGCTCTGTGCCAACCAGCCCGACCAATCTTTGATCTCCTTGAGCACATCAATCCACGCTTTCTTTGTTGTCAGTATCGCATCATCCCGTAGCCCACAATGGGCCGGCGCACTTGACCAGGGGTAGCGTTCGGCTTTGCGGACCATGTTTGCCCGTACGGGATTACGCTCGACATAGCGCAGTGCCGCCCAGAGGTAACTCTCATCCAGGGGTGAGGAGAAGTATCGACCTTGCCACACATGCCCTTTCCACCCGCGGTTGCGGTTCAGCCGCTGCGCGTAGCGCATATGCAAGGGCTTGAGGACGTTTTGCAGGCCTTCCTCGGTGGTGGGCACCAAGACCAGGTGGATGTGGTTGGTCATTAAACAATAGGCCAGAACCTCGACTTTGTGAGTGTGACAATAGATTTTTAGCCAATCCAAATAGCGACGTCGATCTTCATCGGTGAAAAAGACGTCTTCGCGCCTGTTACCCCGTTGAGTAATGTGATGGGGTATGTTGGCGAAGACGCGTCGTGCAAGCCTGGGCATGCTGGAAGGATACTACGATAAATGATAAAAGGGTAGCGTCCCCTTTTTTCCTCCTTTTTTCTTCTGAATTCACACTCCAAGTGCAACAGTTGAACTAAAAGAGAAGACATCGTGCAGGTGTTTGGTAATCTTAGTTTTGCCAAACGTCAACAACCAAAACGGAGCCTGCACAATGTCTTACACGCATCTTAAACTACAAGAGCGCTATGTGGTATACCATTTAAAACTCTTTGGCTTGAGTATCCGGGAAATAGCTCGACGCCTTGGGCGATCGGCCAGCACCATCAGTCGTGAGTTAAGACGCAATACTGGGCCCTTTCAATGCGTCTATTGGCATGAAAGCGCCCAGGAATTCGCCAAGCGACGACGGGCACAGGCCCATCGCCCCAGCAAGAAGCGCAATCGGGCGCTTTATACGCAAGTCACCAAGATATTAAAAGAAGGGTGGTCGCCGGAGCTAATCTCAGGGCGCCTGAGACGTACCTATCCCCAGACACCCTCAATGCAGCTGAGCCATGAAACCCTCTATCGCTGGGTCTATGCCGATGCCGCCGAGGGCGGCCAATTATATCAATGCCTCGTGCGTCAGCATAAAAAGCGACGCAGGCAGCGCAAACGTCTGTCTTGTCGGGGCCTGATTCCCAATCGTGTGGGCATCGAACAACGGCCCGCCATCGTCGATGCTCGTCACCGGATCGGCGATTGGGAGAGTGATACTTTGGAAGGCGCCAAAGGCAAAGGCGCTCTGGCCACCCATGTTGAACGAAAGAGCCGGTATCTGGTGGCGGCAAAACTCAAAGACAAGCGCGCCGAAACCTACTCGCAGCGGACCCAATTCGCCTTTCGTAAGATACCTGGGAAGTGTAGAAAAACTATGACCGTCGATAATGGGAAGGAGTTTGCACAGTTTAAAACCATAGAACAACAACTGGGTATAATGATCTATTTTGCTGATCCCTATGCCGCGTGGCAACGAGGAACGAATGAAAATACCAATGGCCTAATACGCAGATACTTTCCAAAAGGAACAGACTTTACACAGACCACCTACCAAGCTGTTGCCAGAGTTGTTCAAAAACTCAATAATCGTCCCAGGAAATGCCTAGGCTACCGAACACCTCACGAGGTCTTTTTTAATATACGGACTGTTGCGCTTCAGACGTGAATTCACCAGATATATTTATGTTTATGGGGTCAAGTCTTGACATTTATCATTTTTGTTCAGCCAGCGCTTTCTCAACACGCTTGACTGTCCTGGCTAACCGGGCATCGTCTTTCATTTTGGCCAT
>CAMYMN010000126.1 GCA_947259395.1 uncultured Gammaproteobacteria bacterium | reverse complement strand
TGTGAATCGTATGACCGGCCTTTTTGGCAACCACCTTGAGATAGGGTTTCCACATGTCACTGCAAATGTATCGCAGTCCTTGGGTACGCGTCTGCATATTCCGGCTGGAAACGAGCACTGATTCCGGCGCAAATCGAGCGCCGATTCCGATTTAATTCGAGCACCCATTCCGGCTAAATCGAGCACTGATTCCGGTGAAATCGAGCACCTGGGATCCGGGGGTGCTGCGCATGAGACAAATGGCGGTATTGTCGCGGCCTTTTTGGAGGTATCGCGATGCCGCGGGAGCATTTATCCATGCGCAAAATCAGAGAAATTCTTCGCCTGAAGTGGGAATCGAAGCTGGGGGACCGGCCGGTTGCCAGGAGTTGCGGGGTGTCCCGCTCGACGGTGTCGGACTACGTCCGCCGGGCCCGTGCGGCTGGGCTGTCGTGGCCGTTACCGGAGGAGCTGGACGAAGACGCGTTGACGGCGTTGTTGTTTCCGCAATCGCCGTGTGTGGCGAGCCGGCCGCCGCTGCCGAACTGGGCGGAGGTTCATCGAGAGCTCAAGCGTAAGGGCGTCACCCGCTGGTTGCTGTGGAGCGAATACAAGGATCAATATCCCGACGGCCTCCAATACAGCCGGTTTTGCCAGCGCTATCGAGATTGGCGGCGCACCCAATCGGCGGTGATGCGCCAGGATCACAAGGCGGGCGAGAAACTGTTCGTCGATTACGCCGGGATGACGATGGAGGTCATCGACCCGCGCACCGGCGAGGTTCACAAGGCCTCGGTCTTTGTCGCCACTCTGGGCGCCTCAAACTACACCTATGCCGAAGCCACCTTGAGCCAGACCCTGCCGGATTGGCTCGGATCCCATGTGCGCGCGCTGACGTATATGGGCGGATCTCCTGAAGTCATCGTGCCCGATAACTTAAAGACCGGCATCACCCACGCGTGCTTCTATGAACCGGATCTCAATCCGAGTTATTGGGATCTTGCGCGCCACTACCGGCTGGCGGTGATCCCAGCCCGGGTCAAGCGCCCGCGCGACAAAGCCAAAGTGGAAGTGCACGTGCAAATCGTCGAACGCGAAATCCTGGCGCCGCTGCGTCATCGTACCTTCTTCGGGCTCGATGAGCTCAATGCCCTCATTCGCGACGGCGTGGAGCGGCTCAATCGTCGACCCTTGCAGAAACAAAAAATCTCGCGTCGGCAGCTGTTCGAGCAAATTGACCAGCCCGCCTTACGCCCGTTACCCAACGAGCCCTACCGCTTCGCCGAGTGGAAACGCGCCAAGGTCCATCTGGATTACCACATCGAACTGAGCGGTCATTACTACTCCGTACCGCATGCCTTAATCGGCCAAACCGTGGATATCCGCTACAACCGCCACACCGTGGAGATCTTCCGCAAAGCAAAACGTGTCGCCTCCCATCGCCGGTCATTTCAGCGCGGCGCCCACACCACCGTTACCGAACACATGCCCAAGGCCCATCAACGCGCCGGCAATATAACCCCACAGCGGCTCATCGATTGGGCAAAGGACATCGGGCCGGAGACCGAGGCCTGGGTCCAAATCGTCCTCAAACGCCGACCTCACCCCGAACAAGGATTCCGCACCTGTCTGGGTGCCTTGAAACTCGCCAAACGCTACGGCAACGACCGCCTCAATGCCGCCTGCAAACGTGCATTGCGCGTCAACGCCTTCTCCTATCGCTCCCTGGATTCCATGCTCAAACACCAACTCGATCAGCAGCCTTTGCCAGAGGAAACACAAACCGCCATCGCGTTACCCGATCATCCCAACGTTCGCGGACCGGATTACTTCCATTAACCCTTAACCCAGAACTGGAGATTCCCGATGTTAAAACACCCCACGCTCGATAAACTCAACGACATGCGTCTGCTCGGAATGGCGCACTCGTTCACATCCCAGCTCAACGATGATCACATCCATCAACTCGACTTCGACGAACGCTTCGGCCTGCTCGTCGATGCCGAACATCTCGATCGCACCAACCGCCGACTCAAGACCCGACTGCGTCAGGCCAAGCTCCGACAATCGGCGACCATCGAGGACATCGACTACCGCACCCCGAGACAGCTCGATAAATCCCTCATCCGGCAACTCGCCTCCTGCCAATGGATCCAAGCTAAACTCAATGTCCTCATCACCGGTCCCACCGGTGTCGGAAAGTCATTCATCGCCTGTGCGCTCGCCCATCAGGCCTGCCGCGAAGGCCATACCGTGTTGTACTTCCGGCTCCCGAGGCTGTTCTCTGAACTCACCGTCGCCAAGGCCGATGGCCGATACCCCAAACTCCTCAACAAGCTCGCACGCACCCATCTGATTGTGCTCGACGATTGGGGACTCGCGACCCTCAACGACGAACAAAGAAAAGATCTGTTGGAAATCCTCGACGACCGCCATCAACAACGCGCCACCATCGTCACCAGTCAATTACCGGTTCCCAAATGGCATCACGTCATCGGTGAACCGACACTCGCCGATGCCATCCTGGACCGGCTGGTGCATAACGCTTACAAGATCAACCTGAAAGGAGATTCGATGCGTAAATCGCAATCGAAATCGTTGACAAACACCAAGCAAAAACAGTAATTACAAAACTGTGCAGCTCACCCCGGATCGTCTGCTCGATTTCGCCGGAATGACTGCTCGATTTAAACCGGATTCAGTGGCCGATTTCGCCGGAATGCGCAACCGGCTCTGTTCCATGTGCCTGATCATGTCAGAACGACAATCTTTCCGCCCGCGCGGTTTTCTTCCATGCACGCATGCGCCTCGACGATCTGATCAAGAGAGAACACCTGCCCAATCTGCGGACGTAGCTTCCCTTTCTCGATTTGTTGTACTAGCTCTTGCAGAGGGGTGCGTATAAAATCGTCCGCGCCGCCTGCGTATGTGGCCAGACTGACGGCTGTCGGAATTGCGCCCATGGGGCTGAATTCCTGAAACGACCATTGATCACCAACCATTCCTGTCATGCAGACGATACCCTTCGCTTTGGTGCTGCGCAGAGAATCTATGAGGGTTGTCGTACCAACCAACTCCAACACCTTGTTAACGCCGCACGGGAAAACTTCCTTCACCTGATCGGCAATATCTCCAGTATCAATAAATACCTGGTCGGCCCCATTCTCCCTTAGAAGTTTCTCACGCTCGGGCTTGCGAGTGGTTGCCGCAACGAGCGCGCCGTGATTCTTAGCGATGGCGGCGGCTGCCAGCCCCACCGACGTTGTGCCGCCACGGATGAGAAGGCGATCGCTTTCCTCTAGCCGCAAGGATTTGAACAGTGACCCCCATGCCGTTTGTAGCATTTCCGGAATCGCGCCGAGCGTCTCCCACGGCAGCTTGGTTTCAAGCTTCTGCACTTGGGTGGCAGGCACGCAGGTGTATTGCGCATAACTGCCGTCAAAGGCTCGACCCATCCCGCCCATGGCAGTTGCCACGATGTCGCCATGCTCAAACTCGCCACTCGGTGCGGCTTCGACCAAGCCCACAGCTTCAATGCCGAGCACGCGCGGAAATTGCACGGCCGAAGTCGGGGAATGCCCCTGTCGCGTAAACAGCTCGGAACGGTTAAGGCCAAAAGCTTTGACTTGAATCAGCACGTGCCCGTTCTGTGGCTTGGGAACCGGGAGGTCCTCAATCTTGAGCACCTCCGGTCCACCAGCTTCGTGAACCACAGCGGCTTTCATGGTGTTGCTCATATATACGCCCTTTTCCGCGCTGCTAGAAACTGATCGAAACTGAAACCCGGCGCGCCGACCTTGGCAAGCAGCAAAAATCCACCCGCCATCGCAACGTTCTTCAGGAACATGATCTGCTGGATTTGATCGCTGAAGTCGGCGTGAAAAATCACGGCAGAAACCAACGAAAAACCAGCCAATAGAAGCGCGATAATCCGTGTCTTGAAGCCAACGAGCAGCGCCAGACCTGCACCAACTTCAAAGACAATGGTTGGGGTTAAAAGCATGCCCGGCAAGCCGAACATTTCCATGTAGCCTTGGGTTGCTTGATAGGCCCCGATCTTACCGACGCCAGAGAGGATGAAAATGATCGCCATAAAAGCACGCGCCGGGGTGTCAACGAACTTGGTGAATTGATCGAACATGATGCCCTCCCTACTGGCGCGGTGGATTAGTGGTTGAAAAGCTGTACCGCGCGATCTCCCAGTCGCCGTTGTCCTGCTTCTGAAAAACGAACAATTCTTGATTGGCTTCCGGCCCTTTGTCGCCCGTCTCTTTAATGGTCACAAACCCTTTCGAGCGTGTACGAGCGAAAGCCCAGTCTGGAGAGACTTGTTGGACTTCATCGACGGTGAACTCGATATCGAGCGCAATGGCTTGGAACACGCCATCATAGGCAGCGCGCACGGCCTCTTTACCAACGTTCGGCGCGCTGTGCTGAGGCATGAACACACCGTCATCCGCGTATAGTTTCATCACGCTGTCCACGTCCGAAGCATTTAGCGCCGTCTCGTAGTTCGAT
>CAMYMN010000125.1 GCA_947259395.1 uncultured Gammaproteobacteria bacterium | reverse complement strand
CGCCGCGTCTGCCGGGCCATGACCATGTACTCGGTGGCGATGTGGCTGGTCTGCCAGATCGTCGATGTGATCTCTCCGGCCCTCGAGCTACCGGAATGGACACTCAAGCTGGTAATCGTATTCGGCTTACTCGGTCTTCCGATCATCATCATGATGTCGTGGCTATTCGAGATGACTCCCGACGGCCTGATCGTCGAGGCCTCCGCGGATACGGCTCAGCCGACACGTGAGGGTTTCGGGCCGAAGCACATCGCCGACCGGCTCATCGACTTCAGCCTGATCCTCGCGGCTTTGGCAATCGGCGTTCAGCTTGCGATCGGCGCCTTCGGCGACGAGATCGAAGCCGCGGAAGCCCCTGCTTACAGGATCGCCGTCACGCCGTTTCGGGCGGCCGCTGGTGAGGACGCAACCAGTCTGTCGGAGGCGCTCGCGGTAGAACTACAACATGTGCTCAGGCAGCAGTCCGGCATCACGGTGATCGGTTCCAGCGATCCGGCGCAGCTGAAAGGCAGCATGAGACTCACCGGGGCCGTTTCCGCTAACAAAACCATGGTTCGTGTCGCCGTGACAATGATCGATTTCGACTCTGGCGTGGTCACGTGGTCGGCTGCATTTCAACAGCCACGTGCAGAAAGCTACACGTCGTCTGCGGAACTGGCACATCAAATCGCAATGGAATTGCCGTTGCACATCGAAGAGGCCAATTCCGTGAGGTTAGCCAATGTTGTCCAATAGTAAAGATCGTCAACTGAAGCGGGTGTTGGACTGCTTGTATTGCATAGAGGGCTGCTTGCTGGTTCTTGCTTTGATGGCTGCCCTGTAGCGGCGGATCGGTGACAATGACCACTGCAATCGTTAGCGTGAATCCAGCCATGTCACTCGTCTCCGCAGGATGAGAGATTGAAGGTTTGGTCGAAGAGTCTTGCGAATCAGTGCGTGAAATCTGCGCGGAACAGCTGCGCATCGTTGCGCACAGCACTGCAAATCAAGCAACGGACGACCCGGTAACTAGTTGATAAATATGAATCGAATCAATCACTTAAATTTCTGAAAATCCGCGTGTCAATGGTTCGATTGACTCCAATCGACTTGCTGTCGATTCTCGCCCTTCGGGCGGCTTCGCCGTCTCAGTTCGCTTCGCGAATCGGTTTGCCGCGGCTGCCGGATTTCCTTGGTTCGTTCCGGATAAGTGGTGCCGAGAAGCTGCGTTAGATACATATTGACCCCGAGTGTTAACGATGTTAACTATAAGTTATCATGAATAACAAGACGGCAGCTCGCAAGTCTTTGCCCGGCCATTCTCGGCCGCCCATTGCGGGCACTACGATTCACGCCATCGTCGAGGCCACACGGACACTGTTGGCTACGCAGGGATATGAAGCACTGTCCATGCGCGAAGTGGCCGCGGGGGCCGGGATCACCCCACCGGCTATCTACCGGCATTTCCCGAATAAAGATGCCCTGATCGACTTTGTCGTCAACGATACGCTGCGCGAATTCGAGCTACATTTGCTTCGCGCAATTGCCCCGTTGCCGGTCGGGTCATACGAACGTCTGTTGGCGTTGGGATCGGCGTATATCCGGGTCGCAACCGAGCATGAAGCGCAGTTCAAGATCCTCTTCACGCGCATTCGCAACCGCCCGCGCAAACTGGCGGATTTCCCAGGGCAATGGGGATACCAGGTGTTGCGACAATGTGTGGTCGAAGCGATAGATGCAGGAATCTTGAGAGAAATGGATCCCGATCTGGCATCGTTTTTCTTCTGGTCACGTGTGCACGGTATCGTGATGCTTCTGTTAGCTTGCGATTTCAGCGACACACTGCCACCAGAGATCGGTGACCTGACGGCAGAGAACCTGTTCGCAGCCACACGCGATTTCGTTGTCAGCGGGTTGAAGGCGGGTCCGTAATGACTGAGACGGCGTTGGCCCGCGGATGGTGGACTCGCTTCGCGTGGCTTTGGCTGGCTTTGCTCGCCCCGTCGCTTGTCTTCTCGAACGGACGCTGGCAGCTTGCAATCGCCGCGGTGGCTGCTCCTTTCTTTGCGCGCCTCTTTCTGCTCTCGCTGCCTATCGTAAGAGGGCTGTTCATCTTGCTGCCGCTGCAAATCGGTGCCTACTGGATCATGTGGTGGGAAGTCATTCCGGCACCGGGCGCACTCTATTACATCATCGCCGCAGCGTACGGGCTGTGCTATCTCTTGCCGTTTGTCGTTGACCGCATCGCTTCCACTCGCATCGCGGGTTTTGGCAGCACCGTCGTATTGCCGGTTTCCTGGTACCTCGTCGAAATTCTCACCCAGCTATTTACGCCGTATGGCAGTTGGTCGTCCGCGGGTTACACGCAGATGCAGCATGGTCTTCTCACGCCGCTGGCAGCATTGTTCGGGGTAGCTGGTATGGCTTTCGCCACTGTGTGGATCGCGTCCGTTGCGGCATGGTTGGTAACAACGACGGCTCCAATGAGACGTCGCACTCTCATGGTGGCGATTTGGACCGTGGCAATGTTCGGGCTTGTCTGGTTGGCCAAGACCCCCACCCCGAGTGAGTCGCCTAATACCAACACAATCATGGTTGCAGCGATCACGCCATCCAACGAAGCATCGATTCGAGTTAGTGGCGCCGTGCAGGAAGCCCGACAGACGGGCAAATTCGAAAGTTCGGTTCTGGTGCGCATCGAGAGCGATGCGGCCGAACTCAATGGCGGCCTATTGACGCGAAGCCGCGATGCTGCCCGATCGGGTGCGCGTCTGGTCGCGTGGTCGGAGACGGCCGGTCTTGTTCTGGGCTCTCAGGAAGAAAGTCTCATTGCTCAGGGTCAAGAGTTGGCCCGAGAAGAGTCGGTGTACCTTTTCATGGGAATAGGTGTACTGCATCCGGACAGGCAACCGCCGCGGGAAAACAAGGTCATTGCCATTACGCCGTCGGGCGACATTGCCTGGCAGTACAGCAAAGCGCGACCCATCGTGGGTTCCGAGGCTCATTACTTGCCGCCTGGACACAATCAGATCGCTACGCTGGACACTCCATTCGGACGCATCGGCCTGGTGATCTGCCATGATCTCGACTTCGCGGATTTCGTGGCGCAGGCAGGCCGCAAAGACGTGGATCTAATGCTCGCACCATCGGCCGACTGGGCCGTGATTGCCGATCTGCACGCCAAGATGGGAGTAATGCGTGCTGTCGAAAACGGGTTCTGGTTGCTCCGCCCCGCCCACGATGGCCGAACCGTAATCGCTTCGCCAGACGGGTATGTCACGCATTCGACATACGACGCCGAACTGCAGTCGCGCGTTTTTACAGGCCAGGTTACGGTGACACGAATCAATACTATGTATCCCCACGTCCGAATTTATCTCCCGTTTGTCGCCCTTGCCGTGCTTATTGGATTGCTGGCGCTTGCCAAGCGAGACGGTATGACATGAGGGGTTCTATAAACCTGTTGTTGTGGGTGCTGCTCGCCTGCGGCGTGGGGCAGGCAGCCGGCTCGGTCCTGATAAAGTTCGAGCTGAACGATCAGTTTAAGAACATCCACCGGGACGATGATTGGCGCGGCGATGTGGTGTTGCTCATCGGGTCGGACCAAAAGGGTAGTAAATTCGATGCCGTCTGGGAAAAAGCTATTCGTGAGTCCATGACGGGCCTCGTAGACATGGAAAGCCTTCGTATAGTCCATGTAGCGGACGTCAGGGGAGTTCCTTTCTTTCTTAAAGGTGTGGTCCGCCGCAGGTTCCCGGGGGGCAATGCGAGTCCGATTATCCTTGACTGGCAGGGCAGGTTCGCGACCGCCTACGGATTTGCAAAGGACAAAGCGAACATACTGGTATTTGACCGACAGGCGCGTTTGCAGCACCAAATAGCCGTTGAAGGGATTAATTCGCAGAGACTGGACGAAACGGTAAATCTCCTGGTCACGGTACTTCGTCAGGCAGCCAAAAACAGCGTGCCCACTTTGGTGCCCAATCCAGGATCATCTATCGTTACTCAAGAGCACCTTCCGGGTGGTTATTCCGATGCGTTACGTGCTCCTGGATTACCTTAGGTCATGCTGAATTGTGAAATCTATTCACTGAACATCCGCGTGTCGGCAGTTCATCCGAGGCCCGCAGGGCCGACAGACGCCGAAGGCGCCCCAAGGGCGAGCAAAGCGAGTCCATTCTGCCCCCGGCCACCATGCTTTCCGGGCCTGTTCCGGTCACATGGCGTACCCCTCATACCGGAGAGCTATTCGCTATCGAGCCTGCGCGCCCCGGATGGCACCTTCTATGAGGTTGAGCGCTGCCCGTCGGCTCACGCCGTCAGGATCAAGATTGAATGACGGTGTGGATGCTATACCGAGTGCGACAGTCTTGGGATTCTCGAACATCAATGTCAGTGCCGCGGCGAGGTCCTCGCTGCTCGGACCGTCGGCTACGGTCAGATCATGCCCCGGGACCTCTGCCGGGTCGAGCACGTCCATATCGATGTGAACGTAGACCACATCGACTC
The DNA here is from genome assembly GCA_947259395.1 of uncultured Gammaproteobacteria bacterium. GTDB lineage: Bacteria > Pseudomonadota > Gammaproteobacteria > Arenicellales > JAANXG01 > CALZGZ01. Next base: position 67 of record CAMYMN010000125.1, on the reverse strand, counting down.
TGTCGGCGAGGTCATCCATCTGCTTTTTCAGGTTGGCGGATAGCTCACGAATGTCTTGCACAGAAAA
>CAMYMN010000124.1 GCA_947259395.1 uncultured Gammaproteobacteria bacterium | reverse complement strand
CGGTCGGCATCGCCACACAAAAACCACACTTGCGCGAGCGACTGCCGGTCGATCTCGCTGCTGAACGGCTGGCCCGATTCTTTGAAGCATCGGTAGCACTGATGACCGTCATCTCTCGGGCAGCCGGTCACCGCCATCTCGGTGATCTCCATATTGATGACCTCACGACATTCAAGAGAGACATGGCAGACCTCACGGGTGTCGCCTATGGCGGCGTCTCGGGAAGGTAGGGCTGATATGAGCGACAACAAAGCGCGGACTGGTCGTGCACGAAGTGCACATCGTAGTGGATTGACCCTCGACCGCCGGGCCTCTCCGGTCAAAGCCCTTTATAAGGCATCCAGGTCAAGTCGGCCGTCGTGAACAGGAGGGCACCAATAGTACGCGCCGGTTGTGGGACGGGAGAATCGGAATAGCGCATCGGTGATGCCGTCCTCGAGTCCGACCATCCTCCTGAGTTGCGCTTCGAACGCATCCAACGACTTGCCAAACGCAACAAACATCAGGCCCTCCCCGCTGGGGTCAGCAAACGGCATCGAACGGCGCAGGACAAACGCTTCCGGCTCGAAGCTTTCCTGCTCGGTCCGCTTGGTATGGGCAGATAACGGTGCATCCCCGATCTCTTCGTTGTCAGATTTACGCCGGCCGATGATGTGGTCTTGTTCGGGTTGGGAGAATGATGAAAATCGCCGGAGATCGTGCACCCATTGCTGCACCGCTACGAAGCTCGAGCCGGCCATGCCTTCCTCGCCTTCCGGGACGAACGCTGCCGCAACTGCATCGTCATCGACGGGATTCTCGGTGCCGTCTTCGTAGCCGGTCAGATCGCGACCCATATCTGCATCACCGTATTTGAATCCGTCAACGACCTGCTCGACGCCAAATGCCCCGTCGAGAGAATCCACAATCGCGATGCTGCGATTGACGAGCTCTCCCTGGTCCGTCCCGTGTAGCCAGCACCACAAAGCCTGTTGCGTGGACGGCACCTGCACACCGGGGCCGGACAATGCGGGAAACGTTCGCAGACCATCGATTTCACCGCCCCAGTGGTCCAAGAGTGATTCACCGAGACCCACTGTGATGTTCTCATCGATATCCAGCGCCTCGATGGATTGCCTGGATTCTTCTGGCGTGGCGTCCGCCCGAAGTCTGAAACTGAGGTACCTCGCGACCCGCGGTACGCCGGGCAAAATGCCTGGTTGTGGGTTCATGGTTTTCGTTCCGTATCGTCCGTGCCCCTGCGTTCGGAGGCTCAGTGTATGACTATCGTCGTTTCAGTTTGTAAGGGTCCGTAGCTCCGGTCGGTACCAGTGGATACTTTTTCAAAGACGCCACGTGTTCTTCTGGTTGAGGTAGAGCAGCCTTCGGCACCCACGTGTGAGGAAAGAGTACATTATCGCACTCCTGGGGATCGTTCATGAGATTGTAAGCGCGGGGCATAGTGGACTCGCGCAATACACCATTCCACCGTGCAGCACTCAGTCACACGTTTCTCACACAATTTCGCAGAGTCAGCGATGTTGCCTGTAGGCAACATACACGATAGTATGCCGATGAACCTGCTGGTATACGAGACGGACTCCGGGCGAAGGCCATTTGTTGAATGGTTCGGGCGATTGGATGGTCAACGCCAGACATCTGTCAGGAGACGATTACGCGCCGTTGAAGAGCATAACCACCTGGGAGATTGCTCTTCACTGCGAGGTGGATTGTATGAGATGCGACTCACAGGTCGTATCGGCTTACGCGTCTATTTCGCAAACCTCGATGGCGCCATAGTTCTTTTGCTTGGAGGATCAGGGAAAAGCAACCAGCAGCAAGAAATAACACGAGCAAGAGAAAGATTGAGAGATTTTCGGGAACGAAACAGTGAGTAAGAAAGTTAAGGCGGCAGTGTCGTGGGATATGAAAGAGAAACTCTACGAGGATCTTCTGGATCCATCGTATGCTGCCACATACGTCAATGAAGCACTTCTTGAAGGTGATGAAGTCGTATTCAAGACCGCGGTTGCTGATGTTATTCGTGCCCGTGGGGTTGGCAAGGTCGCCGAGGCTGCTGGAGTCAATCGCGTAACTGTCTTCAAGACCCTGAAACCGGAGACGCGCACATCATTTACAACGTATCACTCCTTGTTAACAGCATGCGGCATCGATTTTGCAACGCGACCGATCAAGTCTCGTTCCAGGTCCGCGCGCAAGTGATTATTCCCGGCAGTAATCCGGCGACCTGATTTCAGCACGCTTCATGTCCGCAGATGCTGGACTAGTAGATGATCGAGCACCGCCTAAGGTCGGCAGTCCCGCGATTCTCCGATGAACGCCACCAAAGTTCGGATAGTAGCTGAAGAAGCACTTGTCTGAGTATTGACGACGACTTCAAAATGCCTGATTGGCCATCACCCAGAATTGGGCGCTTTCGTCCGATGTGGCGAAGTCCACTCGGATAATGCCGGCGCCGATCATGGCGCGAATGCCTACCCCGGCTGACCATTTCAGGTCATCGTGCAGATCGCCGAGATTCCACGACGGCGCGACCCGACCAGCCTCGGCAAAGCCCACGACCTGCCACCAGCGCCAGGGCCAATTGCGAATCACGGGCCAGTCGCGAAATGGATCCCAGTTTGGAATCAGGCGTAGCTAGGCCGCATAGGAGATTGCCGCCTTGTCGTTGAAGCGCCCCCGCCGCCAACCTTCTCAGAGACTAACGGCTGCAATTCACGGTCCGTCATCGCTGCAAAGAATCTCGTGCTGAAGCACGGCTGATCTCACGGCAACCCCAAGACGTGTAAGCCGGCCATCGTGTTGGAGCAAGATCTGGAAACAGGCCGTCTCCATGCAAAATGTCGATTGGTTCCACGCTTTTGCGCCGATTGTGTGCCATTTTTTGCATGAAACGATGTGGAGTTTCTGAATGAGAGATTTGGCCAATGATTCGACCTGAACCTGACTTGGTGAACAAGGGTCCAGGAACGAGCCCCGCACATCTTGAGGTTGTACCTCAGGAGCGACAATTCGCGCCAGACGCCAGGCAAACCAGTGGATACGGCCAACGCCTGCCCGTGCGACTGAGCCGAAGCGTCTTTCATGATCTCGCAATCTGGATGATTGGTGTCGGAATCATAATTGGCGCGGGGTGTCAATATCTGGTTGATGCGCGTAGTGGTTATGCCGAGATTGCGTGCGCTCGTTGACGGCATGCGAATGATCGAATCGGTTGTTGAAAGCGCAACCTACACAGGCGATTGGACGGATTGCGATCCGGAAAGCTGTCAACTGCCGGTCGACAGTGACGACGTTATCGGCGAGTCCGCTTCTGCGTTCAATCACTTGATTCGCGTTCTTCAGCACAGCCATGAAGTTGAGGAGCGAGTTGGCGAATTCAGCAAGACCATGACCAGCCAGCTGGAACTCGGTCCCTTGTGCAATGGCGCGCTCAGCGGTTTTATCGCGGCGACCAGTGCCACGGCAGGAGCCATCCTGGCCGATGTGGGTGGAGAGCTTTCCGTCCTGGCCAGTTTCGGAATCGTTGGGTCCGAAGGCCTATGTGAGAATGACCAGGTGCGGATGGCGCTGCGAACGGAGGAACCTGTGTACGTCGTGTTGCCCGAGGGGCTATCCGTAAATGCCGGATTAGTCGAGTTTCAGCCGCGGGAAGTTGCTTTCGTGCCCCTGGTCTTCCAGTCGAAGGCAATAGGCGCTGTTGTACTGGCCAAATCGACGCCTTTCGAAAGAGATTCGCGTTCGATGTCGCAGATCTTTGGCCGAACCTTCGTTACAGCCCTATCCAACGCCATGAAGCACGGGGATCTCCAGCGTATCGCGGCGCTTGACCCGCTGACGAACTGTTACAACCGACGCTTCGGCCTTACGCGCCTGCGCGAGGAGTTTACGCGGGCGCAGCGCCACGAATCGTTATTGGGTGTGATCATGTTCGACATTGATCACTTCAAGGCAGTCAACGACACGCACGGGCACCTTATCGGTGATCGGCTTCTCATGAGTGTTGCGAGAGTGGCCAAGTCGAGTCTGCGCGAGGGCGACATACTGGTTCGCTATGGCGGGGAAGAATTCCTGTGCATATTGCCTGGCGCGTCGGCTGAAGGTGTCGCCGAGGTCTGCGAGCGCATACGCCATGCGATCGAGGCGACGACGGTGCAGGATCGTAGCCACACAATCCGTTGTACAGTGAGCCTGGGATTCGGCAGTTTCCCTGCGACACCTGCTGAGGATGAAACCGCCCTGCTCCAGGTGACCGACGAGGCGCTTTATCGAGCCAAGAACAACGGTCGTAATCGCATTGTCGAAGCTGCCTGAAGAACAGGAATTCCTAGGGGAGTTTCAGGCCGGCAGACTCCAGGCCCTCTCGAGGATGCTCAGAACATCTGACCTGTCAGCCTCGACCGGGTTGAACATGAGCGCGCCGTCGTCCACGGCGAGGTCGGCGATCCTTGCGAACTGCGATTTGTCCACCTTTCCCGACTCGCTAAGGCAGCGCGGCAGCCCAGTTGCATCGAAGATCATGTCGCGTAAGTCTCGAATGGCGGCAAATTCAAGGTCGAATGGCGGTCCGCAAAAAGGATTGATTCGCGTTTGTTGTGTAATGGCTGCGGCTTGACGCGAGTTCCGGTTTTCCGCTATGACTCAGAGCAACGAGGCACCATAAATCTCTGCGAGTTTTGTAAGCGACAACGACAGCCAAAGAAACGACGCGACGCGATGTCAGCGGCAATAACTGGTGGTGGCTTTGAATCAAGCAAGCGCAAACACTGAGAACTCGCCACACCTACAGCCAATAAAACGCATCACCTGCGCTTACCCAGCGCTTACGAGCCCTGCCGCACTCGGCGGCAGAATCCGTAAGTAATTGAAAAGGTTGGCGCGCCCGACAGGATTGATTCGGTCGCTTCGCTCCCTCACCCCTTCGGGGCGCCTTCGGCGTCTGTCGGCGAGCAAAGCTCGCCTCGGATCGAACCTGTGACCCCTGCCTTCGGAGCACTGAACCTGTCTAATGTGCAAATCGTTCTCGATCGACGTCAATCGGTATCTTTCTGATATATAAAGAATAAACGGCTTTCTATCTTGACGTCGATTGACACCGACTAGCTACTTTTCTGTCGGTCACCGTCAAAACTGGTCACAAGACATGGTGCGAATTCGCGCTCTTTTTTGTCCTGTATTTTCCGAGGAACCGGCAATAATCCGGTAAAAAAGTTCGTCGCAATTAGAGTCGCACGTAGTCCCGTGGACTCTCCGATAGTCTCGTTTACCGCTAACCTCAGCATGGACGATCAATAGTCTATTCTGGACCCATCGTAGGCAAAAAAGCCACCGGTCTGATCAGGCGACACTCTATCGAGGACACCAAGGAGCTTGGTCGCAGACATGCGCGGTCTGAATAGCTGTGACTCCGGCACTCTTCCTGTGAATGGCCGGGATAACTCCGTGCTCACGGTTCCCGGATGCAGAGCGACGACGACGGAATCCGGCGCGGTCCGCGCCTGCTCGATCGCCATTGTTTTTACCAGCATATTGAGCGCTGCCTTTGACATTCGATAGGCTGTCCATCCGCCCAGCCGATTGTCACCGATACTGCCGACGCGAGCCGACAGCACGGCAAATGCTGCCTTGTGATCTCGCCGCAGCTTGGGAAGGAAGTGTTTGGCTACCAGCGACGGTCCAATCGAATTTACTGCCAGAACTTCAGCTATTGACCGAGAGTCAAGCTCACGCATCGACTTCTCAGGTCTGATACCCTCGCCACGATGCAAAATGCCTGTGGCAACTATCACAAGATCCAGCGGCGCTTCGCTGGCCGCCGCTGAAGCCGCGGCCTCGATTGATTCTTCATTCGCAAGATCGAGGCTATGAGAAACGACCTTGCTCTCCGCCCATTCAAGCGGTGTCCGGCAAAACGCATGCACCTGCCGGATGCCGGCGTCGCCAACCAGAAGCTCGACGAACGCTCGGCCAATACCACCGCTTGCGCCAATAATGCCGACATTCGAATTCGGGTGCAGGGACGATAGGAGGGTCATGTTGAACTCCAGAAAACGGGCGCGGCATGCATCGCATACCGCGCCCGGCGTCTTGCCTGGTATTGGACGTTTGCCTAGTTGGGCAGGATCACTGTGTCGATGACATGAATGACGCCGTTGCTGGCCTTGATGTCTGTCTTGACGACCGTCGCGTTATCAATGCGCACACTACCGGCGTCAAGCGTTATTGCGACGTCTGCGCCGTTCACAGTAGTGGCGCTGCTGAGCTTGACGACATCCGAAGCCATTACATTGCCCGGTACGACGTGATAGGTCAGTATGCCGATCAGCTGGTCTTTGTTTTCAGGCTTCAACAGGCTATCAACCGTTCCGGCAGGCAACTTGGCGAATGCGGCATCGGTCGGTGCGAAGACCGTAAACGGACCATCTCCTTTCAGCGTGGCGACAAGGCCCGCGGCTTCCAGCGCGGCCGCCAACGTGTTGAATTGTCCTGCGGATACGGCGACATCAACGATGTCACCTGACTTTGCCTCTTTCTTGGCGTGATGGCCGGCAAAGGCTGCGCTCGAAAGTGCGATCAGCGCCGCTGATGCAATGGCGAGGATGGTTTTGCTAAATGCATGATTCATGATTTGGGGCTCCAACGTGATTCAATAAATTGAGTGATGAACACTACGGACCCCCGGCCTGCAATTGGTGTCGAACATGTTCCTGAATGTAATTGTGTGTTTCTTCGGTCCTGATCTCGCTACTACCCGAATCCTGTAACATCTCGTACCCATGCATATCGTTTCTTTGAACACTGTCCGCGCCGTGATGCCGTCGCAGTGACTAATGTCGCTGTCATCGGCGCCGGCCTCGCGGGACTCGTTGTCGCACGTCGACTGCACTCGCTCGCCGATGTAACCGTCTTCGAGAAATCCCGCGGCGCTGGCGGCCGTATGGCGACCCGCTACGCCGGAGACTTCGAGTTCGACCACGGCGCGCAGTTTTTCACTGCGCGCAAAGAGAGGTTTCGAGCGTTCCTACAGCCCTTGATCAACGAAGGCGTCGTCGCTGACTGGCAGGCGCAGTTTGCGGAATACGACGGCAATAACATGTCGACTCTGCGTTCTTGGGGCGATGAGTATCCCCACTATGTGGGAGCTCCGCGGATGAACAGCATCGGCAAGATATTGTCATCGGATCTGAACATTGTCTTCGAGACGGCGATCACTACAATCGCTCGAAACGGCGAAGGTTGGACGCTGTCCGACGATGCAGGCGCGCAATCAGGCTCGTTCGACTGGCTCGTGCTGGCATCGCCTGCTCCACAAACCGCGCTGCTGGCCGAAGCGTTTCCCGATCTCACCGAGTATTGCGGCGAGCGAAGTATGCTTGGCTGCTTCGCCCTGATGCTGGGTTTCGCGGAGCCAATCGATCTGCAGTGGCAAGCCGCGCTTGTGCGCCATGCCGACATCAGCTGGATTTCGGTAAACAGCAGCAAACCTACGCGCAAAAGTCCCTTCTCCTTGGTCGTGCACTCGACGAATGCCTGGGCGGACGCACACATGGAGGAAAGCGTCGATTTCGTGCTCGGGCACATGCTCGACGAAGCGTCGCGCGTTAGCGGCAAGGCCCTCGGGAGCGCCGTTCACCGCGAGGTGCACCGGTGGCGCTATGCAAACATAGACATGCAAGCGGGACCCACGTATTTC
>CAMYMN010000123.1 GCA_947259395.1 uncultured Gammaproteobacteria bacterium | reverse complement strand
GAAAAATACGCTGGCGCGCCCTACGGGACTCGAACCCGTGTTTCCGCCGTGAAAGAGCGTAGTTGGGGATAATGGCGAACTGTGTGCTGCCAGCGCCTAATGAACAGATTGTTATGAGTGCATAGAGGAGGATTTTGGCTCATCGTAACCCTTGAGAGTGAAGATGAGACACAAATCCGGTCCACGAGGCACAGCCTCAGAAAAATTTGTCAAAGACATCCGCCGGTCGACGCGCAAGCACTATTCGGCCGAGGAAAAGATCCGCATCGTCCTGGACGGGCTGCGCGGTGAAGAGACCATTGCCGAGCTGTGCCGTCGTGAAGGCATCGCCCAGAGTCTCTATTACAAATGGTCGAAGGAGTTCCTGGAAGCCGGCAAGAAGCGGCTGGCCGGCGATACGGCCCGTGCGGCAACGACGGATGAAGTCAAAGATCTGCGTCGTGAATCCCGAGAACTGAAGGAGGTCGTTGCCGAGCAGGCACTGGAGCTGCGGCTCCTCAAAAAAAGCATGATCGCGGATGGGGGCGACGACGAATGAGGTATCCCGCGTCAGAAAAGCTTGAGATCATCAGGCTCGTTGAGCAGTCGCATCTGCCGATCAAACGTACCTTGGACATGTTGGGCATTCCTCGCACCACGTTCTACGGCTGGTACGAGCGATATCAATACGATGGCCCTGAGGCTCTGGAGGACAGGATATCCCGGCCATCGCGGGTGTGGAACCGTATCCCCGATGAGATCAGAAACAGGATTGTTCAATTGGCTCTGGACAGGCCTGAACTGTCCCCGCGTGAGCTTGCGGTGCTGTTCACGGACACGCAGAAGTACTTTGTGTCTGAGAGGTCCGTTCACCGCTTCCTCAAGGAACGTGATCTGATCACCAGCCCGGCCTTCATCGTCATCAAGGCTGCCGACAGCTTCAAGGACAAGACCACTCGGCCGAACGAACTGTGGCAGACAGACTTTACTTATCTGAAGGTGATCGGCTGGGGATGGTTCTATCTCAGTACCATCCTCGATGACTTCTCGCGCTACATCATTGCCTGGAAACTGTGCACCACGATGAGGACCGAGGATGTCACCGATACGCTGGAGCTGGCGTTGCAGGCTTCAGGCTGTGACAAGGCCAATGTCGTTCACAGACCGCGCCTGTTGTCCGACAACGGTTCCAGCTACATCTCCGGCGACCTGGCCGAATGGTTGGAGGACAAAAACATGGGCCATGTCCGCGGAGCGCCTTATCACCCGCAGACACAGGGCAAGATCGAGCGATGGCATCAGACCCTGAAGAACCGCATCCTGCTGGAGAATTACTTCTTGCCCGGTGACCTCAGGGCTCAGATCGAGGCATTCGTCGATTACTACAATCATCATCGATATCACGAGAGCCTGAGCAATCTCACACCGGCCGACGTCTACTTTGAACGCGGTCAAACCATCTTGCTGCAAAGAGAAAGGATCAAACGGCAGACCATCGAAACCAGGCGGTTGCACTACTGCAAATCCGCCGCATAGAATGACCAATCAGATGAGCCAGATACTCCACTAGCTCAGCTCGCCATCTGTTCGGAAACATCTGGCAACGGACAGGGAGGACTACACACCGCCGCCGCTGCCCAAATAGTACGGCAACGAGAAATACCCTCAATGCGTTGGCGGTTTAGAGCCGAAGTGGCAATAAAGATTGTCATACGCGAAACTCAAAACCAATGACCGGAGATAAATGAGCATGAAAAAATCTAATCTTTTGAGCGTTGTTGTCGTAACACTTGCGGTTGGTGTGTTCACCGAGCCCATAAACGTGGGCAAATTTCTGTCGGGTGCCGGACCATCCGTTATAACGGATAGTGCCTATGCCGCGCCGCGTCATGCTGCCCGCCGCACAGCTCGCCGCACGACACGGCGGACGGTGCGTCGGCTGACCGTCCTGCCGGCGGGATGTGCCTGGCGTGCGCCCTATCACTATTGCGGCGGCGTCTATTATCAGCCCGTCGTTGAAGGCGGCACGACAGTTTATATCGTCGTCAATCCGTAACCGCACCGCTGAAACCAATTTGCATGCGCGAAAAATAGATTCAGGAGTTTCAGATGCTAAATACAAAATCAGGCCTTGCCTCGACTGCGGCCATATTCTTGATGCTGGCGGTATCCTTGCCCGGATCCGGACAGGCGCAGGGAGTGTTTGAAGCGTGCGGCGACGAACTGCAGAATTACTGTTCGCAGGTGACGCCGGGCAATGGCCGGCTTTTCGCCTGTTTCTACGCCCACGAGGACAAGCTTTCTGAAGCCTGTGATGCGGCGATCGTCGACGTTGCCGATCAGCTCGACATGTTTTTCGAGGTCATCCGCTACGCCGCCCAGCAATGCGGCGATGACATCGCCAAACATTGCCAGGATGTGGAGTTTGGCGGAGGGCGAATTTACTCCTGTTTGAAGAGCAGCGGCGGCCAGCTCTCAGACGCCTGCGCAGCGGTCATTGGCCAAATCGAATTGCCTGCAAATTGAGGTTTTTAGTGAGCGGCTGTAGCCCATTTACAATGGCGCAAAGGTGCCTGGAGTAATAGGTTTACAAGCGGAAATTCTGATCGGTGAAGCCATGATTAATATCAAACGAGTGCTCGGTTCGGTTTCACTTACTTGCGCGACAATGGGATTTGCATTCGCAGCGGATGCCCCCCGCATTCTGAATGATGCCCCGGAAATAGTTGCCACAGATGAATGGGTTGTCTCAACTGCCCCCTATTTATGGGTGACTTTTTATGAAGGCGACATGACGATCAACGGTCAGACCGTCGATATGAGTGGAACCAACGTCTTTGATTTGCTTGATGCGGGAGAATTGAATTTTCCTCCGCTGGTCAACTATTTCGAGGCCAGGAAGGGACGCTGGGGCGGTTATCTGGACACGACCCTTATCGGTCTTAATTTCGGCGGGAGCGATATTTCGGTAGGACCTCCACCGGTTACAGCCGCATTCGGCCTCGATTTCACCTATGCGTTGGTCCATGCGGGACTGATCTACACCGCGGCCGAATGGGCGCAGCAAAATGGCACTGTCGCCTTCGATCTGCTGGGCGGGTTTCGGTACACCTATTATGATGTTGATTTGAGCGTTAGCCTTGGCGGCCCGGGGGTAAGCATCGCCGACACGTTGGACTGGTGGGACCTCACACTCGGCGCACGTCTGCGTGGTCAGACCGTCAATGGCTGGAATTGGGCCCTTCGCGGTGACATCGCAGGTGCCGATTTCGAATCGGATTTGTCAGTCCAGGCTATTGCCAGTTTTGGCCGAGATTTCCGGCTTGGTCGCTTTGATGCGTCCTGGATCGCCGGCTACCGGTTGCTTTACCAAGATTGGAGCGAGGGAACTGATGCGGTCGATCTGCTGACTCACGGTCCACTGGTGGGTCTTAAGATCAACTTTTAAAATGTCGGGGAGTGTCCGATTCTTTCTGGGCTTGTCGCTAATCGACCCGGCGCATCGGTACGCTTTGCCGCCTTCACCATTCTGGCAACCCTCGTCACCGCTTGCGCGGCCGTCAAGATCGATCATCTCGCGGTCCCAGCTAATCTTGTCGAGCAAGCAAGTGTTCCGGATTTTGAGAATGCCCGGACCTGGGCAGACGAGTTCTCGCCAGCGTTCCAAGAGGGAGCAAAACGGCGACTGGAACAGGCTCGACAATCGGGACGATTGCAAAAACGTCGGCAAGTGGTTCTCGCCCTGTCGGGTGGCGGCAGCGATGGCGCCTTCGGCGCGGGGATTTTGTCCGGCTGGACTGACCGCGGCGATCGGCCTGAATTCGAAGTCGTCTCGGGCGTCAGCACCGGCGCAATCATTGCTCCGTTTGCCTTCCTCGGCTCTGATTATGACGACGATCTTGAGCACTTTTATACCACGATCACGACCGATGACATCCTGCGCAAATCATTTATCGGCGGCTTGATCGGCGGTGGTGCCGCGTTGACAAGCAGTGACCCGCTTGCGGGAATTATCGCCAATGTCATTGATGCCGGGTTTCTGGTGAAAATCGCTCAAGAACACGAAAAAGGCCGGCGTCTGTTTGTCATAACCACAAACATCGAAGCCGAACGACCGGTAATGTGGGATTTGGGACAGATTGCCACGCATCGCTCTTCGCAAGCGTTGGATCTCTTTCGTGCAACAATACTTGCCTCAGCCTCGATTCCCGGCGCATTTCCACCCGTGCCGATCAAGGTGTCTGCCGGCGGTAGGACATATGACGAACTGCATGTTGATGGTGGGACGACAACAAATGTTTTTTTGGCGCCCGTAGATGCGGCTCTGCCAGGCCGTAATTTTGACCGCGATGTTTCAATCTATGTCATCCGAAATGGCAAATTGTCACCCGAATATCAGCCTTTGAAACCCGTAACGTTTCAAATTGCCGATCAAGCCATTTCGACAATGATCAAATATCAGAATAATGCCGACGTTCGCAGGTTACAGGAATTAGCAAAACGCAATCGTTTTGGATTGCAGTTGGTCTCAATTCCGACCAAATTCGATGTCGAAAGCAGTGAGCCTTTCGACACAGACTACATGAACGCTCTTTTTGATTTGGGTTACCGCATGGGCCTCAGCGGCGAGTTTTGGACCCGAAATCCGGATATCTTCTGAACGGACGCTGATTTGGCAGACAATCCGAGTACGTCAAAATGGTCATTGTCGCAACAATTTACATACTACTGATTTGGCTGATTTTCGGACAGTTGGCTGATTACGGAGCTGCGCCCAATGATTCCGCGCGCAAGCAGATTCAAGCATTGTCTGCTGTGCCGGTCCTGATTGAATCCCTCAAACTCAGCGC
>CAMYMN010000122.1 GCA_947259395.1 uncultured Gammaproteobacteria bacterium | reverse complement strand
ACTGACGGCTGCGATGCTCGCCACCGCGGCGCCCGCCCAGGCGTCCGCTTCGCTGTATATCCTCAACGCGTGCTTGGCGAAAGCAGAGAAAGCACCGGATCCGAAGGCGGCAAGAAACCACTGCATGTGGCAACACTGGGAGTACATGGCGGGATACGGCTGAGCGCTCATGCTCGGGCGCACCGGATCACAAGTGCGCCCGGGCGCGCACCGCGTCGATGGGATCCACGACTGGCTCGCGCTAGAGCTTGCAGGAAGGCACGGGGTCAGAGAACACACACGCTAATATTGGAAGAAATTGCATTCAGACCCGGTTTTTTAACGCAACGTGCGGGCGAAAGCCCGGATGTCTTCGATCAACAGATCGGGCTGCTCCAGCGCCGCGAAGTGGCCGCCGCGCGGCATCTCGGTCCAGCGCGCGATGTTATACACGCGCTCGACATAGGATCGCGGCGGCCAGGACAGCATTTCGGCCGGAAACAAGGCCACTGCCGTCGGCACTTCGACGCGATTGCCTTCCGGCGACAGGATGCGGCCACCTTCTTCGCGTCTTCCATAGTAGATCCACGACGCGGTGTTGAAGGTGCGGGTGACCAGATAGACCATGATGTTGGTCAGCACCCGGTCCTTGGTGTGCACGCTTTCGATGTCGTCGCTATCGATATCGGACCAGGACTGGAACTTCTCGATGATCCAGGCGGCGATGCCCACGGGACTGTCCATCATCGCGTAGCTCAAGGTCTGCGGCCGGGTCGCCTGCTGCGTGCGATAGCCTTGCTCCATCAGCTGCTCGCGCTTGAAGCGTTCTGCCCACGCCGCCTCCTCCGGCCCCTGCGGACCATCGGGGTGGCGCATTATCATGATGTTAATGTGGATGGCCCGGCAGGCTGGCGCATGGTCGAACCCCAGCCAGGTTGAGATGGCGCCGCCCCAGTCACCGCCCTGGGCCAAATAGCCGTCGTATCCCAGTACCTCGGTCATCAATGTATCGAACAGACCGGCCACCTTACGTGGTCCGATCGGGCGCGGCGGACGGCCCGAGAACCCGAACCCGGGCAGTGACGGCGCGATGACATCGAACGCATCTTTCGCGTCGCCGCCGAAACGCTCTGGGTGGGCGAGGGGTTCGATGATGTCGAGAAATTCGACGATCGAACCGGGCCAGCCGTGGCTGATAATCAGCGGCACGGGCGCGGGTCCGCTGCCCTTCTCCTGAATGAAGTGGAGGTCGATGCCGTCGATGGGGGCGGTGTAGTGAGAGAAGCGGTTGATCGCCGCTTCGTGCTCGCGCCAATCGTATTCATCGAGCCAATACGCACACAGCGCCTTCATGTAATCTAGATTGGTGCCGTAGGCCCAACCGCCGTCATCGGGCATTTCGTGCCAGGGGTATTCCGCCACCCGGGTGCGGATACGGTCGAGGGTCGCGTCGGGGACGTCGATGTGGAACGGATGAATGCCGGTCATAGAGTAAGGTGTAGAATTATGTCCCAACTCATTAATTGTACGGTACCGTCATGCGATCTTTTTCGGCTTTGTTGACTTTTTCGTTTTTGCTGTGGCTGGCGTCCGCGCCATTAGCATGGGGAGATGCCGCCAAGGGCGCGGAATATTTTCAAAACCCCGAGCAGGGTAACTGCCAGAGCTGCCACTATCCGGACAGCAGACGCTTGGCTGGCCCGGGACTCAAGGGGGTCACGCAACGTCATTCCGAGGAGTGGTTGGAGATGTTTTTCAAGGATCCGCAGAAAACATGGAAATCGGATCACCCCGAAACCCTGGAGTTGAAAGAGCGCGTCAGAAAGACCAGAGTGCCGGTGACCGTGTGCCGCAAGCAGAACATAGCTGCTGAGAATTACCAAAACCTGATGGATTACCTCAAATCTTTGCAGGATTAAACCGGCGCCACAAACGGCGTGGACCCTGAAGGAATTCGGGTGACAGTTAACTTAATTCGATAAGCACGTCGGTTTGATTACTGGTTGCGAAAGACTCAGCTAAGTCGCGTTAATTAACTAATCTGTCGCCGGGATTCTTCAACACCGTGCGAAAGACCTCAATGTTGCAATACAAGACCTGACCCTTCTGTGCGTTGGTCACCTGATGCGGTCTTGGAAAAGGCCGAACATCGTGTATGCTAGATTTTTTAGCCTGAAAGTTAGTCACCACATTGCGCAACTTCGTAAGGAACAGCACTTTCGCCGCCGTCTCGTCCCTGTTGTTTTCCGTGTGCCATGCGCAATCCGATATAGAACAGCCAGGCCGGGGTTTCAATTCGCTGAAGGATCTGGCCGACGAACTTAATGCCGCGGTGCAAACGGATGTTGAATTTACGCGGGAAGGCAGCGCCGCCAGCATCGCCCGCGGCGCAAAATTATTTAAGGAAAATTGCGTCCAGTGTCACCGCGATAATGCGCAGGGCACCCCCGACTGGCACACAAAGGACGCGTCTGGAAACTACCCGCCTCCGCCGCTCAACGGCACGGCGCATACCTGGCACCATCCCAGATCACTGCTGGTGGAACTCATACGGGACGGGAGCAGGATCATGCCGGCGTTTGGCGCAAAGCTGAGCGACGAGGACATTACGGACATCATTCACTGGTTTCAATCGCTCTGGCCCGATGACGTTTACGCCTCCTGGGCTCAGATTAACCAAGCTTACAAAGAATCTTCCAATTAGCCGCGCAAAACTCGGGTCACAAAACTCGGGTCAGAGAACAATTGTTTCTAATATTAGCGTTAATTGTTCTCTGACCCTCATTTCTCACTGGAAAATACTCACCAACGCCCCCACCTTGGGAGTGATCGGAGTACGATACACAGTATGAGCGACGCGCCCGACATCAAACAAAGCGTTAAACAAAAATACGCCCGCGCGGCCAAGCGCGTCGCCGGCGGTGACCGCGCGTGCTGTGGTGACCAGGATTCGCGCGGCGGGCGCTGCGATCCTATCACCTCCAATCTGTACGCATCCAGCGACGCGGCCACGGTGCCCGCGGACGCCCTCACCGCATCCCTCGGTTGCGGAAACCCCACCGCCCTGGCCGAATTGAAGCCCGGCGAAATCGTGCTCGACCTCGGCTCTGGCGGCGGCATCGACGTGTTGCTCTCGGCGCGGCGGGTAGGTCCCGCCGGCAAGGTCTACGGACTCGATATGACCGACGAGATGCTGGCCCTGGCGCGCGACAACCAGAAAAAGGCCGGGGTCGACAATGTGGAATTTCTCAATGGCGAGATGGAGCACATCCCGCTGCCCGAAGACTCAGTCGATGTCATCATCTCCAACTGCGTGATCAATCTGTCCACCGACAAGGACCGGGTAATCGAACAAGCGTTCCGGGTGCTCAAGCCCGGCGGGCGCCTGGCGGTGTCCGACGTCGTGGTGCGCGGCCAGGTACCCGCCGAGATCCGCCGCAGCGTGGAGCTGTGGATCGGATGCATCGCCGGCGCGCTTGAAGAGTCGGAGTACCGGCACAAGCTTGCCGCAGCGGGGTTCGAGGCCGTCGAGATCGAACCCACCCGGATCTACCGCGCCGAGGACGCGCGCGAGTTCCTCGTCAGCGCTGGTCTTGACGCCGACGCGATCGCCCCGGAAATCGAGGGCAAGTTCATGAGCGCCTTCGTTCGCGCCCGCAAGCCTGTCTAAGGAATTCGGGTTAAGGGGACACAATACTTGATTCGGTGTGCTGTCGCGTTGGGGTTGTTGCCCCCAGAAGTATGGATCTCTTCGAGTGCGGTGCTATGTCACGTTGCATTACGAGACCTGACCCGCTCCGGATGGCCCGCGCATTTCACGTTCGACTCGCCATGACCTCGATGCTTGTTATCCGTTACTTCTTCGCAGTGACAACGCACATTAAAACTTGCGGGGATCCCTCAGGCCCTGATCCCATTTAGTCATGCCGTTTTTCTGTACCATATATAAATTAGAATGACTCGCTTTCCAATTCCGTTATCACTTGGCTGATATAAGGACCTATCTGTCTATCAAAGCCGCTCCAGTGTTTGTATTTATCAAGCTCGGCAATGACCTTGGGTTTCATTTCAAAATCCATCAAGCCTTGTTCATAATGCTGACCCACGACGCTGCGTAGTTTCTGGTAAAACTGTGCAAATTCATTCACCAGGTTTATCTGGCCGCTTCGGCCATGGCCAACGACAACATTTTTGGGGTTTATTGCCAGTGCTCTTTGTGTCGCCTCATAGGCACCTTTGAAATTGCCATGCCCCATAAAAGAGAAATGTTCATTATTGACAATATCGCCGGTGAACAGGATCCCCTCTTCAACGACATGGACCATTAAATCCGTGGCCGTATGCGCCTTATCAAACACAATGACCTGAAAGGTGACACCCCCGATCTTGTATGCCTTGTTTTCCGCGGACGTGTTGGGTATCACCGCTTTGGTACCCGTAAAGTCATCCCCCAGTCGCTTGGCAAATGCATCCAACCAGAATTGGTCTTGGCCCCCTTCCAATAAAGCAATCAGCTCAGGATGGGCAATGGTGCGCACGTCAGGGTAGGCCTCGACAAGCGCTTGATTCGCCAACCAATGGTCGCCATGAAAATGGGTGGTAAAGATATGGGTAATGGGTTTTGATGTGACACTCGCAATCCTTCGCAGGATCATTTTGCCGATCTCATAACTGCTCCCGGTATCGATAACAACGACACCGGCATCCGTTACGACAAAACCTGGGTTGTTGTGAAAACCATGACTTACATTCGGGTCTTCGTCATGCGGACCATGTTCGATCACATAGGTATGCGGGCCGATTTTTACAGGCTGTATATTTGGCCACTCGAGCGCATAAGCATGCTGCAGAGCAAAACAAAAAAG
>CAMYMN010000121.1 GCA_947259395.1 uncultured Gammaproteobacteria bacterium | reverse complement strand
CACCGTCGGAAGTCTTTACCGCGTTTGCAGATGCCAATGCGATGAGCAAATTTTGGTTTGCCCGACAAGATGATGGCTTGAAAGAGGGCGAATCTGTTTCGTGGTTTGTTGGCAGTGACGAAGACGCTTATTCATTCGAGGTACGTGTAAAGGAGCTCAGCGAGCCCAGCAAGATAGTCATTGAGTGGATCGACTTCGACGGAAGGCTCACGCAAGTCACGTGGACATTTGAGGAAACCGACGAGGGCGATACAATCCTGACGATTGAGGAGTCTGGCTTCAGCGGCAGTAGCGAGGAGATTATTGAGCGTGCACTCGACTCGACCGGGGGCTTCAATCAGGTCATTATCGCTGCGAAGGCGCTAATCGAGCACGGCATTGAATTGAATGTAGTCGCTGACCGCGTGTAGGCAGTGGTCGTCCCCTCTTGGCCGTTAGCCGACCCATATATCGGCAAATATTGTGGTTCCTAGACGACCGCTCTCGGTGAGAGCTGACATACAATCTTAGGCAACCGAAATCTGTCTCGGAAAATGCCTGCTTCACGCTCAAGAGCAGTCTTTAGGCTAAACTAGTCGAAAAGGTCCGCTGGTGACTCAGAGCAGTAACTGAATTCCGTTTGGTGAAGCCATGTCAGAGTCCCAAAGAATTGCGTGGAAACGACTAACCGTTGAAGGAGCTGCCATAGTTGCAAGTATCCTTCTAGCGTTCTGGATCGATGCATTGTGGGATCGTCACGTTGAGCAAGAAGATCTGCTCGAATATTTGTTGGCCTTTGAACAAGAACTCATCGAGAGTCGTAAGGACATAGAACTCGCATTGGCTCTGTCTACGGAAGTACTAAGAACGACTGACAAGGCCTTCGCGCTTCTGTCTGATTCAGATCAAGACAGTCTGCCCGGTAGTTTTGCCGAGACAATTGGGAGTATCTATAAGATTCACAGCCCTGACCTCAATACCGGCGCTTACGAGGACATGGTGAGCTCTGGCAATATGAGGCTAATTGGCGATCGAAAGTTGAGTGACCGCATAAAACAATACATGCAAAGCGTCTCATCGGTTCGATCTGTCAATCAAGTTCTATGGGACACTTACTACAGCCTGCAAGTACCGTATTTGAAGGACCACTT
Source organism: uncultured Gammaproteobacteria bacterium (assembly GCA_947259395.1). GTDB lineage: Bacteria > Pseudomonadota > Gammaproteobacteria > Arenicellales > JAANXG01 > CALZGZ01. The sequence goes on along the minus strand of CAMYMN010000121.1, from coordinate 3,716 downwards.
TGTGATTAGTGATTTCGGTTGGGAGTCGGCCGAAGAGATTGATGATGCCGCGGGTCTCCTGACTATTACGCCGAAAGGTCCATACTCGATCGACTCAGATGCCGTCAAGACGCAAGAGTTTTGGAATCTGCTTTACAGCTGGAAGGAAGCCTATTCGGACCAAGTTCGGCGATTGGTTGTGGCGAGGGAAGATTGCGATGCTGCTCTTGAGTTACTGCAATTTGAAATAGAAAGTTTGTAGAAATGGAAGTCAATCCAATCAGAATAGCGAGCCCTATTTTTTGCTGGTTGAGAATGACCGCTTGTGGCCGTTAGCTGACCAAAAATTTGTGAGCCTTCTGGCCGAATGAATGTCTGCTCCTGGTGAGATCGGACATTTGACAGCGGGTCGTCAGAAACCGTTGTCGAAGTAGTCCGCTTTGCGTTCGATAGCCGCCGTTGAGCTTGTATGTTTAGAGTCTGCTCGTGAACCGAAGCTGCCATCCGAAGAATCCAGAAACCACTCGTTTATTAGCTTCTCGCCAGATTTTCTCCAAAACAGGCCGAGAGCGAGGAGATTTCCGGCCGTGGCACCCTGTTTGACGTTGTGGGACCGTGGCCCTGATACGTGGTCGCTGCCGAAATCCTGTCAACCTCTTTTCGCGATCCTTTGGCTGCCGCTTGCCCTGACGAACAGGCGGTCGGTGTTGCGCGCACAGCAGCCCGCGCAGGGTATTGGGAGGCGTGGTAGCCTGTCGCCTGGTTTCACAACACTGTCGTTCTCTACAGCGGAACATTGGAAGCCGTGTTACGTCGACTAGCCATCGTATTGGTTCTGTTGCTCGCCGCATTCTGGGCCGCCACGCTATACGTGTCGCGCCCGCTGTTCTCAGAGCGGCTGGGCGATCTGCCGCCGTTGCCAGTCGTGGCCGATCGGTCGGAAGCGCTTACGCTCGCGCGCAGCGCGCAGGGCCTGCTCCTGGTGACCGGCGCTGAAGCGGGGCAGGTAAGAGCCATCAACCTGACGGCAAGCTTCGGGCGCGAGGCAACCAGCGACACTCTTGAGTTCGTCAGGGAGACCGGTTACGAGACGCTGCAGACACTCGAAGGTCCGAAAGTCACTGTCGCTATGGATGAACTCGGCCTGCCGCTGGCACTTCGGGACGTGCATCTCGCCGCCGGCACCAATTACGCTGAGCACGCCGACGAAGTACTCCTGGATGATCCTCCATTCCTGTTCCCTAAGCTGGCGGCAGCCACGCCGTGGAATGCCCCAGTTGCCTGGACAAAACGGCTTGACTATGAGGCCGAGCTGGCCGCAATTCCCCTCGCGACGGTGACCGGTCCGGACGACCTTCCCGGGTACGCCGTGTTACTTGCGAACGACGTTACCGACCGGTTAACCCTGGTGCGGGAACTCGACCTCGATGAACCCATGGGCACGACCGGCTTCGCCGCCGGCAAGGGACAGGCTGGTTTCTTGCCGGTCGGGCCGTGGCTTGTCATACCCCGAAAGCCGGAATTCTACCGCGACCTCGAATTCCGTCTGTACGTCGACGGGCGACTTCGGCAGCGCTTCAACACGCGGGACATGATTTTGTCCATCGATGACATCCTGCGGCAGGGGTTCCGCGATCGCTCGATGGGCTACCGAAAAGGTCCGACACGCGTGAGCCTGATTCCGGACGAGGGCGTGCCAACCGGATCGTTGATCCTGACCGGCACGGCGGGGGGCGTGGCGTTCAAGCCGCTGAATATCTGGTGGCAGCCCGCGTACTTGCAAACGGGCAACGTGGTGCGAACGGAAGCGAGCTATCTCGGCGCTTTGCAGAACATCGTGGTGCTGGAATACCCGCAGCGACCAACAGTGGCGGCGACTGACGGGGCATCGTTACCTTAAGAGCAGCCGCTCGAGCGGTCGGTTTCAGGATATCATCGAGTTGTGCTAATAACCCATTGCGGCCGGTCGCATAGTCCACGAATTTCTTGGATTCAGGAACCTTGGAACTTTACTCAACGATCATCTGCCCGGACTGCGGACATTCAAAGCGAGAATTGATGCCTACAGACGCGTGCCAGTTTTTCTATGAATGCGAAGGCTGCGGTACCTTGCTAAAGCCCAACCGAGGTGACTGCTGCGTGTACTGTTCCTATGGCGACGTGAAGTGTCCGCCGATTCAGCAAGGAAGCTCTTGCTGCCACTAGCGGAGTACGATGGCAACGACCGACCTGAAACTCGACGAGCCGGGCTCGCTTCCCAAGCCGGGCCCCGTGGGTCGCGTTGTTCGGTTGCTATTTGGCTTGTTGTGCTTATGGTTTGTGAGCGAACTGACGGCTGCCGCCGGAAGCCTCATAGCCAGTAACGGCCACGTTCTCCCGTTGATCTGGGAGTTGTATCTATTCGGTCACTTGGGTCTGTCATTCGTTCTCGCTGCCGCCATCGGAACGCCCGGCTGCGAGATGCGGGCACTTCACGACCTCTATTCAAGGATCACCGGAAATCCAACGAAAGAACACTATTGCCCTGTAGGCCCCTTCACCCGATTGATCAGTGAAAGGCTCGACGTTCGCGCTAGCTCGACCGATTTTTGTAGGAACTTGAGGGGCCGCTACTGGCCCCAAATCGGTTGGTCAGCCGGTAGACATCTGAATGGTTGAACTCAATACTCTTCTGCGGCGAGCGTTTGCTCTCGCCATGCTCGATAAATTTGCAGCCCTGGTTGCAATAGTCTTGGTCACTGCTGTCCCTCGCGCCGGCGTGGCGACGGAGCCGACCGGTCAGGAACGTGCCTGGCTGATTCACACAGATCCAGAGGCGAGATTGGAGATATCGTACCCTGCGGACTGGGAGGTGATCGTCGCGGAACAGCGACTCGGACCCGGAACGACGTGGAGCCCACTGATCCTGGATGAGGGGGAGCTTTTTAAAGTGGCCTTCCGTGAGAGCGGCCACGTCCGGTGGCCCGGTTGGTATGAGATTCGGGTCCTTGCGAATAATGACAACCTCTCACTAGACGCCTATTGGGCAAGCTTCGACCTATCCGACCTCTGGGATCGAAGCGACTCGGACAGTAACCTCGCAGGTCGCCCTTCGAAAACCTGGATTCGCTGGAGACACGACTCGCTCGTCCGAGAGCATCTGCTGGTCACCTCGAATCGAGCGATTCACATTCTGTACGATGAGCACAACTCGAACGATCCGGCTTTCGAAAATCATCAGGAGGTCTACGAACATATGACCTCGACCTTCAAAGTCCTGCTCGTAACCGGACTGGAAGCGCCCGCTACTGGCCGTTAGCTGACTCCGCATTGGCTCTATTATTGTTTATGTCTACGACAGCTCTGGGTGAGAGCTGACACTCAGCCTAATCTGATGTCCGTCTAACGCCCAGAAGCCGATTGTGAGCTATTATCAGTGTGAAGAGTCGCCACTGAACCAGGACAGACGGGCGTCAGGAAGATGAATGAAAGAGCACTATGCACCTGGAAGCAGTGGCTAAAGGATACTCAATTGCCAAATCGAATATTTAAGTTAAGAATCCTCGTATTCGTTGTTATTCTGCTTGTCCTGGTTCTGCTTGCGTATTTGTATGGCGCTAACCCGGTATAAGTGCAGGCCAGTGTACGATCCGTGCGACCGACTGCTCCTGGCCGTAAGCTGCCCCGGAAATCAGGAAATACCCGGCTTCGTGAGCGACCGCTTCCGGGAAAAGCAGACGTTCAGCATTCTCGGATGT
>CAMYMN010000120.1 GCA_947259395.1 uncultured Gammaproteobacteria bacterium | reverse complement strand
GACGGCAATGTTGGTCAAAACACCGCCTGTTGTCGTGGCCGTCAAAGTTACGCCGCCGGACGAAACGGAAAGTCCTGAACCCAGCAAGGTGTCGTTGTACGTAATGAGAACGGCGTTTGCTTGCGCAGCCATAGCAAAAATCACCATCCCACTAATGGTTCTAATGAAACTTCGAATCATTTTCGTTCCCCCCTCTTCGGCTATTCGCTAGGATTGCTAGCCATAACGATCAGCAATAATCGTGCCGATAAGATAACAATCATTTATAAATCAACTACATAGTCATTCTTCTGACAGTCAAAAGATTAAGTCGAAAGGAAAACTGTAAAAGATCCTGACATCTTCAGCCTAGATTCCGTCTTTTGGGCCAAAAAAAAGTGTAAAAAATCAAGACACCTGTCACAGCTGCGTGATTTGGTGTATTCCCCCCACCGCCACGGCGTGAAACTGCCCGTCCTTATACACACCGCTGGCCCTAACGGATGGGCCGGTGGTCCGGTAGGGAACGATAAAGCGGTCATTCCGGAGTCATTGGCACGAAAGGCCGGGTTGGGTCGATAGCAGAGATAACACCCCCGCGTTAGTCGCTGCGCTTCGGCGGGGTCTTGTGTCTTAATGATCGCGTTTCGACGAATGTCGAATTTGTAGTTGTAAGGATTCATGCTGGAATACTTAGCACGCGGGACCGCATTCTGTCTTCACCCATATGAGTGATTATGACGCCCTCAGATCGCGTCTGAGGCGTTTTCTCGGCGCACCGTTGCCTACACTTGTTGCCTAGCAACGAGATTTTAATTTAGCAAGACCTCGTAACTCCCTGTTGTCCTTCCTGAGACATAGGTTACACCTCATACCGGAGAGATAGGTTACACAATGGGGTATTTGGAGGGGTCCAAATGCCTTGGCAGGAGTGTAACCTGATGGATGAGAGACTGAAGTTTGTAGCAAGATTACTAGATGGCGAAAAGATGGCGGCGCTGTGCCGCGAATTTGGAATCTCGCGCAAGACTGGCTACAAGATTTTCAATCGGTATAAGAGTTGTGGTTTAGAGGGATTATTCGATCGCAGCCGCAGGCCGTATCGCCATGCGAATCAACTCCCGTTTCAAGTGGCAAGGACGATTTTGCGTATCAAGCGGGAGCAGCCGAGCTGGGGGGCGCCGAAGATTCGCGAGAAGATCATCCGCGCGTATCCGATGGTCAAGCCGCCGGCGACAAGTACGGTGCATGCGGTGTTGGATCGCCATGGCTTGGTGAGACGGCGCAAACCCAGGCGTTATAAGGCTAAAGGGACACCGTTACAGGATACGAAGCGACCCAACGGCCTATGGTGTGCGGACTACAAGGGTGAATTCAAACTTGGGAATCGCAAGTACTGTTATCCACTGACGATCAGCGATTACCGCTCGCGTTATCTATTAGCCTGTGAGGCACTCGAATCCACCCAAGAGCCCTATGCCTTCACCACCTTCGAAAGGGTGTTTCAGGAATACGGGTTGCCCGATGCCATCCGTACCGACAACGGCGTCCCGTTCTCAGCCCCCAACGCCTTATACGGCTTGAGCAAACTCTCGGTCTGGTAGTTGCGTTTAGGCATTCGTATTGAACGCATCAAGCCCGGTCACCCGCAACAAAATGGCCGCCATGAGCGCATGCATTTGACACTCAAAAACGAAGCTACCAAGCCGCCTGGATTCAACTTTCTACAACAGCAAAGCAAATTCGATGTGTTCGTGGACCAATTCAATAACGACCGGCCCCACGAGGCCCTGAGCATGAAATATCCGGGGGAGGTGTATACACCTTCCACCAGAGAATATCAGGGTCTGACTGAGCCCGAGTATCCGTTCCATGACAAAACCATCCAGGTCACCCGATGCGGGCGGATCTGCCTGAATGGGAGGAAAATTAACTTGAGTGTGTTCAGCGACAATTACATTTGCCGGCGTGTTGCCTCAAGAGAGAATGTTACCAAGCTTTGAGGCGTCAATCAGTGTGTGATGGTCCGTCATTCTTTGTATGGAACAAGGCTGAGTACGATGTAACTTCCAGTAGTGGAACAGTGCTAGTCTCGGTAAGCCGGACTGTGAACTATCCGAGGCGCCATGATCCATTTGATGGACTGGATACTGCTGAGTCAGTGAAATTGGCGAAAACCGGCCGATGCCGGCTTTCTGTATCGCCGAATACGCCGTTTTCTCGAGTGAATCCATACCTAGACATCCCCTCAAATTGACGGTCGTGCGCCATTCCGTCGACTTTGTTCAGCATACCAAGCTCACGCCGTCGTGCGTTCCGGGCTCGTCCGTTGGACGCGGTTCGGACCGATCGGGGCGACTTCCGTACAATGTTTTTCATCTACAGTGGCGTAGATGAGTTTTCTTGCCATGATCGCGCGCCACTCTCGAATGCGACGCTGCAAGGTTCGAAGTCGCCCGTCCGAAAATTTCCCCGCATAGCGCGACTGCAGGCGGGTAAATAGCACCTTCGCCGTAGCGTCGGGATCTTGTTGCAACCAGAGCAGCACCTCGGACCACACGCCCTCGAACGGATCTTTCCGCGTTCGCCACGTGCGCGGTTTGGCCGTATGTTGCATGTGGGTGGGACGCACCTCGCCGAGACGCCACCGTTGGGACAGCTGTGACAGAAATTGTTCGAGACTCTCGCGCTGAGGACCGTCACTAAGTGCCGGAGACGCTAATGCTGCCAAGGCTGCTTGGGCCTCCCGAATGCCATGCAACAGCGCGACAGGATCGAGTCGATCCCGGTGCCAAAGCAGCCTATCCTTTACCTCAGGGCGGACGGCGTCGTGGGCCAAGAGACGATCGCACGGCGTCGTCGGCCGGTCATAGCGCTTGCTCACCCGGGCACCGTCTCGGGTCTTCGCAATCAGCTTGAACGACGGTTGGAAATAGTTCACGTACAGGCGGACCTGGCTGTACAAGTGCGCGAGGGCCTGCCCGGCGATACTACCCGCATAGCGCTCGTACCCCGCAAATCGGCGCACCACCGCACTGTTCTTTTGCTCAATCCACGCCTGGTCGTTTTTCTGGTAGGCCCGCGAGCGCGTGAACTCGATTTCGCGACGCTCACAGTACGCCAGCAGAGATTCGTTGATGAAGGCGCTGTCGTTGTCGGTGTCGATCCCCACTATGGCGACCGGAAACTGGCGACCCATCGCCTCTATCCCCTCGACGACCAGAGACTGCTCCCGCGCCAGCAGCGGCACCGCCTCCGTCCAACCCGAGCACACGTCGGTCGCAACTAGGCTGTGGATAAATGCCCCCGTCAATACGCCGCCGCAGTGCGCGACGAAATCGATCTCGAGATAACCCGGCGTGGGATCCTCCCAGTCGGAAAAGGTTCGCACCGCCACCTGCTTGCTGACTTTCTTCGTCCGGCGCCGTTTCCGCCGCCGTCCCGCCGTGCGTCGAACCGGCGCCAGCAGTCGATCGATGGTCGCGGCACTGGCCGACAGCACGCGTGCGCGGACCAGCGCATCGAGTTCCAGGTGACTGTGCCGCTCCATCGCTTCGATCAAATTCGGCAGCACCGCGTGCAATCGCTTGCCGCAGATCCGGTCCGCCGCCTCCCAGGCGACGATCACCGCCTCCCGGACCGCTTCATCATAAACACGCCGCCCACCGACGCGTGTGGGTCGGGATACCGATTCTCGCGTATTGAGCAACCTTACCGCGTGTTTCCGATGACAGCCGGCCACAGCAACGAACTCATCCAGAATCCGCGTCTTCTCTTTCTTCGTCGCTACCCAGTAGCGTTGACGGAGCGCCTCAATCAGCTCCTGGCGCGCCTCCTTACTGACAATCGTACCCATTCATTGCCTCCTATTTCGGTAACAAAATCAATGAGGCAACGGATTGTATTCGGTAACAAAATCATTGAGTCAATGCGACGGAAGAAATAATTGACGCCGGCCATTGAGTGCCGTGTTTGCCGGCCAAATCGTCGGTATCCGCGAAGTCGCTGACCAGATTTGGCTTGTGAGCTTTATGCAATTTGATTTAGGGTATTTCGACGAGGACGAATGTAGGGTCGAACCGATCAACAACCCCTTCGCCCCAAAAGTGTTACCTATGTCTCCGGTATAAACTGTTACCTATGTCCCCGGTATGGACCCAGGAAATTTGGCTCCCCGGGACAGACTCGAACTGCCGACAGGGTGGTTAACAGATCGACGGGTAAAACGTAACTGTTTGATTTATCACTAAAACCTACGGGGCGCTCGTTGCAAATTGCCGGACAATGCACAACTGTGCAGCACTAAATCCGGCAAAATTCCGGCACGGTCGTCGGCCGCTCGGTTGGAGACTCAGAATAGATCCGCGTGGCTGCCGGTGCGCACCAGTCTGAGTTCAGATTTAGTAAGCTGGTAGATCAACAGCCAATCAGGCTCGATGTGACATTCCATATAACGGGACCAAACCCCCGATAGGGCGTGCGGCCTGTGTTTCTTTTCTAACGTATCGCCGGATTGCAGCTTTCGAACCACTGTGCTCAGCTTCTTCGGATTCTTGCCACGCTTGACCATCCGCTTCAGGTCGCGGCCAAACTGCTTGGACGGAACAATGGTCCGCAAACTAGAGTCCCAATTCGTCCATGTAGTCTTCGAAGCTGTCGAATCGCTTTAGGTCCTTTCCTTCCTCGAGTTCCCGCATCGCCTCAAGGGTCTTTCGGTTCGGGATGTTGACCGTGAAGGGCAGTCCTTGTTGCAGCGCGGCCTGCCGATAGAACATCTTGACCGCTTGCGATGGTGTCAGTCCCAGCTTCTTAAATACCGTTTCAGCGGCCTTCTTGACCTCGGGCTCGATACGTACGTTGACTTGTTCTGTCTTGGACAT
>CAMYMN010000119.1 GCA_947259395.1 uncultured Gammaproteobacteria bacterium | reverse complement strand
GCGCCGTCGGTCTTCACCGTCATGCCCATCGCCGCGCCGTTCACGATGGGCGATTCCGGGGCAACCGCAGCGTAAAACGTCGGCAGGATGACCAGCTCGATCATCGCGAACACGACAATCAGCATCGACACCGCGATCGGCAGGATCGGTTTGGCGCGGATCGCACCGGCGGTGGCAATGGAGGCGGACACCCCGCAGATGGAGATGCCGGACGACAACACCGCCGAGGCATCGCGCCGCAACCTGAAGAGCTTACGTCCCATCCAGTAGACGATCGGCCAGAACAGCAGATAGGCCACGAAGCATGCCGCCGCGCCGGCCAACGCCAGTTCCAAGGCAAAGCCGGCGGCCTTCATAGACATCAGGCCCAGCTTGATGCCCAGATACACGATCGCCGTTTTGATGAACCACTCCGGTTTAGCGCCCTCGCGAAGGAAATTAGCGAAGCCCTTGAAAAGGTTGCCGATGAGCAGACCCACCCCCAGCGCCAGCATGTAGGAGAATCCGCCACCCAGCTGCAGGCCCCAGGACATGTGTATCGAGTTCTTCGATTTAGCTATGGCCTGTGCCGCCTGCTCCTTGGTGGGAACGTCTCCCGCCAAGACATTGACCCCCATGCCCGTCAGCGCCTTGTTGATCTGTGCCGAGCACTTGTTGACCTTGGTCGTGCAGTACACATTGTCGCCATAGATCTCGGACTGGGTGATGGACTGGCCGGTCTTGAGCGCCTTGAAATGGGCCTCGTGGCCGATGATCCATGCGCCCCAGGTGATGAAAAAGATGCACGTGAAGCCCATGAAGAACTTCTTGACATCGAGCTTCTGAAAGTACGCACCGATGCAGGTCAACACGGTGAACACGATATAGGTCATCAGCAGCGAGCCGAAACCACCCATTCCCTCGTAGGCTTTCCCTGCCTTCCCATGCGCCGCCGCCAGCAGCTGGTTAAAGGAGGGATCACTCCAGAACTTACCCCATTCCCAGGTCTTGGTCTTCGCCATCCAGCCGACCAGATCCACGCCCCAGATGCTCAGCAAGCCGGCACCGAACATGAGCAATCCCAGCCAGACCGCCCACCAATCCTCGGTGTGGAGCATCCCGTCGGTCCACTTTCTGTTTACAGTCGCCATATGTTTCTCCTTATCACTACTGATTCAGTGATAGTCATTATTATTGGGTCACAGGTTCACGGTGATGTAACGGTTGAAATAATGCGCATGGTATTGTCGTAACCACGTCGGGATGGTGTCAAAATCGAAGCCCATGAACACCGTCACCGATGAACCCAATGGAAAGACGCCGGAATCCCGCAAGGCGTGTGTCACACTTTCGTCCACCTCGTGCAGGGTCTCGCCCACGGCGACCACCGCGCCGCCACGCGCAATCCACTGCTCTCCATCGTGAACAAGATTCAACTCGACATCCGCCTTTTTCATAGCATCCCTCCCTCGATACGCCGTATGGTCACAGCGAATTCGTTACGGCAGGATAAAGGTGTTGATCAGAAAACCTAGAACTACCAGTCCGGCAAGTCCAATGCCGATACTCCATCCCACGAGTTGAGTTTCCCAATGCTCCCACGGTTCGGCTTCTCCCAGCAGGGCTTGGGCGGATTTTTGTTGCGCTTCGCCAGGTGCCACAGTTTCTACCATGTCATTAACCTCTCATCATTTGTTACGGAATCTCGGATCGAGGCCAATTAATTGAGGTAGCCCACGATCACGAAGGAGAAAACGTACAACCATGGAGGTTTATTCCGTGGCCTGACATGAAGAGCGGTGATGCTGCGATGCACAAAACCAGTTCGCGCCGATAATGAAGTAGTTTTGCTGCGTACACAAACAACCCGCCTGTAAGGGCCGCGAACCGCTGTACGGGCAGATGCCCATAATGATATCGCCGCCTTACGGTGCGATCGGCGCGATGATACCTGTCAAGTGACGCAGGGCTCGCTGGAGGTGCGGGCGTCCTTCAGGGCGATGACGGACTGTGGATCCAGGGGTAGGCGGATGCGCGTCAGGCGGTGCACCACCTTTGCGATCTCGGACAGTCGGTTCGCGTCCATCTTGTGTCCAAGAAGATAAAAACCGGTCTTGCCGACTCGCCATCCGTAAACCGGTCGGCCGCTCGCCTTGAAGTACGCGATGTCTTTCGGCAGGCGGATATGGTTGCTAAATACCACCAGGCTGACCATGCATCCGCTGGGACCGACATAGCCGATGTGGACGCCATCGACCCCCCGGTTCGTCACCCTCCGTATACCACTAAACGATAAGTCCACCTTGGAAAGGTCCGGTACGTAGGCATCCAGATACAGCCCCTCGAGAGTCGTCTTGAGCAATGCCTCGTGATGGGACCCCGACTGCCGGGCATGGGAATCGAGCCATTCGGTATGAATGGCCTCCGCGACACGCATGCCCGATACTGGATAGATAAAATCGGTCTTCATTACCAAGACCGACATCAGCGATCCCAACAATAGAACCGTTGCCAGGCTGGCGGCTAAGGGTATCCACGTATTTTTTATTCTTGTCCCCTTGGACCGCCCGAACTTGATCTTGGCGCCCAGCCCATCGGTGGAATGCGCAACCGCCGCCTTCAAGGAACTCAAGACTGCGATTTGTTCAGCATACTCCGGATCGGACGCCACTGCTTTGGCGACTTCGGCCGCATCCCGGGGCGGCAATTCTCCGTCAACGTACTGATTTATGGTTTCCCAGCTGATTTTGTCCTTCATCTGCCACTTCTCACAATCCTGAGCGGAAATCTACGCACTTGACGCATGGTGAGTGTCTGCAACAAGGCCTTACGGGCGCGACTCAGTCTGCTCATCACGGTGCCCACCGGCACTTGCAGCAGGCACGCGGCCTCCTTATAGCTGAATCCCGCCAAGTCAATTACCACCAACACCTCCCGGTGCTCCAGGCTCATCTGCATCAAGCCTTTCCTCACCGCCAGGGTGTTGATTAAGCCCTGATCTACAGAGGAAACGTCCAAGCCAGAGGTATTATTCCGATCGCCGTCACTACTTTCATCCAGGTGCTCAAACGTCAGCGTCCCGCTGCGCTGTCTACGCAGTTCGTCCCGGAATGTGTTGCGTAGTATCTTGAACAACCACGCGCGGTACGCCGGCTCATCCACCGGTATGCGTTCGGCAGACAGGGATTTGAGCACACAGGTCTGCACCAGATCCTGGGCGCTATCGCGGTCTTTGGTCAGACTGAGAGCGTAGCCAAATAAGCGGTCGAGATAGGCCTCAACACGTTGACGCTTGGGCAGACTATTGGAGGAACAATCAGTGTCCATGTCTTAAGTTCATCGCGGCGTTTCTAATAATTATACGGTCGTTACCCAAAAAGAGATATTCCATTTTGGCTACTCACTGAAGCTTGCGCGAACATCAACATTAGAATGAATCAAATATAAGGAAATGCTGTTTTTTGTTTGCGCGAGGAATAAAACTCTGAATTATTACGTTTTTACTATGGGATAAGGAATGTTTTAGATTTCGTTTGCGCAACGGAAGAAAGACATCCATCTTAGCAGGGCGGTAGTGACCAACCATCGCCCGCTTGTGTGAGATAAATGAGGGCACCCCACCATGCCGACACTAGGTCAGGTATTCCATCGCGCGGTTGACGGTACCTTCGCTGTCGATTCCAGGCAGCGCATCATCTATTGGGACCGTGGTTGTGAGGATTTACTGGGGCATGCCTCGGAGTCGGCGCTGGGCAGGCCCTGCTGCGACGTGTTACGGGGTTGTGATCCAGCAACCGGCGCATCCTTTTGTTGCCACGGTTGTGGTGTCGCGCAACCGGGTAACAACGGCGGCGCACCAAACAGCTTTTCAATTCAAGTCAGCACCCATGAAGACAAGCTCATGCAGTTGTCGATCAATATCGTACTCATACCGTCTAACTGCAAGAACACATGGAATGCTGCCCATTTACTACATGTTGAGGGGAAACCGGACGTATTGACGTCATTGAGTTACGCGCTGGATAAGCATCCACCGGCAACCGTGCGTCGGCGCAATGGTGTTGCAACCAATCATCGCCGTGCGGCTTCGTGTTTGACGGCGCGCGAACAACAAGTACTGGGATTATTGGCCGAAGGCTTGACCGGAGCGGTCATCGCCCAGCGATTAACGATTAGCATCACCACCGCGCGTAATCACTTGCAGCACATCCAGCGGAAGTTGGGCGTGCACAGCCAGATCGAGGCGGTGGCCTATGCATACCGGCACAACCTCGTCTAGATGCGTCTAGACGATCGAATGCCGGTGCGCATGATATCCACCGCAACACAATAGTCGGAGTTACCCATGAGCAGGAAAATCGCAGTGATTGTCAGGGAACGCCAGGAGGAAGCGTTGAGGATGTCCATTGGATTGACACTGATGGACGACGTGGTTGATATCTATGTACTCAATCGCAAGCTTGACAACAGAGAAAGCATCAGCGCAAACCTGGAAACGATAAAAGATCTAGAACTAAATATGTACTCGGATTATTCAGAACAGGACTACGCCGAACATGTGTCCATTGACCAGATCGCCAACTCCATGACTGATTATGATCATGTCTTACCCTACTAGCGAAAACGACGACCGACTCGTCACGCCATCTGCGATGCGAAGTTTCCACAACCGCGTTGGCTGCTTGAACTAGAGGAGAACACAGTGAAACTCGGCATTTTGGTGAACACCGATCGGCATCTCGAACATATCGTTGGTGTCGCGCAAGCCGCCAGTTCTGTGTCGTCACAGCGCCGAAGAACACAACATCGAACTCGATGATATCCCGGAAGGCATTACCCGCGGCAGCCAGTTCGACAACGCGGTGATGAGCCATGAGGCCGATCGCATCATCGTGCTTTAACGGCAACAAGCAGTGGCGCCCAGGCGGAGATATAAATCTATTTTCAGGCAACAGACTTTGTAACATGAGAATCCTGCACATACTGAACGACGGCCTTCGCGATGACGCGGGTCAGATCATGGCCGCTCATATGAAACAGCATGAAATCGAAGTAATAGACCTGTCCGCAGGCGATGTTTCGTATCCTGACTTGGTGGACAAGATTGAAGACCACGACCAGGTGATAAGCTGGTGAACACGAAGTAAACGGTAGAAACCGATAGTGAATGAGGTAACGCGATAGTGCAGATGGAAGTCGTGGGACAGGCAGTGCCAACTACCCCGCCCGTTGCCGGCCAGCCGATCGGCACGGATCACGTGGGGTTGGATGAGGGCCGGTTATCGCATCCTGATCGCGCCGTGCGTTGTGCGATGATCGCGTTGTTAGCGTTAACCGCTTTCTTGTTGCTGTTTCTGTTTCGCGATTGGGATGACAACCGACTCACGAGCTGGCAATGGGTGTTCGCCAACGCCAACCTGCCGGTGCTGTTGTTTCAACTATGCGCCGGGCTGCTCATTGCCTATTTTTTTGCCGGCAGCGCGGTTCGCGTTCAGGAGCATCCGCTGACACTTTTTGTGGTGTCGTTCGCCGTCGCGACCATCTTCTGGCGACAACCCGAGGTGATCGTCGACAGCGCACGCTACTTTGCCCAGGCC
>CAMYMN010000118.1 GCA_947259395.1 uncultured Gammaproteobacteria bacterium | reverse complement strand
GGGCGCTAGTCTCGAGGTAACGCGGTAGCGACGGTGGCACGTTGAACGATGTACGGTTCCTTATGATGGATCGAGACACGGAGTTTACGAAGCATTTCAAGACATTCTTGCGACGCGAGGGTGTAGAGCCCGTCACCTATTCCCCGCGCTCTCCAAATTGCAGCCCGTACGCGGAACGGTTTGTGCGTTCCATCAAAGCAGAATGTCTCGACCGGATCATTCCGGTCGATGTCGAATCACTTCGTCGTGCTATCAACGAGTATGTCAAACATTATCATTATGAGAGAAACCACCAGGGATTAGACAACCAATTGATTGGTCCATCGGCCACCGACACGCCAAAACTAGAGGGTCTGATCAATCGACGAGAGCGTCTCGGTGGAATGCTAAACTATAACTACCGGCCGGCCGCATGATCGAACCAATTTTTGGACATTACGTGGTCCTGTCAATCGGCGAGAGCGTCTCGGTGTAATGCTGAACTACTACCACCGACTCGCAGTCTGATCGATCCAATTTTTAGATAATACGGGTTATTTCTGCCGTGAAGTTCCGACTGATGACGTATAACGTGCACCGCGCGATCGGCTTTGACCGCCGCTTTCGACCGGATCGCATCGCCGCGATACTTTCCCATCACGACGCTGATATCGTCCTGCTCCAAGAGGTCGATGACGGTGTGCCCCGATCACGCGAGATGGATCTGGCAAAGGAACTCGCGGTGGATCTTGGTTATCCGTATTTTGCGGTGGGCCACAACGTCAGTCTACGTAAAGGCCGGTATGGAAACGCCACTTTAAGCCGGTATCCGATTCAACGAGAGCGTAATATCGATCTCACCGTGGGTGATCGCAAACGGCGGGGATGCCAACATACTACGATCGACCTCGAGAGGGTCACCGGACGCGCATTCCGTTTGGAGCTCTTTAATCTGCACCTTGGTCTATCCAACGCAGAGCGACAGCGTCAGGCGGGACTTCTTGTGAGGTCGCGAGAATTCGCCGATCTCGATTCCCAAACTGCGTGTTTGCTGGGTGGTGACTTCAACGATTGGCGCTCATTACTGCGGGCGTATTTCGTCGAAGCATTGGGGTTTCGTTGTGCCACCGATCGGCACACCCTTAAAGGACTGCGGGCAATAAAGACCTATCCGTCCTTTTCGCCTCGCGGGGGCCTCGACCGGATCTATTTCCGGGGCCAGTTACGATTGATATCGGTGAACCGATGTAGACACCAACTCGCCAAAGTTGCCAGCGATCATTTACCGGTGATTGCGGCCTTTGAGATTCACAGCCGACGAGACGACGGCGCCAAGCAACTCCATGCGCAGTGAGCAAAGATGAGCAACAACCTACTACCGTTGGTCATTTTGGCTGGCAGCGACTTGCAGCCGGCCAAGTTGCCGGAAAGTGGCGCCGGTCTGCACCCTTTGAAGGGTTACAAGGGTATGGATCTAAAGGTCAAGGGCCGCCCCTTAATAGATCTGCTTCTCGAACGGCTCCAGGTGAGCGGCTACTTCAATCCCATCTTCATCGCTGGACCGAAGAAGTTATATGGGGATGCACGGCATGGCGCTGTCGTCATTGATACCGATCTTAATTTCGGTAAGAACATTGAGCAGGCGGTGATGGCGGTTCGGGCGAGTTGCGGCCGCGGGCTCATGGCTCTGACAACCTGCGATATCTTGCCAAAGGTGAACGAACTACATCGTCTGATGGACGATTACTACCAAAACGCCCCTTTGGACTTCTGGTTTCCTGTGATTCTGGCGCCTGCGAAGCCTCAGCAGATCGGCGCTTCATTCTGGAAACCAAAATACCGGGTTGTACCCCAAACGGGCGAGCCTCCTTGTACTCTTTTACCCGGTCACTTGATCGTCGTAGATACCGATGCCCTACGATTACCGCTGGTCTATCGAACTTTTGATCTCGCTTACCGCACTCGTAATCGTCCAATCTTTTATCGATTAGGCCTCATTGTCAGTCATGTTTTTCTAGGCCTCGTTGTGCAAGATATACGAAATGTGATGACGCTTCGGTTACCAACTTTAACCTTTACTGTGATCTATAATGGAATCGCACTGGCCCTACGCCTTAGGAAGGGGGTGATTACGTCAAAAGAGCTTGCCGACAGGCTACACAATATCTTTGTGATGTATCGCCATCGCCGGTGCTACCCAGACCGAAAGGGACGCCTGCCGTTGATGCATGGGTTGTCGTTCGCTAAAGATATTGACACCGAAGAGGAAGCGCAGGAGATAACCGATCGGCTCGGCTAGCAAATCAATCAATGAGGGTCGATGGCGCTTTTCTGATGGATAGAAGATATGGACGCCATAGTGTCCAAATGTTCGACCGGCTATTCCAGATTTCTGTTACTCCTTTATGAAGATTAGCTGGTCGGGGGAAAATTCAATATTATCAACTGACACGCTTTTGCGGGACAGACAATCCTTCCAGCTCATCTTGACGGATAGTGGATGTCGATCAAAACATAGGTGTTTTCGTTTTCTGCCACACGGATCGTTACTTCGTCACCCACCTGTTTTCTTAGTAATGCTTTGGCCAGTGGAGAATCGATGCTGATGTGGCCTTTCTGGGCATCGGTTTCGTCCGGGCCGACAATGCGGTAGGTGACCGTTGCGCCGTCGTCTTGTTCGAGCGTGACGGTAGCACCAAAAATAATCTGTGCGTTATTTCCGACACCGTCAACAACTTTCAGTTCGGGTATGCGCTTTTGCAGATAACGGATGCGCCGATCGATTTCGGCTTGCTCTTTTTTTCGATAGATATATTCGGCATTCTCTGATCTATCGCCTTCCGCCGCGGCAGCGCTTAGGGCGTCATTGACACCGCGCCGCTTTTGCCAAAGGGCCGTTAACTCCTTTCCCAGAGCGGCATACCCCTGCGGCGTAACGTAGGGGGACGATTTGGGCGAAGGGGAACGCCAGCGAGACATCAATGCATTCCGTTCGAGGAGCGATCAGTTAATGATACAATAGTTAGTACGCGCACTGAAGGTCCCTAAGGGATATCCAGGCGTTAACAAAAAGGCCGCTCTCGCGGCCTTTTTGTTCGTTACCGGAATAACTCAGGAAACTGCTATGTCCTTGAGTTTTTTCAGCGGAGTGACTCGCACTTTCACGCTGTTCAGGCGGGCGGTAACGTCCATGGTCTCACCAGGACGAAAAGGATTCGGAACGTTTTTCTGCGTCTTGCGTGCGGGAACCTTCACTGTCTTGACCTTGGGTCCGTTCCCGCAAAGGTCCCCAAAGTCATCTCGAAGCTGTCGAGAACCCTGCCGTGAGGAATCTATGAAGCACTAGCGAGGCTTACCATCCGCGTCGCCAAATCTACTCAACGCCGACAAACTGGAAGATCGTCTAATTTGCACTTAATTCTTCTGATGTGCACCGCGTCGGTACGGGCAAATTTTCGAGTACAATGGTAGTTGGCAAAGCATAAGCATTCGGAAAGCCGACCACTGTTGGAGATGCTGAAATAATGAGAACCTTGATAGATGTTCCAGCGGCGTTCGAGCGGATTGAGAACACCGGGACAATCTTGAAGATCGACCGGACCGGCACCACGTTCCCGAAGGGCGGGCATTTTCAGGGCGTACAAGTCATGGGCGGGTGGCCTAATCGTATTCTGCTTACCGGTAGTTCGCGTAGTCAGGCCTATTTGGTGACGTGTCGACTCGAGCCGTTCGCCGGCAAACAGGGTCGAGTGGAGCGCGTGACAACCCTCTCACACACCCCGCTAGACCACGCTGGCGGATTTCAGCGGCTGGCGAGATTCATCGCTATCGGCGTTGAGGACGACCGCTGTCGTCGAGATTCGGATGTCCAATTCTGGCAGACCCGCGGCGCCAAGTCCCCCCGACTATTAGACGACTTAACAATCTCCCGGTCCGGCAAGAAAAACGTCTCTACCGCGGGTGCCGTAGGTATCGCTACGGTAGGGAAACGGACGCTTCTCGCAGTGGGTACATGGCATTCGGAGACAATCGATTTTTACCGGGCGGTCGGAAACCCATTTCAGGATAGAACTCGGCGATTCCGGTTCTGGCGCACCTGGCGTAAACGCGATGCCGACAAGAGCGAATGGATCGACGGCAACTTTGGTGAGTATCAATTACTAAATTTAGTGGCGGATCAAGACGACCAACTGTTCATGATAGCCTTCAACCGATCGTCGGGAGGTAAGGACTTCATGGATCTGTATACGGTTGACCTGCGGCCATCGACGCCCCCGTCTAAAATGCTGCGCAAGATTACGAAAAAACACATGATCTGCAAAGGTGGCGCTGACTTTTCAAAAGCAGCGGGAATCTTTGTCCGCTCGCGGAGGAAATTCCTGGTCTTCGCCGCCAAAGGAACCAGCGGCGACCACAAGAAAGGTACGACGATCACCCTCAACTGTTTTTCAGCATGCTGAGCGCTGTATTGACTAACGCACCCGCGTGAGCTGTTACAAAGAGATCGCGTTCCATGGTACCCGTAGCGGTTGAGCTAAACTTAACACAACTGGGCATTGCCGTCCGGCCATCATATTACATAGTACAGTAAAACTATTCAGCATGAGGGCCGCAACGCTCTCTAACTAAGCGTCCTGATACTTCTCGATTCGCTCTAAATCGTGTCGTAATTCTCGCTCCACACGCCAGAGATCGTGACGTTGCTGCATGGTGAGCCAAAGCTCTGGTCCATTCCCGATCAGTTTTCCAATTCGTAATGCCGTATTGGGCGTGATGGAATCGGTTTCCGCCAGAATCTTATGTAGAGTCTGCCGCGACACACCGATACGTCGGGCAAACTCGCTCACGGAGATCCCCATCTCGGGTATCACGTCCTCGCGCAGAATCGCCCCGGGATGCGTGGGTTCTCGCTGCGGTCGTCTCGCGTTCAATTCAGTCATACTCTTAACGCTCTCTACATCAATGATATTGCTCGAGATCAACTCGAAT
>CAMYMN010000117.1 GCA_947259395.1 uncultured Gammaproteobacteria bacterium | reverse complement strand
TAGGTACCAGTATGGAAACTACGCACAAAACCAATCAGGTAAGCTCTAACAATCACATTAAATACGCGCACAAAAAAGCCGTGCGCCCGACGCGCAAAAAGCGCGCGTAGTTTATGTGACCCGTTAGAGTCACAGTCAGGCTTACGCCGGTGCCCAACCATCCAACCGACCATCCAATTGTATGTTATAGGCAATCGCAATGACCAAGAAATGCTTCGTGATTATGCCAATATCAGATTCCGACGGATATCCCGAAGGACATTTTAGGCGGGTGTACGAACATTTGATTAAACCGGCCTGCAACGACGCTAATTTCATACCAATTCGAGCAGATGATATTACCAAAACAAACTATATCGTAATAAATATACTGCGCAATTTAGTAAATTGCGAAATGTGCGTATGTGACATTAGCTAAAGAAACGCGAACGTATTCTATGAACTTGGGATTCGCCAAGCCTTCAACATGCCGCTATTCATGGATACAGTCCCTCAACTTGTGGTCTTGAATGATACCCCGGCTCTCCCGGCTGCGGACCGGGGTTCACTGGCCAATTCGGCCAATCGTCTCGTGGTATTCCTATCCCACAGACATTCATGGCCTGTTCGACACAATGACAACAGTTGAACCCCATGAAATCATATTGCGCTCCTTCACATTTTTCCATTTCTCTTTTCATACACTCATCATCCTGATCACCCTCGGTTGCCTGGCAATTGTTCGGCCACCAATCGGGCGCCGGATCAGGACCCGGTCCGGCCGGCCCAAAACTACTCGTGCCACCACCACTGTATCGGACAAAACAATGTCGCGCATATGGCACGGCCATGGGGTAGAAGGGCCTGCGGCAGAATTCCGTATCGAGACCAAGCGCGTCCGAGTATCTCAGCGGATTCCCTTCCACGTAAGCGAAAGTGTTGATTCCACCCTCCAACCCAATCGGATCGGAGGTGATATATCTGCCGGTCTTGGGGTCGTAGTAGCGGTTCCAGTTGTAGTGGAGTCCGGTTTCACTATCGTAATACTGTCCCGGGAATCGCAGGTTGATCCGCACAGACTGATTATCGCGATCGGGGTTTTGGTCGACATAACCACCGCGGAACGCGTCACCGTCCATACGCCACACAATCGTCCCGTTCGCATCCGAGGCCAAACGCGGGGTGTTGAGATGATCGGTGTGTAGATACACCACCACATCGGTCTGCCCGGTGTGATCGCGCTGCAGGATCGGGGTATCTCCTACCCACGCATAGCTGCGGATCGGCTCACCGGTGTCGGTGGTCTCCAAAAGCAAATGACCGTCCAGATCATAGTGATAGACCGTGGTCGTAGGAACGGCGCTCGCGGCATGCAAGGTCTTGATGGTGCGCAAGCCGGCGGCATTGTAGCGATAGTTCGTTTGATCCCAGTAATCGCCGCCGTTCCAGTAAACGTAAGTCCCCGCATACAACATCCGCCCGGCGTGGTTCTGCGGATAAATGTTGTACACACCGCCTCCCATGAACGGAAAAAAGTGGTAAACCTGATGGCCGTTCGGCTGCATCGTCACCTGCCAGCCTTCGAAGTCGGTCAGACGGTTGCTGTCGGGCGTATAGCCGTAGTGGCTGGATGTCCCGCCGTTGACGGTCCGCCGTTCGCGGTTGCCGTTGGCATCATAGTCGTAGTCCCTCGTGATCGTTGCAGTGTAGGTAGGACTGTGCACTCGTTCTTCGACCTCGAACTGCAAACGATCCAAGGAGTCATAGCCGTAGCCGCCCCCCCATGGGCCGGTGTCGATATCGAGGATATTGCCATTGGCGTCATAGACGTAGCTGCGGATTACGGTATCCAACGATTGGGTCAATAAACGACCCTGAAGGTCGTAGTCGCGGGTCTCTTGTAACCCGTTACCATAGGTCTGGGAGGTCAATAATCCATCCGCCCGGTAACTGCGCTTGTCGGTGACAAGGCTATTCATGGGGCCGGACCCATACACCTTTTCGACGCGTCCCACCGCATCGCGCTGGTAATAGATCCACTGCCAGCTCGGATCAACAACTGCTAACAGCTGGCCACTGGAGTAGTAGTAGGTGGTGGTGTACGTGACGCCCAACACCGTGCGCGTCTCGATCAGGACTTGCCCATAGGCGTTATAGGTATACTGGCTATCGCCGGATTCGTCCTGTATTGCACACACCCTTCCCCGCCCACTCTGGCACGTATCATAGGTGAGCGTGATGTCCTCCGCAGTCCCCGGATAGTCCACGTTTGTGACCCGGTTCAAGGCATCATAGCGGTAGGTCACGGTGACGTTTCTAGCGTCTTGGATGGCCTGGACGTTGCCCGCCGTATCATTTATGTACACGGTGGTGCCACGGTCCGGGCTCATCTCTTTGAGCAGGTTACCCAAGTCATCGTATTGGTAGGTCGTGGTGGCGTTGTTGGGCGCTTGGACGCGAATCAATCGGTCGTGAACATCGTAGGCATAGCCGGTGAGCTGCCCGAGCGCGTCCAGGGTATCGTCCAACCGATCCAGGGCATCGTAATGATGGGTGGTGGATGGATTGAGGTTGGGGTCGGTCTCGCTGACCAGATTGCCCACCGCGTCGCGGATGGTCTGGGTGATGGAACCGGCGGCATTGATCGACGCCACGCGGTTTCGAAGGTCATAAGCGGTCTTTACCGTGCGCACCAGCGTGCCGTCCGGGTCCTTGGTATCTTCGCGGATGCGGTTGCCTTTTTGATCATACCCATACTCGATGGTGTTGCCGGCGTTGTCAGCGATCGACCTCAAGTCGTGGGCGGCATCGTAAGTGTAGGTCAAGGTGACGCCGTTCGCAGTGGTCACCATCTCCACCTGATCCATTACTCCGTAGTAGGTCAAGGTCGTGGTGCGGATTGCACCGTGACCGGCGGGCGGCGTTTGCACTATCTGTAATACCCGGCCCCGGGCATCATACGAGTAACTGGTGGTCACCCCTAGTGGATCGGTCATCTGGATCACCCGGCCGTGGGCGTCATAGCTATCGTAGGTGGTGACATGACCCACCGCATTGGTCACCGATTGCAGCTGACCGCATTCATGGCCGGTAATGCACGCCGGATCGTCATAGTAGGTGAACGTCGTGATGTCGTTCACATCGGTACGCGGACCGTCGATCTCACTCACTTGACCGAAGCCGTTATATTGAAACGAGGTCATGCGTGATACCGCGGTGCCGTCCGGGGTGAACCCGTTCTCGGTGATCGAGGTGACGTTGAGCGCGGCGTCGTAGGTGGTCACAACCTCTTTATTGGCGCCAGCCAAAACGCTCGGCGTCAGGACCCGGGTTGGCAGATCGACATCGGGAGTCAGGTATTCATAGCGCGTGGTGCGGGCTTGAGGCGTGCCCGCGGCCGCGGTCATCGTCTCACGCTGATTGGTCGCGGAATAGGTGTATTCCGTGACCCGCCCTTCGGCGTCGGTCCGCGAAACAAGATTGTTGTTGGCATCGAACACCTGGGTGATGCCCTTCCCGTCGGATTGATGCACCCGGCTGATGAGGCTCTTTATTCCAAGGTTCTCTTCAAAGGTCAGTACTTCGACGGTGTCGTCGGCATCGGTGACTGTCGTTTGGGTGTGTGAATCATAGGTCAAGGCGTACCGCTCTTGGGGTCCGGCGTTGTCGGTCTGTGCGCGCTCGGTCACAACCGCCTGGCCGGTGTTGGGGTCGTACGCATAGGTGGTGAAACGGTCCCCATTCTCATCGGTGATTCCGGTCAGATGGTTGGGAAAATTTATGTCTTCGTAGTGGTAGATCCGGCGCGGATTGTCGCTGTCGTCTCCCGGTGTGTCGTCGGGGTAGATGACCTTCGTCAGATTATCGTCCACAAAATCATACTGGATTACCCGCCCCTGCGGATCCGTCATCGTCGCCATGCGTCCCTGCGCATCATAGGTAAAACTCAAGGCGTGACCGAAGTTGGTGGTAACAGCAATCAACAAATCCGCGAATGGTGCGGCGCTTTCGGGTGTGGCCGCATCACTGTAAGTAAGCGTTAGCTTGGGCCCACTGCGTGGCTTGATGGTCTGTAGTCTGCCGGCGGCATCGTATACTTCGACGGACTGATCCACGGTCAACAATCGCCAGCCGATGGTCTCCCCGGCTGCGTCGGTGAGCTTATCCAGCCGTTCTTGACCGCCCCGCAGGTTATGCACTTCCGATCCGTCAGGTCGAAAATAACGCACCGCTCCATCGGGCCGCGCGACACTTGCCATCACATGCGTCGAGCCAGAGATCGAAAACAATCGGCGATCAAAATTCGTATGCCAGTGGTCACCCAGCGGATAGTGCCGCGGCTCCGTCGTGCCCAAGGGTTGATAGACATAACCTAGGCTGCTGTAGCGGCGGGTCAGTGTCAGACCGTTGCCTTGTCCGTCATAGTCGGTGCCGACCTCGGTCTTACAACCGTCCCCCGGAGAGATGGGATTGCCAACATCGCAACTGTTGTTGATCGGCCGTAGACATTCCCAATCGGTTGCGTTGTAGTATCGTTGTTCGTAACCTTGCGGACATGCATAGGCCACACCACGGTTTCGTTTGACGGCAATCCCTCTTATGGTTTCGCTGCCCGCGCACTCACCGGATCCATCGAGATGCCGGTCCCGCACCTCTAACGAGGCCATATTACTCACCTCAATCCCTTGAAAATATGTAGGTTTTTTGAAACCCCAACACCAATAATAGCCCGCCGTCTCGTCGTCCGTCGCCCACCGTAGCGTCGCCGTAATGTCGCAGGTATTACCATCTCGATCGTAATCGATTGCCCTGCCCAATAACGAAGCGTCGTCCGGGTCAGTCATCGGTCGGTTGGTTTGATTTATGCACTTGCCGTCAACCCATTCACCGTCGTACCAATGGATACACTGCCGGCGAATAGCCGAGGTGTACCCACCCCATCCACTCCCGTCGCACATGTAATAGATCCACGGCGTGCCGAATTTGTCCTTAGCGGCACACACCATCGATCCGCCGTTCTCCACACAGTTGCTCGCAGTC
>CAMYMN010000116.1 GCA_947259395.1 uncultured Gammaproteobacteria bacterium | reverse complement strand
CGAACAGGCGGAACGCATCCTGGGAGTGGCGGGTGAGCCCGGTAATCCCCACAAACCCCCGCGCGGTTCCTTTCCCACGCCGGCGCAACCCTTGTCGCGCGCCTCCAGTTTGATCGGTGCGGCAGCGCGAAAACTGGGTTGGACCTTGCGCGCCAATACCCTCGCCTTGCCCAGCCGTTCTGTGGACGGCCGTTCGCCGTGCCAGCACAAGGGAGGCTGCACGACGGGTTGTATCTTCGGAGCGAAGTCCAGCGTTGACCAGACCGTGATTCGGTCGGCCGAGCGCACCGGCCGTTTGACACTGCGCACCCGTGCGCGGGCGTTACGGGTGGAAAGCGACGCGCACGGAAGCATTGCGGGCATAGTGTATCTGCACGAGGGAGAGCGGCGATTGGTGCGCGCGCGAGTGTATGTGTTGGCGCTCGGCGCCATCGAGACACCGCGGTTGCTGCTACACAGCCACGCCAATCATCATCCGCAAGGAATAGGCAACCACTCTGGACAGCTCGGCCGCAATCTGATGGAAAACGTCTCGGTAAACCTATCGGTGCGGTTTGTGCAGCCGCTGCTGGCGTATAAGGGTCCGCCCATCGATGCGCGCATCTGGGATTTCGCTCACCCGGATCCCGATGGTTCAGTGCAATCGGGCTACGTTCTGGGTGTGTCGGGCACAAGCAGCGGGTTTCACGGCCCGGTGTCCTACGCCCTGGCTACCGCGGGGTTCGGCTTAGAGCACAAACGTGCAATGCGCAACGGTTTCGGCTCCGTGGTATCGATCTTCGGCGTGGCGGAACAGGAGCCACGCGCGGAGAACCGCGTGGTGTTGACCGAGCATCTCGATGCGGACGGAATCCCCATGGTGCGCGTCCACAGTGAGCACTCGGCAAAGGACATCTCTGCGCTGAGCGCGATGATCGCGCGCTGCACACGACTCACAGAGGCGGCGGGTGCGGCAGAGATCATCGCCATGCGCTCAAGCTATGACCGCGTGTCCGCGACCCACGTCGCCGGCACCTGCCGCATGGGACAGGATCCGGGTATTTCGGTGGTCGACCCCCATGGCCAGGTGCACGGCGCCGACAATCTTTATATCGCCGATGCCAGCGTCCTGGTCACCCAGGGCGCCGGCGATTCGCCTTCGCTTACGATTCAGGCGCTGGCCTTACGCACCGCTGCGTTCATCGCTCAGCGGCTGCGCACATGATCACATTCTGATTCCGCACGGTTCGTTGAGTCGGGCGATGTAGGTCTCATCCAAATTATCGTACGGGACTGTGATGCTAAGTTGCGCGAGTTGCAGTGCCGCCACGTCGATACGCTCACCGGTGAACATCCCGTCCGGTGCAACATTATCGACACCTTTCATAGGTGACGGGCATGGCCCCTGTACCTGTCCAGTCCATTTCTTGTTGTCGCCGGACAAGGTGCCGGTTACTGTGAGACCCTCGATTACGATCGGCGGTTGGATCTGTCTGTTCACCACGTTCGCGGTCGCGCTGCCTTGCGGTCCTGGAATAACGGCGAGCCGAACTTTAACCTGATTCACGTTAACGGTGTTGAAACACACCAACACACCGGACGGACAGACGGTACTCATGTTGTCTCCTGCCCTGGCTTCGGGCACGATCTGATCCAATAGGCGTTTAACCAATTGTTCCTCGGACCGCGGCTCTATGCTGGTCATGCTTCCGCCCGCCCAGGCTGCACCCAACGGAAGCATAAAAGCCGGGGAGGGCTGGGCGTGGGCGGGCAGGACGACGGCATTGACGACAGGTTTGACCCACTTATCGGGCACCACCGCTGAGGCGCCCAGGATGCTGGAACCAGCGAGGATTTTAAAGTCATACGCCCACGACCATGACAACGCTCCAGATGATTGAAGCCTACCGCAACGAACTGCTTCTGGCCTGTGTGATGGCGGATACGGCCCAGCACACATCCATGCACAATGTCACCACTGGGTTGACCGCGGAAATTCTGGAACAGGCCGAGGCGCACGGCTTGAGTCCGTTGTTGTTCGAGCTTGTGACGACGCAGCGCGCGGCAGTGGGCGAAGACGGCATGCGCGTGCTTCGCGGACTCGCGTTGCGGCATAAGCGCCATTCCCAAACCCGCGCAGACGTGTTAACAAAAATCTTGCACGCGTTGGCGAAGAATGGAATCGAGACACTGGTGTTAAAAGGCGCCGCCCTCGCGCATACGGTGTACGCAAAAACCGAACTGCGCCCCATGGGCGATATCGATCTGCTGATCGGTAAGCGAGATATAGAACGCGCCCGAGAGATCCTGCTTGGCATCGGTTTCAGCGCGACGAACGCGCCCAGTGCTTTCGTATTCCGGCATCACCACCTACCGGCGCTGGTTTTGCAAGCGGACGGTGAGCTCGTCATCGTAGAACTGCATCACGATGCACTCTCGGGAGATGTCAGGGAATCGATCACCCTCGATGATCTGCGGGAAGATCCTGTGAGTTTTTCCATGAACGGTGTGACAGCGCTTACGCTCGGACATGTCGATAGCCTGCATCATCTGTGCCGACACGGCTTTGAACCGGGTGAATACGTCAGGTTGATCCACGTCGCCGACATCCTTCGCTATGCGAACAAATATGCGGATCGCATAGACTGGCAGCGGATCCGCGCAGAGCTGCCCTTTCTCATAAACACCATCCGCTGTCTGGGCTATGTCACTGCGTTGCCACAACCGTTACAGGATATCGTGACGCCGCCCCCCGACCTCCGGATTGCCGGCGTGGGACGGACCTTCAAGCCATTGTCGAAGGTGCTGACGCCGCCGCGGCAGACCAAAACAGCGTTCCGCGAGCTTTTTATGCCGTCGGCATGGTGGATGCATGTTTACTATAATATTGCCCCCGAAAGCTCGTTGCTTCGGTGTCGCCTGCTTGATCATCCTGCGCAGGTTCTGAGATGGGTCATGCGGCGCTACCGAAACTTCTTTCTAAGCAAGCTGTCGGCGCAGCGCTAATATCATCCATATGACCAAACAGACAGAACACGAAATCCCATTGATGAACGATCGTGTACCGAGGTGCGCAGAGGGCTTTACCTTAGAGCAATTCGATCACGAGATCTTGCTGTTCAACGTCGCAAAAGATGAAACTCTTTATCTCAACGCCACAGCGGCAATGATATGGGGTCTGTGTGACGGTGAGCGCACCGTAAGGCAAATAATTGAATTGATCACCGCCGGTTATCCCGATAGCGTGGCCGATGTTGAGCACGATCTTTACGACACCCTGCAAACCCTGTCGCGGCACGGGGCAATTGAGTTCTCTTAAGAGGTCATGCTCACGCGAATAGTAAGATTTGCCGGTAATTACGCATGCCTGTCGATTGCAGACGAATCCCTCTTGCGCATCGTCGAATCGGTGATCCGAACTGAACACGGTGCTTGTGAGGAAAGTTCTCAGTGTTTCTATTCTTTAAGGTATCAACAAGGCTCTGGAGATTACGTGCTGCGTCAAGACGATCAGCTGCTGTACGCCGGCGCGCGGGTTGATGAAGTCTGCCGCGTCCTGATCAGCGACCTTATTACTACTTTAGTGTCCCCCTACAATGCCGGACTCGCGGTGCACGCGGCGGCGGTCGGTGTCGATGGCAATGCCGTGGTCATTCCCGGAACGAGCGGTGCCGGAAAGAGCACCCTGGCGGCGTGGTTCGTTAGTCACGGCAATCACTACCTGACCGACGAAGTCGTGGTCATCGATCCGACCACGTATGAAGTAGCGGGCTTCTTTCGGCCGCTGCATATCAAAGCGCCCGCGCTGCAGGCGGTGTACTCGCTCATCGAGGAACGCGTGGCGTCGGAATGTGCGCAGCAAATGCACACCCCGGATAACAGTCCCGTTACGCTCATTGAGCCGGAACGAATCGCACCGCAATCTGCACGCGACGGTTATCGTGCCCAAGTGATGCTGTTTCCCGAATACTCGGCAGACAAAGATTTCAAGCTTGCCCCGATGTCTCCCGCGCAATGCGCACACCGATTGATGGGGTCGCTCATTAACGCCCGCAACCTTCAAAACAAAGGCCTCGACGCGGTAGCGAAGCTAGCGCGCTCAATACCTGGGTACCAGATTCGATACCGCCACTTCTCCGAGCTCACCGATTTGCATACATTGCTTAAGGAGTACCTGGAAATTCCGGCGCACCCCTAATGAATGCGGCGGTGTCATTAGCGCGGGACTGGTTTCGCTACGATTTCGAGACGGGCATTCTTGAAAAACAGATGCCTGATGGACCGCCGGACGGCGCCTTCGGAAGGACGATCTGGTGCGTTAGGACGATGCGCACAACCGCCACCACGGAATACCATCTGGAACCCGCACGCACCCAACAGGTGCAGCACGCGCGACTCCGTAAAGTGGAACGGATGATTGGGGAAGGCCGGCAGTTTGGCACGAACGCCCATGCGGAACAGCGCGTTGTATGCCACGCCGGCCCACCAGTACAACGCATGATGCACGTCCACGGTGAAGTACATGATACCGCCCGACTTCAACACCCGTGCACACTCATGGAGATAAGCGAACGGATCTTGAACGTGGTCGAGCACGTTGTCGCTCAAAATGATATCCGCCACGGCGTTCTCAAGTGGGAGTTGCTCGCCACATGCCGCTAACACCGTGACTTTGTTTTGCTGCAGATAGGCAAATGCGGAGCGATAGAATACCGCGAGTGGATCGATGGCGATGCGCAGGTTGGCCGGCCACTTCCATATCAATCCGTGGGCACCAGAGCCCACTTCTAGGACAAGGCCCTCGGAGATCGGGTACCCTAGTTCGCCGAGAAACGCCGACACGCGCGATGCATTAACAGTCGCGTGAGCGACGATATTCTGTTCGCGGCCTGCCGCGGAAAGGGCCTTGCGTTGCTGGTATTCCCTTTCTCTTTGTTGGGCAAACCGCCAACGTTTGTGAGAGACGCGATTCCCGAGCAACTGGCTATTGCTCCAATTTAGTTTGCATGGACGTGGAGGCGTAACGAAGCATCGGTGCATACAATGCCGGCATCATATTGTAAACCTTTGGCGGCGTCAGTTTCATTGGTGTCCTAACCCGCATATTGCACCAGTCGCCCGGCGACTATTCTCCGCAAATAAACTGGAGACTCGTATGTTGCCATGTCATCGAAGTGATACGGCGGACCTCCCAGC
>CAMYMN010000115.1 GCA_947259395.1 uncultured Gammaproteobacteria bacterium | reverse complement strand
CGGCTCCGAATGGACCATGCAGTCTGTCGTGGAGCAGGACATAGCCGATATCCGTACCCAGGTTGGAGACGGCCGCGTCATCTGCGGCCTTTCAGGGGGGGTCGACTCATCGGTTGCCGCCGTGTTGCTCCACGAGGCCATCGGGGAGCGCCTCACCTGCATCTTCGTGGACAACGGTCTCATGCGGCTTGGGGAGGCGGAGAAGGTTGTCAAAACATTCCGTGATGAATTTCACATCAACCTGGTTGCCGTGGACGCATCGGAACGCTTTCTTGAGAAGCTCAAGAACGTGATCGACCCGGAAGAGAAGCGCAAGATCATCGGCAACGAATTCATCTACGTATTCGAAGAAGAGGCGGCCAAGCTGGAGCGGGTCGATTTTCTCGCCCAGGGGACGCTCTATCCTGACGTCATTGAGAGTGTCTCCTTCAAAGGCCCTTCGGCCACAATCAAGAGCCATCACAACGTGGGGGGACTGCCGGAAAGAATGAAACTGACCCTCGTCGAACCCCTTCGGGAGCTCTTCAAGGATGAGGTGCGACTGGCGGGCAAAGAGTTGAATATGCCCGATGAGATTCTCTATCGCCAACCCTTTCCCGGCCCCGGTCTGGCGGTCAGAATTCTCGGCGAGATTACCGGGCCGCACCTTCAGATCCTCAGAGAGGCGGATGCCATCGTCATTGAAGAAATCAAGTGTGCCGGCCTCTACCGGGAGATCTGGCAGTCTTTTGCGGTTCTTCTGCCGATCAAGACGGTGGGGGTGATGGGCGATGAGCGGACCTATGAAAACGTCATCGCCATTCGGGCTGTCAACAGTCAGGACGGGATGACCGCCGATTGGGTCAAACTTCCCTACGAGCTTTTGGGCCGGATTTCCAACCGAATCATCAACGAAGTCCCTGGTATCAGCCGCGTGACTTATGACATCTCCAGTAAACCGCCGGCGACCATTGAATGGGAGTGATTACGTATGGACCATGTATCTCATGACGACGAGCAGTGGATGCGTCATGCTCTAGCGCTGGCGCAGCGCGCGCGGGAGATCGATGAGGTCCCGGTGGGTGCAGTGTTGGTGTATGGGGGTAAGGTGTTAGGAGAAGGATGGAATCAACCCATTGCCAGCGCGGATCCCAGTGCCCATGCGGAAATCGTTGCGCTGCGGCAAGCGGCGGCGCGGCTGCGAAATTACCGGCTGGTGAACACCACGTTATACGTTACCAAGGAGCCGTGCGTGATGTGTGCCGGCGCCATCGTCCACGCGCGGATAAAACGGGTGGTGTTCGGCGCTCGTGATACCCAAGCCGGTGCGGCGGGATCGGTGTTCGACCTGCTACAGAATCATGCGTTGAATCACCAATGTGAAATCGAACGTGGTGTTCTAGAGCAGGATTGCGGCTTGATTTTGGTTGATTTTTTCAAAGCCCGGCGACCGGGTCGGAATGTTGAGATAAATGAAGCCGATCAGTAAATCGCATTACTCCTTAGTGCTGGTGTTGTGCATGGTGAACGTATTAGCGCCACGGTTGGCATCGGGCGGCGATGCGCGATCGTATCCACCGGTGGATGTCGATCTGCACGCCACGCAAGTCGCAAAAAATGTTTATTACGTTCAAGGGGCGGCCGGCATCGCTACCGACAATGCCGGTTTTGTGTCGAATGCCGGATTCGTGGTGACCACCGATGGTGTCGTCGTGTTCGACGCCTTGGGAACACCATCGCTGGCAGCCAGATTGGTGGACGAGATACGGCGCATCACAACGCAACCAGTGCGTAAGGTGGTGTTGAGTCACTTTCATGCCGACCATGCCTATGGACTGCAGGTGTTTGCGGAGAAGGGTGCGACGATCATCGCCTCCCATGGCGCCATGGATTACCTGAGCGCAGACATCTCCCGCGAGCGGCTCGCGGAACGTCGGCACAGTCTGTCGCCGTGGGTCAATCAGGATACGCGCTTGGTCGTGCCCCATGAGTTGGTCAAGGAAGACTATCGCTTCACGCTTGGCGAGCATGAGTTTCTGGTCACCAACCTGGGCTCGGCCCACTCGGAAGGTGATGTCGTTCTGTTCGTGGAGCCGGATAAAGTGCTGTTCAGCGGCGACATTATTTTCGAGGGCCGCATTCCGTTTCTTGGCTCCGCCAATACCCGCAACTGGCTGGAAACCTTGCAGCGCATGGAGCGCATCGAGGTTGACGCCATGGTGCCCGGTCATGGCCCCGTGACCCAGAATCCCAAAGATGTGCTCACCCTGACACGCAGCTATTTGCAGTACATGCGAGAGAAAATGACCGCAGCGGTCTCTGATTGGGTTCCCTTCGATGAGGCCTATGAAAAAATCGACTGGAGCCGATTTATGGAATATCCGGCGTTTATTGAGGCCAATCGTCGTAATGCATATGCGGTTTATTTGTCGATAGAGGCCGAACTGCTGCAATAAGAATCGCGTTTACGCTGCCGGCACCGTAAGTTGAGGTTGCGGCGCGACGTGCCTGGGTTGGTCCTGTTCTTCAATCTTGACCAGAATATCGTGGAACGACCGGATGCGCGTGACGTAGCTCACCGGCTCGTGGCCGCGCGCGTAGCCATACTGCGTTTTTTTGTACCATTTGGGCACCGACAACAACGGTAAGAACTCTTTCACGTCCACCCACTTATCGGGGTCACGGCCATTTCTCACGGTGAGTGCACGGGCGTCCTTTAAATGACCGTAACCGACGTTGTATGCTGCCAGCGCCAGCCAAGTGCGGTCGGGGTCCTGGATCTCCGGCGGCAAGCGGTCCATCAGATGTCGCAAATAGCGCGCACCCCCGAAAATGCTTTGCCGGGGATCTTCCCGGTCGAGGATATCGAACCGCTCCGCGGTGACCTTGGTCAACTGCATCATGCCACGCACCCCGGTGGGCGAGACCGCCTTGGGGTTCCACTGTGATTCTTGATAGGCCTGGGCCGCCAGCAGACGCCAGTCCAGTTGCGTTTGTTCGGCGCCTGCTCTGAACAGGGGTTTGTAGACTGGCAGGGTGCTGAATATGCGGCGACGGTAGGTAGCCACATTGACATAGTCGAATCGCTCAACAGCGCCGTAATAGCGATCAATCAATCGATTGAGTTCACCGGACTCGTTGATCGACCGCAAGAATTTATTGCTGGCCGCGAACAGTGCCGGGTCCACATTACTCGGAAATGCCCACGCCAGATTCTCTGCGTGCGGTAGCACGAACGCCACTCGGATTTGTGGGTGGTGTTGACGCACCAGGGCCACGGTCTGCGAATCGGTAATCGTGACTTCCAGTTGCCCCGCCCATACCTCGGCCAGCAGCTCCTCTGCGTCCTTACCACTGGTCTCGATCCACTCAAGGTGCGGATGATTTACTTTGAGTTCGGCCAGTCTTTCGGAGGCGCTGCTCCCTGCCACAATTTCAATGCGTCGTCCGATTAAATCCTCCACCCGCCGCGGACGTTTGTTGCCCCTGAGATAGACGACCTGCTGTCGAATCTGCTCGAATGGCCGAGAAAACTTGAGAACTTGTCGACGTTGATCGGTGATGGTGAACCCGGCGGCGGCCATATGGGCGTCCCCGCGCAGTAGCCGCGGGATCAACGAGGCAAAGTTATCGGTTAACTCCAGTGTCAGCTCCACATCAAGCGATTCAGCGAATCTTGCCGCCAGGTCGTATTCCAATCCCATCGCACCACTGGCGCCCTCAAAATAAGTGTTTGGCCCATTAATGGTCAGGACCCTGAGTACGCCCACGCGCTTGATCTGCGCCAGGGTGTCGGTGGTTTGCGGCCGGTCAAACACGAAGAACAGCGGTAACGTGCACAAGCCGGTCAACAGCAGCGCTAACGGCAGCCATCGCAACCAGCCTCGCTCAGTGGTGGTTTCATTCATGTGATAATCGTGGTCTCGCGCATGCACTTGTAGCCAACACTTAACCTACGTAAGCTAACTATTCCGGCCCCGGGAGAGGTACCGAAGCGGTCATAACGGCGCGGACTCGAAATCCGTTGGGGGCTTTTGCCCCACGTGGGTTCGAATCCCACCCTCTCCGCCAAATCAATCGCTGCCGCCTACGGTACTGCGCCCGCTGCCATTGGGCAAGAACCTTATCCCAATAGGTCCACGTGCGCCGATGGCCTCACCCAGGACGTGCGTTGCCAATGAGAGGTGAGTAGTTTAATCTTCCCGCGCCGCAGGCGATTCATCATGGACCGTGACTAGCCCACATATTGCACCAGTCGGCCACCGGCCTTGACGTAACTGATTGAAAAACTGTTGGTATACATCGAATCTAGAACACTCAACCCGGGCACGTTTTGTATACGGCCGGTGTCCTGTCCGGGCCGCGGCTGGTCCAGGTACGGTTGAACTTGGGCTGCACTCGATCCATAGCATACGACTATGCATCTCATTCCAGCCCGGTGCTCGTCCTCGCACTGCGACTATGCGCAGCACAAGCGCAGCAGGGGGTTCCGCCGCACCTGTGCTGCGGCAGCATCCGGGATCCTGGTGAGAAATGCCGGCTAGGGCTACGGTTTACAGCGTGAATTACCGCTTGCCGCCCAGGGAAGTGCGCGGGGCTCGTGTTCACATATCTTTGTGTACTGAAACGTTGCGAAGGAACGGAGCTTAGGGAGAGGTGGCCGAGTGGTCGAAGGCGCACGCCTGGAGAGCGTGTATACGCTTTGCGTATCGTGGGTTCGAATCCCACCCTCTCCGCCAAACAGTCTGGTCTCTGCGGGGTGTCTCCGTCCATCATTGCATAATCGTTAAGAAATTAGCAGCTTGCGGCAATGGTGCGGCCTGGAAACAGCCCGAAAGGCGGTAAGCGATTAACGACCGACACCCTTTTAATCTGTGCCGTAGTTGTCGAAGCTTCGAGCCTTTGAGTTGCGAGGCGTAGTGATGCTGGATGAAGAACTGGTTTTGAGTGAGCGGCAGCAGTACTGGCTGGAGCGGATTCGGGAGTGCGAGGAATCGGGTCTGACGACAAAGGCGTATGCCGAAGCGCATGCGCTATCGACGTCGGCGTTGTATGCATGGCGTAAGCGATTGTCGCAACGGGGTCTGTGGCCAAGCCAAGCGAGTCGTTTCGAACGGGTCCAGGTGAGCCCACTGACGCGGTCGTCGAGCGAGTGGCGGATCACGTTGCCGAACGGGGTGCAGGTGGAGTTTTGCGGGTCGGTGGACGGGGCTCAAGTATCGCGGGTGCTGGCGG
>CAMYMN010000114.1 GCA_947259395.1 uncultured Gammaproteobacteria bacterium | reverse complement strand
GCAGACTGACTTCCACCATCAGGACGTTTTCACCGAAATTTTAATAGATAAATTATATACTTAGAGTAGATTTAGCAAAACCGAGCAGCGTCGTCACCGACTCCAAGCTTAGTCTTAAAATGCGGCCACCACCCAAACAACTCAACCGTGTCTGACCACCTCCATAACGCAAAAACCCCTTTGCCGGGCGCCGGCAAAGGGGTTCGTAGCAACGAGCGTGGCGTGTCTAAGTTATTGAGATATCACTTAGGTTGTTCAGCCGGTTGTTCACCGGTCGCCGGGCCGCTCTGCGGCACGGCGGCGCCAAACAGATTATAAAACGGCTGAAACGAATTCGGATTCATCATCCACTGCAGCCGCGGGGTATACCAATTGGGATCCATGAACGCGAACATCGGTTGATGGAACGCCGGATTCATTCCGGCATTCATCCAGTTGAGGTAGTACTGGGGATTCATCATCGCGAACATCGGGGCGTACATCTGCGGATTCATCGGCGCCATCGCCCAGTTGAAGTACACCATCGGGTTCATGAAGCGCGTGGCGGCGTTCATGAACTTGGTCGGGTCGGTGAGGCCACGCATCCACGCGTCCCACATTACCGGCTCCGTGGAGCATTTCATCATCACATGCATGCTACGGGGGTCATTGACGACCTGCATGAGCTTGCTGAACTTGATGGGATCGGACATCATCTCCGCCATCACCTCGGCGTCGGTGAACGCCTTGAGATAGGGCCGAATGGCCTCGAAATCCGCCTCGTTGACGTGCTTGCACTCGCCGTAATACTTCTTGGCCAACTCGAATTTGTGTTCGGTGGACGGTTGCGCCTCGTTCTGGGTCTCGGCCTGCGCCGGTGCGAGCGCCATGAGGGCCATGGACAGGAAAGTCGCGAGAAACCATATGGTGGTGTTGTGTAGTGTTTTCATAGTGTTACATTCCAAGTAGTTAAGTACTTTTGAATATATAAATACGCTAATATAATATCTTTTGTAATACAACCCCTCCTTTTGGGATACACCCCGAACATGCGAGGATAACGCGATGCTGTCCGCCACCGCCATTGTCACCATGTGTACAATGGCGTTGACGCCGACACCGTCATCGCCGCCGCCGGTTCGGCAACGACCAATCAGACCGTTAGGAAAACGACCATGATGCGATACCTGTTACTGGGCACGGTACTGTTCGTGCCACGCGCGTTTGCCGACACGACGTTGATGTTCGAAGACCAGCGTGCAGACGCGGCGCCCACCACCACCAAGTTGGTGATCAAGGATAATCTGATCGGCATCCGCGAGCAGGCGGACACCGAGCGCCTGGTGGCCGTATTCAACCAATCCGATTCCTCATTCACCTTCATCAACCATCGGCATCGGCAATACACGGTCATCAGCGAGGCGTGGATGGCGGAAGCCACGCAACGCACCCAAGCGGCGATGAAACGCATGGAAGGCCAGATGCAAAAACAAATGGAGAACATTCCCCCACAATACCGCGGCATGGTCCAGCAGGGGCGCATGATGATGCCGATGATGAGCGGCGCATCGACACCCATGCCCACCAGGAGTTACATGCCCTACGGCATCGAGAACATCGGCGCGTTTTCCTGCCGCCGGATTGACGTCATGGAGAGCGGTAAAAAGGTCCAGCAATTGTGCGTTACCGACGCCGCCGGACTTAAGATTCCGCGGTCCGATTTTGCGACGTTTCAGGCCATGCTCGGCGTCACGGAACGCCTTGCCAACCAGGGCCTGTTCAGTTTTGGATTCAAGACGCCGACGGTCACGCAAAGCGGCGGCAACGCCCAAGGTATTCCAGTTATCATAAAAGACCTGAAAACACAAAGCACGGTTACGTTGCAGGAAACGCGCTTTGATACCGTTGATGCAGACGCCCTGCGACTAC
This sequence comes from uncultured Gammaproteobacteria bacterium, assembly GCA_947259395.1. Taxonomy (GTDB): domain Bacteria; phylum Pseudomonadota; class Gammaproteobacteria; order Arenicellales; family JAANXG01; genus CALZGZ01. The sequence goes on along the minus strand of CAMYMN010000114.1, from coordinate 3,370 downwards.
CCAAGGACTACCTGGAGGCAAAGATACCGCTGCCGGTCATGTAACCCGCGCATCAGCCCGATCGCGTCGCGCCTTGTCAATAGAAGAAAGAATTGGCTCAGAGTCATTGGCTTCGATCGCATTTTTTCTCAAAGTGGAAAGTAATCACCAACGATGTCATCCTGATGCGCCAAGCCCACCTGTCGTGACCCGAGCCGAAGGAAAGGATGTCACCCCGTTAACAATTTTACAGTTATCCAACTGGGCACGATTGCCCGGTGCGCTTGGAATGACAGCAAGCATTCACGTCGCATATAAGTGGGACAGAAATGGGTCGGTCCCTGGTTATTTTGGTCTCAAACCTTACAATCTGCCGAATCCAACCGTCATGAGTGCAGTCCGATTGATTACATAAACTCAACCACGTTGATCGAAGGCATGAGCGCGAAAAAACAAGTTAGATATCCGGGGAATAAGGTGGATGTAGAGTGGGATGGCCAGTTGTGCATTCACATCGGCGAATGTGGTCGCGCCAAAGGCGATTTATTCATCGGCGGCCGGAAACCGTGGTGTGTCCCCGATCTTGTTTCACAGGGAGAGGTCGTAGATGTTGTAGAGCGCTGCCCCACAGGCGCATTGACTTATCACTTCAACGACGCGAGTGTTACCGAGCAACCGGCCGAGCAAAACACGGTAACGGTGGCTTATAACGGGCCGTACTTCTTTCGCGGCAATTTGCACATCGAGGGAACACCGGAACATAACCTGGGGCTTGCTTTTAGGGCCGCATTATGTCGCTGTGGCCGATCAAAGAACAAACCGTTTTGTGATAACAGCCACGAGGATGTTGACTTCAAGGACTATGGTGCGGTCGGCGCAGCAGGAGAGCCGCTAGCGCAGCAGGATGGACCATTGAACATCAATGCCGAAAAAAATGGCCCGCTCATGCTGACCGGCAATGTTACGATCAAATCCAGCAGCGGACGCACCGCTTGGACCGGCACCAAAGTAACCCTGTGCCGCTGCGGCGCATCTAATAACAAACCATTTTGCGATGGTAGTCATTCCAAAATCGGCTTCAAAACCGAGTGACGGTTAACCTAATGAGGTCTGACCCCATTCGTTGCCATTCGTCTTTGACCTATTTCTTGTTGCCTGTCTATTGACCGATATTGAATAAGGCATCGGAGTGGCTAGACTGAAGGGAAACGAAGCCCTCTCTGGACACATGTCCAATGTTCAAACTGAGCCGCTATTTCTCCATCGCAAGTTTCTTAGCGATCGGTGCCGTCATCACCGTGTTGTCCCTGTATTACCGCAACAATACGACAGACGCGCTGATGGCGCATCAAACCCGCAGTAACGTGTCGCTCGCCAAGACCTTTGCAAACACGGTCTGGCCCAGGTATGAGGGCTTTGTCAGATCTGCTTCGGAAATCCCAAAGGCCGAACTACCGCAACGGAAAGAGATCGATGCGCTGCGCGCGGACGTTGTGGCCCAGATGAAGGGCCTGAACGTCGTCAAGGTCAAGATCTACAACTTGGATGGTCTCACGGTGTTTTCGACGGATGCCAAACAGATCGGTGTGGACAAGAGCGATAACACGGGCTTCCAAAAGGCACGGCGTGGAGACGTTGCGAGCTCGATTACATTCCGCAATGAGTTTTACGCGTTCGAGCGGTACATTGTCGATCGTAATCTGGTTACGTCTTATATACCGGTGCGGAAGGACGATGGGACCGTGGAGGCGGTGTTTGAACTCTACTCCGACGTCACTGATTTAGTGGAGGAACTGAACCGGACTCAGACGCAGATCATTGTCGTGGTGTCGATCGCCCTGGGTCTGCTCTATGTATTCCTGTATCTGATCGTCAAACACGCGGACAAGATAATCAGCACCCAGGACCAAGTGCGCCGAGAAAACGAAGACCGGGTCCGCTATCAGGCGTACCACGATTCGCTGACCGGCCTCCCCAACCGGGTTAATTTTGGTGAAAGATTGGGTGAGACTATCACGCGCGCCAAGCGGACAAAGAATCTGGTCGGTCTGCTGTATTTCGACCTCGACCGCTTCAAGGTCGTCAACGACAGCCTCGGCCACGATGCCGGCGATCAATTGCTGCGGGTGGTGGCAAAAAGGATTCAGGACATAGCGCGGGAGAGCGACATGGTGTTCCGCATGGGGGGCGACGAGTTCACCGTCATTCTGGAGAATCTCCGTCACGCCGAAGATGCGGCCAGGGTCGCGCAGCGATTGATTGACTCGATTGCGGAATCCATTCAACTCTTCGATCACAGGATGACTGTTACCGCCAGTATCGGGATCGCGATATTTCCCACAGATGCGACCGACGTCGATGCGCTGGTTAAGGGCGCCGACGCGGCGATGTACCGCGCCAAGCAGGCCGGTCGCAATACCTACGCGACCTACACCGCCGACTTGAATATCCAGGCGATCGAGCGGTTCACCCTTGAAACCGAGTTGCAGCACGCGCTGAAAAACGATGAATTCATGCTCTATTATCAACCCAAGGTGTCGCTGCCCAGCGGCCAAATCGTCGGTATGGAGGCGCTGTTGCGCTGGAAAAACCCGCGTCTGGGACTGTTAACACCGGACAAATTCCTCTCGATCTTGGAGGATACACGACTCATCATTCCGGTGGGCGAGTGGGTCATCAGAACTGCGTGTCAACAAAACAAGCTCTGGCAGGATGCCGGTTTGATTCACACGCGAATCTCGGTCAACGTTTCCGCGTCTCAATTTAGAGATAAATCGCTGGTAAAAATAGTGCGTGAGATCTTGAACGAGGCCGGCCTCGAGCCCCGGTTCCTCGAACTCGAACTTACCGAGGATCTGCTCATCGAAGATACGTACGGCGCCATCGAGATGATGAACGAGTTGAAGGAGATCGGAGTCTTCCTCTCGATCGACGACTTCGGCTCCGGCTATTCTTCACTCAACTACTTGAACCAATTTCCGGTCGACATTCTCAAGATCGACCGGACGTTTATCAGCAATCTCATGACCGAACGCAAGGATGCCGAGATCACCCACGCGATCGCCTCACTGGCGCACGCCTTGAACCTGGGTTTGATCGCCGAAGGCGTCGAAAATGAGGAACAGCTCGAATTCCTGCATTCCCACGGCTGCGATGAAGCACAGGGATTCCTATTCAGCGAGCCCGTACCGGCCGAAGAATTTGGACGACTACTTTCCGCGGAAGAATCGGGTAATTCTTCACTAAAAAGTGTAGCGGAAAGCCACTAATCTCCGGTCTCGATCACAAAAATACCCGTTGATAACGGCTATCGCTTCTTCGCCTGAAGATCCGTTACTTGCCCGGCTTCGAAAGTGAACCACTTGGTCCAGTCGGATTGCGACCCGCCGAC
>CAMYMN010000113.1 GCA_947259395.1 uncultured Gammaproteobacteria bacterium | reverse complement strand
GAGCTTTCCGGAAACCATCCCGCTGCCGGACGGCTTTCAGCCTGAGGGTATAACCCTCGGCCACGGTTCGACCGCCTATGTCGGGTCGCTGGCAGATGGCAGCATCTACGAAACTGACTTGAGGACTGGTGCAGGCAGCCTGCTCGTGCAGGGGTCGCCTGGCTCTATGCTGGCCGTGGGTCTGGATTTCGACGAGAGCAGCGGCTACCTCTTTGTTGCCGGCGGCATTTTCGGTGACGGACGCGTGTACGATACGAGGACCGGCGAACTGGTTGCGCAACTGCTCTTGGGCGTGCCGCTGGCCTCGTGGATTAACGATGTTGTCGTAACACGAGATGCGGCCTACTTTACCGATTCGTTCGGCCCACACATCTACTTAGGCCCACACATCTACAAGGTCCCGCTGGATTCACAGGGGGTGCCGGTCGGCAACGTGCAGAGCTTTAGGTTAGTCGGTGACTGGTTCGACGTCTTCCCCGACCCCCCGGAGGAACTCGTGATCAATGCGAACGGGATCGTAGCCACACCCGACAACGGCATGCTGATCGTCGTGAACTCGGCCACAGGCCGCCTCTACAGGGTGGATCCCGATACCGGGCTTGCGTCTGACCTCGGAGGGCCTGGCGCGCCATTTGGTGACGGCCTTGTTCTCAGGGGCAAGACGCTCTACGTCGTGCAAAATTTTGCCAATCAGATCTCCGTCTTCACATTGAGTCCAGACTACTCCGCTGCAACGTACACACATACACTGACCAGCGCAGATTTTGACACTCCGTCGACGGCCGATCTTTTCGGACCTTGGTTGTATGTGGTGAATGCACGTTTCTTCGCCTGCTTCCCGCTGGAACCTTGTCCGCCGACTACCGAATTCAACGTCGTTCGGGTTGATCAGTAAGAATCGCGCTTGGACAGCGGCCCGTTCCTGACTGAGACGAGCATGCTTCACCCGCGGATCAGTTAGGCCGGGATCGAGCTACTCAAAGAAGAGCCGCCATTTGGCGGCCCTTCTGTCCCGATTTTCAGGGCAACAATCGGGCTTGGCGAGCGTCGGCTTTCGAGGCACGATCCGACGATTGGTGACCCCAGCTTTGCTATGCAAGGTGTGACTGATGAACTTCCGGTTTGGGTCAGTAGCAGACCCCTAGCCCAATGATAGCTCAATGTCAGCTTCTGGACGCCAAGCGGACATCCGACACGGCTGAATGTCGGCTCTTCCCAAGAGCGGACGCTCAGGAAGCGCAATATTTCCTAATTTCAGGGTCAGCTAACGGCCAGAACCAGCCGTTTGATCAGCTGCTTTCTCTCCATTGCTGACTGCGAACTACAGCTCCCAGATAGAGAACTAGTGCGACTGGAAACGCCCACAGCGAAAAGAAGGCCAGGCCGAGAACGATAAGATATGCGGAATCGTTGGGGCTAGCGTCCTCTTTTCTAATCCCGGCCATTAGATCGAAAACTACGTGCTCCAAGTTGAGCAAAGTCAGAGTGACTACGATTCCCGACAGGAGAAGCACCGAAACCGTGACTACGACAAACCAATGCAATTTTGCAGACGCATGCAGATAGCGGAGCAGAAGGACAACCCGCCAAACCGCCACTACGCCCAAGAACCACGCATTTATTGATTGAGCGGTCTTTAAATCGACAACTCGCTCGACTGGAACCGCATAGAGCAATGCCGGTAGCGAAGTCAGGCCTACAAAGATCAGGACACCGCGATAGGTCCAGTTGTAAGGCTTGAGCGGCCAAACGATCAAGTACAGCAGGAATGACAAGCAAAAGACGTAGACGATAGAGCCGACACCGACATACTGCCAATACTCTGCTGACGGATGATCCCAATACCTCCCAATGCCCGCGATCCACGTCACCACAAAGACGAAAGTGAACCAGCGCCAAAAGTCTTGTCGCAGACGGACTTGAATCGGGCGAAATACCAGAAACGCGAGCTGACTTCGCAACATTGTGCCAAGTGTTAGATGCAATTTTCTGTCCGTGATGACGTAACTGGAACCAATCGACAGTGCAGAGCATCACTCTCCGTACAAGTTCGCGGCCAGCTGGCATGGGTTCAGTAGCCGCCCTTAAAGCCAATGATAGCTTAATGTCGGCTTCGGGATGGATACCGGACCTAGCCGACATGCTGAATGTCGCCTCTTCCCAGGAGCGGACGCTCAGCGGTGGCGAGGGTTCCGTGTGTTCAGGCGCGCTCAGCTAGGCCTGGTGGGTTTCGCCCGACACCCAGACGCGGGCTGAGCAGACGGTCTCAAAGCCAAGCCCCTCGTAAAGGCGGAAACCTGCCGGCGTTGCGCCCAGGAAGAAGCGCCGGGTCCCGCTATTACGCGCTTGTACCATCGCGGTCGACAGGAGTCGCAGACCGATTCCGCCACGCTGTCGTGCCGCATCCGTACCCATGGCCCAAATGCCGCAAGTTTCACCGTGGTACGTCATCGTGACGGTTCCCACGGCCTCACCATTGATGCGGGCGACGTAAACATCGGCGCCTGTGGTATCAAAGAGGGACGCAGGCAGGGCTCGAAGCACGCTAACCTTGGGCATGCTATAGGCCGAGGCCATCACATCCGCGCTTGCATCAGCGTCCTCCACGCCATGTGCCCGGACGACTTCAACGTCGGGGTTTCCGGAGGGCTCAAGCGGCAAGTCATCACGCACCATTATCGGAAAGTCCACCGCGTAGTTCAGGCCCAGGTCGGCTGCAATGTCGTCGAGCGCTTTGCCGGTGTCAGGGTAGATCATGACAAGGAACGGAATTCTTCGATCAAGGCACGAACTCACCATGTTCCGGAAATGATCATGGTCCGCGCCGGCCCCGACAATCAGCATATTCATATCGGCAACGGGTTCATTAGACAAGGCTAACTGCAAACCGGGTCGAGCAGCCGCCTCATAGCGTTCCGCCTCACCCAGGAATGAAGTGACGGCGTCATTTGTAAGGCGGCGCAAGACGGCTTCGCTTAGAGGTTTCGATGCGGCGTTCATAGAGTTCGTCCTTTTTTTGTCTTGTTCTTCTTCAGCCTTCCGAGACAAGTTAAACCGTCAGACCAGTCCCAGTCAGAGGTTCGCTTCGGGTCATTCGCGGCCCTTTTCACTCATTCTAGTCGAACGGCAGCTTCTGCGCGTGAAGCGGACGGCAGACCAGGTTTAATGTCAGCTCCCACCGAGAGCAGACGTTCAAAATCACTGAATAACACGACTCCCAGCGTCAGCAAACGGCCAGAACAGCCCAGTCAACAAACAACGATCTCTTGATGAGAATCTTCCTGAAACCGTCGTCCGAGCGGAATTTCGAGGATTCGTATACTGTGTTCCTTAACACGTTCCTGCATAATATTGTGAACTATCTGGCGAAGCCGCCGTCGCCACGGGTTGGCAAAATGGGTAAGTGGGTCAAGGAAAACCTGGTGTTGGTCAGCGGTATTTTGCTGCCCGTACTGTTGGTCGGTGGTTTTTTTGTCCTCAACAATGCACCCCGGATGCTGGCGGACCCGCCGAAGTACGACTTTGTGCTGGTTGGTTACCGTTACGATTACCAGCATCCGAGTGACTACTACCTTTCCTTCGATGTCCGAAACGGCAAGTTGACCGGCCGCGTCGTTCCCAAGAATGAACGTACCGCCCATTTCAACCGGCAATACGCGGGCATCTTTCGTTACGACGCTGCAACAAACACCTTTGATGAGATCGTCTACGAGCTGCCGGAAGACCTGGAGGGCATTGAAGAGCCGGTTTCGCTGCCATTGGCAGAAACTAGCGACCTGACGCTCGACAAGCGCAGCCAATCGCCAGATGGCTACACCTTCGAGTTTCTCGGCTACCGCGGGCGCGGTGGGCTGCTGGGCGAACTGTTTGGCATGCGGCGCCGTTATGAAAGCAACTACGTGCTGAAAAAAGACAGTGCATACTTCAATCTGCCGAGGCCCACCGGCGACCCCTACTATCAGAATGATCTGCATTTCATGGGCTGGATAGTCGAACAGGGCAGTGTCCCGTGACCAGCCGTGCAGAAGCGCTGCGTGAAATTGCTGAAATCGCCGCTCGGCACCAGCTTAAAGCCGATGAAATCATCGGTGAGTTAAACAAGGCTCCGCAGCCCGATCAGGCGCAGCGTTCCACCGGAATCCTGGCGAAAATACTGGCCTACCTTGGCGGTGTATTCGTATTGGCGGGTATAGCGATCTTCGTCGGCATGCAGTGGGATCAATTCGGTTCCCCGATACGCGTGCTGGTCACGCTCGGTACCGGTTTTGCTGTCTTCCTGTTTGCCCTGGCAACCATGACAGACGCTCGTTTTTCCAGTGTCACGACACCGATGTTGTTAATTGCGGCCCTGTTGCAGCCCACCGGCATCGTGGTGATGCTCAACGAATACTCGCGTGGCGGTGATCCGCAACACGGACTGCTGTTCATGTGCGTGGTCATGTTCGTGCAGCAATTTTTCAGCTTCCTGGCGAGGAAGCGTACGACATTGCTGTTTACTTCCTTGTTCTTTGGCGCCGCCGGCTTTGGAACACTTTGTGAAATACTGGATATCGATTTCGAGATCGTTGCGCTGGCTCTCGGCATCGGGTTGACTAGTATCTCCTATGCCATTGACAGCACAAAGCACCGGGCAATCACCCCGCTCTGGTACTTCATCGGATCCGTATTTTTCCTGTACGGCGCGTTCGATGTGCTGGAAGGGTCTAATCTCGAAATTCTTTACTTCGGGGTCGCCGCAGGATTCATGTACCTTGGCACCGTCGTTCGCAGCCGGACTCTTTTGTTCTCCAGCGTCGCTGCCCTCATGGGCTTTACCGGCTATTTCTTCCGTGAGAGCCTGGCCAATGCATTCGGGCTGATCATCATGGGATTCTTGCTCATCGGCCTCAGCGCACTTGCCATGAGTCTGAATCGAAAGTATATCCAGGCTAAACCATAAGCGTAAAAGGGGCCACTACGATCATGCCAATCGTAGGCACGTCTGAACATACAGGCGTAACGGCGACCTTTGCGCGGCGAGCAGACGAATCGACACTGAGTCTTCGAGCGCCAGCTCTCGAATGTCTGCTCTCACCATGAGCGGACGCTCAGGAAGCCCGATATTTCTTGAGCTCAACGGCTGCTAACGGACACAAGCGGACATTGTAGGACCGCAGAGTTCAGGCGAGGCCGTGCGCATCAGGAATGGGCGACGGATTCCCTTCCGGACGTGCTATCAAATCGGCTTCGGCAGCGCCCGCTTGATAACGTGCCAGGAGCGCCTCTGGGTCCACTTCTACTCCGACA
>CAMYMN010000112.1 GCA_947259395.1 uncultured Gammaproteobacteria bacterium | reverse complement strand
GGCTTTCTTTTTGCTTGCGCTGCACCTAGGCGACCCGGAAATGAAAACCAACCGGGGATGCAGATTCTTCGTGACCGGAACTTGACCGGGGTCAAAGACACCGGTGAGAACAGGATTAGGGTCCAAAGCTAAGAACTCACAGAGGCTCGTTTCCTGCCTCTCCAAGGGACTGCGGTATTCCTTGTTTGAAGCTGCCCTTCAGCGACCGCACGGCTTGGCCTTGAGTCTCTTTTCAGCACTTAGGGCCTTCTTTACTGCTCAGAGTCTGGCCGCATCGAGAGGCCAGAAGGAGGCCACCATGAACCCCCTGAAACGATTCCTCGCCCTGTCGGCACTGCTGCTGTTTTCGACTCAACCCGGGATGGCCTGGGCTCAAGCCTCGGATGTGGTGTGTGACAAGTGCGTGAACACCTCCGATATCGCCCTCGATGCCATTACCTCTAACCGGATCAAGAACGGCGCCGTCAGAAACGCCGATATCGCCCTGGATTCCATCGGCGGTAGCCGTATCAAGAACGGCAGTCTCACCAACGCAGATATCGCGCCGAATTCCATCAGCGGTAACCGCATCAAGAACGGCAGCAAATTCCATCAGCGGTAACCGCATCAAGAACGGCAGCATCAAAGCCGTGGACATCGCCGACGGGCCGCGCTCAGGGCTCGATGCGGACACCGTGGACGGGATGCAGGCCAACGCCCTCATCGCTGCCGCCCAGGATGAGGTCAGGACTCCCATCGACATCGTGCCCGTGACTATCAGCACCCCGGGGTCGTATTACTTGACCGGCAACCTGACCGTTGCGAGTGCCGGTGTCACCGGCATCGCGGTCGCTGCCGACGATGTCACCATCGACCTGATGGGCTTTTCCCTCATCGGGCCCGGCAGAGGGGCGGGGGGGCTAGGCACTGGCATTGCCATGATCGGACGCCACAACGTCACCATAAAGAATGGCACCGTGCGCGAGTTCGCTTTTATCGGCATCTATGAGACCGACGCTAACAACGGCCAAGGCCACCGCGTCGTCAACGTGCGTGCGATGAACAATTTCCATGGCATCTACCTTAAAGGCCGGGGCCATTTAATCAAGGACTGCACCGCAGGCGGAAATGCTAATTTCGGTCTCTACGCTGAGGAAGGCTCCACCGTCATCGGCAACACCGCCTACAACAATGAGGACGACGGGATCTCTGCAGGCAATGGCGTCATGGTGACCCACAACGCCGCTTACGGCAATTGGGGTAACGGCATTGACCCGGCCGACAACAACCTGGTGATGGGCAACACTGCATATCTCAATATCTCAGGCAACATCGACGTCACTGGGTGTCCTTCTTGCACCTTGTTGTTTAACCACGCGCCTTGATAGCGAGGTGGGCTGACGAGGTGAGAGAGCCAAAAGAAGCTGACAACTGATATGAAGCCGAGTCACACTCCGCCGGGGCGCATTTTCCTTGCTCCGGCGGTTTTCTTTTCAGCTCTCTCTGCGGGTATTGCTGACTCAAAGTCCTGCGCTACAAAGCCCCCGCTGGCCGTTAAGCCTTCGGGGGCTTTCCTTGTCGCACCGCGTGTTCGCCACCATCAGAGTACAAATCCGACGTTTGTATTGGCGGTCCACATCTTGGCGATTGGCAATTTGATCGAGATCAAAACTTCACGGATACCACCTCCTAAGCTTGCGCGTAAATACCACCAAACGTTTTCAACGGATCATCCAAAAGGAGAAGGCCATGAAAAACGCGGTTCAAGCCTTTGCTCTCATCTGCATTGCACTTATTATCGCGGGCTGCGGGGGGTTCAAGTACACGGTCAGCCATGAACCGACGTACATGTGCTCGGAGGACAACGTCACGGTCAAGGCGAAGATCAATGAAAAGGTCGACAGGATAAAGGTCTATGATGACCTGGGCACCCTGTGGGGAAACAGGAAGAACGCCAAAAGGATATCCGTATACGTCCCTAACCTGCAACGCGATCAGCTTCAATTCAGGATCAACGTCAAGGAGGGGGACGTCAGGAAGTGGAAGTTCACGGATATCGCCCTCTATGACAACCCCAAGTGGGTCGATGGAGACGGCATCAGGCCGACCCATATAGACAGGGGCACGGAGGTGATCAGCGAAGACCATGTGGCCCACGGCCCCGGCGCCAAAGTCTGCATGGAATGGGACGACGAAGGGGAATGCTCCGAGGAGCAGACCTTCCACGCCTCAAACACCTGCTACTCTGTGCATGAGGTCTACTTCACCTACGGCGGGGCCACGTGGACGCTCGCTGAGGGGATAGACTACTCGAACAGAATCAAGGCCAACGCCGTCAAGAACGATACTTCGCGGGTTGTCACCGTGCGCCCCGGAGCCGGGCCTACAAGCGCCGTCAACCCGGGCAACACGGTCTCCTTTGCGCCGATCTCGCCCGGGGCTGTCGAGGTGAAGCTGCAGATACCCGTTGACGAGCGGGAGAGAAAGCTCTGCGCCAAGACGACGGAGATGCGCAACTGCAGCGATAGCGGGACCTTCAACAAGGAGTTCATGCCCGACTTCGAGGACTGCATCGGGTCGCCCCCGGTCATCGATATGAGGCTCTTCTGTGAGCAGCCGTAACGGGCCTTTTTCATAGCCCAGCAGCTCAGATAAACATGGTGCAGTTTCCCAGCGGTGCCGGAAAAGCGCCTCTCGCTCACCGCCAACGGCAACGTGCGTTACCAACTCAAGACGCCGTACCGCGATGGCACCACGCACGTCATCTTCGAGACGCTGGACTTCATCGCCCGGCTGGCCGCCATGGTCCCCAAGCGCAGGGTCAACCTGACCCGATTCAATGGCGTACTGCCGGGGTTTTCTTTGTAGTCCCTCGCCTACATCACCTGTAGCCCTTCGCCTACGCACGCACCGCCATCCAGCCACATACGCGCCAAGCGCCACAAGGTAGGCTTTCCCTCAAGCGTAAACGGAAGAGGTGAGCCTTATGTTTACGGAGCAGATCGAGGGACCTTTGGACGACATTGAGCAATTCTTCCTGACCGCCAGCGATGCCGAGCTGGAGTACTGGAAACTGTCACCCGAAGAGAGGGCGCAGTTACCTCAGTCTGTGCGCGACCGCTTTGAACCCTTGTCTGGATAGCTACCGACTCGAAGTCTTGCGCTACAGAGCCCCCGCCGTTAAGCCAGGGGCTTTTTCATTGCTGCGGACTGTCAGGCAGGGTTAAAGCCTGACCTGGGTCAAGCATTCCGCGTTATTCCTTGTTACGGTGCCCAGCAAGCACCCCCAAAGAGTGCGAACGCCATTCTTCATCCCCGAATCGAGTATCGGGCGTTAATCGAGCGCCTGATAAGGAGGCACCCATGAACCCCCTGAATCGTCTACTTGCAGTGTCGGTATTGCTGCTACTTTCAGCTCAAGCCCAGTTCGCCTGGGCGCAAGCCACCAATGTCGTTTGTGACAAGTGCGTCAATACCTCCGATATCGCCCTCGATGCCATCACCAGCAACCGGATCAAGAACGGCGCTATCAGAAACGCCGATATCGCTCCGGATTCCATCGGCGGTAGCCGGATCAAGAACGGCACCCTCACCAACGCGGACATTGCGCCCAATTCCATCAGCGGTAATCGCATCAAGAACGGCAGCATCAAAGGCGTGGATATTGCCAACGATACTGTGGATATTCAAAACGTTGTGCCTGCACTCCGGAACGATCTCGGATCTAGGTGCCCATTATTTGGCGATGTCGTCGTAGGCAAGGCCGCAAACGGCACATATATATGTGTAAGAAACGTCCCACCCGCGACCTGCGCCGAGCTAGAATTCGACGGCCAACTGTGGGGCGTAAACGCTGCCGGCCTGGACCTGCGCAAGAGAACCAACAGCACCCTGCACTTCATAGGGTGCCTGGACGGATTGTCCAGCTGCGCCGCCAGTACATTCTATTGCATCGACGACCCTCAAAACGGAACCATCACATTCGGAACAACAGCCCCAGCCGGTCCCAGCGATACGATGCGCGCTTTGATCGACCCGGGCAATGCAAACCGCAGCCGCAACACCACGCCCACCACTGTAGCTTGCTGCTCAGCCAGCGTCCCTAACAATCTCTGCAACTCCCCCATCACAGCAAGCAGCGCGAATGCCCTATGCGTCGCGTTGGGCTACTCCAGCGGGGTAGTAACCGAAGTAGTCAACGAAAACACTTGCCCGAAGGCAGATGATTTTAGCGCAGGAGGGGACGGCAGGGATTGGTCCTCCGCTTTCGTGGGATTTCCCGGCTACGGGCGGTCGTATACTTGTTTTAGTGATTGACAATGCGGGAAGTCGGTCAAAGTCAAAGCCGACAAGGCTAATGTTGTTGCCCTGTTAGCAAAAAACCCCGCTCCGGCGGGGTTTTTCTTTAACTGTCTGATTGCTGGTGAAGGGTAAGGGTAGAGTCCAAGTGGGATCGGCGCTCTCCGTGTATTCTACGGGATCGGTTTCACTCTCACACCTATGACGACCGAGCCCCCGCCGTTAAGCCGGGGGTTTTTCATAGCTGCGAACTGTCTGGTGGGGTTGAGTCCTGATCTAGATCAAGCCCTTCCAGGCATCCAATCGATAGGGTTTCGCCAGAGCCCGTTCCCTCGCGCCATTTGGCCCGACGACAATAACGGACCCGAAAGAGCCTCCGGGGGCGGGCTCACCAATTAAGATGCCTGAAAAGCACCGAGAAGAGTGCGAATCTCATTCCTCCAAGGGATAGCGGCCATCCCTTCTTCTAGCTGCATCTGCGGTGGCCACCGGTACTTCAAACCCGAATGAGAATAAGGGAGGACCGGCCATGGATTCGCAGCCAAAGCGCCTAAGGGACCTCGCGCTGTTTGTCTTCAGTCTCGTATTCTCCTGTGCGCCACAAGCCAGTGCGACATTAACTTTCCACTAGTCGGGCGACGACAAGGAGCTATACCGTGAAAATAAAATCAATTCTTGGGGCTTCAATTCTGTTGCTTGTGTCGGCGCAGGCGGGTGCGGCAACTATTGTACGCACTTCATCAATCAATCTGGATAGCGCGCTACTATCCAACACGGTTATTTTCGAAGCCATTTACTTTAATACAGTAACCCTTGATGTTGGTGATACGTTCGTTTTCAACATAGATTTTGGGGGCGATGCACTTAAAGTAGTTGACCTTACTGGGAGTAGCAACGAACTTATGAGTTGGCAATCTGTTGCATTGCCGTCAGGCAGTAACACGGGATTTCATTGGGACACTACTTTTTCTTTTGATGGGGTTTCAGGTGATCTGCTGACTAATGATTTTACCCTCGGATTCGGTGGGCCAATTGGAGCATTTCTACCGAATTGGAACTTGACCAATACTGAATTTTCATTCACTGACCTATCATTAGTTTTCGATATAGACTTTAAAGAGCCAGGAAGAACGTCCTATGTTACAGAGCAAATCGATTTTCGTGCTTCTTTCAATCCCTCGGGAGGTGGCAGGTTTCAGGCAGTTCCACCCATCCCCATCCCCGCCGCCCTTCCGCTATTCCTCTCAGCTTTAGGTGCGCTTGGTTTTGTGGGGTGGCGTAGGCGGCGGGCTTAGGAATAAAGTAGTCAACGGATACTTTCCCGTACCAAGCACAAGCCGGTCGGGGAGGCAACATGAAATGCACTATACCCATTGCTGCATTCATTTCCGGGTTGGCGCTCACAGGGTGTGATGCCGTGCGCTTCGGCGAAGGCCCATACCAGGACTGGAACATGAACAGGTTCCACAACACCTGTACCAACTTCGGGTACGCGCAGGGTACGGAGGGCTACGGCGACTGCATGATAAGGCAGCACCAGCTCGACCAGCAGCAGAACGCAGTCATTACGCAACAAGGCATACAGCTACTGGAGCAGTCCCAGCCGCAGCCCCAGGTGAGACCCGTACAAAGCAACTGCCACTGGGTGGGTAACGTCTGGTATTGCACGACTTGGTGAAATACAACAAGAAGACCCTGGAGGAGATTGGCTCCTTAGCGAAGC
>CAMYMN010000111.1 GCA_947259395.1 uncultured Gammaproteobacteria bacterium | reverse complement strand
GTGGCCGAGCAGGATGAACACCAGCAGCACGGCGACGGCCTCAAAGAACTGTACCCCCGGAAACAGGAAGGTTGCACCGAGGCTGAACAGGTAGCCGGTGCCCACCGACAGCACGACCAGTACCGCCATGTTGAGTACGCCGTTTTTCAGTGCGCGCCAGGCGGCGACAAAGAACGGCCAGCTGGGCCAGATCACGGCAATAGTCGCAAGAATGAACAGCCACGGATTGAGGCCCAGGCCGAAGGGCGGTGCCGGCGGTGTAAACAACCCGCCCATGGGTGAATAGATAAAGATCGGAATGGTGAAGATCAGGCAGACCCAGAAGCGGTTACGCATGTCGCGCACCATGGCTTGCATGTCCTTACTGCCGCCATGCCCCATCTCGTGGGCCATGGCGTCCGCCTTGCCGGGCACGACGTGTTCCGCATGAACCTGGAGGGGCTCTTGCTCGCCATGCGCGGCGTGGGACGCCGGCGCAACCGTGGCGGCTGGTGGATCATCGGGCACGCAGACATGTGTCGGCATCTGTTCACCGGCGCAGTGATAGCCGCACTCATGCACCCTCGCCTTGATGGCCTTGAGATCGATCGCCGTCTCGTCATAGACCACAGTCGCACTGCCGGCAACATAATTGACCTCAACCTTTTTTACCCCGGTCAATTTTGATAGCTGCTTCTCCACACCGCGGGCACTCAGTGCCGATACCAGTCCGCCCACCTCGATATTCACAGTCTTCATCATATCGTGCACCTTTCTGACCGTATCAGGGCAAGGCACAATGGGCCGCATGAAGTCATTCGCATGTCACATGCGCACCTTATCATCAGTTGTCGCCGGAACGTTGGGCCGGAAAGACTCCGCCATCCGGAGTCACACCCTTCAGATATTTGAACAGATCACTGTCCGTTGAAAGAACAAGGGTCGTGTTTTCGGCGATGATGGATTTGTAGGACTGCATGGTCCTTGTGAATTCATAGAACGCAACCGCTTCAGGACTCTGATTGTAGGCCTTCGCGTAGATTTCGGCGGCTTTCGCGTCCGCTTCGCCACGGATCTCCTCGACCTGCCGGTAGGCTTCAGACTGGATCTTGTTCAGGTCACGCACACGATTGCCACGGATTCTGGCGGCCTCGCCATTACCTTCTGACAGGAATCGTTCCGCGATCTGGCGGCGCTCGCTAATCATGCGGTCGTAGATCTTCGGGCGCACGCTTTCGTTGTAGTTGATGCGCTTGAAGCGGATATCCAGCAATTCGATGCCGAACACCCGCACCTTCTCGGCCGCCGCGGCAAAGATCTCCTGCTCAACCAGTTTGCGTCCTTTCTGAATTGGCACCAGTGACCCCATATCCCGTTCCGCGTCAGTCAACAGGGCGTCACGCAGCGGAACACGATCCTTCGTGGTGCGGATGATCTCGATCAGCTCATGTTTGGCGACCGCGTTGCGAGTTTCGCTTCCCAGGATATCGTCGAGGCGGGATTGCGCGCTACGTTCATCACGCAGGCGCAGGAAGTACTGCAGCGGATCGGTGATCCGCCAGCGGGCGAACAGGTCGACCGAGATGTAGAGCTTGTCCTTGGTGGGCATGTCCGATGGATTTCCGTCCCACTCGAGCACCCGCTTGTCGATCGGATTGACCACCTGGATGAAGGGCAGCTTGACCTTCAGGCCGGCGGAAGTCACGGGCGCGCCGACCGGCTTGCCGAATTGGGTGATGATCATTTGCTCGACTTCGCTCACCGTATAGATCGAACTAATCGAAACGAAAATCACGATACCCAAAACTGCCAGGATTGCTATGTGCCTGTTGCTGCTCATGACTGGTCCACCTTCCGGGCGTCGATATTGAGCAATGGCAGGATGCCGTGCGTCTTTTCATCGACAATAATCTTGGAACGAATGCCCGGCATGACGTCCTGCAGGGCTTCGATATAGATACGCCGGAGAGTGACCTCCGGGGCCTTCTGGTATTCCACCAATAAGGCGCTGAACCGGGCGGCATCGCCTTCCGCTTCATTGATCCGCTTAAGCCGGTAACCGTCGGCCTCGCGGATCCGCTGATCCTTCTCACCCTCGGCCAGCGGGATCACCTTGTTATAATCGCGCCGGGCTTCGTTGATCAGCTTCTCTTTCTCCTGCTGAGCCTGGTTGACCTCGTTGAACGACTCCTGCACCGGCTGGGGCGGATTGATGTTCTTCAATTGCACCTGGTCAATACTGATACCCATGGCGTATTTGGTTGACAGTTCCTGCATCTTGGCCAGCGCTTCCGTTTCTATTTCCTGTCGGCCAATAGTAATCACCTCGTCCACGGTGCGATCGCCGACGACTTCCCGCATGACCGATTCGGAAACATAGCGGAGGGTTTCACTCGGTTCCCGAACCTCGAACAAGAACTTGACGGGATCCGAGATGCGATATTGAACCACCCATTCTACCAGTGCGGCATTCAGATCACCGGTCACCATTTCGGTTTCCCGCTTGCCGTCGCGGGAACTCTGGTACGGATCGCCGGCGCCCGGAGTCATGAACCCGAACTCCTGCTTCAACTGCCGTTTGACGGGAACAATGGTTGCCACATCAATACCCAGTGGTAGCTTGAAGTGCAGCCCCGGGGGGACGTCCTTGAGATACTTGCCGAACCGTTGCACGACGGCGACCGAGTCACTCGGCACGGTGTAATAGGCGGTCCATGCGCCCAGGCCGGCCAGCGCGAGCAGGGCAAGGAGTATGACTCCGCGTGAGCCACCACCTGGAATGATCTGCCTGAGGCGTTCCTGTCCTTGCCGCACCTGAGCCGAGAGATCGGGAGTGCCGGGGTTGGTACCGCTACCCCATGGATTCCCGCGGCCGCTGTTGCCGTTCTGTGAAACCATTGGCTTGTCATCCTCTTTTGTTAAGGAAGTTACGTCGGCTCAGGTCCATAGCGTCACCACCCCTTCACTGCGGCGTCGGGCGCCCGCCATGAAAACACTCATGCCAGCTAAGCAGCCATGCTGCTGGCTGCCTACCTCGGCTTTATCCCGTGCTGGCGGTGATGACCGATGTACTTCTCAGGCTCAGTCTCGAAGGCCTCCCGACAAGTCCCGGCACAAAAGTAGTAGGTCTTGCCCTTGTATATGAATTCCTCAATCGCGGTCGTGCGGCTGACCTCCATTCCACAGACCGGGTCCTTGAAGCTGCGTTCGTTACTTTGCTGTTTCATCGCTGACTCCTATCAGGTCACTGCTCGATCGCAGCCTAACCGGCGATTGAGCCAGTTGTAGATCGGACAAAATACCAGGCCGGCATAGACGCCATACAGGAAGCTCTCAACAAATCCCAGCAGAAAACCCCACCAGGTCAGCCATTTGAACGCCGGCAACACCTGTTCGAGAAACGTGTGCATGTGTATATATTGTGGCGTTACAAGTCCGTATATCACACACACTACGAAGGAGACCGCAGCAAAGAGCCCCAGCGCCCAGGAAACCAGCTTTGTGTTGAGCATATTTCCTCCTCCGTTAATGTCGATGGCCCGAGGGCTTGAGCGTGCCCCCGTGGCCGCCCTGCCCGCCATGGCAACGTAGCTAAACAGATGCACGGCGATAAACAGGATGCCGACCAGGACCCAGAACCAGTTTTCCGCTAACCATTCCATAACACCCACCTTGCCCGGGAAACCAGAAAAGCCAGCCGGTGTTCTCGGCTTCGTTCGACGACAATAGCTTGTTGGAAGAAACGATAGCAGCAAGACCCTTTCCCCATGATGACAGGACCATTACAACTTTGTAATGCTCCTGTCATCCTTCTGCAGCCAACGCTGAATAGTATGTCAATGGACTCTCAACAGTCGCACGTCTGACGGCATACAGCCGTCGGACTCGGCGCTTTTTTTCGACTTTGGAACACCTGATATGAATCACAATTGTGACTTCTGATCGTCGAAGACGATTGCAATATTGGTGACTATCTTCGGCAAGACCTCATCAAGGCCGCATTTGCAGTCGACCTCGCCCGCAACGGAGTCGTCAAGCACCGAATTATCGACTCCCAGGCTGCCACCATGAAAAGGTACTGTTTATCCGTTACGAACTCCGATAAAGTCTGTCGCCAACCGGTGCGCTCCTCAGCTCCTGGTTCCTCCCCAAACCCATCGCGTCACTTCCGGCATATCCACCCCGTGTTTGGTGATGTATTGCCGGTGTTCGATGTGTTTGTCACGGACCCACTGTTTGATATATGCCGCCGTCGATCCCAACCCCGGCACCCGGTCGATCACGTCCGCCACCAGGTGAAAACGATCCAGGTCGTTGAGTACCGCCATGTCAAAGGGCGTGGTGGTTGTGCCCTCCTCCTTGTAACCGCGTACGTGCAAGTGGTGGTGACAGGTACGGCGATAGGTCAACCGGTGAATCAGCCAAGGATAGCCATGATAGGCAAATATGATCGGGGTATTGCTGGTGAACAGAGTGTCGAAGTCTTCATCCGGCAATCCATGAGGATGTTCGCTCTTTGGTTGCAGTGTCATCAGGTCCACCACATTAATAAACCTGATTTTCAGATCGGGGAAATACTGATGCAGGATGTCTACCGCGGCCAGAGCCTCAATGGTGGGAACATCACCGGCTGCCGCCATTACCACGTCTGGATCACCGCCCTGATCATTACTGGCCCACTCCCAGATACCGATACCGGCAGTACAATGTTTAACAGCCGCATCCATGTCCAGCCACTGGGGCTCGGGTTGCTTGCCCGCCACAATCACATTGACTAGATTGCGACTGCGCAAACACTGGTCGGTTACGCACAGCAGACAGTTTGCATCCGGTGGCAAATAGACACGAATGACATCCGCTTTCTTGTTCACCACATGATCAATGAACCCTGGGTCCTGGTGCGAGAACCCGTTGTGGTCCTGGCGCCAGACATGGGACGTCAGCAGGTAATTGAGCGAGGCAATATCCCGCCGCCACGGGATCTCCTGGCTGGTCACCTTGAGCCACTTTGCATGCTGGTTGAACATGGAATCGATAATATGAATAAAGGCCTCGTAGCAGGAGAACAGGCCGTGACGACCGGTCAGCAAATAGCCTTCCAGCCAGCCCTGACAGGTATGTTCACTCAGGATCTCCATGACTCGACCATCTGCCGACAGGTGGTCATCCTCAGGCAATGTGTCGGCAACCCACGCACGCTCCGTGACCTCGAACAAGGCACCAAGACGGTTGGATGCGGTCTCGTCGGGGCCGAACACACGGAAGTTGCGACAGTCAAGATTAAGCTTCATGACATCGCGCAGAAAAGCCCCCATCACCCGGGTGGCCTCGCCGGTGATAGCGCCGGGTTTGGGTACAGCCACGGCGTAATCGCGAAAATCGGGCAGGTGCAGCGGCTTGAGTAACAGACCGCCGTTGGCATGCGGATTGGAGCCCATACGCCGTTCGCAGCCGGGCGCCAGCGCGGTCAGTTCCGCAACCGGCACGCCGTTTTCATCGAACAGTTCATCCGGCCGGTAACTTCTCATCCAGTTTTCCAGCAGCTTGAGGTGTTCAGGTTTTTCCGCGAGTTGTGCAAACGGGACCTGGTGAGAACGCCAGTAGCCCTCGGTCTTGAGTCCGT
>CAMYMN010000110.1:2507-9083 GCA_947259395.1 uncultured Gammaproteobacteria bacterium | reverse complement strand
GCCGAGAAGTTGCGCCACATCGCTATGATTCAGGCCAAGCAGGCGTTCGTTGACGAATTGAGACGGTCAACTCTGGACGATATGGTCATCTGCCCAACGGGGTTCTTCTCGGACATGGAGGAACTTCTTTCAATGGCCCGGTCAGGCCGTGTCTACTTGTTTGGCGATGGTTCGAGTCGGATCAACCCTATCCATGGCGCTGATCTTGCCGAATTCTGTGTCGGCGCTATCGATAGTCAGGAACAGCATTTCGATGTCGGTGGTCCGGAGGTGTTCACGTACCGGGAAATTGCAAAATTGGCCTTCGACGTTCTCGATCAGCCGGAGAGAATTACGGGCGTTCCCAAGGCTCTCGTCTCGGCGGCTGTGGGCGCAATGCGCTGGCTGACGCCCGCAAAGGTCTTTGGCCCGGTTGAATTTATGGCGAGCGTGATGACGATGGATGTCATCGGTGAAGCGCATGGTCAGCGTCGGCTAGCCGACCATTTCCGCGACTGTGCCCGTTCCATCGGGAGTAAGCCGAGTGAAGATCACCCATTACCTGTATAACGCGTTCCTGGTCGAGGAGGGCGACATAAGGGTTGC
The DNA here is from genome assembly GCA_947259395.1 of uncultured Gammaproteobacteria bacterium. Lineage (GTDB taxonomy): Bacteria > Pseudomonadota > Gammaproteobacteria > Arenicellales > JAANXG01 > CALZGZ01. The sequence continues at coordinate 8,498 of CAMYMN010000110.1, read as the reverse complement.
AATAGATCCCGGCCAATTCTTCTATATTTTTGATTTCCGGAGCCTGATCCCGGAGGAGGAATGGCCGACGATTACACATATCGTCATCACTCACGGTGATCCGGATCATCATTGGCAGTCGGATCGCGTTGCCGAAGCATCCGGGGCGCCCGTCGTGTGCGGTGCTGGCCTGACGAAGACCGAGAATGGACAGACGCTCGTCATCGACCCTCGCGGCAGGGAACTGACATCCTGGGTCCCCTTTGACAACCTGCACCCGCTTGATGTGGGCGATGTCGTGGAGCTCGATGACGTCACGTTCGAGGCCGTGCGAGCGGTGCACGGTTCGATCGAGGTGTCACTGCCTGGGTTCAAAATCCGAAAGACTCCTGGTCCCGGCGAACGCACGGGCCTTGGAGCGATGGGGTTTTACATATCGATCGGGGACAAAACGGTCCTGAATCTCGGTGATTCGTTGCTCCTGAACGATTGGGATGGACTGCGACCGACTGTGCTCATGATCCCGATTGGTGGCCTCGGTCAGAACACCTGGACGATGGACGTGGATGACGCGTTGCAGGCCGTTGAGCAAATAGAGCCAGAGATTGTCATTCCTGCCCACTACAACGTGCCATTTCTGTGGAAGAGAAGAATTGCGGTCGCGGATGACCAGGAGTTCAAGCGTGGCGTAGAAGCGTTGGGCAAGCAATGCTGCGTTCTCGGAGCTAGTGACTCTGTCACTGTGTAATTCCGGAGGTATTGGTATGAAATCGAAGTCTTCTGACAACGAATTTGATGTCATTGTCATTGGATCGGGCATGGGCGGAATGACAACCGCCACTGCGTTGTCCCGGATGAAGCACAAAGTGCTGCTTCTCGAAAAAGCACAGACGATCGGCGGCCTGACGCATACTTTTTCGAGGGAAGGCTTTACCTGGGATGTGGGCCTTCATTACTGCGGTATGTTTGGTCATGATGAACCCGGCGAAAAGGTGCTCGATTGGTTGAGCGGCGAGACCATTGAGTTTCAGTCGCTCGGCACCGTGTATGACACGATCCATTTTCCGGACGGCTTCGAAATAGCGGTTGGACGCCCGGCTGAAGCGTATAAATCAGAGCTGAAAGAGCGTTTCCCCGATAACGCCGCAGAAATCGATGCCTATTTCGAAGCACTTGTGTCCGGGGAGGAAGCCATTCGACTCGTATCTGCCGAGCGCTCGATGCCGGAGCCGTTCCGCTCCGCGCATCGCTGGTGGAACAAGAAGAAGATTGAGCGCTGGTGTGGCCGCACGACCTCCGAGGTTATCGGCGAGTACATCTCCAATCCCAAGCTTGCTGCTGTCCTGTCAGCTCAATGGGGAACCTATGGTGGCGCGCCGGAGCAGGCAAGCTTCGGGATTCACTCGCTGATTATCCGGCATTATCTCGACGGAGCCGGTTATCCCCTTGGTGGTGCAGGTTCCATTGCGGCCGGACTCGTACCCGTGATCGAATCGGCAGGCGGCAGCGCCCGTCCTGAAACGACGGTCAGCGAAATTCTGATCGACGATGGCCGGGCCATCGGTGTCCGGACGATCTCCGGGCAGGTATTCGAGGCGCCGGTGATCGTCTCGGCAATCGGAGCCGGAGAAACGGTGGATCGCCTGCTTCCGCGGGAGATCTGCGAGCAAGAGTGGGCCGTCGAGATTGCGGCGATGAAGCCTTCGATCTGCCACTTCGAGATGTTCCTGGGATTTGAAGGAGACATCGTCAAACTCGGCGCGACGCGATCGAATCACTGGTTCTTCGAGAGCTGGGACACGAACGACGGCTTGTGGACGAACACGGAAAGCCCGATTCAGATGATGTTCGTGTCCTTTCCTTCTCTCAAGGATGACAGACACGATCCAGGGCCATCACACCGTCACACCGGTCAATTCATGGTGCTGGCTGACTGGTCGACGGTAGCCGATTTCGCCTCGGGCGGTGCCGAGGAAGATCCCGACCAATGGGCGGCGTTCAAGGATGATGTCGAGGCCAGGTTGATGGCTTTTTTCACCGAGAGATTTCCCGCGCTTGCTCCGTTTGTGGTCTGTCGCGTATTTGGCACGCCTTTGGCAACCGCGAAGTTCACCGCCCATGAGAAGGGCGGGTTTTACGGTCTCGAAACCACTCCGCGACGGATCATGTCCGATGCTCTCAGGCCACGCACACCCGTTCCCGGGCTGTACCTGACCGGCCAGGATGTGCTGACGCCGGGAATCGCTGGCTCTCTCTTTAGCGGCATGCTCACTGCCGCGGCTATCGATCCCCGGGTATATACGAAAATGGGTTGAATAACTTACCGAAACCCTGGATGAGCGCGTTGGGGTGGCGTTTTGAGCTCATCGAAACATCTGCAACTTGAAGATCGGACATCAGCCCGGAGCAGGGGCTCATTTGACGATTCTGCGTTTTTTCAATTGGACCCGCTTTCGAGCTGTCGGAACAGTGCACTCCGAGGCCGGCAAAGCCGGCCGACATAACTGAGCCGCGAAGCGGCGAGGGCAATCACGCCCCCGTTACAAACTTGTGGCGCCCGCCTTGCTGAATAGGCAGGGGCGCCAATCTCTTCTCCAAACGCCTCAGAATCGCTTAGAATCCGAGTACTCTCACTTTTGTGCTCAGCTCACTGAGCTTCGGATGAGAGCTAACTCCCTGATTTGCGGGTGTAGTTCAACGGTAGAACATCAGCTTCCCAATCGGAGTCGCTGAGATGGCCAAGAATGTAACTGCTTGATTTCCGCGGTCCTGTGACCACCGATTTCAACGAGTTAGATCACCCGAAAGTAACCAACTGAGTCCGGTGGGCTTTCTAAGTATGCTCAGTTTTACTCTCACTCCTCGCTCTGGCCGTTTCAACCTGGCTGCAGCTGGGCACCTGTTGATTTGGTAAGCATAAGGCGAATTCCCACGAGCAGGTGCCAGGCAAATGCTGCCAGCATCAACGTACCCGCAATTTGCATCTCGTCCCAGTGCGGCCCGGTGATCCCGGTCAGGTAGGCCGTCACTGCGAGGACCGCGATGGCTTGTCCGGCGACACCGAGCCAACGCGAATGAATTTTCCGATGCAGCATTGGTGCGGAGAGCAGGCCCATTGTCGCGAAAAGGAGGAAAATGCCTGGCGTGAAGAAGCGTAGCGCCAGCTGATGCGATTCCGCGACCTGTTCCAGCGATGCTTGCTGGACTCCAGTGGCGGCGAGGTGATTTTCCATTGTTGCTGGCACCACGAAGCCGTCGATCAACAGGGCGATTCCAAACAACCCAAATGCCAGAATCGAAATCACGGCCAGGCCATAGCCGACCCTTCGCCACCCTGACTGAATCAGGACATTAACGTGCCAGCCATACGCAATGCCGAACAGGAGAACGGCAGCCAGTCCCATCAGATGCGATAGCTGCCAGCGCGGACCGGCAACTGTGGCCAACCGCAACATCTCCTGGGTAGTCTCTGGTGGAAACGTCATGTCTTCAGGTAGCACAACGAAAATGGGTGCCATGCGTGTAAACATCAGCAAGCCGCCAGTTACCAGGGCGGCGCCGATCCATTTGCTTTGCCGGTGCATGATTCACTCCGCTTGAAGGACAAGTAGAGCCTCGGACGAACGCCCGCTTCGCGCCACCCTTTTGTGACGAAATGCATCTTTACGGGACGAATGACCCCGTCAGACCGATATTTCCCTGAGCACGTCCTGCCTGAATTTCCGGGAGACGGGAACCCGCTCTCCTTGATCGAATTCAACCAGCGTTCGACCTTTTGACCGGACAATTCGCCGGGCAGCAGACAGATTGACGAAATAGGACCGGTGGCACTGGGTCATCAGGTTCGCGGGCACTTGCGAGGCAAGCCCTTTAAGGGAGCTTCGCAACATGGATGTCGTCACTCCCTCGCTCGATCTGTAGTGCACATCGACGTAGTTGCCGCTGGCACTCATGAACAGAATCTCGCCGGGTGTCAGTCGCATAACTTCTTGCGCACCGTCTCCTGTCAATGTCACTGGTTCATGACCTTCCGAAGCAAAGTCATCGCTATCAAGCAATTCCTGTTCGGGGATTCTGCCGCGGTTCCACAAGGTCACAATTACGGCTGTCAATCCAACAACGAGTGCGACCGAGAAGCCGATTTCAAGCGCACGTGCGTTCTGCGACCAAACTGACAGGTAGGCTGTGTTGCCGACAAGTAGGCAGCACAAAGCAAAAGCTGTTCGCCATGTCTTCAGCCGAAACGGTAAAAAGTGAATTCCGAACATGATCAATAGATTCAGCGGCGCAACGCCAAGCAGCACCAGCGCTTCGGTAGCAGAGTCAACCGTCAGTCCGAATGGCCGAAAGACAAACAGAAAAACCACCACCCCAATTGCTACGGCCGCTGAGCGTTTGAGTTGGAAGGGCCGCCCCTCATGCTCCTCCGGGATAGAAATGTCATTCTCTGCAGTGTTGCGCTTGCCCTTCATATCGGGATCTCCTCGCCTCTAAAATACTAGGAATTCCCTCCTACCGCATAGTTGGAGTTTCCGGGCGACACCGACCCGTGTCTTATCAAATCGCCTTAGAATCGCTTAGAATCGAATTACTCTCAGTTCTATGCTCACTTAGGCGTAGATGAGAGCTAACTCCGTGATATGCGGGTGTAGTTCAATGGTAGAACATCAGCTTCCCAATCGGAGTCGCTGAGTTGGGCACGCCACTAACCGCTTGATTTCCGTGCTCCGGTGACCACCGGTTTCAACGGGTTAGATCACCTCAAAGTAACCAACTGACTCCTGCAGACATTCTGAGTATGCTCAGTTTTCGCCTCACCCATTTGAGCCTATTCGAGAACGCTGAGTGAGCTGTGGTCGCCAGTGGAGGATGGAGGTTCATAACTTGCCTCCCCAACAGGAAAATGAATCGCCCCGAAATTACCGGAGACTAGTTCGAATGAATCAGGCGGCCAGCGTCCGCTTGACGAACTTGGGATCTGCCTTGATCATGCGCAAGAAATTCGCTGCCGCCGCGTCGGGTTTTCGTTCGTATCAAGGCTCAGGCGAAACGTGCTTGCGAATTCAGACTGAGACATGCCGACGCTGGTGCGAATAGCCTTGATTTCAGCAGGCTTTAAAACGATATAGACGGACCCCGGCGCCTTGGTGCCCTTGGCAACCTTTACCGCCTCTTTCAAGTTGGCATCGAGTTCTTTGAAAAGCTTGTCGTCCATCGTTTGTCTCCTAAGAAAACTCGTCGATAATGGCGTTGACGTGTTTCTTGAGTTGCGCTTTTTGCGCATCGGTCAAATTATCCTGATCGGCTTTCGCATAAATCAGCAGCAAGAGAATTGGCTTGGTGTCATTGTGGTAGTAATAAATGACGCGGGCACCGCCACTCTTGCCTTTACCGGGCCGCGCGAAGCGGACCTTCCGCAATCCTCCGGTACCCTCGATGATCCTCCCGGCTTTGGGGCGCCTGGCCAGAAACTCCAACAGGTCGTCAAAGCCAGCCTTGCCAAGCAGTTTCCGCGCCTTCTCCTCGAAGGTGCCGATCGGGACCAGTGTCTGCATCAGCTATGACCCAATGAACCATAGTATAGTTCAATGAACCCCATAGGTCAATCTCCGTTTGAATAGGGAAAGAGCGTCATAATTCCCTGATTATCAGCGAATAACGGAGCATGACGAGTGGTACGAAAGTCTTTGAAAAGGTCCGTTTTTCGATTTCGAGTCGAGCTGCGCGAAATTGCACCGCCAATCTGGCGTGAGACAGAAGTGCCCGGTGACTACTCTTTTTGGGACCTGCACGTCGCTATTCAGGATGCTATTCCAATGGCCTCAGAATCGCTTAGAATTCGAGTACGCTCACTTTTATGCTCAGCCAGACCTGAGTGAGACGTAACTCCCTGAAAAGCGGGTGTAGTTCAACGGTAGAACATCAGCTTCCCAATCGGAGTCGCTGAGTTGGGCACTCGTGTAACCGCTTGATTTCTGTGGTCCTGTGACCACCGGTTTCAACGAGTTAGAT
>CAMYMN010000110.1:0-2477 GCA_947259395.1 uncultured Gammaproteobacteria bacterium | reverse complement strand
CTGTGGTCCTGTGACCACCGGTTTCAACGAGTTAGATCACCCAATAGTAACCAACTGAGTCCCGCAGGCTTTCTGAGTATGCTCAGTTTTACTCTCACTTCGGGAATTACTTCGCTACACGGCACTGAGTCCGCATCCTGAAGCGGACAGCGGCAGATAACCGGCCCAAAAGACGCTCGGGAAGAGTACTCCTGCAGCGCATTTCATTCAGGCCTTCCAGTGCTCACATGCGTTGACTTATCTAATTTGCACCGTTCATACGGTAGATGACGCATTTCATACGCTGTGCGGCCCTCGCCCGGACCGATCTGGCTATTTTCCGTTCACGACGCAACGCTGACCCGCAGGGTGGCGGTGCGATACCAAGCCAGATCACTTTCTCAAACACAGGACTAAGCAAATGAACAGACTACTTGCCAGCCTTCTGGCGACCGTCATTTTTCTCGCACCAATAAGCGCTCCGGCCGACGATACCTCTGTGGTTTCTGCAGGTCTCGGCGACCCCATGCTCCCAATGATCGCAAGCCTTGCGTTTTGTCGCGGTAATGCGCTGTCCGAGGGATTCGGCGGAATGCCGGTCGTGCTCAGCAAACAGGTCGATACTCTCGGCGGCTTCATGGGTGACCCGAACGGCCTGGACCCGAGCATTTTCCAGGTGAAAGTTGGGCCGCAGCAGCGCGCCGTCCAGCCGGTCTGCGCGACGCTGGCCCCCGCCGTCGATGCGACTGAGCGTCGCACTGTACTGTTGATCGGTGAGTTCGGCCTCGGGGGCGAAAACGGACCGGTCACGGTGCGCGTCGTCGGAGACCTAATGGCGACCGATGGCACCAGCCTGCAGGGCGCAAAGACGAATAACGTTGGCGAAGTCAATGGCGGCCCGAGCCTGGTAATGGCCGAGGTATTCGGGCCTGGCACGATCGCGACGTCGCAGTTCGGTGACGACACACGCAACCGTTTCTGCCCGAGCAATGGAACCTCGCGGGTCGTGAAGCTGACCTTCTCCGGCGGCGTATCCGGGCCCAATGGCGCGCCGCTAGCCGATGATGAAACCGCGATGGCCGCCATAGAGATTCTGGCAGTTACGCCGGATGGCAGAAGGACGGTCCTGAACCCCTTCGCGCTACGCGACGACGACAACGACAACCACCTGGACGTATGTCTTGGCGAGGAAGCCAAGGGCTTGCAACTGATTCGCGCCCAGGTCGACAGCCACACGTTCTACGCCCCGCAGAACGTACCCGGCCGGGCGATCACGGTTCAAATCCAGTAGCCACCGCTGCTAACAAAATCAGAGAGACCAATCATGAAGATGAATCAACCAAACAAGAGGAGCCTGCTTCTGGCAGGCGTCCTGCTGGCATGCGCCACAGCCTGTGAGTCGGGCAGCGATAGCGGCAATGAAACTGGTGGTGTACCGCCAACGCAACCGGATACGCCGATCACAGAACAACCGTTTCAGGAGTTGTACGACCAAGGCGTCGATCGGTATCTCGGTGTCTTTGCACCGATGATGGCCGAGCTTTTGCCTGGTGGGATCACAACTTATACCTTTGACGGTAGTTCGGGCGGTCCAATCTGCTTTACGGGAAACCAGTATGCGATGTCGACCCGGAACGGCACCAGCTCGGAGCTGATGATATTCCTCCAGGGTGGCGGCCTTTGTGGTCCAAACGGTTGCGACGCCGTGGAGGCTGCGGAGCCTGTCACCCCGATTCCGTTCGGCATTCTGAGCGCGGGTGATCCGAGCAATCCGACGGCCGATTACAACGTCGCTTACCTGCCTTACTGTGACGGATCTTTGTGGATGGGTGACCGGGACGTCGACGAGGATGGAGACGGCATTAACGACCGCTTGTTCCGTGGGCTCCAGAACCTGTCGGCTTCGCTGGATGTCATTGTTGGCGCCTACCCCTCGCCAAGTAAGATCCTGCTGACGGGCAATAGCGCAGGAGGCTACGGTGCTCACGCAGCCCTGCCGCTCGTGCGAGAGCTTTATCCGGGCGTGCCTATCGAGCTCGCCAACGACTCCGGTATGGGTATTTTGTCAGAAGGTGGACAGGAAACATTGAACCAATACTGGAACTCCGGCGCGTTCTTCCCCGCGAGCTGTGAGACCTGTATCGGCGAGGACGGCAACCTGACCGATTACCACAAATATCAGTTGGCCGAGGATCCGAACGTGCGAGTTGGCTTCCTGAGCACAAAGCAGGATGCCGTGGTTACCGTCGAACGAGGGACGCTGAGCGGGCCGGAGTTCGAGAGGCAGTTGCTGCAAGCTATTGACGAGCTCAGCGAGGCCTTTCCGGAGCGTTTCCAAAGTCTGATCGCCGATGGCGACGGTCACACCTTCATTCTCCGAGACTTCGAACGGTCCGTCGGCGGCACCACCGTCAAACAATGGATTGTTGAGATGCTCGACTGGAACGCATACTGGACAGCAGGAAGCGACTAGGCGAAGCGGTGGTAACAGAAGCAAT
>CAMYMN010000109.1 GCA_947259395.1 uncultured Gammaproteobacteria bacterium | reverse complement strand
GCGGTCACCATCGGCGGTGCGGGCTCCCACAATGTGGACCTGTATCTAGACCACGATATCGATGAGTCCATAAACGGTTTCTTCAACGAGTTTGGCGCCACCAGCGGTACCCAGGGAGCGGGGCAAAGCTGGGAGATTGATGAGCCGGGCTTTGTATTCGGAGATATCGATCTTAACTTTCTCGCCAGCGCTTTGGACAATGCGAACGGCGTTCCAGCGGCCGCTCCGGACGATGTCGCCATGGCCATGGGCTTCGATTTCAGCCTCGGCGCCGGCGAAACCGCGGTCATCAACTATCTGGTGAGTGACATCACGCCCGCCAGCGGGCTCTTCTTGAGCCACACCGATCCCGACTCAAATGAAACCATCTATTTTTCCAGTCAGCTTAATATTAGTGGTACTGGCCCGATACCGGAACCCGCCACCCTCTTACTCATGGGTCTTGGCCTTGCCGGTCTAGGATTTGCAAGACGTAGACGGAATGCGTAACGACTGATTCCTTACACCTATCCAACACAGACCCCGTCGCAGTGCGGGGTTTTGTTTGGCGTGAAGACCACCCTCAACCCACCTCACCCATAGCCACCGGTTTCCCTCATGCTGGGGAGAACCTAAACACAGCGCTCGCTTTTACTCACAAGACGGGCGGTATGTCCACCACACCTCCAGCAACGGACTTTAGAATTGACGTATTCTTGTGTGCTCGAATACCCGGAACTGGCCGAGTCCCGCCTGATGCGGTGCAGCAGAATCTACGCGCCCAAGCCTGTATCATCGGTCCGCTATGGCGGAGACAGGCCAGTCGAGCGCACGGAATGTGAGCATTATCTAACAGGCTGTACCCGACTCTAACCAGTAACTCGCTGCAAATCACCGATTGTGATCACTACTGCACCCAGGCGTTGCTCTGCTTCGACCCGGCGATGTGCATCCGCGGCCCGATCCATTGGATAGACCTTGTCGACGATCGATACGATTTTTCCGTCCTCGATCATCGCCTTGAGAGCTGTCAGCTCCTCTTTGGCTTCTCGAGCAAAAGCAAAACTAGCCACCTTGTTGGTAAAACGAGTTGTGAAAATAGATCGAACCATGTCCGAAACACGGGGATTGGCTGTGAGATAGCGTCCGTTGGGATTGAGCGTCTTGATACAAGCGGAATAGGAACTCCCGGCAACCATGTCGAGAATGACGTCATAGGTTTGACTGCTTGCCGCAAAGTCTTCCTTTGTATAATCAACGAAATCGTCAGCACCAATTCGACGCAACATGTCTTCTTTAATCGTGCTGTCAACAGCGGTAACCTCCGCGCCCATCGACTTGGCGATCTGCACCGCATGCGCTCCGATGCTGCCGCCGGCGCCATTGATCAACACCCTTTCTCCCTGCTGGATTCTTGCACGCCGCATGAAATGTAACGCGTTCAATCCACCCAATGGAACTGCCGCGGCTTCCTCAAAGCTCATATTGCGAGGCTTGGCGACGATCGTGTAGCGTGCCGGTAGAGCTACGTACTCACCATACGCACCCAGTCGGAGTCCGGCGGCGCCGAAAACCTGATCACCCGGGGAGAGGTGGGTGACGTTTTCCCCCACCGATTCGATCTCCCCTGAGAAGTAGCCGCCCAGGATGTGCCTCCTTGGTTTTGTGATTCCAAATGTAAGCCGCAGAGGCAGCCAGAACCACTTTGCCGCAAATTTGAAGCTACGCATCTCACAATCGGATTTCGTCGCTTCGGCAGCCCGCACTTTGATCAGGACTTCATCGTCGCCTGCTACAGGCTTGCTCACGTCCTCGACTTGAAGGACGTCAGGCGGCCCGTAGTTCGAGTAAGTGATAGCTTTCATCGGAATGAGTCCCCTCGTGGTCGGTCCACGCGGAACGTGGTATAGGTGGCAATCTAACTCATCGTTGCGGCTGGCCGATAGTCTCGCCAAGCCCTGCGGAGCACGCGAGACGCGGATTGCAGGAAAAGAATCAGGAGAGCTAAGGCGATTAGAATATCAGGCCACCCTGAACCGAATACCCAAACAGAAAGCGCCGCAGTGATCACCGCAAATCCCTCAAAAACATCGTTTCGCGAACACTCCCATACAGACGACATGTTCACGTCATTTTGCCTATACGGGTAAAGAAGCGCCAAACATAGCGTATTTGCAAGCAAGTTGATTACCGCGGCAATGCTCATTACCTCAAAGATCGGCGTTTCCATGTGAAACAGTCGCCAACCAATCTGTGCGGCCACCGCTAAAGCGGCGGCGAAAATAAAAACTCCCTTAAAGAGCGCCACTTTCGCCTTCATGGTGGTCGACGATCCTACAACGGCAAAGCTAAGGCCATAGGTCAACGCATCGCCCAAGTTATCCAACGCCCCCGAAAGTAGCGCTGACGAACCGCTCATCATCGCTGCAACGATCATCATCAAAAAGGTCGTGGCGTTGATTGCTAGTACAATCGCTAGGATGCGACGCTGGCGCGTGTGCAGCAAATGCGTATCCACGGAACCCTGGCAACAACTATCGCTCATGTACGAAGTAACCGTCCACTTAGGCTACGGTAAATAATATCGTGGATCCCGTGAAGGCGATGATCGTTTTCCACATTTACAGGATGCTGTTGTCGCCATTGAGCTAATCGGTAAAATCGTCCAAGCGCCGGAATTAGCCGAACCCGGAGCCTGGCTCTCCCCCACAAAAGCCTGCTTACACAGCGGGTACTAAATGCGTGCTCCCGACCCCATCCGGACTTACAAGGTACAGACGCTTCAACGTCCGCATTGGACGAGATGAGTATTCACGATCGATCTCAAGACCTGCGACAAGTGTGGTGGCACCGTCAAAGTGATCGCCTGCATCGAAGCCCCGGCCGTCGTGAAACGGATTCTGGACCATCTTCAAAACCTCAGCGCATCGCAACCCGCGTCTCATCCGATCCACGCACCGCCGCCACACCCCGAACTGGATCGAACTTGACTACTGCTCAACCGCAAGCAAGCGATGCCGAATGAGTCATCGAGCAGCCGCCCTCGTGCTCATCGGCGACGAACCCCTAACCAACACGCTCTCACACCCGCAGAAATGAGTTTCCGTAAGCCGCGAAAGTAAACGCTACCCGCTATGACCCTGGCATCCTGACCAGCGCGCTCCCCGTGAGCTTATTGCCAGTCGAACGGCATAGCAGTTATGCTTCCTAGCCGCCATAAGTGGAGAGTTCTAAAGAATGTTGAAGCGTGGACCCCGCATAACTGAATCGCTGTTGGCCGCATGCCTATGTATCCTGTCTTCCGTAGCTGCCGCACAAGACTCAAAGTCTGGCATGGATCACGGTTCTGCAAAGGGCGCACATATGTCGATGCATGGTGATGGTAAAGGTGGAATGCACATGCAGATGGACATGATGCGAGCCGACCGCCACGCGCCGCTCGGTGTGATGGGCGGCGACACGATGATGAAGGGCATGTGGATGCTGTCTTACCGCTACATGCGCATGGAGATGAAGGACAATTTGATCGGTACCGACAATGTCTCCCCGGAGCAGATCGTCACTATCGTCCCCAACCGATTCTTTGGGCTACCCGGCCAACCGCCAACGCTGCGGGTGGTACCGACTGACATGACAATGGAGATGCACATGATTGGTGCGATGTACGCTCCGACCGATCGCTTGACGCTGATGGGCATGGTTCCCTACGTGGAGAAGTCTATGGATCACGTCACTTTCCGGGGACCCAGGGGTACGACCCGGCTCGGTCAGTTCACAACGAAGTCGAGCGGCATCGGTGACGCCAAACTAATGGCACTGTATCGCGCTTGGCACGCGGGCAGTAACCAAGTGCACATTAACATTGGTCTCAGTCTCCCAACCGGCAGCACCGATGAGTCCGATGACGTGCTCGCTCCGACTGGCGCACGTCCGACACTGCGTCTTCCATATCCGATGCAGCTCGGTTCCGGCACGTATGACTTAATGCCCGGTGTGACCTACAAGGGCCGCTCGGGCAACATCGGCTGGGGCGCGCAGTATCTGGCCACGATTCGCCTTGGAGAGAACGACGAGAATTACACGCTAGGAGACCTTCACGGGGTGACTGGCTGGGGGAACTACAGCTGGACACCGGCGGCGAGCGTATCGCTGCGATTTGCCGCCCGCACGCAAAGCAATATCGACGGCATCGACCCTCAGATCGTTGCGCCGGTGCAGACCGCCAATCCGGACTTTCAGGGTGGTGACCGTATCGACATCGGCCTGGGCCTTAATTTGTCCGGTCAGCACGGCGGCTGGCGCGGGTGGCGCGCGGGGATCGAGTTCGGAGTACCCGTCTATCAAGACCTCGACGGCCCGCAGATGGAGGCCGATTGGTTCATGACCGCTGGCGTGAAGTACATGTTCTAGACCGCGGTATTGCCATGATCTAAGCCCAGCACCTCAAACGCGCAATTAAGCCCAATATCGAAACCTGTAATGTAAGCGCTTAACCGACAGCGCTGTTGACGTCGTCGGTATTTGTCAGTTCGACGCGACAGGGTAGCAGGGTCTCGATCTCTTCAACGGTCTTCGCGTTGGGCAATTCGGCGAATACTCGGCGAAGATATTGATACGGTTCGATGCCATTCGCTTTCGCTGTCTCGATTAAAGAGTACAGGTTGGCACTGGCATTGGCTCCGCGCACGGTGTCACAGAACAGATAATTCTTGCGGCCGACGACGAACGGCCGGATGGCGTTCTCCACAAGATTGTTGTCGATCCGCAAGCGGCCGTCGTCGAGATAACGAATCAGCTTCGGCCATTGGGTGTGCAGATAATATAGCGCCTTGCCCGTCAACGTCGTCGGCGGAACCTCGGGCAAGACGCGATCGAGCCAGTCGCGCATCTCATCGAGTATCGGTGTGGCTTGTTCGCGCCGGACACGCTGGCGCACCTGCGGGGTAGCGTCCTCAAGGGGGCGCTCGATCTGATACAACGCCTGGATATACTTCAATCCCCGCCAAGCATGAGACGACTTGCGCTTCTTGCTCTGCCCCTTGACCGCCTGGTCAAACTTCCTTCTGGCGTGGGCAAAACAACCCACCTGAACGACGTGTGGTTCGGATGCGACCGCTTCGTAACCACTATATCCGTCTGTCTGCAGATACCCCTGGTAGGCTTCGAGTAGTCTTATCGGCACCGCCTGACCCCGGCTCGGATCATAATCGTAGAGAATCAACGGTTGATCCGGGGAACCGCCTCGTTGCACCCATAGATAGCTCTTACTTTGCGGCGCTTTACCCGGTTCCTTGAGGACCTGCACCGGGGTCTCGTCCATCGCCACGATGTCGTACTCTAGAATTCTCTCCCGCATCAAATTGATCAGTGGTTGAATGAGTTGTCCGGCTTTCACCACCCAGTTCGCCAAATTCGCCCTTGATATCTCAATCCCAATGCGCTGAAAGATCTTCTCCTGACGGTACAACGGCAAGGCATCGGCAAACTTGTTTGTGACAACAAAGGCCAACAACCCCGACGATACCCGGCTCTTGGGAATCGGTTGGTTCGGCATTGAGGCCGTCTTGATGGTGCCATCACAACACGGACACGCGTATTTCTTGCGAATATGTCGGATCACCCGCACCTGGGCCGGAATAATGTCCAACTGTTCGG
>CAMYMN010000108.1 GCA_947259395.1 uncultured Gammaproteobacteria bacterium | reverse complement strand
GTGCGGCCCGGATGCCAACTTCCATCGCAGCCATGTGGTTGAGCAGGTCACGCAGTTCGCGCATCAGATAAATAACACCCGCGCCCAAGGCTAGTGCAGCGAGCGCTTCGAGGATGAGGTGAAAATCATCGAGGTGATCGCCCTGATATAGATCGACAATTACGTCGCCCGCAAAAAACAACGCGCACAGGGCCTGCAAAAGAATGATCGCGGCGAGCACAACGGCCCGCCGCTCTCGTTTAAGTGCAGGGAAATAGCTTGTTGTCACAAAACTCACCCGTCCTCGGGAATGCGTTTCCGCCCGTCGATCATGGCCCGGATCAAAGACACACCCGACCGCCATGTGTCAACTATTACACCCGCTACATGTAGTACGATTGACACGACAAGCCAATTGAAGGTGGCTTCATGAGCTTCTTCGACCCACTCGACACCAAAGAACGGAACCGTCCCCATCATGTACCCGGTTACGCCGAGGATCAATACGGTCAGCCAGATATTATAGACCATCAGTGCCCCAAGCGGGTTGTGGGACAAATGCACGGCTTTGTCGCCCTTCGACGAGGTGAACAGATGCCTCAGCGCGGCAACCGGATTGGGTGGGAAAGCAGACAGTCTCGCATGTTGCGAGCCGATCAATCCCCAAATCAACCGGACCACGACGAGACCAAGCGCGACATATCCGGCCCACTCATGCAGAGTGCTTTCCTCGTCTATGATCGTGGCATTGAACAGGATGGTCAGTGCAAGGCTCCAATGGATCAACCTGACAAGGGGATCCCAGACTACGACGTTGCGGGCGCTTGCGCGCCCGCTTTGAGATGTCGAAATGACTGAAATGATCGGCCTATTTCATTTTCAGTCTGGTGACCTTGCCCGTCACCGGACTGACATAGATCTCAAACATTTTGCCGTCTTTGACAAAATAGACCTCGATCTTGCCATCCTCCATTTCGTACTTGCGTACGTCATAGCCCATTTCGGTCAAACTCGTCCGCACCTCCTGCATGCTGGTTCCCAGAACCGTATCCGTGGTCAGCTGAGCTGCGAATACGGGTGTTGCAAAGGCCAGAGTGGCCATAATGATTAGCTTGCGCATCTTCATATCTCCATATCGGTTTTAAAACTTGACGGTTGCCCGTCCACCCGACAGAAGATGCTGGTTCTCCGCCGATCTTTTAATTGGAGAAGAGCTTAGTTGAAGCGAAATAAGCTTGTGCTTACGTACGAATTACAGGGTGCGTAGACGCGTTATCCGGCAAAATTTGATTGTGGTGCTGCGTCCGGAAAACGCACAAGCAATTGAATCTATTGGTATTTCGTAACAGGAGCCGAATTATTTTAAATGGAATCCACCCTAACGAAACGTAATACGCCCTAACGATCGCAGGGGGGGGGCATGGAGGATACGCAGCAATACCCTGAGCCTGCTCTTTGTACCGGGTTCCGCCATGCGACCGGATAATGCCCGAGACGGACATGCTGCTCAATGCAAATACGCGAAGTGGCGACTGCTTAAGCCCGCTTAAAGCGCTAAACCTACTTCAAGGCAC
Source organism: uncultured Gammaproteobacteria bacterium (assembly GCA_947259395.1). Lineage (GTDB taxonomy): Bacteria > Pseudomonadota > Gammaproteobacteria > Arenicellales > JAANXG01 > CALZGZ01. The sequence continues at coordinate 4,095 of CAMYMN010000108.1, read as the reverse complement.
GGATTTACCGGCAACTGCCCTCAGTTATCTCATAGAGCGCGAGTTGGTGGGGGCTTAAGAGCGCGAATTTGGCTCGTGTCAGGAGGCGCAGGGGAGAGCGACGGATGTGGTCCGAGGCGTCCAGCAGCTCACCGTGCTCGGGATTGAAATAGACAATGCGCATGGGCCGTGGATCAGCCTTGTGTGAGGCAATTACATGATCGAGAAACCGGCGCAGAACCTCGCCCGAAAACGGGTTGAACAGATAAAAAATGCAGGGGCCGTCGGGGATGCTGAAAGTCGTGGCATCGGCCCGGATCACGGTCACATCGCCAGCTCGAATATGCCGGCGCGGCAATGACTTCAAATAGACCTCGGCATCCTGCTGCAGTTCGTGCGCGAACTCCACACCGAGAACCATTCGATAAGGCGATCGTGCGGCGCTGGCCAAAACCCGTCCTCGGCCGGCGCCGATATCGATGAACGTCCAGTTTGAGACATCTGATGGGAGGGTGTGCCGGATCCAGCGCACAATCAGGTGGGGTGTTGGCGTATATTCAACGCCACCATCACGATGCCGGCTGGTGATCGTGACATCGCACAGTCGGGTTGTGCGTTTCACGGATTCTGGTTCACCGGCATATGCAATGGGGTCAAGAACCCGAAAATGCAGGCGATACAGCGCCGCTGAGTAGATGCGGCGCATCAGGGACACCGCGTCTAGCGAGCGCAACCTATGGAGCCTGCTTCGTGAATAGCTGACTTCCAAATTCTTGCTCTTGGTGCCCGTTGGAGCGATTGAAGTCGTTGATTCTGCTGAAGACGAAGGTTGCGGCGCCACGGGGGTAAAGGTCCTGCTCATCTGGGTGGATACTAACCCACATAACTTAGCAATTAACATGCCACATCAAAATGTTGCGGTGATGGAATGCCCATCAATATGTCACCAAGGCCCAGGAACTCAAGCAGTTGTGATCCGGTTCGTTAATTTTTGCGCTAGTCATGGCAATCCGTTTTGTGCATCGGGCTGTGGGAGGAATGAGGGTATGCTGACGACTGCCTCTCAAGCACTAAATAAGGGCGCTGGGGAAGTCTAATTTCGCGCGACACAGGTGTGGATTCGAAGGTAAAGCTGACACGGTTTACGCCCTCGGTTGGAGCCAGATTTCGATCCATTGCGGACGTTTCGCGTCGTTCTAATGAGCTGGACTTCATCCAGTCTCATGAGAATTACTCTTCATCACTTATAGCGTTCCGATCCAAACCAGGCGTCGTTTTACCAACCGGCTTGCGTTGTGGGCGGCGCAACACACTTCATTCGGCAGGGGCTGGAGCTTTTTGATCCGTTGTCGGTTCCTTTATCGCTTGTTGCAATGGCTCACCCTCACGATGGAACAGGCGATATAAGGCGGGCAAGACAAACAAAGTGAGAATTGTAGACGAAATAATTCCGCCGATAACAACCGTCGCCAAGGGACGCTGAACCTCCGCCCCAGCACCCACATTGAGGGCCATGGGTACAAAACCGAGGCTCGCTACCAGCGCGGTCATCAGAACCGGTCGCAATCGCATCAAAGCTCCTTCGCGAATTGCCTCATCGAGAGGCAGTCCCTTGGCTAGAAGGCTACGAATGAAGGATACCATCACGACACCGTTCAACACGGCAACACCCGACAAGGCGATAAAACCGACGGCGGCTGATATCGAAAAGGGCATATCGCGTAAATATAGTGCTGCGACCCCTCCCGTCAGCGCTAACGGGACGCCCGTGAACACGATGAGAGAGTCCTTTACAGTTCCAAACAACATAAAAAGCAGGGCAAAGATGAACAGCAGCGCGAGAGGCACCACAATCTTCAACCGGTTGCTCGCCGAAATAAGTTGCTCGAAGGTTCCTCCATATTCGACCCAGTAACCGGGCGGAACTTCAACTTTTGATCGTACAGCGCTTTGAACATCCTGAACAAAGGATCCAAGGTCGCGATCACGCACATTCGCAGTGACGACAACGCGGCGCTTGCCGTTTTCCCGGCTGATCTGATTGGGGCCGATGTTCGTTTCTATCCTGGCGACTTCAGACAACGGAATAAGGGTTGGCGCCGTGCCATCGTGTTTATTGAGCGCGGCAGGAAGAGATATCGGCAATCGCCTGATCGCAGCGACATTGTCGCGTAAGGGATCCGGCATTCTCACGACAATATTGAAGCGACGGTCCCCTTCGAATACCTGCCCTGCTATCTGACCGCTTATGGATGCTGAAATGACATCCTGAATGGCATTAATACTCAGTCCAAAACGGGCCAGCGCTTCGCGATCCGGATGAATGGATAACAGCGGCAATCCCGTCGCCTGTTCGATGCGAACATCGGCCGCGCCAGAAATCCCCCCTATGACTGCCTCAATCGATTTTCCAACCTCCAGAAGTACATCGAGGTCGTCGCCAAAAACCTTGACGGCCAGATCGCTTCGAACACCTGCGATAAGCTCATTGAAACGCATTTCAATGGGCTGGGTGAACTCATATTTGTTGCCAGGTATCGCCAGCATCGCCTGCTCAATTTCTGCAACGAGACTGTCTTTTGGCTTACGCGGGTTCGGCCATTCACTCCGATCCTTCAACAGGATGAAAGTATCGGCCACATTTGGCGGCATCGGATCCGTTGCGATGTCGGCAGTTCCGATTTTTGCAACGACCTGTTCGACTTCGGGAAACTTTCGAAGGCGGGCTTCCAGTCCGGTCTGCATATCGATTGCCTGAGTGAGGCTCGTACCCGGTATGCGCAAGGCATGCATCGCAATGTCGCCCTCATCAAGTTGCGGCATGAATTCCGCACCAAGATAGGTGGCCGCGACGCCTGTTAGCGCCACAAGGCCAACTGCCGATGAGACGACAGCAAGGCGCCACCTCAAGGCAATATTCAACAGGGGCCTGTAGACAGCCCGGAGCCCGGTGATAATTCGCGGCTCTTTCTCATTGACCTTGCCACTAAGAAATATCGCCATAGCTGCAGGTATGAATGTAAGCGAAAGTATCAGTGCCGAAAGCAAGGCGATGACGACCGTGAACGCCATCGGATGGAACATTTTTCCTTCAACGCCGGTGAGTGCAAAAATCGGAATATAGACGACCGTTATGATAAGAACACCGAACAGACTTGGCTTGATGACCTCGGCCGTAGCCGCAGAGGTCAATCCAAATCTTTCTTCGAGTGACAACAAGCGGCCAAGTTGTTTTTGTTTTTCGCTTAACCGACGCATGCAATTTTCGATGATAATTACCGCTCCATCGACGATGAGACCAAAGTCGAGCGCGCCCAGGCTCATCAGATTGCCGGAAACGCGATTTTGCACCATACCCGTGATCGTCATCAGCATGGCCAGCGGAATAACCGATGCCGTGATCAATGCCGCGCGGATATTCCCAAGGAGAATGAAAAGAACAACAATGACGAGCAGCGCACCTTCGACCAGATTTTTTGTCACGGTTTCAATCGTTCTGTCGACAAGCGCCGTCCGATTATAAGCCGGCCGGACAAAGGTCCCTTCGGGCAGGCTTGCATTGATATATTCGAGCCTTTCCGCAACCGCGTTTGAAACAGTTCGGCTGTTCTCGCCAATCAGCATAAAAACAGTACCCAGAACAACTTCCGTACCGTTCTGGGTTGCAGCCCCCGTCCGCAACTCGTTTCCGATGAGGACATCGGCAACATCTCCGATCCGAACCGAAACGCCGTGCCTCTGAGTAATAATGATCTGACGTAACTCTTCGAGCGTTTTTGCCTGACCGGGCACGCGCACCAGATATTGTTCCCCCGATCGTTCTATATAGCCCGCTCCAGTATTGGCATTGTTCTGTTTTAGCGCCGTGATGATATCGACAAGGCCAAGCTGATAGGCCTCCAATTTGAGCGGCCAGGGCGTGATATGAAATTCTTTCTGATATCCGCCAACGGTATTGACCTCGGTTACGCCCGGTACGGTGACAAGTTGCGGTCTGACAACCCAATCATGCAGGGTGCGCAGGTGCATAGGTGACCAAGGTGTCCCGTCATCTTTGCGGGCGCCCGGCTTTGCCTCGACTGTATACATGAAAATTTCGCCTAGCCCCGTTGCAAT
>CAMYMN010000107.1 GCA_947259395.1 uncultured Gammaproteobacteria bacterium | reverse complement strand
ACGGTCGGCGGCGCGCAGGCGGGTGGTCACCACAAGCGGCACGGACCGGGTTACTCAGGTGGCCACTACAAAAGCCACGGCGGCCACTACAAAAGACATCGAGGCCACTACAAAAGACACCGAGGTCACTACAAAAGCCACCGAGGTCACTACTCCGGCCACCGAGGTCACGGCCACAAGCATCGCGGTTATGGCTACGGGTACCGCCACGACGACAGCTACAAGTACGATTATCTGTTGGGCGGATTGCTCCTCGGGGGGGCGGTGACGTACCTGTTGTCTCAGCCGCGCTATGTCGAGGGTCAAGGTGTCATCCACCAACCGGCACCGGCTGTGGCGGTTAATCCGACGGTGGGCTCGGTTCTGGAGTATAGTCGCACCGGCCAGGCCACAGTGTGGCAGGACCCGGACACGGGCAAAACCTTTACTACCACACCCGTCCGTACCCACATGACGTCCGCGGGTCCGTGCCGGGAGTACATCATGTCGGTGATGATCGGTGATCAGGAACAGCAGGCCTACGGGACGGCGTGTCGCGCGAACGGCGGTTCCTGGAAGCTGCAGCGCTGAATAAGTTGTACAACAACGTGGGTAAATTAGGAGACGTTAAAGAGATGATGTATTTGAGATTCTTGGTTGCAATTCTTTCTGTGTCGCTCATGGCCAGCTGTGCCCAGACCGGACCCAAGGAACAAGCAGGTGCTGCTGCGGGCGCGGTGACAGGCGCGGCGCTCGGTTATGGTCTTGGCAAGGGACATCGCGATCAGACCGCCGCCATAGTGCTGGGTGCCTTCCTCGGAGGCCTGGTCGGACAGCGGATCGGTCAGCAGCTCGATGCCGCAGATCAGGTGATGGCGCGCAATTCCGTCGGTTACGCCCTGGAATACAATCCCATCGGTGTATCCTCGAACTGGCGCAACCCGGATACCGGAAACGGAGGCTATACCTTTCCCACTCGGACCTACGGGTCGCCCGCCGGAGCGCCTTGCCGCGAGTACACGACGACAGTTATCGTTGGCGGGCAGCAGCAGAGCGCGTACGGTACTGCTTGTCGGCAACCCGACGGATCCTGGAAAATCGTCAATTGAGGGTCCGAATCACCTGGTCTGTGTGATTCAACAATGTTGTAACACGATAGGCTGAAGAATACTCGTCATTGACTAGATCGAATGAATTGGTGCTCGTTGCTGCACCGCAATATGCGGTTGTCGGCATGACCCGTCATTCATCGCCATCTGTTTCAACGTCCGTTGCGCCGTGTATAGCAACCCTTATCGTTTATGGGCCTAACACACATTTGTATTATTGTGACGGTAAATAACGCCGTTTTCTTTGAGAAGAAACATCAATCGAATCAAATGTCATTGATTTAGCGAGATGAAGTTTTTTATCCTTCTCGATAATGCATAAACGTGGTAAAACACATTACCTATTTGACGACGCATCCCTTGTCGGGGGCTTGTATTATGCCAATGCAGCCGCCACTGCTTGCCTGCCTTTTTTGTTGGCTGGGAATTCACGATTTTCGTGTGATTAGCGAAACCTATGGGTTCGGCACTGGGGGAGGAGTTGAAAAGGTCGAATGTCGAAGATGCGGTGTCACCATGACCCGCCCCACGAAAACAGACCAGTAGTCAGATTCACTTCGCTCATTCAGGCACAGAAATAACCTGAAGAATCTTTATCAGCTGCCGGCGATCGCGCAGTACAACGAGTTGTTATACTGCAACAGGACAGTCTCCCGACGTTAAGGGTTGTTAGATGCCTGCCTGATGACTGCTCCTAGGAGTCAAGCGGATACTCTAGGATCGGGGAAGCACTATAAATAGATACGTTCTAGAATCTAAGGTCAAGTTCGTAGCACACGCTACTCATTTGCGAAGACGTCGCCAAACGTGTCCATTTCCTCCAGAGCCCTGCCACAACCGCGCGCCACGCAGGTCAGTGGATCGTCGGCAATGACCACCGGTAAACCGGTATCCTCTGACAAACGACGGTCCAAGTCCCGTATCAACGCGCCGCCCCCGGCTACCACTATGCCTTTGTCGCCGATATCGGCGCTAAGCTCGGGAGGCGTCTGTTCCAGCGCATGCTTGATCGCCTGAACAATAGTATCAAGAGAATCGCTGATGGCTTCAAAGATCTCGGCACTGCTCAGCGTGATAGCCTGCGACATACCCTCAGCGATATTCCGGCCTTTGATCTCAATCTCCCGAATGTCCGACTTTGCCCATCCCGAAGCGACTGCCTTCTTTACCCGTTCCGCAGTGGCCTCTCCGATCAACACGCCGTGTTGCCGGCGTACATAATTAATAATGGCCTCGTCGAAAGTGTCTCCCGCCACTCGCAGCGCAATGCTATAAACCATACCACCCAGCGACAAAATGCCAACTTCGGTGGTTCCGCCGCCGATATCTAGCACCATAGACCCGGTCGGTTCTGCTACCGGCAAATTCGCACCGATGGCTACCGCCATGGGTTCTTCGATCAAATACACTTCCCTTGCCCCGGCCCCCACCGCTGATTCGCGGATCGCACGCCGCTCGACCTGAGTGGAGCCGCAAGGCACGGAAACAATGATCCGCGGATTGGGACGCAGAAAACGATTTTCCTGGACCTTGCGAATAAAGTGCTTGAGCATGACTTCGGTAATCGTGAAATCGGCGATAACACCTTCTTTCATCGGTCGCAACGCCTGAATATTGCCTGGAGTCCGGCCCAACATCCGCTTGGCCTCCTGTCCCACCGCGAGCAAGGTCTTATTGCCAAGCGTCCCGCCGTGGGTGTAACGGATTGCCACCACCGACGGTTCATTCAGGATAATTCCTTTGTCTCGCACATAGATTAAGGTGTTCGCGGTACCGAGATCGATGGCAAGATCGCTGGAGAATAGCCCTAGGAGACGCTTAAGCATATCGAAAGTTTAACGAACTCTAATGTCTTTCATTACTACAAAGTCATGGGCACGAATTTCAATCCACACGAACCCGCTTAGAGCCACATTGTAGTGTGCTTTTGCCGCTCCGGTGCGGGTTTAATCCCGTTGCCTTGGAGTATATCGGCGATCGCGGTCGAGAAGATTACGTACCTGAGATTGGCATATTGTGGTGTATACGTTTCGGTCCAGCATACTCGCGGCGGCTCCGCGAACGAGCATATTAAATGGCTAGGGAACTACGGAATCGTGGTATGCGCCCGAACGTCCGGAAAGGCGCATCATCCAGTCGTCCTTACCAAGTAGCTCGATCGGCAGGTTATGGCCGAAGGACTAAACCGCTCGCGCGGTAGCTGGGGATGCGTTGGGGGAAGTGCTGTAAGTTTGGATTAGGTCAAGGAGGTATGGGTCTGTCCTGTGTTGAGGTTGTAGTGCCTTAAACAACAACTTCCACACCGAAGGAGCAGACCCATGACAGAGTCTAACAAACCTATCAGTCCGTTACGCCAACGCATGGTCGATGACATGACGTTGGGCAAGCTCTCACCGTCGCTGCCGCAATTGTTCCGCGCCTGGTGGCACCAGGGCCAAAACCACCAACTGTCTGGAGTCCCTCAATGCCATGATCGATGAGCTTATCGTCTATGCCGCCTTCGCGCTTGAGAAAGGCGATGACCTTCTCACGCAGGACCTTCTCCAGTACCTCCAACGGGATCGAACGTTTTTATTTCGGGCACCTGTCTTGCCACTCCATAGGCCCTTTTTGGTTTTCGCAATCAAGCACCGCGTGAATCGTATCCAAATTAACCCACAGTTGCCCCCTTTCGTTGTTTTGGAGCATTTCACAAACTACCCAGTTACTATTTTCGTTGTCAATTTGTAATACTTTGCACGGATCGCGATCTATTAGATACGTTTTCCCTTTTTCAATAAATCCAGGACCATCTGCTGCCTGTGAAATTGAATATGTCGGTATTACCAGTAGAAATGCCAAGATGTACCTGTACATGTGGTTTTCCTCTCGATATCGTTTATTGGTATTTAGTCAGCAACGGCCACATCACGACGGCATAACTTCAACGTCGGTTTCATCGAGCAACGCATGGGCGCGTTCGGCGGTATCGCGTTTCACTTTGCGGCGCGTGGACGGATAAGCAGGATAACCGCTATGCCGTTCGCCGGCAATGTGCTCACGTGACAGAATCGAAACTCTAAATTGCTGACGTAGAAGACGTCCTTTACCGTAGCCCCGTACCTCGCAAACAGTGCCATTAGTGAAAGCGGGGGGCTGGGATCTCCCTTCACACCCGTGTGGCACGATTAACGCCCCGGCCATATAGAATGGTGCAGGTCGATGACATACGGGTGCTTATGTCTCAGTGGAGCGTGCCGGTGCGGATGGCGATGTGGTTCTGGACCTTCCCAGCCCTCATGCGAGTGCTGATGGTGCGCATCATGAATATGCAGATGCTCGTGGGTGACCGGTTCGTGGCTATGCTCTAACTCGCTGGGATCACTAGCCGGCCATAAAACCAGGGCAGCGGCCGTTGAGACCAGGGTAACCAGCGCAAGCGTGAGAAAAGCAGTTGTTAGGCTAAAGGTGCTCCCGATCCATCCAGCCAGTGGGTACGTTAACAGCCAGCAGGCATGCGAGAGGGCGAACTGCGCTGCGAAAATAGCCGGCCGATCACCCTCGTTGGCCGACTTCTTTAGAAGCCGCCCTGCAGGGCTCTGAATGAGCGAGGAGCCGGCCCCCAGAACGAACCAGATCGGCAGCAAGGACAGTAGACCGGGTTCGGCCAAACCAAGCAGAAGACCCACTCCCAGAAGCACGCCACCAGAAAGCATGAATGGGCGGTCTGGGTAGCGATCAAGCAGTTGTGGCAGCAGCAGTGCAACGAGCATCGATCCTGCGCCGGCCGCAGCGAAGGCAATGGCAGTGTCGCTTTCCGTACCCCCCAGGTGATCCCGTACATAGACCACTGTGTTCACGATCACCATGGCACCGGCCGCTGCCACTGCCAGTGAAAGAGCCAGCAGTCCACGCAGTCTCGGTGTCATGATGTACGCCCATATGCCGAAGCTCAGGTTGTGCCATATACCGCGCCGGCGTTCGTATTGCTGTGGCGAAGGCAACCGAACGGAGAAAACTATGAGAGCCGAGAGCAGAAACGCCAGCGCATTGGCGACGAACAAGGCGTCGTAGCTCAAGAGAAGAAGCGCCGCAGCGGCCAGTGTGGGACTCAACAGGTTCTCAAGGTCGTAAGCTAAGCGAGACAAGGAAAGGGCGCGTGTATATTGCGCCTCCTCTGGCAGGACATCGGGTATCGTCGCTTGAAATGTCGGCGTGAAGCCTGCTGAGCAGGCACTCAACAGGAAGATCAAGACGTAGATCTGCCAAATTTCTGTGACAAAGGGTAGGCAAACAATTAAGCTCGCGCGCGCGATATCGAGTGCAATGAGGAGGCGTCTACGCGGCAGGCGATGCGCAAATCCACCCACAATTGGTGCTATGCCGACGTATGCCACCATCTTGAGTGCAAGTGCTGTGCCCAGAACAGCACCGGCGGTCCCTGCCGCCAGGTCATAGGCTAGAAGGGCGAGCGCAATGGTCGAAAGGCCAGTGCCCACCAAGGCGATAACCTGGGCAGCGAACAATCTGCGATAGGTGCGGTTCGCAAGTGGCGATATCATGCCTACAGATTACCCGACTTTCGCAACGGGCTATAGACACCCACATTACGGACGTTCGTCGGTAAGCGATTAACCAACCGCGCTCTTGACGTTTTCGGCATCGGTGGGGTCGGCGTCATAGGGCAAGAGCGCCT
>CAMYMN010000106.1 GCA_947259395.1 uncultured Gammaproteobacteria bacterium | reverse complement strand
CTGAGTCTGGTCGCGGCGGTGGCAAAGCTCCACGATGCTGCGCTCTCGCTCGAGGACAACCGGCCCGGATTGCGGGTGGCCGTGTCGTTCCCCTGACCCATGCCCTAGCGCGGGTTTCCTCAGGCGTCTGCAGGCTTCGCAGCTGTGCGGCGCGCGCAGGCAACCATCGGTCTTCTTGTTATTCCGGTGCCAGGGGGCGGCTAAGCGGCCAATCCTTCTTCCTTTTCGGCAAAATTACCATCCCAGTTGGATCAACAAATTTCCAGCCGCGCCGATCGGATTTGGCCACGGTGGCGCCGCACCGATTGCCGACATCGGGGCTCAAGTCAGGGGCGGATTACCGGCTGGTGGCCGCGCCACGGCGAACTACGCCATCTATGTCGCCAACGGTCCCGAATTGATTACGGGTGGCCACGGTGACGAGCACGGAAATGGTCCAGACGAGTTCGCCACCGCGGTTCAGGTGGTAGCGCACCATCCGGGGGTGGGCGACGAGCATGCCGATGAAGTAGCCGGCGAACACGTTGACGACGTGGCAGACGATCATGGAGACGAAGGAGATGACCATGCGGAAGACGTGCCAGACGAACACGTTGAAGATGTCGCGGTTGATATTGAGACCGAAGGCACCACCGCCGATCTGGGCGACACCAAGGATTTCGGCGGCCGACTTGGTCTGGTAATGCCGTTTCTCTCTACTTTAGAAATCGGCGTGTCCGCGGCGGCTGGTCAAGTGCCGATAGTGAGCAATGGCCCGTTGATCGGTGAGCCTGAATGTGATTACTCGGTCTTCGGCGCGGACTTTTCGTATCAAAATGACGGTAGATTAGATTTGCGAGGTCAGTGGATCCTGCAGAAAGTAGACGCGGCCGCCGCGAGCACTCTTGTGCCGTAAAAGCTGGAATGGGAAGCGTGGTACGTGCAGGGCGCCTATAAGTTTCTGCCGTCGAAGTGGGAGGCAGTACTGAGCTACGGTGAATTCGATGCACTGGCCGATTACCAAGAACAGTGGGCGATGGGTATCAATTACCTCTTTGCCGGAAACATCATTGCAAAGCTGGGCTACGAATCGAACAAGAATCTACCCGAGCGCTGGTTGGCCCAGTTGGCGTATGGACACTAATTTAGGAGTCAACATTATGAAAATCCGATAAAAATTGTCTGTCAGCGCAACTATTACAGAAATACCGATCTTCATGCTGGCGTCTGGGTTGTCGTTGTCATCGATCGCGCGTTCCGATGGCCCGCCTCCTTCCGGAGGCGATATCGGGCGAGGTGCAAAGGCCTGGTCGGAGTATTGCATGCGTTGCCATAATGCCCGCGATCCTAGGGAATTTCGTGATGATCTGTGGGCACCGATCATCTACCAAATGCGGGTGCGGGCGGGACTCATCGGACCGCGAGCTCGCGATATCCTGGCGTACATGCAATCCAGAAATTGAAAGATAGGATAGCCCACGCTAAATGGTAATAGTGAATGCTGAGGTAACGCTGCTGTTTTGTGTTTCCAACTGATCCGTCATATCGTGACCACATATCAACAGGAATGGTTCGAATGACGTGTTAGTAGCCAATTACTTTATGGTCTAGCGTGGGCGCCTGCCTCGGCCGGTACAATAGCAACACAAATCCTTACGCTACGCTTCCCATAAACTCATCGCGACTCATTTTATTACCTTTTTCCGACGACTCCAGTTAGTCTCAGAACCATGTTCATATGGCTGAGAATACCGGTCGTCGCGCTGCGCTCGGCCTTTCGTCCGCATCGTGAATTGGTTCTTGAGAATCTGGCTCTATGCCAACAGCTCGCGGTTGTTGTGTATCGTTATCCACGGCCATCCAGCATGATCACACACTGACAGCTGCTTTAAGAACCATTAATAAATGAACGGGAAAGGGCACAATGCCGCCGTTATGTCTTTCATCATATGGTCGGCGTGTTTCCCCCAAATCGACATCAGGTCCGGCACGGTCTGCACTGTATTCACACTTCTAACACGCTGACTAATTTAATGGTCCACCATGTTTTGTGTCGTCATAATCGGAAAAAAGCGTTGCTCAGTCGTCGCCTAGTCACAGCCATATGAGTCATGTGACCGACGAATATGGGAACGAGAGCCGGTATACCCCTGACATTCGCGCCAGAGCGTGTTTAATGCTTTCTGATGTCTCCGACCGATGTGCCGGGACCACGTCGATGCGTTCATGAGGGATCCAACCGCCGGTCCGCGTTTCCGTCCGCTGATTCGTATCGGCAAGTGCCGAAAAGAACGGCAACATTATCCCCAAGCCGGTTAACACGAGAATTGTTGTTTCCATCTCGCAATAGTTACTGCAGTCCAACATCTATATATAAGATTAATATCGGGCCTTAGAGTACCTACGTCAAGCATCACCGCCTATCGGTATCGTGTCGTTATCGTCATTACACCAGCACACCCCGGGGGCAAGCTGCCTTCCTTGTATTGCGTTATCCTCCGATTTTTAAACACTCAAAGATCAACGACGGAATTCTCAGAATCACCAAACGGTGTCGGTACACAACGATCCGCTTGCAGATCATTTTGCCAATCCGAATCATTCAGCAAATACCGGAACTCGTAGCTTTTGCCAACCAGCAACTCGAGTGTCGCCGCATAGCTTCCATCTTTGCGTCGAGTCATGGGTATAGACGCCGGATCCCAGTTATTGAATGCCCCGACCAAAGCAACGCTCTTTGGCGGCGTCACCGACTCAGCGTCAAATCTGAATGTTACCTTGCACGCAGTGTGATCGCGTGAGTATCGTTTTTTAATAGTCATATCTTCTCTCCTGTCTATCTGAAGGGATCGCTGCCTTATGGCAGACGAAAGTGGATTGAGACCATCAGGCGACAACCCTGGTCACGCCATCTGAGAACATCTCTGCCGTTACTAGACCTGATAGAGACGCTGGTGTTTGATCAGGATCGTGCCCGCACAGTAATTTACCGATGACCGAACCGTCGGGAACCCGGCAGTCAGGAGCCACTATCACATTGTTCAGGCGACAGTCACGGCCAATGACCACGCCGGGAAGTAATACTGCATTGGAGACCATTGATCCCGTTCCCACGACCACGCGAGGTGACAGGACCGATCGTGTAACCGTCGCGTTTTTAGTATCGCAATCATTACCCAACAGCGAATTCGATATCCGCGATTTAAGCGATTGACGTCGTCGCAGAATGTGATCGGGCACACGGTCATCGGTGCGAATCGGCCACAGATCGCTACTTAGCGTGAGCCGGGGCGGAGATCCCAGCAGGTCCATGTGCGCCGCCCAATAAGCGGACAGTGTACCCACATCCCGCCAATACCCATTTCCGATGTGATCGCTGTCCGTAAATCGAAAGGCGAAGACACTCGCTCCAGTTTCAATCAGCAGTGGAAGGATATCGCGGCCAAAATCATGCCTCGAAACAGAGGAATCCGCATCTTTACGCAACACGCTTTCAAGGAAGCCGGCATCGAAAACGTATATGCCCATAGACACTACCGATCGGCGCGGGTCACCCGGCGCAGGGTCGGGCAGCGGCGGTTTTTCACGAAACTTGAGGACCCTATCGGTGGCGTCGATTGACATCACGCCGAACTGATGCGCCTCTTCGATCGGGACCTCGATGCATGCAACGGTCATATCGGCGCTATGTTGGACGTGATGCGTCAACATAGGCCGGTAGTCCATCTTGTAAACGTGGTCGCCCGCGAGAATCAACACCATGCGCGGAGACAATGACTTTAAGCGCTTCCAGTTTCGGTACACGGCGTCTGCGGTCCCACTATACACACAGGGCGCGTGAGACTTAGAAGGCCAGAGCATGATGGAGGCACCGGAATAGGATCCTGATCCCGTCTCATGCCACACCTGTCGGATATGGCGTACCAGGGAGCCCGGCTTGTACTGCGTCGCGATTCCGATCTGTCGAACACCGGAGTTGACGCAATTCGACAGCGAAAAATCGATGTTTCGGAAGGTCCCGCCGAACGGCAGTGCCGGTTTGCACTCCTGTCGCGTCAAAGCCGCCAGACGCGTGCCTTTGCCTCCGGCTAGTACCACGGCAACGGTGTTAGCCGTAAGTGTTGTTGAATAATACATTTGGGTCACACGGTAGATAGTCGTTTCGATTGCGCGTGCGCGTGGGCGTCTGAGACCAGCCCGTTACTGAATGGTAGATGATTTGTCACGTTTCGACCGTCCTTTCACACCACGGTCCGCGGAAAAGCCGCATCCGAAAACACGCATCAGTCACCACTCAGCGCGGGCAATTGTCGCCGCTGTCATAAGTCACCGGATCCTCGCACCGGTAGACGGTTGGTTGATGACAGCGGTACGGCACTTCAAAAAATGTCCCATGCATTGCAGCAAGGTTGTTCAGTGGACATACAGCATACTGGCGGTGAGTTTTCGGTTAGATTTCCGAAAGATTACGATTCGTTGAAATTGGACACGGTATTGTTAATCGGCGTGGGGTCAAACGGAGAATCGGCGTCGAATATTGACCCCTCCAAGGTTTCCATAATTATTGAATCCGACTTAGCGTTGTCGCTCTTTAAGGGGTCATAATTCGACGCTGACCCGGGTCTCAATTCAACGCCGATTAACAATCACTATATCCGCGCGTGAATCACAAGCAGCACCGTTGTCGTTCCTACAAAATAGTCCCACTTGATTTCATTGCCTTTTTTCGAAGACTCCAGATAGTCTCAGAGCCATGTTCAAATGCCTGAGAATACTGGTCAGCACCCTGCGTTCGGTCATTCGTCCGCATCGTGAATTGATTCTTCAGAACCTGGCGTTACGCCAACAGCTCGCAGTTTTCAATCATCGTTATCCTCGGCCGCGGCTCAAGGAATCAGACCGACTATTCTGGGTCTTACTAAGTCGGTCATGGTGCAACTGGCGTACCGCATTACAAGTTGTGCAGCCTGCGACCGCCGTACGGTGGCACCGACAAGGCTTTTACGATTATTGGCGCTGGAAAAGTCGCGGTCGAGGTCGACCAAAGCTCGATCTAGAAATTCGTGCGCTTATTCGACGAAAGTGCCTATCGAGTCCCGGCTGGGGCGCGCCGCGGATACATGGCGAACTTCTGACACTTGGCTTCGAGTTATCCGAAGCCGTGGTATCGAAGTATATGGTCCGGCGCCTCCATCCGACCTCCCCAACATGTCGAGTATTTCTCAACAATCATATTAACGAAATCATTTTCCTTGATTGCTTCACGGTTCCGACTGCAACGTTCAGGATCCTGTTCGTCTCGGTGATATTAAGCCATGATCGGAGAAAGATCAGACACTGCAATGTCACGGCTCAATCCGCCACAATGTGGACGGCACGCCAACTCGTCAAGGCTTGCGGCACCGCTGAAACACCGAAGCACCTAATTCGGGATCGCGATGCGATCTGTGGCAAACATTTTTAACAACAGGCAGAAGCGCTGGGGTTGCAAGAAGGTGTCACCGGTCCGCGGTCACCGTGGCAGAAGCTTACGCAGAGGGCGTCATCGGTTCGATCCGTCGAGAACGTCTGGACCATGTGATCATCCTGGGAGAGCGCCATCTCAAACGTATCCTTTCCAGCTTTGTACGCTACTACCACAGCGCGACAACCCATTCGTCTTTAGGCAAAGATGCGCCGGACGGCCGATCTGTTCAGTCATCAGGCAAAGGTAGTGTAGTAGAATTTCCTCGTGTCGGTGGCCTTCATCATGAATACGTACGGATGGCTGCTGGAACCAAGATTAATAAGTGGGAATGACAGCTCTCCCAATCGGTCACTCGCGATCAGTGGCTGCCGGGAGCCAGTGAATTGGCCGCCGCCACTCCTTGAGCGCGGCCCAACCTAGGCGCGCATCTCGTCCCGTTGGTCAGACACCCCGGGCCCGCGCTCCTGCGCGGGATTGGGCTGCCGCTTCGGACGTCTTTGCAGAACTTCGTGAATCGCACACGC
>CAMYMN010000105.1 GCA_947259395.1 uncultured Gammaproteobacteria bacterium | reverse complement strand
GTCGAGCACTTCCCGGTATAGATCGGGAAAAGCAAACTCGCAGCCGGCGGCCTGCATGACCTGCTGAATTTCCCGCACCAGGCCTTCGATCTGCTGCCGGCTTTCGGCGCGTTCGACTAACTCGCCGTTGCGACATTGCGCCAGCGCGGTTGGCGCGTTGATGCAGCAGTTGATCGCGACCTTGTGCCAGATCGACGGCCAGATATCCTCGACCCATTCGACCTCGAGCGACATTTCCGCGAAACCCCGGCGCAATTGCTCGAGCCGCGCCGGCAGGGTCGCCGCGATCGCGCCGAAACGGGTTTTGCCGCGGCCGGCGTGGACTACCTGGAAAGGGCCGCGTCGATAGGCGCCGTCGGTGGTGATCCCGGCAATCACCGCGAGCCCCGGATAGGACTCGACCACCCGCTGCTGCACGCCGATGCCGTTTTGCAGCAGCACGATTACGGTGGAAGGCGAAAACCACCGCTGCACCCGCTCGAGCGCATCGAGCGTGGCGTAACTTTTGGTGGTCACCAGTAAAAATTCGATTTCCTGCGACAGTCGACCTGCATCGATGGCGTCACAGGCGATTTCACCGGCGGAGTCCAGGCTCAACGGGGACGCGGCAAAAAGCCTGAGCGCGTCGGCGTCTTTCAGTATCAGTCTGACCGAATGACCGGCCAGCGATAGCTGCGCGCCCCACAAACCGCCGATGGATCCCGCGCCCGTCCTTTCTCACGGAGACATGGGTATGGCGCACGGCGCCGGTCACGGCGCACATGCCGGCCACGCGGGTGCGGCACCGCAAGGCATGAATCACAGCCAACACAAGGGCATGGATCACAGCCAGCACAAGGGCATGGACCACGGCCAACACAAGGGCATGGATCACAGCCAACACAAAGGCATGGACCACGGCCAACACAAGAAAATGGATCACGGCCAACACCAAGCCGATCGTCCACGCATGGGTTCCGGCCACGCCGGCTATGGCAGCAAACGACCCGTCACCCACGGGAAGACCGAGGTCGGCCCGCACGTGGACATGCGTGCAGACGCCCCGCAGTACCGCCTTGATGATCCCGGCGTGGGGTTGCGCAACAACGGAAGACAGGTCTTGACCTATGCCGACATCCGCAATCTCTACACCACCTACGATCCGCGAGAACCGGGGCGAGAGATCGAACTGCATCTGACCGGCAACATGAGCCGGTATATGTGGTCGATGAACGGCATTAAATTCGCGGACGCCGAACCTCTGGAGCTGAAGTTCGGCGAACGCGTGCGTATCACGCTGGTGAACGACACCATGATGAACCACCCCATACACCTCCACGGCATGTGGAGCGACATGGAAACCGGCGACAGCGAGCGGATACCCCGCAAGCATACGGTGACGGTACAACCCGGCGCCATGATCAGCTACCTCGTCACCGCGGACGCCAGGGGCGGTTGGGCCTATCACTGCCACCTGCTCTACCACATGCCGGGCATGTTCCGGAAAGTCGTCGTCAGCTGAGGGGGTTCGATGAAAAAAACAATATTGCTGGGAATGTGTTTGACATTTTCGACCGGAGCTTCGTGGGCAGCCACGCAGGACGACCCGATCTTGTTCAAGGTCATGATCGACCAACTCGAATACCGGGACGGCGACGACGGCGATCCCTGGGTGTGGGAGGCCGACGTCTGGGTCGGCAGGGATCTGCACAAGCTGTGGATCAAGACCGAAGGCGAACATGTCGACAGCGAAACCGAGGAAGCAGAAGGTCAGCTCCTCTACAGCCGCGCCATTGCGCCCTACTGGGACGTGCAGGCGGGGTGGCGGCACGAATCCCGGCCGCGGCCAAACCGCGACTGGTTCGCCCTCTCCCTGAAGGGCCTGGCGCCGTATTTTTTCGAAATCGACGCGTCGCTGTTCGTAGGCGAAGAAGGGCGCAGCGCTTTGCGGCTGCAGGGCGAGTACGAGCTCATGTTCACCCAGCGTCTGGTCCTCGTGCCGGAGATCGAACTCAACCTCTTCGGCAAGGATGACCCGGAGCGCGGCATTGGTTCGGGACTCTCCGACATCGAATTGGGGCTGCGGCTGCGCTATGAATTCCGCCGAGAATTTGCCCCCTACATCGGGGTGAACTGGGAAAAGGTCTTCGGGGACACCGCTGACTTTGTGCGCGAAGAAGGTGCGTCTACGTCTGATGTCCAGTTTGTGGTCGGGATCCGGGCATGGTTTTAGTCGCATTACTAACATTGGTGAATTAAGGAGTCAAAACAATGGTCAATAAAAAACATATGATCCACCTAACAATTACCTTGCACCTGCTAGCAGCTATCACTACGGCCTACGCCCATGGTGATAAAGTCGCAGACAAACAGACCGCAGCCCCCAAGAAGGCGCAACAGCACGAAACGGAGCGGCATCATGAAACGCATCGTCATGCATCGTGGGAGACACCACCGACCGAATTCGCTTCATACCGCTGGGACCGTTGGGACGATATATCTGTAGCGCAGCGTGGCAAATTCCTGTTTCAACAGCAATGCGCGTCCTGTCATGGCGCGGACGGACGCGGTACCGGCCCAGCAGCAAAAGGGCTGGCGCATGCGCCCGCGGATCTCACACAACATTTCCATCGCGCACCTGGTGATGGTGATGGCTATTTATTCTGGCGCGTCACCGAGGGCGGCACTGTCGAGCCGTTTCGCTCACAGAACTCGGCAATGCCCGCTTTCAAGTCTGTTTTGAGCGAGCAAGAACGCTGGGAGATCCTGACTTATGTGCACCAGCGCATGCATGGTGGATTTCGGCCTGACGCGGGTAAGCACAATTCTCGTGCAGAGGATGAACACCACTACAAGGGGGGCGCAAAAAGTTCTGACGCGCACCAAAAACACTAAGTGTTGTCGAAGGTTATCTTTTGTTGTCCAGGCTAGGTAACGGGTTGCGATTTGTCCGGGGTACACACGGTGCAATACGAGTTGAACGGCTACTTATGCGTTAGGTGGAGCATCTAGTATGGTCGCATTAACCCGATTAATAGGATTTCCACTCCTAGATTGGAATGCCATTACATTACGGTTTTACGCGTCGTTGTTGAGCGTTGCGGTCATTGTTCTCCTTATCGGTATGGTGACGGCCTTGGACACGGGCGCCGTGCTGCATATCAAGGATGCCCTGCCGAGCGTCTTTCTCAGTCTTGTCGTCCTGAATCTCGCTGGCGGCTATCTGTTGTTCCGCCCCATTGCGTGCTTCATGAAGGGATTGTGCGGGGTGGAAAGAATGACGCGTCGTATCAATAAACTGCCTCTCTATGCCGCAATATGGATTTTCGCACTAATTTTGACGACTTTGTTGTTGCACCACGTGAATACGCACGTTACATGCGTGGATTGTACGTACGTCGAGTTCTGGGATGCAGATGCTATGTATCCGGTTTTCTTAATCGTAACCTACGCAATATTGCTTGGTGTTTACGTCTACTTCATGATGCTCGGCTATACCGCTCACACGCGTCATGAGCTTGCGAATCAGTTCGAAATCGCTTTCGCGCCGGGTACCGGCCGTCTAGCAATCAAGTTGATTGTGGCCTTCGTCTCAACATCGATACTTCCGATGGCGCTAGTAATGCTAAGGGAGCTCTTTTTTTGGGACGAAACACACGTGGCTTCTGCGCCGCTTGTTAGCCGTAGCGTTAACCTTGAGGCAATCGAATGGCACATGGGAACGCAGATGTTTCACGCCGACATCATCGCGGCTATGCTACTCGTCGGCGTAGCGGTATTCTTCATTGCGAGGCAAATGACCAAACCTATAAATCTGCTCCTCGCTTCCATGGGGGCGGTGCGCGATGGAGACTTCAAGGCGCGGGCACCGGTGCTCTCGGACGATGAAGTCGGACGCCTGACTTCCCAGTTCAACGACATGACCCGCGGACTGCAGGAGCGGGAATTCATTCGTCAGACGCTGGGCAGGTTCGTCCCCGATACTATCGCCGCGGCGGTAATCAGAGACCGAGGTATCCTACGTCCGCAAACCCGGGAGGCGACGATTTTGTTCACGGACATCGAGGGTTTTACCGCGACCTGTGAGAACCTGCCGCCGGAAGAAATACTTCGATTTCTCAACGAATATTTCGCTGCTATCTCGAAACCCGTACAGCAGTTCGGGGGTGTGGTCACGCATTTTCAGGGCGACTCGATGCTGGCCAGCTTCAACCTGCCGGTCGAGAACGCCGATCACGCCGCCAACGCGGTTAGAGCGGCCATAGAAATCATAGAACTCAGCAGTGAACACCACCTTACCGACAAAACGGAATTGAAGACCCGTATCGGTATAAACACCGGCCTCGTCGTCGGCGGCGTCGTCGGTGATGGTGATCGACTCGGTTACACCGTGTACGGGGACGCCGTGAACCTTGCGGCGCGACTTGAACAGATCAACAAAGAACTGGGCACGCAGATACTGGTCTCCGCGCGCACCCAGACCTTGTCCAAGCATGTAGCGCGGTTTAGCAGCTTGGGTGACTTGCGTGTGCGCGGATACGCTGAAGCGATCACAGTCTATACGCCGAATAAAGATGATGTCTCCGAAGGTTCAGCCGCGACCGTTCGCAGTAAAATTGAATGGACAAATGGACAGCAGTGAAACCAATATGATCCCGGTCATTCTGTGTTCGGGTATCAACAATCCATTTGCATCGCTGCTTTCTGGACGTATGCGTCGTCTGCCACGGTACACGCGGGCGGGGAAGCCGGCAGGGCCCACCGCTAGTTCACAGTACGTATCGACCCGGACACCACCACGATCTCGCTTTCTTTCTTGCGGTCAAGAACGGCGTCAAGCAGCACCATTGGCATTTCGGCCACATGCCGCCGGTGGAAGGCGTCACCCCGGAAGACGTCAGCGACATCGTCGCGTATATCCGACACGAACAGCAGAGCGCAGGCATCAAGTAGGCCCAACGCGCATCGCCCACTGGTTCCCAGTCAAGACGACGAGGTCATTACTCGATATCCCTTCAGTACCACCTGTTTGCTGGCGTTGTGTGTCCGGTCTCCTAGCTCTCGCACGAACTTACGCTCACGGTTGCAGATAGGCCGTCCGCACTCGATGACCGTCGGCCCAGGCGAAATACACTCTGCCGTTGGATTCCGCGATTTGCGGAAATCCGCTGGCGCCGGATATGGCGGCGATGGAGTGAGCAGCTTCTTTTCGGCCGTCGTTGAATATTTTCCTGGCCCGTATCTCTTCACGCCTTTCAGCGCTTTCAAGCCACGTCACCACCGCAGTGCTGGGACTGAGTAACACCACGTCCGGTCTACCCACGGGTCTGCCGTCGTCGACACGGATGGGTTCTGCGAAGGTCTTGCCGTGGTCGTCGGAGAACGCCACATGCACCCTGGGCTCCCCTTGCGCGGCGGTGAACCACACCACCACCAAAGTGTGTTCGTGGTTATCCGCCTTGGGACCGTCGACCGGACAACCGTGGATCTCCCAGTTGTCCTGCGCGACCGGGAATGGTCCCGCCCACTCGCCGCGCTCCCACATCACGATGGAGATGTCTCGGATCTCGGCTCCGGAGCGGTCGCGGTAGAGTATGGTCGGGCCTTTCTGCATCCGTACCGCGGACGGCTGGCAGCAATCGCACACGCGCAGGTCCACATGACCCTCGTTGGTCATTGTCCCGTCGTGGTCCAGGAAGGCCGCCCTGAGGGTCTGCGATCCGCCCTTTTTGCGCATACTCGGGGTGTTGTTTCTGCCGTCCAGCCAGGCGACGAAGAACCGGCCCTCGTCCAGGGGCAGCAAGGACGCGAATCCGTGTTCGGTCTGCGCACGATCGTCGTGCGGAATGATGGGGTCGCTCCAGCTCAAGCCGAAATCGCCGGACTGGACCAGATGCAGATCGTAACCAAAACTTCGCGTTCCGTTGTTCACGAGGTAGCTCGCGATGAGATTGCCCGACCCGTCGCTGGCGATCACCGGTACGTCGGCCCAGTTGACG
>CAMYMN010000104.1 GCA_947259395.1 uncultured Gammaproteobacteria bacterium | reverse complement strand
GATTAAACGAGAACGGGATGGACACCGATGTTGACGCGCAATTGCTCCAGGTCGGATTTCGCTACGCATTCTGAACCCGAACGTAAACGGGTAAGGGGGATTGTGAACGTCTCGGACGCCATCTGTTGATTTGCACCGAAAATTGAACCAAAAAGGAACTTTTCTTGTATCGAAAACTGACCCGTCTGTTCCTCCCTAGATCTTTGAAATAAGTGCTCTTAGCCTTGCTTGGGGCGGGTCATTTCCAGGCTGCAAAAGTAAGGTCAATCCTGCGTGCAATTCAACACCCTTAGGTAGATTCTTGATAAGTCGAGATATCGCCGAAGCCATTGTTTTGCCCTAATCGGCGCCCCCGCTTGGTTCTTGCTTCCAGTTTTCCTTCGGTAGTCGGAACATTGGAATGCTAACGGCGGGCAGTTTGAGCCTTACCATTGTCGATTGGACATACTCACGCCAGTACGGCCAAACATGGTAAAGCGCGTTCGCCTTACCAAAGTCCTTTAGAATATCCGCATCAATTTCTGCAGCTTCCTTGCCGCGCACCTCAACGTATTGGGAGTACATACGGGCTTCGATCGTGGCTATCACTGGAAGATCGCCCTCGTCATCGGAGTGTGTGCTGTCCAGGACTCGGACTCCCAAGTTGTAGAAAAAGCGATATCGACAAAGTTTTCCATCATCGATATCAAACAGTTCATCCAAGTCATAATTCGAGTAGGCCGTACGAAGTTGGAGGCCGATATCGTGGCCGTCCTCGACGTCCGGGCGAAAGTCCTCCGCGATCGAGAATGTGCTGCTCTGATGGCCAACATCATCGATCGTCAATCGTGTCATCACCTCTTGAATGGCGTCACTGTTTTCCATATCGCTATCTACGCCGCACGCTCATCAATACGAGCGTCAATCCACTCACCGGAAAGATGCTGCTCGCTAGAAAAAATACCGTGGTACAGGGGCTTCTTCTTCAGTTTTGCTCGGGGCTTGAAGAGAGACATCCAATTTTGATCGTCGCAGAGCTGATCCCGGAACCCGATTTCGAATCTGGGCTCTATGTCCAATGCGTAGGAAATGTCAGCCAAGGTTCGAAGAGTCATGTTTCGAGACCCATTCAATAGTTGGCTGACATAGGCAGCGCTTCGTCCCATGGATGCAGCAAGGTCCGCCCTGGATTTACCCTGTTTCTCCAAGACTTCGAAAATGGACTCTGTAACGTCCAAAATGAGCTTCTCTTGGCAAATCTCTTTCTGCAGGTCTGATTTTCGACCCAGTACGTTTTTAATTTTCACTGCCATGCTCCACCATAAATTCTTCAAACTCTCCACGACGCAGCCGCGCCCGTCTTACCTCATCTTTGTTCAATGATTGCCGTCTCTTCTGGAACCAATTGAGAACAACAAACACCGGCGACGATCCTGCCAATCCTCGATTCTCGAGTTTGCCGAGCGCTCGAATACCACGACGACTCTTAATAGCGTAGATGTCATCAAATTCGTGTTTGAATTGCTCTTCATTTCGAATACGTCCTGTCACTGAAAGCTTGTGCATGATCGCGACAATTTGTGGCCAATCCGCCCGGCGTTTTTTCCGGATCTTTTGGCACTCTTTGTTGCAATGGCTTCCGTACTGATAAATTCTCCAACTAATGTGCGGGCGCTTTGCATCGCATTCCTCCGATACATCGGGAATTGCAGAAACATCGTCGTGCTCAATCCAGCCAGGCACTAAGTATACACCCAAGAGTTAATATATATATTAACTTTACCAAATTCTAGACTTGGATCACACATAAATTGTTCCTTAAATAGAGCGCGAACGTCGATATGTGGGCAGAAAAACTCACTATTCTGGAGCGTACGCTAGCAATCACACTCCGTAAATGATTGTTTTTAAAGGTCGACAGACATGTTCGGGCACAAATGCAGCGAGTTAGTGCCCGAGAGATTTCGAGGCGATCTGGCAACTATCCAGGCTGCCTTCTGAACAGCCAAACTATGCCGTAACCCTCGGTTTGGAGAATCGCGTGATTCTCGCGAATCCCCAGCATCAACTGACAGGATTAATTGTCGATTCGGTGCAGCGATTCCGCTATTACGCACCATAACTGCCGCATTGCCAGTCGCGGATTGTTGACTGCAGGTAAAGAATGTCGCCGATTCTTGACCTGACGTCAGTCTACATAGGTTGACTTCAGGTCAGCCGTGCTTGTCCCAGGTCGTCGAACCTGGACGGGTTGTCAGTCGCCATTGACACGCAGTCTCTGCGGCCTTCACGAAGGATATGACCATGGAACAACTGTCAAACAAGATGAGGGAGCTACGATTAAAAAACGGTGAAATGACACAGAAGGCGTTGGCAGAGAGTGTCGGCATCAGCCGGCAGACTATGAACGCCATCGAGAACGGCCGGCATGCACCTACTGTTTCTGTCGCAATTCGCATCGCGGACGTCTTTCGTGTCTCGGTCGACCAGCTGTTCAATCTCGACTATGACGGCAAACCAGCGCCCAGCGAGCCACCAGCGACGGTCACCGTTGATCGATCGCCAGCAACTATCAAGGAACCGATCAAAGTCGACGGCAAACCCGAGCCGCTCGAAGAAGAAGCAGACCGCCAGATGACCCTGGCGGATCTGCGGGGCGTGATCGGACCCTGACGCATCCGTCCATCGCCTGCACAAGCATATTGGTGTATTGGCCGGCGCCTCGGACCGGCTAGTCCGAGCGTCGGTTGTGCATGCAGGGTAATGATCGAACAGGTAGGCGTCCGATCTGACTGGACTTGTCGTTCGCTGGCCGCGTCACTACCAGAGCGTAGCGCTGTAGTGACGCGGCGCTCTGAACCAGTGATGGTGCGGGATCTGGCCGATTTCCACGAGTTCCCGGCGAGTGATGGGGGAAGAAACCGGGGCACAAATCCTGCCCCTGTTTCGGCTGGCCCGGAAAGGGCCTCGGCGGTAAAGTATTCGCATCAACACCGTCGTCGTTGCGGTATACCAACGACACCCGCTCCGAGTTTGATTGGAGCACCAAAGCGCTGAAAGGGATTGTGAAAACCAGCGCGCGGCCTGAGCCGGCAGTCCCCTTTTCCTACCCAACGCGGTCGGCATCGTTTATCGATCCACCGCGCCCCTGACCCAGCACGGATAACCGTGTGCGGGTCGTTCCACGCATTGCGCCCATCACTGGCGCAACCCTTCAGGCAACGCCAATCGGTCGATGGCGTCGTTGCTGCGTCACGTCGAATGCGTGACCTGGCCATCGAAACCGTCGGCGCCCGTTGTTGCCACTCAGCCCGTCTTTGTGATCGCGCCCTGGCGCAGCACGAAGACGAGCCTCTTGAATCCGGCGCAAATCTGCGCCCCAACCGGCTCTGATCGCGCCAAGGCACGGTCACCCGGGCTGGGCGCGTCGTCTGGCAACCCGGACTGATGCGCCCGTGCGCCTTTCATTAACCCAACAGATAAAGGAGGTAGATATCCACTCGAAAAAGCAACTGCCCGAGAGGGCAACTGGTAGTCGCCGGCAGCGCTCAAGAGAGAGCTCCGGCGAACCGGATCACGGCTTCGGGCTGTAAGGGACTGGTGTCCCTAGACCTCATCCGATTCTCAATCGGACCTCGTTCGCTTAACAGGCGGCGAGGTGGTCATCAAAACTAACCGATTGAGATACGCACCATGAAAGACCTGAACTACCAGTTGATGAAGCTCTGCAGGGCAAATCGGGATGGAAGCTACTCCACCCAGGCGACACGATCGAGGATTCTCGATCTCATCGCCAATCAGTTGCACGAGTTGGGTTACAAACACATGCAGGCGAGATCCTTGAAACCAAAACATGTCGATGCGCTCGTCTCGTTGTGGAAAGACCAGAGCATCGGTGTCGGCACGTTCAAGAATCGACTGTCGGCGCTCCGTTGGTGGGCGGGCAAGGTCGGCAAGGCGGACATCATTGCGAGGAACAACAACGCCTACGACATCGGCAATCGCAGCTACGTCGGCGAGGAATCCAGGGCCCGAGTCCTGGATGAGAAGCAACTGGCTCGAGTCTCGGACGAATACGTCCGCCTGAGCCTCCGATTGCAGTCCGCTTTCGGCCTGCGGCGCGAGGAGGCGATCAAGTTCTCACCCACCTACGCCATCAAGGACGATCACATCAAGCTCAGAGCCAGCTGGACCAAGGGCGGCCGTGCCCGAACCGTGCCGATCAGAAACGACGAACAACGGCAACTCCTCGAGGACGTCAGGAGACTCGCCAGGGGCGGCGCGCTGATCCCGCCCGAACGCAACTACATAGAACAGCGCAATCGTTACGACGGCCAAGTTCGTACAGCAGGAATCAAGAATCCTCACGGCCTCAGGCACGCGTACGCCCAGCGGCGCTACCAAGAACTGACGGGCTGGAAGTCACCGCTCGCCGGCGGCCCAGCGTCGAAATCCCTTACCAAGGATCAACGCGCGCGTGACAAGGGCGCACGCGAGACGATTTCTCGGGAGCTGGGGCACAGCCGCGAGGAGATATCCACGAGGTACCTTGGGCGGTGATTCTACTTCCCTACAAAGAAGCTATTCGGCAACTGGGCCTCAGCCGCTCCGGCTTTGATCGATACGTACGACCGTACGTTAGAAGCACGCGACTGGGCCGACGTCTGTTATTCAGCCGGGCCGAACTGGAGCAATTTGCGATGGACAAGCTCGGGGCGCACAATGGCCTCTCTACGAACGCTCTCCGAGATACAACATCGAGGAGAGAAACATGGGAGGAAAGAAAACACCCGGCCTCCGTCGCCGGGGCAAGCAAGGAATCTGGTCGATCCAAAAGACAATCCAGGTCGGAGGTCAATCATTCCGACTTTGCGAAACGACGGGAACGAATTCGCTGGAAGAGGCGGAACGATTTCTCGCAAAACGCATAGCCGACCTTCGATCCGTACACATCTACGGAGAACCCAGTCCACTTACGCTTGCCGAAGCCGCCGAACGGTATCTGGAAGAATGCTCAGCAAGGAGCTACGAACGGGCGGAATACGCCCTGGCGAATCTCTGCGGAGCACTCGGACACCTACAGGTCACGCAGCTTCATGACGGAACCGTACAGCCGTACATCAAGGAGCGGTTGAAGACGGTCAGTGCCGGCACGATCAAACGAGAACTGTCCGTACTGATCAGCATCCTCAATCGATGCGCCCGCCGTTGGCGAAATGATGCAGGACACCCTTACTTACAGGTTGCTCCAGCGATCACTCGCCCGACCGGCAAACGACGCGCTCCTTACCCTTTGTCGCATGACGAGGAAACGCGGCTGTTGGCGAAGAGCCCTCCCCACCTGGAGCAGCATATTCTGTTTGCGTTGCACACTGGCTGCAGAGCAGGCGAGATCTCAAAGCTTCGTTGGGAATGGGAAGTGCAAGTGCCAGAACTCGGTGTCAGCGTGTTTGTGTTGCCCGAAGGTGAAGCAAAGAACAACGAAGAACGTGTCGTGATTCTGAATACCGTTGCCCGGCGGGTGACGGATGAGCGACGTGGTGAACATTCGGAGTTTGTGTTTAGCTGGAAAGGCGAGCCGCTCAAGAAGCTTTCGAACAGCAGCTGGAAGAAGGCGAAAGCCAGATCAAAGCTGCCGATCCGGTTTCATGATCTGCGGCATACGTTCGGTCATCGGCTTCGAGCTGTTGGCGCCCCGGTAGAGGATCGAAAAGCTCTGCTTGGGCACACCAACGG
This sequence comes from uncultured Gammaproteobacteria bacterium, assembly GCA_947259395.1. GTDB lineage: Bacteria > Pseudomonadota > Gammaproteobacteria > Arenicellales > JAANXG01 > CALZGZ01. The sequence goes on along the minus strand of CAMYMN010000104.1, from coordinate 1,116 downwards.
CGAGATCACGACGCACTACTCTGCGGCCGAGCTTGGAACGCTGCTGAAATGGGCGGAAGCGATTGTTGACGCCAAACCCAGCACCGCGCTGAGAACGGGATTCGCTGCAAACGTAGTGGAGTTAAGGCATTACTGAAACTAAAAAGGGAAATGGCGCGCCCGACAGGATTCGAACCTGTGACCCCTGCCTTCGGAGGGCAGTACTCTATCCAGCTGAGCTACGGGCGCTTTGAAGGCCGCGTATTCTACAGGCTATACGATGCCTGCGGAACCGTTCCGTCCGTAATCGAGCGCTTGTCCCGCAGCTGGTGGGGCCGCAGGATCACTAATCGTCGGAGTTGCTGCCGCCGAAGCGGAAGTCGAAACTGACGCCGAAGACCTCGAGATCGCCTTCGCCAGTCTGGCCAACCTTGCCTACATCCGGATAGTGATCATAGAAAGCGGTTATTCCCCACGACTCGTTGACCGCGAACCGCGCAACCAGACCTCCATACGGAATCGTTTCGCTTGCCGACGAAGCATACGGCTCGCCGCCAAAGTCTTCCGTTTCATTGACATCGACATACGTTGCGCCGATGCGACCGCCTGCGGAGAACTTCTCAGTAAACGGATACCGATAGCCGACGTTGACGTCGATAGTCTCGGTCTCGATCTTGCCCTCGTCTTCCACGCCCTGCCACAAACCGTTGAATGTCGTATCGCCAACGCGCGAATACGCGGCCTGGTAAACGACCCGGTCTTTCATGCCCGGATCGAGCTCTCCGAAAATCCTGAAGCCCATATCGTCGTGATCTTCGTCGCCGACGAACAGCTCCGTTAGTTCGCCTTTGGTCGGCGACCCGGCGCGATCGTCGTAGATGACCACCTTCACCATGCCGCTGACGACGGCGTAGTTGAGGCCGATGCGCGTGTGAAGGTGCCATCCCTTGATGGCGCCCGGGTTCACACAAGAGAAGTAGATTTCGCCGAAGCGCTCGAAATGCGGGTCATCGCTGCGCAGCATGTGCATCACGGCGCCACGCTCGTCCGGGATCTTCTTGAGTGGGTATACCGCTACGCCGTCGATCATGGTTGTGTCCCGGTTTTCTCTTTCAGGAAGTCGGTAAGTACCTGGCA
>CAMYMN010000103.1 GCA_947259395.1 uncultured Gammaproteobacteria bacterium | reverse complement strand
GGGGGCAAGGTGGGGGCATCCAACGAGCACCATGCCTCCGTCGTCCTGAGGGGCATTGTACTCGAAATCTGCAAACCCGAGCCTCGATGTCGAACCACTGACAGCACGGCCGAAGGACGAGGACTTTTCTTTGCCACTCACGACTTGAGACCCAAGAAAATGAAACCTCTCGCTAGAAAGCCGCTTCTACAAAGCCGATTGGTATGAGTCCGGGGAGAAATTCCGCTTGGACTATTTGTAGACCATTATCTTCCAATGCTCTGCGAAGCGACCGCATCGTGAAGCGGCGATGCCCCGGGGATCCGCTTACCGCGAGGAGTCGAGAAACCAGCCACGACAATTTTGTCTCATCATGGCAGAAGGTCGGCACCACGAGTGTGCCACCGGGCTTCGTTACGCTCCGAATTGCCTGGATCGCAACGGGAAGATCGGGCACCAAATGCAGCACATTGGCCACGACGACAGCGTCAAACTCGCCAGCCGCATACGGAAGCGCATAGATATCGGCCTGCTCGCAAGTCACATTGCTGAGCCCGTCACCCTGAACTCGCTCTTCCAGCGCATCGGCCAGCAATCCGGTGGATCGGCGGAAAGAAATGCGATCGATTCGCTATCGGGCGACCACTGAAGCTCACCAAATTCGTATTGATCCAGCAGTTGCTCTGGCAACAGTTTTGTTTGCGCGGATGATAGACCTGATGCCAGTAATATCAGCAGGCACATGAAAATCGTGACTTTTGGTCGTTGCGGGTCGAACAAGGTCATCAGGTCAGATTCTCGACCGGCGCTCACGGTAACTGCGGCGATTTGATTACTTGTCCGCCTTTGATTACAACAGCCACATCCTGTAACAAGGTCACATCCTCGAGCGGATCCCCTAAAACACCAACAATATCCGCGAACCGACCTGTCGCTATCGTGCCGACGTCCGTTTCCATATCCAGAAGTGCCGCCGCCTTAATAGTCGCCGCGCGAATGGCGTCCAACGGTGACATCCCGTAACGAACCATGTATCCGAATTGAACGGCATTATCACCGTGCGGATAGACGCCGCTATCAGTTCCGAAAACCACATTGGCGCCAGACAGGTGCGCGCGCCGCATACTCTCTCGTAATTTAGTCGCGACCTGCCTCGACTTTTCCAGCGACTCCTCCAGGATACCCACGCGCTCGCCTTCTTCAATGATGTAGTCATCAACGTATATGTCCATGACTAACGCGGTGCCATATCGCTTCGCCAATCGCAGGCCCTCGTCGTCAATCAGGCTCGCGTGTTCAACCGAATCGACGCCGGCCAGAATCGCGCGCTTGATACCCTCCGTTCCGTGTGCGTGCGCAGCCACTTTGCGACCATGCGCATGCGCTTCGTCGACTAACGCTTGCATTTCTTCAAAGGTGTATTGCACGGCACCGATTTTCGTCCCTTTCGACAATACGCCACCGGTTGCACAGAACTTGATCAGGTCGGCACCGTATTTGATGTTTTCGCGGACCTTGGCGCGAATAGCCCAAGGTCCATCGGCGACGCCCTGAGCACGATCATCAAATCGAGGCGGTAACAGGTTGCTATCACAATGGCCGCCAGTCATGCCAAGGGACGGGCCGGACACCTTCATTCGTGGTCCAATAACCTCTCTCGCCTCGATCGCATCACGCAACGCAATATCAGCGTGATGTGCTGACCCGACATTACGCACTGTCGTAAATCCCGCCATCAACGTCGCCCTCGCGCCGACTACGCCATAGATGGCGGTACGCGGCGCGGATGATTCAAGGCGGCGAAAGCCGTGCAGACTTGGGTTGGAACTCAGGTGCGTATGCGCATCAATGAGACCTGGAAGCACGGTGTAGTGGCTCAGATCGATTACCTCTGAATCAGCCTGTACCACAAGATCGGCGGCGGCGCCCACGCTCGTAATCCGCTCATTCTCGACCGCGATCACCTGATCCTTAAGAATGTGCCCTGTTTCGACATCCAGCATCCCGCCGGCCAAAATGTATTTCACATCCCCGGTAGGCGTCACATCGGCCGCTGATGGCGCAACAATGATCGCGGCTGCAGCGACCACACACAGCATCATTCTACGCAGGCCTGGAGCGCGTACGGACATCGCGAGCATGGTCTAGTCCTTTGCCTTTTCGCCCTCGAGGCGAATACCTTCAAAGTGCACTACTTTGTCTCCGTAGAGCGAGTCATAGTAAAACCCCTGCTCAACGTAGTCCGGGTTGGTTATACGCTGACCGCTCTCCGAAATCCGATAGATGTAGGGCGACAAATGCAATCGCTCCTTGTGCCAACGCCCTTCCTTTCCGGAAGGTATGTCCGTACCGGCGCCGTACAGCATTAGCCCACCCTCTCCGACGATTTCGTGCTGAGGGCTCTGCTCCATATACTCGTGACTGACATTCATCAGCTTGTGCCCGAGCTCGTGCGCAATGATCCGATAGTTTTCGCTGTCTTGTCGGGTCAACGTGATCACCCCGCGTATGCGATCCGGAATGTTGCCCCCGTGAATGTAGGATGGGAATGATAATCCACCCGTTCTAACCAGCCTGGGAGTCCAGTTGCGCCCGTTATCATCAGTATCGAAATAACTTGTATAAACGCCCTGCAGCACCATGATATAGACCGTTCGCGCGTTCCTTTCATCCTCCTCGATGAGCGCATCAAATGCCTCGAGCGCTGCTTCTGAAAGTGCACCAGGGTTCCGGCTCGCCTCAATGTACATATTGGCGTAGCCGTCGCTGGGGATTTCATTATTTGTGTTGGACGCCACGATTGAGAAGTGCTTCGGGTCGACCTCTGCCGATTTGACCCACAGCAAATTCAGTTGCACACCAGCTGTCGAAAATACCTCTTTGGCCCGCTGGAACTCAGCGATGACGCCCTGCAGGGGCACGGCTTCCTTGTAACTTTCATCCAGATTCGATGGGTAGTAAATACCGACGTCAACAGTCGGATCACCAGGGCGAATGTCCGCATTCACAGTGGTACTGTCAACTGCACGATTCACTTGCCAGCTCGGTCGAGACGGCTCACCGCCAACCACGTAGGCAGACAATCCCAAGAGAAGCACTGTTGTTACTATTCTGTGTTTCATTGCGGGCTAGTCCACGGCAAACGTCAATGTCGCCCAGTTGGACTCGAAATCTACGTCGTCGTCGGCAACAGACTCCAGGTAGATTACCGAGACGTACCAGACACCCTTTTGACTGATAAGAAATGTTGCACGTCCGTCATCATCCGTCCGCAAGGTGTAGTACTTCAAGTGCACACCAGACGGATCATGGCTGTGAAATCCCTCGGCGCCGGCACGCACTGTACGATTTGCGGCGGGCCTACCGTCGACCAGAACCTGAACGGTCAATTCGTTACCAAAGCGCAGCTCATACGGATTCTGGTCAGGGACGATTTCCAGCTTGTGCTGCAGGCGCGATCGGTACGCACCGCTTGGTGACTCGCCAACTTGTATTACGGCCTTGGAATGTTTGGCATAGCGCTCACGTACTAACGGACCTTGCCAATTCACTCCGAAATCATCCAACTCGTCCTGCAAACCTTCCTGCGCCAGGTATGCAGAGAACTCATCTGACGACATCTCGATGGTCCGCGGATGGGTCGACAATCCGACGATGTAAGTGCCTGCGGCGGCGGACTCATAGGTGAGTGCTGAAAGACTTTCCTGCACTAGCCATTGCTCTTTCGACGGCGTAACGCGTCCATTATCCGTCACAATACTGATATCGGCGATACGCTCGAGGTCGGTGCTGTAACTACTACGATCAATCGTACCGTTGAACAAATATGCTGTTTGTGCCGAATTGGGCGCCTGTTCGAAAGACTCGGCTTTGATGAACATTTCGCTGGCTGTGCCCACCGCAGCGAAACCCATCAGCAGAGCTGACAAGCATATAATCCGGCCTGTTTCCCGCATCAGTTCGTCACCTCAAATGTGAGCGTCGACCAGTTCGATTCGTAATCCGCATCTTCATCGTCTACCGGCTGCATATGAATTAACTGGATGTACCACTTGTCCTTCGCCGATATCTCGAAGGAGACTCGACCATCGCTGTCGGTGCGAAGTTTGTAGAGGCTTCCTTCTGGCACTGCACCATCAAAATTGGGCTTGAAATCGGCATGGCTCGCGTAGACGTACTGATTTGCAAGCGGGCGTCCGTCGAATAAGACTTGCACCGTCATAGTGTCGCCGACACTCAGCCTGCCCGGATGCACCTCAGGAACTATCTCCGCCTTGTAGCCGAGAACTTCTTTGTAGTCGTCGGTCAAAGGCTCCCCAACCTGGAAGATACCCTTGGCATGCTTGGTGTAGCGCTCTCGAATCGTAGTCAGCTCATTGTTCTCGTCAAACTCGGCCAGCGCATCGTACATGCCTTCATGTTTAAGGTAATTTCGAAACAAGACTGCCGGCAAGGCAATGTAGTCGGGGTGCGCCGCAACACCGCCTAGACCTGTTCCTTCGGGGTCTGCGACTAACCCTATAAAGGTCGCTACAAGCTCGGGATTATCATCAACGTCCGATACACCGCCACCCGCCTGCTGCGGCGTCATGCGCTCGCCGCCCATAACGATACTGATATCGCGGGACATCTTTTCGGTAATCGAATAACCGCTTTCGTAATAGGTGCCATTGTAGAGCGTCAGGTAATTGTCCTTGCCCGGCAGCAGGTTATACAGGTCTGCGAAGAGGTACGTCTGGTGCGCCTGGACGCTCCCCGTTACCAACAAAACCATGACCAAAAGGGTGGCAGAGAGGTGGATTCGCTTCATCATGTTACTCCTTGAAACTGAGGTGCTTTCTTTTTCTGGTATCTAAATATGATCTGGCACCGTAACAGTACTGTCTTCATCTGGTGCATCAGTCCCGCCGCCGGCCCGTCCAGGCCCATGGTCCGGAACGCCCGGCGGATGTGACCCGTCGGGGTTGTGGGTATGGCCGGGAGGCCCGGCACCTTGTTCTTCGCGTGCATGTACATGGTCGTCCCTATTTATAGGAAACTCTTCTGCGTAGGTAGAGTGAGAATAGCCGTGTAGTTGCATGAGCAGAAGCAAAGTACCTGCCACCATCAACATCACATTGGCGAATCCGCTGGCTGGCTCAAAGCTCCTCGTCTGTCGCCACAGGCTCAACAGTCCGCCCATCACAACTAACGCCGCGATCTGCCCTAGTTCCACGCCAACATTGAACGAAAGTATGTGCCCAAGAAGTCCAGAGTCTTCGTGAATTGGCAACTGCTGCAAGCGGGTGGACAGGCCGAACCCGTGTATGAGCCCAAAGGCAAATACGGCAAATAGCAGATTGGGCGATGCCATATTCAGGTAACGCCTGAAGCCGTCGACATTCTCGAAACCTTTATAGATTACGGTTAGCGCGATAATGGCATCGACCAGGAAGTAGTCGACCGTGATTCCCAGATACGTGGCGCCTATCAGAGTGATCGTGTGCCCAAGAGTAAAAGCAGTGACGAACTTGAGAATTGAAGAGAAGCGTGTAAGAAAGAACATCACGCCAAACAAGAACAACAGGTGATCCAAGCCGGTCACCATGTGCTGGGCACCAAGTAGCAGGTATTGGAAATTGCCACCGTCCAGCATGAGCTGGCGTGCTTCCTCGCTTATGCCATGGGCAGCCGCAACAGCAGGCAAACCCATATACATGCAGGTAGTCAGTGCCACGCGTTGAATAATTGCCATCTTTATCCTTTCATCAAGTTTTAATTCACAGCGAGTATCGTGCGGACGGGACGGACGCTGCTGAAAAGTCAGCGATTCAGTCGCCCATGGTGCCAATAAGCTCGTAGATTTTTCCGGGATGGCTTAACTCGACCAGGCTGACAGGGCGTCCCTCGGTCCAGGTTCTGCGCCGTATCACCAAGCATGGCTCATTCTTGGCCATCTGCAACAAATCGCGTACTTCTTCGGTCGGCATTACCGCCCTGACTCGATGCTCCGCAGAGTGCAGCGGCGCCACTCGGGTCAGATATGCATTGGGCGTGATTTTGGTG
>CAMYMN010000102.1 GCA_947259395.1 uncultured Gammaproteobacteria bacterium | reverse complement strand
TGTCGGAGTAGAAGTGGACCCAGAGGCGCTCCTGGCACGTTATCAAGCGGGCGCTGCCGAAGCCGATTTGATAGCACGTCCGGAAGGGAATCCGTCGCCTATTCCTGATGCGCACGGCCTCGCCTGAACTCTGCGATCCTACAATGTCCGCTTGTATCTGTGACTTCAATCGGTCAATGCAACACCTGGACTCTACCACTAGAGCAGGAGGTGTTGCAGATGGGGTACCGGAAGAGAAGATATTTCACCGAGGCAGAGTGCATTTTGATGTGGAATCGCTGGCAAGCCGGCGACTCATTGCATGAGATAGCACGTCTTCTAGATCGCGGTCACGGTGCGGTAGCAGGCCAGATATCGAAGACGGGAGGTGTCCGTCCGGCACGCAGATCTCGGTCAAGTCGCTCGCTCTCATTGGCGGAACGTGAAGAGCTATCGCGCAGTATCGTCGCCGGTCTGTCGATGCGAGCGATAGCCTCGCAGCTCGGCCGAGCACCATCGACGGTGAGTCGAGAGATAAATCGTAACGGCGGTCGTGATTGCTATCGTGCCAACCAGGCTGACGAGGCAACCTGGCAACGAGCACACCGGCCGAAGACCTGTAAACTTGCTAAGAACCCTGCGCTGGCACGCATCGTGGCCGAGAAGCTGCAGCTCGAGTGGTCTCCGAGGCAGATCGCAGGGTGGCTGAAGTACCAGTACCCGGACGACGAGACGTACCAGGTGTCACACGAGACGATCTATCTGACGCTGTTCATCCAGGCCCGCGGGGCCTTGAAGAAAGAGCTGTTGAAGTATCTGCGCCGGCCACGCGCCATGCGTCGCTCACGTCACAGCAACCTCAAAGGCAAAGGCCTAGGCCAGATCAGCAACGCCGTATCCATACGCGAGCGACCCGCTGAAGCCGAGGACCGCGCTGTACCAGGACACTGGGAAGGCGATCTCTTGTGCGGCAGCAACAACAGCCAGATCGCGACCTTGGTGGAGCGCCGCACGCGTTACGTGATGTTAGTCCGGGTGCCGAAAAAGGACACCAAGGCCGTGGTCAATGCCTTGATCAGACAAGCGCACAAGTTGCCGCGGGAACTCTACAAGTCGCTGACCTGGGATCGTGGTGCCGAGATGGCAGACCATCAGAAGTTCTCGCTGGCAACCGACATCAAGGTGTACTTCTGCGATCCGCAGCATCCGTGGCAACGCGGATCGAACGAGAACACCAATGGTCTGCTACGACAGTACTTCCCGAAGGGCATGGATCTCTCCAACGTTCATCAGAATCGCTTGAACGCTGTTGCAAGAAGGCTCAACGAACGGCCACGAGAAACGCTACAATTTAGAACGCCGGCCGAGAAATTTAATGAATGTGTTGCGTCGACCGGTTGAAGCCGCCGCCACTAGCAGACTTTTCATGAAAGAGAAAAACCCCGCCGAAGCGGGGTCTTTCAATCGTACAGATCAGAAACGGCGGGGTGACTGTCGTTACCTTTAAAGCGCCGCCAACGCCTCAACAGCTGAGAAGCTTCGATAGTCGAGCAATTGTAGGTGGTTAATAGACTGTCGATCTCTTCTGCAAATTCCCGTGACATGCTGTGCTTAGTGCCACACCAGAACTCGACAATGGCCTTCGAGAAGGCAAAATAGTCACGCCAAGCCTCGCGGTGCGCTGCGAACTCTGATTCGTCGTAAAGCCCTTTTCGATACTGATAGTGAACATTCTCCCAGTACCGAACAAGCGCCCTTGCGATCAGCGAGTATTGATATTGCTCATCCTCGGTTGCTTCTTCCCCAAGATCGATACGGCGCCGCAAGCTTGCCAGCTTGCCGTCACTAGCGACCAAGCTCATATAGTCCACAATCCCGTGAGACAAGTTACTTCGAGTTTGAGCCTGAACCGCCTGACGATTTTGGTCTAGTTCGATAATCAGCAAGATTATTCCGACCAAAACACCGATATTTGCGCCCAGCGTCAGCCATCGATTGAGCCTGTCAGAGTCCAAGTTAACCTCCGAATCGAAAAACTTCCCGATGACCGCTTATGGGTTCAGAAGCAGCCTTAAGAGCCAATGATAGCTCAATGTCGGCTTCGGGGCGGTTACCGGACCTTCCGGCATGCTGAATGTGTTGCGTCGATCGGTGGAATCAGCACCAAAGAGCGGACACTCAGCAAGCCCGATATGCTCTGATTTCATCGGCGGCTAACGGCCAACAGCGGACGCCATTGGATCCGACTAATTGAGATAAACCACGCGGTGCTTTGCTATGCGGCACCATGGTTCTGCAAGACAGCATAAAGTACCTGACCCTCGAGCCCTGCCTCTCGGTGGTGGTGTATCGCTTGATATTCATCGGAAGTCACCATCTGGTATAGCGCTGCGGGTCTCGGATACTCCACGAGAGCAATCATGTCCCAGTCGGCGTTCCCGATTAGGCACGTCGCGGCCTTACCCCCGATTAGAATTTTCGCACCAATCTTCTGGAGGAGTGGCCCTACCGCTTCGATGTATTCCGCGTACTGTTCCGCACCGCCACCAGGTTTGAACTTGAGCAAATTAAGCATCAACACCGGACCTTCCGGAAGCGCGAGAAACGTCTGCATCTGTTCCGGAGTCGGCGTTACGGCGTTGATCTCAACGATTTTCATCTGATTCTCCTCCGTGCAGCCCATGCTAGCGCCCAGCACGAGTCCCCCAGCTGCTGAGGCACCGGTCTTGAGGAAGCTGCGGCGTGACTCGTTGTCTTCATTTGTTGTCATAAATACTCTCCCTCGTTAGCGGTGGTGGCGAAAGATGGGACAGCGCTCAGAGGTCCTCAGTAAGGCCCGAGGCTGCTTACGGCCGAGAGAAGACGTATCTGCTATCGGATACCGCACCACATGACATCGGTGGTTGGGCTTGGTTCAAGCCGCTCAAGCTCACTGATCCGTTAACGTACCGCCGCGCCGTACTCCTTGGCAATATTGTCACCGAATCTTGCGCCCAATTCGGCCCACTCATTCCATGACAGTGTCATATGTCTGAAGCCGGGATACCTGTGGATATTGGCTGCATACGCATCGATGAGAAATCGAGGATCGACTCCGCCGAACCCCGTTTCCCTATAACGCATCCAGGTGTTGAAGTTGCCTTGAAGGTAGGCGAAAAAGATGTTGCCAGCAATTACCTTCTCCCAAGCATCTAATTCCTCGCCCAGACAGGCTTTTTGCCAAATATGTGCATGTTGAGCGACTAACGCGCGTTGCTCAATTCCTCTTGCCGCCGTGCTTTCAAAAACTTCTGCAAGCGCTATATCGTCTGATTGCTTCAACTGCATACCGACGAATATCAGGGAACCCACTACTGCGGCTATCCCGACTATTTGGAGCCAGTCGTGCAGTTTCTGTGAGTTCATATCTCGCCTTCGGGCTTCCAAAAGATCAATGTGTTGCATCGACCGGTTGAAGCCGCAGCCACAACCAGTCATTCACAAAGCTCGGTTCGACCCTGGCATTCACTGGTCGAGTCTTTGCCTAGGCAACGTCCGCCACAGAATCGTCTCGCTTAGCGGCTGGCTCCTCATTCATTTTGTAGGCGCCCTGCAAGGTGGAAACGTGCTCGCTCCAAATCTTAACGAAACGCGCGTTGTTGACGACGGGTCGTTTAATCATGCGGCGCAGGAGAAGCTGCTGCCGCTTGGTGGTAACCGATTTGCCGTAGAGCTGCAGCGCATAGCGCGCGAAGTCACGCACGATCACGTCGAAAATTTGGTCCAGTAAGTCGTCATCGATGGCGTAGATTTTGGCGTTTTCTATGATCAGCTGCCCGTACACGACTAAGGTAAACAGCTCGCCGAGGTTGAGCAGAAAATCGATATCCTTCGCCTGCTCCTTTGAGGGCCGCGCGACCGCCAGCATGGCCTTGAGGTAGCGGATCTGTTTCTTGAACACATTGGCGTTCGGCAGATCGACGCTGGCGTAAGTCTCTTTGTAATCGTGGAAACGAATCTTGCCGAGACCCTTCGTCGGCCCCTGGTGGAAGAGGAAGTCGTCATTGACGGGCTCATCGCGTCGCTCGATGACCGGGAACTTACCGGGCTTGAAGAAGTAGTTGCCCATGAACTTGATGATCAGGGCCATGTTCACGTGCACGGTGCCTTCGAGCTTGGGCAGTGCGCGGATATCCCGCGCCGCCATCTCGAAAAACATGTCCTTCTCGAAGCCCTTGGCCGCGATGACGTCCCAGAGATGGTCGATGACCGCCTCCCCCTGGGTCGTCACCTTCATCTTCACCATCGGATTGTACAAGAGGTAGCGCCGGTCCTCGCTCGATGCAGAGCGCATGTAATCGGATGCCCTGAGCGCGAACAACTTCATCGAGACCAGGCGCACGTAGGCATCGACGAAAAGCTGACGGATGTGCAGGAAGTCGGTCACTTGGCTGCCGAACAGCTGACGATTGCTGGCGTGGTCGATCGCCTCGTAAAAAGCGTGCGTGCACATACCGATCGAGGCCCAGCCGAGGTTGTACTTGCAGAAATTGATCGTGTTGAGCGACGCATCCCAGGCTGCCGTGCCTCGCGAGAGAATCTCGGCATCGGTGATCGGGTAATCGTGCAGGGCGAACTCGGCGACATAGTTCTGCGAGTTGCAGACGTTCTTGACGCACTCGTACTTCTCGTGCCGCGGTTCGGTGACGAAGAAAACATAATCGTCCGTGCCGTCGATCTTGCCGAAGGTAGAGACCAGGCCTGCCTTGTTGCCGTTGCCAATGTAGTACTTGCGGCCGCGGGCGAGGTATGTGCCATCCTCCTTTGGGAAGAGCGTCATTTCCGAGGAGTAGATGTCGGCGCCGTGCTCCTTTTCCGATAGGCCGAAGGCGAAGATGTTGCCACCCCGCAAGAGCTGCGCGGCCTTTTCCTTGACCGCTTCGTTACTGGACATCCAGATAGGACCGAGGCCGAGCATGCTGACTTGCCAGGTATACCAGTAGGCGAGGCCATAAAAACCGAGAATCTCGTTGAATTCGCAGTTGCGCCAGCTGTCCCAGCGAACATCTTCAGCGCCATCTGCGAAAGCCGGTGGCGTCATCAGCTTAGCGAAGATCTGCTCACGCCCGATGAATTCGAGAAAATCGGCGTACCAGACACGCTCGTGGTCGTCCTCCTTGATACGGCGCCGACCCTTGTTCTCGAAGAACTCGACGGTCTTGCGCATGATCTGGGTCGATGTCTTGTCGTGATAACGTCGAATGCGTTTGTGAGGATTGAGCAGCATAAGTCCCTCATGCAGTAACGCCGCTCCAGCAAGGCGGCAATGTCGATGGCAGCTTACTGCTATCTTAACATCTGAACGGCAGCTCCCACTGTCAGCAGTCATTGCGTTGATAGATGTCCGAGCGTCGGGGCTCGGCCAGAACCGAACGTCGTTCTACCGAGGATTCCAAAATCTGACTGCAATCAGAGCCACAAACACCAGCAATATCATGATGGCAATAACTTTGTGCGCAGTCTTGTTAGTGGATACATAACCCCAAATCGCCAATCCAAGCATTGCAAGATTTCCGAGACGGCCGCTATGCCATAGGGGTTCATCCGCTAACAAGTTTCCGTCCACCATTACAACAAGAGTCGTGAAAAAAAACGAAACGAACAGTGGGCGTTGAATCTGGAAGAAGTGATCCTCCATGCTGACTTCCGTACCTTCAAATTGCTGTGGCACCAATAAAGAACACGCGAAGTAGAGAAAGGTCGGCGCCATAAGCATGTATGCATATCGTGGGAACGTCCATTGGATGTCGCGAAATTCCCAAGACACCCACCAGATAAGAAATATGAAGACGAATAAATTTATCACCCAGATGGAGTGAGGGAGGAAAGGTCGTATTGTGGACTTGGATTGAGCTATTCGGCTAATGCCGGACAGGATTTGGGCGACAGCAAGAGCGAAGATTACTGATGTGATAATTAGGATAAATTCAAAATGATCCAATATTCCTCACCCGTAAATTGACCGTACAGAAGCCGGATGCCATGTCGCCTTTGGGTCACTAGCAGCCTTTAAAACCAATGATAGCTCAATGTCGGCTTGGGGATGCTTTGGTTCTGCCCCGGTTTAATGGACCACCTGTTGCTGTAATTTGGCACGCTCTTCGAACACGGCCGGACTTATATTACCAAGATAACCGTGCCGTCGTTTTCGATTGTAGAAGCACTCGATGTAGTCGAAGATATCCTGCTTGGCATCGTCGCGTGTCAGGTAGTAGTTCCGATTCACGCGCTCGCGTTTGAGTAAGCCGAAGAAGCTTTCGACGACAGCATTGTCATAGCAGTTGCCTCGGCCACTCATGCTGCACTGGATTTTGTGCATCTCGAGCTCGTCGCGGAAGTCATCGCTCGTATACTGGCTGCCGCGGTCCGAGTGGTGGATGAGTCCGTCATCGGGCAAGCGTTGCTGCACCGCCATGGTCAGCGCATCGAGAACCAGGTGCCGGCTGATCCAGCGGCTCATCGACCAGCCCACGACACGGCGCGAGTAGAGATCCAGCACCACGGCAAGATACAACCAGCCCTGGCGTGTCTTGATGTACGTGATATCGGATGCCCAGCGCTCATTCGGGCCCTCTGCCGTGAAGTCTTGTTCGAGCAGGTTGTCCGCAACGGGGTGCTTGGGGTCACGCTGCGTTGTGACCTTAAACGTGGTCTTGGGACATCCCTTGAGACCGGCTAAACGCATCAGCCGCGCCACTTTGTGGCGGCCACAGGGGTAGCCTTGCTCGTTCAACTCCGCCGTAATCTTGGCGGCGCCGTAAACACCGTCGCTGTCGGTGTGGATCTGCCGTATCAGCTCGGTGAACTCGCGGTCCGTCCTGGCTCGACGGCTCTCAGGCCGGACCCGCCAGGCGTAGTAACCACTGCGCGATACCTGCAGCAGGCGACACATCATCCTCACTGGATACTGGGTGCGGCGTCGATCGATACAGATGTATCTCACTTCGACTCCTTGGCAAAGAAAACCGCCGCATCTTTTAAAAAATCCCTTTCCTGTTCTGCCTTTGCGAGCCTGCGCTTGAGATCGGCGATCTCCTCGTCGCGCTTCTTGCCCTCACCCGGAAACGCCTGCTCACCCAGCAGTCGATACTGATCACGCCAACGTCTCAGTTGCCGCTCGCTGATCCCCAGATCCTCACAGACCGACTTGTCGGTGACGCCATCTTCACTCGCCCGCTTCAACGCATGGCGCTTGAACTCAGGGCTGTATCGGCGATACTTCTTTTTTGGCATGGAACACCTCCTTCCGCATTATGCGGACATTAAAAGGTGTCCATCAAACCCGGGCGGGTCCTATTAGCGGACATCCGAGAATGCCGAACGTCGGCTTTTCCCAGGAGCAGACAGTTAGGAGGCCCGAAACCGCTCAGTTTTCAGGGCGGCTACCGGCCAGCAGCGGCCGTTCAGGCTTCCTAGAGTTCGACAACTGGTTTGAAGCCACCGAAGATAAGACGTTTGCCATCGAACGGCATGGGATTCTTCTCCATATCCATCCGTTCGTCCTTGAAATCTTCCGACATCATTTTTTGCATGGCGGCATCGCGTGCTTCCTTGTCCGGCCACTCGACCCAGGAGAATACGACCGACTCATCGGCCGTCGCCTGCACCGCCTTGCCGAAATCGGTGATCTTTCCTTCGGGCACATCATCAGCCCAGCATTCGACAACACGCGTAGCGCCGAGATCGGTGAAGATAGTGTCGACCAATCCGGCGTGTTCGATGAATT
>CAMYMN010000101.1 GCA_947259395.1 uncultured Gammaproteobacteria bacterium | reverse complement strand
CGGTCTGCTGCGCAAGGAGATGACCCCGGATGAGGCAGGTGATGCGCTGCTCGACTCAATGTTTCGAACCGTCAATGGGCGTCTGACTTCGGCAGAGGCGTTGGGGCATCGGGAGTTTGTTCTGACAAGACTTTATGAGAGCGCGTAGAGCAAATATGCAAAACAGTGCGCAGTGTTCCCCGTCAGCATCCATGAGACAAGTTGTAAGTCTGATGTAACGGAGTAATGCTGGCTCATTGCGGCTCGACGGAGAGCACACTGAGTAAGAAAGCGATACACCAAGACAGTGCTGAGCAGCACGTCAAATCGATCCGCCGTGCAACACGACGCCAACATAGCGCGGAGGAGAAGATCCGGAATGTTTTGGAGGGTCTGCGCGGCGAGCACTCCATCGCCGAGCTATGCCGCCGTGAAGGGATCGCGCAGAGCCTGTACTACTACTGATGAGCGGAGGTATTTTATCTCCGAGGTGAGCGTGTATCGGCTATGGAAGGCGCAGGACCTAATCGGCACACCCGCGTTCCGGGTCATGAGCGCCGCCGATGAGTTTCATGAGAAGACGACCGCGCCGAATCAACTGTGGCAGACGGATTTTACGTACTTAAAAGTCATCAGCTGGGGTTGGTTTTACCTGTCAACGGCGCTCGATGACTATTCGTGCTACATCATCGCTTGGCGGCTGTGTACGACGATGAAGGCCGTTGATGTGACCGAGACGCTGCAGTTGGTACTCGTAGCAACGAGACTTGATTCAGCCACCGTTCGCTATCGCCCTCGGTTGCTCTCGGACAACGGCTCGAGCTATATCGCCGCCGAGTTGGCCGACTGGCTCGATGAGCGAGATATCAAGCACACTCGTGGCGCGCCGTATCACCCGATGACCCAGTGCAAGATCGAGCGCTGGCATCAGACGCTGAGGAACCGATTATTGCTCGAGCATTACTATTTGCCCGGCGACCTGGAAGCGCACGTGGAAGCGTTTGTCGAATACTACAACCATCGACGCTACCACGAGAGTCTGGGTAATGCGACACCGGCTGATGTCTACTTCGGGCACGCGGCATCGATTCTAAGGCAGCGCGAAGCGATTAAACGGAAAATCTTCGCGACGAGGCGGTTGCAGCACGCCCAGGCGGCTGCGTAAACTTAAATTGACCAGGAGTCGATCGAGCCAAATTCTCCATTAAAAACAATAGACGCTTGTCTCAACTTATTTACCGACGGACATAACAGTAAGCAGTTTATCCACTAACATTTTAAAGAGATCGATTGATGACTATTGAATACTTGAAAAAAGCAGAGAAAACCGCTGCCAGCGGGGAGGAAGACACTCGTAAGATCGTATCCGAGATGCTCTCTGCGATCGAAGCCGGCGGCGAAGAGAAAGCACGGGAGTACGCGGAAAAGCTGGACAATTACACTGGCAATATCGTGGTCACGCCGGAAGAGATCGCCGCAGCCTCCGCTAAAGTACCCCAGCAAGTGAAAGATGACATTCAATTCGCCTATGACCGCGTACGTGGCTTTGCCGCGAAACAACGGGAAGCACTGATAGACTTTGAAGTGGAGCTCTCCCCCGGTCTGTTTGCCGGGCAGAAGCAGATACCGGTCTCAACAGCTGGCTGCTATATCCCCGGCGGACGCTATTCGCACGTGGCATCTGCGGTGATGTCGGTGGCCACTGCCAAGGAAGCGGGTGTGGATCATGTGATCGCCTGTTCACCGCCGAAACCGGGTGCAGGTGTGAACCCTGCGATTATCTACACTGCCAATCTGTGTGGCGCAGACACCATCCTCGCGCTGGGTGGCGTGCAGGGTATCGCCGCGATGGCCTTCGGTTTGTTCACCGGTCATGCAGCCGATATCCTCGTCGGTCCAGGAAATCGTTTTGTTGCCGAAGCCAAACGCATGCTGTTCGGCCGGGTTGGTATCGACCTGTTTGCCGGTCCCACGGAAATTGCAGTCATCGCGGATAATACAGCTGACCCCGCGATCGTAGCCAGTGACCTGGTCGGCCAGGCCGAGCACGGGTTGGATACGCCGTGCTGGTTGATCACCACGGACCGGGAGCTGGGGGAAAAGGTGATGGATCTGGTACCGGGTTTCATCGACAAATTGCCAGATACCGCGCGTACTGCGGCAGAAGCCTCGTGGCGTGATTATGGTGAGGTGGTCTTTTGCTCCGACCGGGAAGAAGCTGCGCAGGTAAGCGACCGTTACGCTGCTGAGCATCTCGAGGTGCAGGCTGTCGACCTGGACTGGTGGGTAAATCGCCTGCGCAACTATGGGTCACTGTTTGTCGGTGAGGAGACCACCGTTGCCTTTGGTGATAAGTGCTCAGGTACCAATCACATCCTGCCTACCAAGGGCGCAGGCCGTTACACCGGTGGTCTGTCAGCGGGTAAGTTCATTAAAACCGTCACCACCCAACGTATGAGCCGGGAGGCAAACCGTGAAGTAGCTGCAGCGGCAGCGAGGATCTCACGCCTCGAAGGTATGGAGGCGCATGCGCGCACGGGTGACGATCGCCTGTTCAAGTATTTTCCGGGTGAATCCTTCAATCTGCAGCCTGAAGTAGTGGATTGACGGCAAATTTTACTCTTGCGGGCAGAGTAGCCCTGGTGACCGGTGCCACCTCTGGCATCGGCCGCCGCCAGGCTTTGGCGCTGGCGCAGGCGAGTGCGGCCGTGGTGTTGCTCGGTCGCCGCAAGGCCCAACTGCATGAGGCCGTGGCCGAGATTGAAGCTGTAGGGGGGAGGGCGGTGGCCCTTCCCGCAGACCTTAGCGATCGCAGTCAACTTCCAGAAATATCAAAGCGTGCGTCGTTAACTTTTGGGCCGATCGACATTCTGATCAACGCTGCGGGCGTCAATTTTCGCCAGCCCGTTGAACAGATCACACTTGAGAGCTGGGATACGACACTCAATCTCAACCTGGCAGTGCCCTTTTTTCTCGCTCGTGAACTGGTACCGGCAATGAAGGAGCGAGGCTGGGGCCGGATCGTAAATATCGCTTCTCTGCAATCGAGCCGAGCTTTTCCCAATGGTCTGGCATATGGCGCGTCCAAGGGTGGCATCTCCCAGCTAACACGCGCTATGGCGGAAGCCTGGTCGCGACATGGCATTACCTGTAACGCCATAGCACCCGGCTTTTTTCCTACTGAGTTGACCGCACCAGTGTATAAGGATCCGGATCAGCTCGATAAGTTGGCTGCGCAAACCGCTATTGGCCGCAATGGAGAGCTTTCGGACATTGATGGATTGACCGTGTTTCTGGCCTCACCTGCGTCAGATTACATCACCGGACAGATTATCCATCTCGATGGGGGATTCACCGCGAAATAGAGAGGAAACCATGAAAGCACTCGTATACACAGACACTCTAGAGGTGCAGTACCGTGACGAACCGGATCCTGTTCCAGGCCCCGGTGAGGCACTGGTCAAGATAGAGGCAGTCGGCATTTGCGGTTCTGATATGCACGCTTATCATGGTCATGATGCGCGGCGAATCCCCCCGCTTATACTCGGACATGAGGCCGTGGGCGTGGTGCTGACTGGCGCTCAACAGGGTAAGCGTGTGGTAGTCAATCCACTCATGACCTGCGGTACTTGTAACCACTGTCTGGGGGGTCGTTCCAACCTGTGTGCACTAAGGGAACTTATAGGCATGCGCCTCGCCGGTGCGTTTGCACAATACGTCACCATACCGGAATGTAATCTGCTCGATATGCCTCAGGACATGGATCCTGTTATCGCCAGTCTTGCTGAGCCAGCAGCCACTTCACTGCATGCGATCTATCTGGCAGAGAAAGTGCTACACCGACCACTCTCTGAGTGCCGGGCATTGGTGTTGGGCGGCGGTTCAATTGGTGCCTTTGCAGCGTTGATGCTGAGTGGCAAAGGTTGTATCGATGTCTGCCTTGGCGATACCAATCCTCTGAGAAGGCACACGGCAGAAAAGCTGGATTGCTGCGAGGTCTATGACCCCCTGGGCGATGATCTGCCTGAAGAAAACAGTTTCGACCTGGTTATCGATGCGGTTGGCAGTGGTCGAACGCGCGCGGCATCGTGCAGCTTGGTTAAATCAGGTGGTGTCATTTCTCACGTTGGTTTGCAGGATAACGAGCCGGGACTCGACACCCGCAGGATTACCCTGGATGAGATCACCTTCCTGGGGAACTACACGTATAGTGCCGTTGATCTGCGTGCTGCCATTCAGGCCTTATACAGTGGCGCTCTTGGCGTACTTGACTGGGTGGATGCACGCCTCCTCTCCGATGGCGCAGCAGCATTTCGTGAGATTCATGAAGGCAAAGCGGCTGCGCCGAAAATTGTTTTGCGGCCTGTGCATGACGAATCATAGTTCAGGCTGTAAACCGGCGTGAGCCATGTTCGATAACCACCGATAAATAGAAAAGTCGGAATGTTGCGGTGACCGCGATTCAGAAGTCACAAGCAACGATAGCGGACGCGGGGTTACGCACGAACCTAGACCAGCGTTGATCACCGCGGGGCGGTTGTTTCGGCATGTATTTGCGAACAGTGCGTGGGGATACACGGATTCCCAGTTTCAGCAATAGCTCATTTGCGATGCGTTCTTCGCCCCAACTAATGTTATTCAGAGTCATCTCGCGGATCAGTTGTCTGAACTCTACAGGGATCCGGGGCCGTGCAGGACGCGATTTGGAGCGCCAAAACAATCGAAAACCATGCCGGTGCCAACGAGCTAACGTTTGCGGTTGCACAATCACGAGCGATGGTCGCCAATTGAAACGCCTCGACGGGAATACCAAAGCGATTCTTGTTGTTGCATCGATTCGGCGCGATTTGACCTGGCGTTCTTGATAGAGAGCGAGCTATTTCCGCAGAGAGAGGTTCTCCGCCGCGAACCGTATCTCGAACTTCATGTGGGAGATTTTCCTTGATAATCAAAGCTCGATGAAGCCGTTCAGAGTAGGGCAGATGGAGTTTTTGCGGAGAACACGGGGCACTCGAGGGGTTGGTTGCGCAACACCTGCGAGCCTGGATTGCCTACTCACGAGGAAAATATGAGCTGTATTTCTGGCGGACCCAGGCGGGCAGTGAAGTTGATTTTATTGTTTACGGTGAGGACAGTTTCTGGGCTGTTGAAGTCAAGAACACCGCACAGGTGGACCGTAAGGAGTTGCGCAGTCTGAAAAGTTTCAGGGATGATTATCCGGAGGCAGAAGCTCTCTTGTTGTACCGGGGCAACGAACGACTGTGGGTAGATGATGTGTGGTGCCTTCCGGCTGAGGAATTCATGACAGAACTAAAGCCCGACAGAGGGCTGACCGGGTGGCTAAGTTGATATGGCTCTGTCAACTTAAGCGGAGATCGGTGAAGTGGTCCTGTCGTTCCCATTTATTCATCTTTTCTCAAGCAGCCATCCGCTATTATCCGCGATAATACACAATTACTTCCAAAGGGTCCGGGAACAATAGGATAAGTTCAAAGAAATAAAGAAAATTAGTTCAAATTGTCACGTCAAAGGAATCGATGGACGACCACTACAGGCGAAATGAAAATTCGACACTCACACCACTACATGGTGTATTTCCTAGTTGATATTATTATCGATTTCCGATAACATATAAATATGATAGAGAGCTTTGGCGACCAGTTAGCCGAAGATCTATTTGACGATAAACGCACCGCCGCGACTCGCCATTTTCCACCGGATTTGAGACGGGTAACGCGACGGAAGTTGTTGTATCTATACGATGCCGCTGATCTGACGGACCTACGTAGCCCGCCCGGCAATAGATTGGAAGCGTTGAGGGGTGAATGGAAAGGTTACCACTCCATCCGGATAAACGACCAATGGCGAGTGGTCTTCCGATGGGAGGGCGGTGCGGCGCATGATGTACGAGTGGTTGATTACCATGGTTAATTAACTTAAGTGTGAGTTTCGTATGAGATTGCCAAAGAATCCATTTCATCCAGGCGAAATCTTGTTAGAGGAATTCCTTGAGCCTGCCGGCTTGACTCAGACTGCCTTGGCGGAGAAGTTGGGATGGACGCGTACGCGGTTGAACGAACTCATCAAGGGAAAGCGTGGGATAACTGCGGATGCCGCGTTGGACCTTGCAAAGGCGCTTCATACGACGCCAAAACTTTGGATGAACCTGCAAGCCACATGGGATTTGGCTCAGGCCGCTAAGCGGCGTCGCGTGGCTTGAAAAGTTAGCGCGCCCGGAGGGACTCGAACCCCCGACCACCTGGTTCGAAGCCAGAGCCGCCAATATAAGTCATTGTTTTAATTGGGCCGAAGGACGGCGTTCGTTGCCTTAAGTGCAGGACGGTGCATAACGATGCAGCACTGATGTCGAATAAATGTCGGATGAAGTATTTCTC
>CAMYMN010000100.1 GCA_947259395.1 uncultured Gammaproteobacteria bacterium | reverse complement strand
ATATCAGCGCCATCAACCGGCGAGCCGTCTGTGTAAGTAAACCAATCCCGACTCGCCAACAGCTCGATGTCGGTTGCAAACGCCGATTGATTTTCGGGTGTCACATTGGGGCACACGGAGGTATCGCTCAGCATGCCGAATAATTCCGTGGAGTTTTCCCAACGACCGACACCGATGCGCCAGTCGGCGCCGGCGCCACCTGGCGCGGCGAACCCGACCTCGTTCATTTCGGCGGTCAGCCCGGGGACGTTTTCGTAGTCGTACAACGCGCCCGACAGATCGTAGAAACCAATCAGCGATTGATTCAGAGGCGCTGCAACATCGGCCGTATTAACGACGATGTTCCAATCTGCCGCGGCCGGCGGAGGAGGTGGTGGTGCTGGCGGACTCGAGGTTCCACCGGAACCCCCGCAGCCAGCTGCTAAAATGGTGGTTAGTGCGGTAAGCACCAACGTGTGGCGTGTCCTTGGTCGAACAGTCGTCATCGCAATGAACCTTAGGCAGTTTCGGCCACTAATGAGCGACGTCTCAATTAGTGGATCTTCATTGCTATTGATATGACATTCGATGCGCAAAATCGGTGATGCGCCTCACACCCGCGTTTCTCTAGGGTCGGCGCCCAGCGGCCCGTTGCCAGCGGCAAGTTTAGGGA
The DNA here is from genome assembly GCA_947259395.1 of uncultured Gammaproteobacteria bacterium. Classification (GTDB taxonomy): domain Bacteria; phylum Pseudomonadota; class Gammaproteobacteria; order Arenicellales; family JAANXG01; genus CALZGZ01. The sequence goes on along the minus strand of CAMYMN010000100.1, from coordinate 6,133 downwards.
AACGACCACGGAACGGCAGTGACAATTATTGACCCATTCTCGCCTCCAAGCCGGAGGAGGGCGCTAAGAACTACGAGGATGTTGGATGTTGAGGTCCAACTAATCGGCAAAAGTTAAGCCACAGCTACATCGGGGAAAGCAACTTTTGCCTCCGTCTACGCGTCAAATGCGATACGGTAGGCTGGCGGACGAGTTGAAGAGTCAGGCCGAGCAACATTCGAGTTGTGCCGCTTTCAGAGCAAGAATTACCTGTCTGGTCGCGGCTCGGCAATGCCAGCTATTGATATACTCGCTCGAACATTCTTGGCAGAGGAGCAGGCGTGCAAGGTCCCGCTGAGTTACTCGAAAAAAGTCCGAGCATTTCGCACTGGATTGCGGTCCATGAGGGGTTTGAAGAAGCGGCGAGTCGATTTCCTAGTGCGTTCGAGTCGACCAAGCTTACTTTCATTGGCGCGCCTAAACGACACTCAATAGCGACTTTTTTCTACCCCAGAAATCATGACAGAGTCGATAGGCTCCTGTTCGTAAAATTCCTCTGCGCGATCATCAGCAATCACCTCGCGACAGTCGGAGCACATCGGGTCCAGGTTAAGTCATCGATTCCAAATCTGGCCAGAGACATATCCGCAAGCTTCGACAAATTCTTTGATCAACCGGGGGCACCGGCGAGTATCAAATCTATTGTCGAAAGCTATTTTTCTGTAGAGAATTTCCGGATCGATTCTGACCATGAAAGTGATGCGTGGGCACCTTTGCCCAAACGACTTGTCGTGCGGGACAGCCGAGAGCTGTGTCGCAGGCGTGACACTGGTTCAAATGTTCTTGCCATTAGCATCGGCAAGCACTTCACTAAGATAGGTGTTTTACGTTTGGGCACTAAAGGTCGGTTGGAGTTCTATCGTGATCCAATCGCCCTATTGACTTGGAGGGACAATGATGACCGTTCGAAGGCGCATAAGTTTATTGGGCGCGTCATATCTTGTGCAAAGGAGGAGCTAGCAAGAGCATGCTTAGACCTGCGCGACATCGCGGCAATTGGCACGAGTTTGAGTGTCGTTGTCCCCGAGGATCGCGTAGTCGGAGTTGGTACAGGATTCGCAGAGTCGTTTGATGAAGAAGGTGTCAGGCTTCTCGGTAACATTCCATCGATCTTCTCTTCTGAGCTCTGCGATGTGCCTGTGTACACCATAAACGACGGCGACGCGGAGGCCCTGGGACTTGCTCGCGAAACCGGGCTAAGGAATACACTTGTACTAAAACTTGGAAATGAGCTTGCGGCGGGGCACATTGATTGTGCGGGTAGTCTGTCCATCGGTGTGAACGAGTTTACAAAGGTAGTCATCAATATTGGTGACAAGGGGCCATTGGACGCCGGAACAAAGATCCGCGGTACTGCAGGGCAGTACATCTCGTGGCTTGGGATCAGAAATATTGCGTTCGATCACGATGTCAACGAGGAGCTGCTCGGCATTGTGGATGGAGCCGATGTCCCCACGGAGTTATGTACGATAGTCAACGGTTTTGACAGCCCACTTCGAAAACTGGCGAATGAAATATTTGAAGAGGTTGGTCGCCGCATCGCGGACTTAGTAGCGGCGACCGAGGATATGTATGCGATCGAGAATATCTCTGTTGCGGGTGGACTTGTACGCGGCTATGCCGGCCGAGCGGTGGTTCGTGGCTATACGGAGGGCCTCAAGAATAGTCGCCATAGGATTCGACCCATACATATCGCGTCGGATATCAGGGCTCTGAGGTTTGGTTGTTTACGTGGTGCAGCTCATAATGTATTTCAATAAAGCGCATCGTTAGATTCATTAGGAAATGCTCTCGTTGTGACTAGTAACAAATCAATAATCTCTGTTTCGCAAGTTGCCGACGCCCTTAGCGTGAGTCGTAGTACGATTTACCGTTACATAAAGGATGGGCGCCTCCACGCGACGAAAGGTGCTTCCGGCAGGTATTTGATTCAGGTGAACCATGTAGTTCGATTTGTTGAGGCAGAAAGGTCAAGCCGAAACAAGAATGCAATTGCGGATTCTTCCAGAGACGAACCTGATGTACGTATGGGTCAAGCAGAGTCGATGTCGAGACGTCGCTTTCTACTGAGCGGATTAGCTGTCGCGATTGGTGGGGGATTCGGCGGCAGTTTTTTCTACGACGTTTACCGTGACCGCGTGTTGGCACGACGAAATGAAGATGAACAAAGAGCGCAAAATGACAATCTGTTGACGAAAGTCTTCGGCGGCTTGGACGAATTGTCCTGGAGTGCAGGTCTGGATCATATGAGGGAGACATATGATCTTACTGACTATCACGAGTCGAGCGCTTTTCGCGCGTCCGTCGATCTTGGTGCCGCGTTGGGAGTGTCCGTTCTTGATTGGTTCAAAGATGCAACGGGAACAGAAGGGTTCCCTGGACGAGTAGCTGGTGATACAGATTTGGTCACTACTGGGAGTCCGATTAGTGACCCAGTGACGGCGCTCATAATGGAGTACTTCGGCCGTGACCGATATCACTTAAACCGGCCACGAAACCCCTTAGTTGAGTTACCGGTCGAATTTCACATTGACGAAGATCGACTCCCAATCGGTTCGAAGATGGCTAAGAGATTCGTTGCCGGAGAGGTCCGAGAAATGCCAAACTGGCAAGTTGCGTTGAACGGGGTATTGTTGCCGCCTCCAAAACTTGGCAAGGACAACTGGATCCAATCTGACTACTTAACTGTTTCTCGGCTCCCAAATATGTTGGACCCTACGGCGTTCATGAGAGGAACAGAAGCCATTGTGGTTGCTGGCACGCATGGCATCGGAACTGAAGCAATCGGTCTGCTGCTCAACAATAGCGAAAAACTCTCGAGAATAGCCGAAACGCGAGAACAGCACGGCTATTTTCAGGCTTTGATAGAGGTATCAGATATCGATCACGGGCCAAACGGTGACATCCTTAGATCAACACCTGTTGGCTTGGGCGGCGTTCGCATTGAGCCAATTGAACTAGACTTGGAGCGGGTTGTTTGGCGTTGGCTTCGTAGCACGACCGATTAGCGTTGAACGTTTCTTGAATAGCAGGCTCTTCACGTAGTCCCTACTATCCAATCTACGCGCCGTCGTATCCGACCGGTAACGTGATCTTTTGGAAAAATGTGATTAAAAGGGGGCGACCTGATTCTGTCGTCAAGACCGGCAGAACGCCAAAAAATACGGAATAATTAAGGCCCAACTTCGTGTCAATAGTTGGGATGGATACGTCGAAAGACTACGGCGTATTCTCGCTGACCAAGTCCTGGAACGCGGCTTGTAGGAAGGACGGTGAGAACGGTCGTTTGCACAAGACGCTGTCGTCGGCATCTTGTTTGGAATCGGTGAGAAACAGTGGTACTGCCGATGGATACCGTTTCTTGTAGTTCTTCCACCACGACGTAGCGAGTTGGCTGTCCTTGTTAACCAAGACGACACCGCACGAACCCGCTTGGTTCGGCTCGCGCAGTTCGTAGTCAGAGGCCAGATCCGGGGAACATTCCATCATTTTTTTGAGCAAAGCTACCTCATGACCAAGCAGACCAAAATAGGTGATACCGAGTTTCTCGCGGCGCTTCTTCCCAATCCTCAGCATAGAATACAGATCCGTAACGTCGTTTTCAGGAACGTAGCCTTATTCCATCACTAACTTGGCGTTCACGGAGGTGCCTTGTTGGGCCGAACGCCCAGGAATCCTGCGACGCAGATCACATAAGCGGTCTGTTAAATCGAAGGGCGCCTGCTTCGCAGGCAAGGGCGTGAAACCGTGGTGTCAAATCGTCAGAGAAATCCCGATTCGATTTCTATCGTTCTAGTGCCTTTGCGCGGCAGGGCGCTAAGAATTCGGCAAGAGTTAAGACTTACTGCGCCGGACAGTGCGAGCGGTGAGAACGGACCTCTGATCCAATGCGCTACGGTGGATCCTCAAGCCCGGCCTTGACAATGAAATCCTGCCAGCGCGGATCGTCATGCAGGGGTCGCAGTCCCGGCATGCTGCGCGCCTCGAAAAGGCCGTTGTCTTTGTTCTCGATGGCCGTCTCCAGCCATGCAAACGCTTTGTCTCTGTTCCCATCCATTCCGTGCAATTCAGCAAGATTGACGGCGGCGATGTCGCCATATTGTTCGGTGAGATAATTGATTTGTGCAGTAGCTCGTTCGATGTCCTGATCCGCCAGGTAGATATACGCCATGCCAAATTCCCGAAATGGCGTGATAGGTTCTTGTTCAATAATGGCGAGGGCATCGGCTATGTCGCCTCGACCGGCATAGGCCCGACTCAAAATGTAGGGCACCACGACGGCCCCTTCATTGATATCCAGCGCGCGAGTGCCGTATTCGATAGCCTGGTCAAATTCGTCGGCGTACAGGGCGTACAATGCCGCATTGCGTAGTGTCTTGGTGCTCAGCGGATCAATTGCAGCAGCCTGCAGTGACAATTGTGCGGCAACGTCCGCATGACCAAAGGTGCCCTCCAAGAGCCCCGCCAGCCTCGTGGCATATTCGGTGTTCGGGTTAAGACTCATTGCACGCCCCACCGCCACGTAGGCACCCGTGATATCGACGCCAGTGCTAATCTTTATAGCGGCAAGTACGGCCCATGCTTCCGACATTTCGGGGGCAAGTGCGATGGCGCGTTCGGCCGCAATTCGACTGGATTGAAACGAATTATCCACGTTCGCATTTCGACTTCCGATTCCGAGGTGCGCACGAGCCAGCCTGGACCAACCAACCGCATAGTCTGGCACCAGCTCAACGACACGCTTGAATTCCGAAGCAGCTCGTTCGTAATCAGCCACACTGCCGTCACGATCGAGGAAGTGTGTGCCCAAAAGGTATGCGCGATATGCTTCTGGGTCGATAGCGCGATTGTCACTTGGCACTGCAGATCTCGCTTGCTCGGGTTCGTTCGTAATCGTCGCGATGACGGCATTAGCGATATCCTCCGGCATGCCAAACAGGTCTTCAGCAGGACGTTCGTACGACCGCGACCACACGGTGAAACCATCGAGAGTACCGATGAGCTCCGCCTGGACTTGCAGCCTCTTTTGCACGACCGTAGCGCTGCCAAAAACCACATATTCAACACCAAGTTGTTTGCGAAGTCCGGGAACATCGAGCTGACGTTTTGCCGCGGTGTCTGATGAGATACTGCCGGTCACCTTGAGGCGTTTGTCTGCGGAGAGCAAAACACGAAGTTGATCGGCAACCGCGAGCGCAAATATCCCCACGTCGCTTTCTGTTGATCGGAGCTCGAAGGGCAATACGGCAATTGACAGTGAATGCGGCTTTCCATCATGCGGAGCCGCTGAGTGGGGCCTGGATAAACCCGGCTGCGCGTCGGAAACTGATATTTCTTCTGCGCTGCTTGGTGACTCGGGTGAGAGCCGGTCGTAGGCGAGCCCGGCGATTGCGAGCATCAACAGGACGACTATCACTACGTTGAGTCGGCGACCGGTGGTATCCACGATCGATCTGCTTCGATCCACATCTCGCTCACGCTTCAGGCCTTCTGGCGTCAGTTCGTAAATCCAAGAGAAGAGCAGGGCGAGCGGAAATCCGAGGATCAGCAACAAGGCGACGAAGCGAAGCGACGTAAGCCATGAGACCACCACGTATAACAATGCGACGCGCCAAACATTTCTCCGTTGTAGCTCCGAAAAAATGGACATAAAGACTCTTCTTGTTCTTACCGGCTGCCGGACCCAATCCTAACATTCAACCGCGAATTCTTGTCTAGCCAGATAGTTCATTTCACTTGCCGCGCCAGCTTTGCGGTCCGTGCTGAGTCGCACCTGGAACTGCGTCGCTATCGGGGGGCGTCTCTGCTGTCATCCAGAACTGCGCAGGCTCCCCCAAGCATTCCATCACTGAGGCCGCGTATGAAGGCGGTTTGCGGGGATTTCAAGCCCAATTTTGTTCCAAGGGGTGGGGAAGGCGTTGCGCTCGCCAAGATCTATGCAATAGTTGGGGAACTGGATCAGTAGAACTCCCGTAAAGGGGCTTAGCTGCCAGTGAACAGGAAATCGAGCGCAGAGATCACCGCGTTCCGCTTGCTTTCAGCTGAAGCGACTGTAGCGCCGATGATCGATATCGGGACTCCCGCGAGTTCAGCC
>CAMYMN010000099.1 GCA_947259395.1 uncultured Gammaproteobacteria bacterium | reverse complement strand
TGAGTTTGGCGACACGATCCTTTCCCCGGAACACGGTGAACAGTCCCTGCTGCGCGGTGTAGTTGGGCCCGGGTATCTGGGTCACGCCCTCAAAGCGAAACGTGTATGCAGCGATGTCGTGTTTATCACCGGGCGCCATGCTGATGTCTGTTTCTACTGAGTAGATGTTGGTCAGCGTTATGCCAACGGTGAAGATCGCGATACCAAGATGCGCCACCGTCATACCCCAAAAGCCCCGCGGTATGGCGGCCAGCGCCGCCACCGGACGCTTCTTGTTGGCTACCCGTTCATAGACGCCTTGTAGTGTGGTCGCCGTCACCCACGTTGCCAGCGTCAGTCCCACCGCCGCGGTCCACGAGTATCCTCCCTGGGCCAGCAGCGGTAATAACAGGCCGATGACGATGCTGGCTGCCAGTGGTACGCGCGTGCGCCGTAACAACGTCGCCATGTTGTCCTTTTTCCAACGCGCCATGGCTCCGAGTCCCACCATCATCGCCAGGGGCACCGTCAAGGGAATAAACACCGAATTGAAGTACGGGGGCCCGACGGAGATCTTACCCAGCCCCATGGCATCCAACACTAACGGATACAGGGTGCCCAACAACACCGTGGCACAGACCACGACCAGCAAAACATTATTGAGTAGCAGGCCGGATTCGCGGGACACCAGCGCGAAACCCACGCGGCTGCGAATCTGTGGCGCACGCCATGCATACAGCGCCAGTGATCCGCCCACCACGACGGCAAGAAACGCCAGTATGAACACGCCCCGGGCGGGATCGGTGGCGAATGCGTGCACCGACGTGAGTACGCCGGAGCGGACCAGAAAGGTCCCCAACAGGCTCAAGGAGAATGCGAACACCGCGAGCAGTACGGTCCAGGCCTTGAATGCGCCGCGTTTTTCAGTGGCCGCGAGCGAATGTATCAACGCAGTGCCAACCAGCCACGGCATGAACGACGCGTTTTCCACCGGGTCCCAGAACCACCAGCCGCCCCATCCCAGTTCATAATAGGCCCACCAACTGCCGAGTGCGATGCCGATGGTCAGAAACAACCAAGCAACATTGGTCCATGGCCGCGACCAACGCGCCCAGGCTGCATCCAGCCGCCCACTCAACATCGCCGCGACCGCGAACGCGAATGCGACCGAAAATCCGACATAACCCATGTACAACATAGGCGGGTGAATCGCCATCCCGAAATCCTGCAGCAGCGGATTCAGATCTCGCCCATTAAGTGGTGCGGGCAACAGCCGTTCGAACGGGTTCGAAGTCAACAATGCAAACAGCAGAAAGCCGATACTGACCATGCCCATCACACTCAGCACCCGCGCCACCATGTCTTCGGGGACGCGGCGGCTGAATACGGTTACGGCGCCGCTCCAAGCTGCAAGTATCAGTACCCACAGCAATAGCGACCCTTCGTGACCGCCCCAGACAGCGGAGATTTTATATACCAAGGGGAGCGCCGAGTTGGAGTTCTGGGCTACGTAAGCGACCGAGAAATCGTCGACGACGAACGCATATGTCAAACAGGCGTAGGCGATGACCACCATCAAAAATTGTGCCCGGGCGGCGGGACGAGCCACCGCAATCCAGTTCCGATTGCCGACGACAGTGCCTGCCAACGGAAAAACCATCAGCACCAGGGCCACGCACAGCGCGAGGATGAGTGCGTATTGTCCGATTTCGGGGATCATTTTGGATGTCCTTTAAATTTGTCCGGCAAATTCTTTGCAGCTTCCAACGCGTCGGACACCTCCGGTGGCATATAGTTCTCGTCATGCTTGGCCAGTACTTCTGAGGCCTCGAACACGCCGCTGTCCGTCAACTTGCCGTTGGCGACAATGCCTTGTCCTTCCCGGAAAAGATCCGGCAGGATGCCGCTGTAAACAACGGTAACGCTATTTGCCGTGTCGGTGAGGTCGAACTGTACCTTCACGCCTTCGCGTTGCACCGTGCCCTCGACTACTAATCCGCCGACGCGAAATTGTCGCTGTTGGGGTAGTTCACCGCTTGTGATCTGCGTTGGGGTGACGAAATAAAGCAGATTTTTCTGGAACGCCAACAATGTCAAAGTTGATGCGATGCCGATACCAACGATCATTATAACGACTACCATTAGCCGCTGCCTTTGTGTGGGACTCATGTGGTTTTCCTCGATTTCGTGCGTCGTAAATCGCGCAATAGCCGTTGCCTGCGCACTATGGGCAGCACGACGTTAATCAATAATATTGCGAAGGCTATGCCGTAGGAGGTCCAGACATAAAAGGCATAGCCCCCCATATGAAAAAATTCGCTCACGATGATAACTGCTCCAGATAATCATCGACCCAATTGCTGCGCTGTTCCTGGTCGAGCACCTCCCAGCGTGCACGCATGAGTAACACCACGACATAGAAAACCGTGAACGCCACTGCCATGATCAACAATGGCGCGAGCATACTCAGATGAATAGATGGGGCATCGAACTTGGTGACGGTCGGACCCTGATGCAGGGTGTTCCACCACATTACCGAATAATGAATAATGGGCACGTTAATTACGCCGACGATCGCCAGGATACCCGCCGCCCGTTGCGCAGTGCGCCGCTCTTCGAAGGCGGCGTACAACGCCATCACTCCAAGATACAAGAACAGGAGTATCAATTCCGAGGTCAACCGCGCATCCCAAACCCACCAAGCACCCCACATCGGTTTCCCCCAGAGCGAACCGGTGACCAGGGCGAGAAACGTAAACGATGCACCTATCGGGGCCGAACTCATTGCGATCACATGGGCCAGCTTGATTCTCCAGATAAGTCCAATCGCGGCGGCGCCGGCCATCACCATGTACACGAACAACGACATCCATGCACTCGGCACATGGATAAACATGATGCGATAACTCTCTCCCTGCTGATAATCCGGCGGTGCCACGAATAAGCCCAGGTAAAGCCCAATGAGCAACAACAGCAAAGTGGTCGCAGCGAGCCATGGAATCATGCTGCCCGAAATGCGGAAGAACTCTCTTGGCGATGCAAAACGATGAAAGAAACGAAACAAGCGCATAACTATTCCAGTGTCACCCGTAACGCGGCCGCTGTCGCGAACGGCGCCAGGGTGAAAGACAATACCAAAAGCGCGGCCAGCAGGTATAGCTGTCCGGCCACGTCCAAGTCGTCGATCGACATATCAACGGCGCTCGCGCCGAAGATCAATATGGGTATGTACAACGGCAATATCAACAACGCCAACAAGATTCCGCCGCGCCTCAGACCCACCGTCAGTGCCACACCTATGGAACCAATAAGACTAAGTGTAGGAGTACCCAGTAACAAGGTCCAGACCAATATGCCCAGATTCTGTGTGGGAAATGCCAGGGAGATCGCCAATGCCGGCGATATCAGAGTCAGCAATAATCCCGTGGTACACCAGTGTGCCGCCACCTTGCCCAGGACAATGACAAACAGGGGGTGATCGCTCAGCACGAGCTGTTCCAAGGACCCATCCTCGTAGTCGGAGCGAAAGATGCTTTCTAACGACAGCATTGTCGCCAGCAGCGCTGAAATCCACAGCACCGCTGGCGCAACCTGAAGAAGTGTGCGGCTGTCTGTCGATAGACCCAGGGGAAATAGACTCACGACAATAACAAAGAACGCCAATGGATTGATAAGTTCGGAACGGTGTCTCAAGGCAAGCTTGACATCTCGCCGGAATATCGTGGTAAACGCGGTCATTGCGCTGTTGTGAACACCGTCCATAATTACATTATTGTAATGATATGGTCACGCACCGCTCACGCAATTGAGGGTGTGAAAGCGCCTGATGACTGGTCAGCACCACGATACCGTCCTTTTGAAGATGGCTAATGAGTTGCGCTTCAATGATGTCACGGCCATCGACATCGATGGCCGTGAACGGCTCATCCAATATCCAAAGAACGGCGCGTTTAACCAATAGCCGTCCCAATGCCAGCCGTCGGCGTTGACCGGCGGATAAATGACCGACCAACAGATCTTGGTACTCCCATAATCCGAGCAGTCGTATGCTGTCGCTAACAACTTTTGTATCGTGGCAACCAGACATTTGTGCGTTGACCTGCAGATTCTCGAGAGCGGTGAGTTCCGACTTCAGTCCATCGCGGTGGCCGATATACGTGCATTCCCGCCGGTGGGTCGACGCGCTACTGCGGATGTCGTGCCCGTGCCAACGGACCATGCCGTCCAGCGGCGTGAGCAGACCGCACAAGATACGCAGCAGCGTCGTTTTGCCACTGCCATTGGGCCCGGTGATGTGCAGCAACTGCCCCCGCGACAGGTTGAACGAGAGACTGCTGAACAGGATGCGGTCGCCGCGGGCTCCTTGAACCGAGTCCACCTGCAAACTGGGAGGGGCTGTGTCTGTTTGCTGCGGTTCAGTGGTCGTGTATTCGTGGGTATTCAAGGGAGTCAATGGGCCGCGTACCGATAAAGGGCGTGGAACTTAGCATGTCCCCGCTTCCGAGTCATCGAACGGATTTGACCTAGATAAAGTTCTGTCGACAACCAGCCGACGACCCGGTCATGAATTGGCTCGCTGTCGGTCCGTGAGCGTGCCGCGATATGCTGGATTTATGCACGTATAACGCACAGATCTTACGCCCTAGGGCAGCACACGCCGCGGATGGGCGCTGCCCCGGCGGATGGGGCGTCCCAAGAGCGATCCGGGGGATCTCGCCCGTATATTAATCCCAGGTCCCGGCCGCGAATGCACGAGCGCCCCCCAGACCGGTCCGAGCCTTACGCCGCTGGCCGGGCGCCAAGGGGCAAAAACCGAACGATGCACCCGCTCGCGGCAAGGCCGTCGGTGCGCCTAATTTTACTGCCGTTTTCGCTGCCAGAACCGTCGCTCAAGCCGCCGGGCACGTCAAAACAAGCGGACATTGATATGGATCAATCCCCCGGATCGAGGTTTTTGCCATGATTTTTTAGTATTGCATAACGGTAAACTAGCCATTGGCGCGGGTTGCGATCGTGAGTCCCTATGAGGAAGCGTTGAATCGGTTTGATCAACTGATCCAGACCGCGAAGAAAACCGAGTTGGGGGTGCCGCTCAGCATGACTTTGGCCACCGTGGACGAGCAGGGGAGGCCGTCGGTTCGTCTGGTGGCGGTGAAGAACTACGATCGTCGCGGATTCGTGTTCTTCACTCATCAGCGCAGCCGCAAGGGTATGCAAATTGCCAGTAACCCCCACGTGGCGTTGTGTTTCTTTTGCCAACCGTTAATGGAACAAGTCACCATCGAGGGGGTGGTGGAGTTGGTCAAGGATTACGAGGCAGATGCTTACTGGGCCACTCGCGCCAGAGATGGGCAATTCGCGGCGTGGGCCTCTAATCAGTCCGAGCCTCTCGAGTCCCGCGCAACGCTGCAAAATCGGTTGGCAGAATTTCAAGAAAAATACGCAGATCAACGTGTGCCGCGTCCGTCTACATGGGTAGGTTATCGTGTGGTCCCGGATCGCATCGAGTTCTGGCGCGCCGGATGGCGGCATCTACACGAGCGAATTTGTTACAACAAGCTCCACAGCGATTGGGAGGTAACGCTATTGAATCCCTAAAAGACGACGATGAAACCGCAGACCGTGGTCGCGCCCAGGACTTGGGCAAATTTGTGCGTTTGGTGACTCGCAACCGGCATAATGAAGCGAATGCAACAAAACAGACGTACACCTCAATTGGACTTATTACTATTGATGTCTCAATACCGGAAATAATTTCTTTTAACGCGTTTGCTGCAGCCTAATCAGAGAAGCAAGGAGGACGAATATGTCTATCAAAGATATCTTGTTGCAAGTTGATAATAGAAAGTCCTTTGATGCGCGAATGCAGTATGCGGCGACATTGGCACGTGACCACGGAGCCCACCTCACTGGTCTTTACTTGATGTCGAATTGGACGGTACCCGCTTATGTGGAGGGACAGATTCCGGTCGATGTGTTGGAGCAGCAAGCAAAACGAGCAGGGTTAGGCGCAAAGGAGGCTGAGCGGCAGTTCGAGTCTCACGTAAAACATCAAGGATTGCTTGCCGAGTGGCGGGTCGCGGAGGGAAATCCGCTCGATCAACTGGTGTTGAACGCGCGTTACGTGGATCTAGTGATCGTGGGCCAGCCGGAAAAAGACGTGCCGGAGATTCTAGAACTTACTTATGCCGATAGTGTGGCATTGGAGTCGGGACGTCCGGTGTTGGTGGTGCCGTCTATTGGTGTGGGGCAACTCGGTATAGACCGCGTGCTCATCGCTTGGAACGGATGCCGCGAGTCGGTGCGGGCCGTCAATGACGCGCTGCCTTTGTTGCAGCGCGCGAAGGAAGTGTTCGTGCTGGCGGTGAATCTGCCCAAAGAATTGCGCGATAGTGTCGTACCCGGTGCCGATATCAGCCTGCACCTATCCCGGCATGGTGTCAACGCGCAAGCGGAATCGATTAACGGCGCTGATATTTCCGTGGGAGATGTACTGTTGTCGCGCTGTGCCGA
>CAMYMN010000098.1 GCA_947259395.1 uncultured Gammaproteobacteria bacterium | reverse complement strand
CCACAGATGGCGCGTGTCGAAACCGGATCTGTCAGCGTCGATGTCGATTATGCCGGTGAACCGGTATTCGAGCTCATTGACGGCACGGCGATGACCTACGCGGCCAACGCCAGTGAAACGGTCATCCGCGTTGGCGATAAATATTATGTCGTCAAAGACGGCGTCTGGTTCGTCGGCGACAGCCCGGAAGGCCCGTTTGAAGTCGCGACATCGGTTCCCGATGTTGTCTACACGATCCCGGCATCCTCACCAGTGCACAATGTCACTTATGTACGCGTCTACGAAACAGCGCCGGGAGCCGTGTGGTTTGGATACACCATGGGCTATCTGTGGGGCTACCTCGCCTGGAATACGTTCGTTTATGGCTCAGGCTGGTATCATCCGCCTTACTGGTACTATCCGCCAGGCCGTTACCCGATCTATTACCCGAGACCGATCAGCTATGGCTTTGGCGGCTATTATGACCCGGCGCGGGGCGCATTCGGGCGCTATGGCTACGCTTACGGGCCCTATCGGGGCATTGGCGTTGGCAGCCGGTACAATCCAAGAACCGGGACTTATGTCCGTGCCGGTCGCATCTCCGGACCCGCTGGCAGCCGCGGATTTGTCTCTGCCTATAATCCGCGCACGGATACGCGAGCAATCGCCCGCGGCGGCAGCAATGTCTATGGCTCCTGGGGCTCGGCAGGCGTCAAGCGTGGCTCAGAATGGGCGCGCGCCCGTGGTTTCCAAGGTGATAGTGGCGCGGCTGGATTGCGCTGGCAATCATCGACGGGACGGCAAGGCGCAGTCATCAGAGGGCCCGGTAATGATATCTATGCCGGCCGCGACGGTAATGTCTACCGGCGCAAAGATGGTCAGTGGCAGAAATATGACGGTGGCAACTGGTCCGGTGTCCAACCGCCCGATCGGGCAGATTTGAGGCGTGTCGGCGGCGATGGAGATCGCGCCGCCCGGCGTGATGATGTCAGGCAAAGAAGTGCGCAACGGCAGGACGGCCCACGTGCTCAAGTTCGCCAGCGACCGCAAACGGCAGACCGCCGGCCGGCAACACAACGGCAAGGCGTTCAAAGGCAGCGCTCGGCCCAAACAATGGCTCAAGCAAAACGAAGGAAGGCGCCTTCCAACGTCGGCAATTCATACCGAAACAGACAGGTGGGTAACAAACGCTCTATTCAGCAGCGGCAAGTCCAACAGCGCCGACCGCAGCAAACGCGTCAGGTTCAAAGATCAAGGCCGCAGCGATCCGGCCCGAGCAGGCAGACTTACCGCAGGCCATCAGGTGGTGGGCGCGGTGGGCGTCGTCGTTAGAGGCTAAGAATCTATCGGCTGAAAAATCGCGGCGGCGCGCAGCGCTACCGCGGCCCGATATTGAGAAGCTGCACGCGGCGATTAACTTCGGCGTCTGGATTTGACGGATCGCGAAGTTGCTCTTCGCCCAGGCCGAGAGCGACAAGCCGGCCCGGTGGTATGCGGAATGTCGAGATCAGCATTTCGCGGACCGCGTCCGCGCGCCTCTGGCTGAGCTTGAAATTGTAGTCTCGGCTGCCCTTGGCATCGGTATGACCGACTACGGCAAACGCGTTGCTTAAAAGTAACGGATGATGCAGCGCATCAGCGATCACGCCAATGGTTTCCCACGACGCCGGCCGGATCCAGTCGGAGTCGAAGTCGAACTGGATCTCCACCGTCAGGTTGGGCAGGGTGGAGAGCGCCTGAAGCACCGGTGGCGGGCTGGCGGCGTTCTCCGTTCCTTCGACCTGTATGCGCTTCTCAACATCCCGGCGCAATGCGTCCAGGTTCAAATTGGCAGCACGCGCGGCCTGGCCGGTGCTTTGCAGGCTATTGAGTATATCAGCTTCGCTGATTCTTCCCTGCGCCAGCGACAAAGATGTGCCGATCAGCAGGGCAACAGTGGAACCAAGGAGCTTTTTACAAAGATCCGTCATCAAATTGATCTCCAAAATATCGAAACGTTTTATGCCAAGGCCAGCCAGCGCAGGCCGGTCATAGATTGCCAATCCTACCGCCAGCCGGCGTCGGTGATCGCCTGATTGCATTTGTTTGACACCTTGCGGGTGTTGTCATTGCGTATCAGGCAGCGGAGAATGCGGGCGCGGCCTTCCCGGAAGTTGGCGCACAGCCGCTTCGCGTCGGCTTCACAAATCTGTGGCGCCGCCTCCTGTGCCGCGGCTCGTTTTGCCAGAAGCACAAAGGCGGCTTCGAATGTCGCAGCGCATCCGGTCGAAATATTGTTCTTAGCCAGGCAGATGCTGATGGCGCCACCACCCGGTTTTACGCCCTTGCAGTACTTCTCAATGTCGGCACCGCAGGCTGCCGTCAGACCGCGGATCGCTTCGCCATAGCCAATTGTTTGTGCAACCGTTGGCGAGGCAACTAAAATTGATGCCCCCAAGATGCATGCGATGGCGAAACCTCGTCTCATTTCAATCACCTTAGCTATCCAATCCAATTTGAGATTTAGTGAGTAATTTTTCAGAAAAACTAGTCTATCAAGGAAGGTAGAAATGGCGAATCGTAATTTAGGGGAATGAGAATCCGGCAGGAATTCGTTCGCGTCTTAAAACCGTCGGCCCAGCCGCAATCGGCCTCTTGTTTCACCGTTTTCGTCTGTCCAGAGTTCGCGTGAGATCACTTGTTTGTCAGTTTGATAATGCCAATTTGTGACCTCACCGCGATCGCCGTCGAGGAAATTCTCAGTTGTTACTTTTGGAAGGCTGGGAGCAGTTCCAGGCAAATAGTGACGATCGCGCGGGTGCACGAAAATCTCGGCGAAGTCATCGGCAGTTTGTGCGTTGCCAATCCCTGGCAAGACCAAAATCGCACAAAACCAGCCACACATGAAATGTCTTTTTTTCATCACTTTTTCACTCTGTTACGGCGCGATTATCACTTGGTATTAGGCCTACTTCCTCCGGCTTATGGCATACGGCAGATCGCCAATCTATAGGCTAGGTATTAGTCCACGATTTTGTCCACTCGGGCGTTCTGACGTCAGGATTTTTATTTCGCAGCCGGTCCGGCGCGTTGGGATCTCAATCTCAAGGACTGAGCAATACGCGGTCAGCCGCGACACCCATAACTGCCTCGATTTCAAGGCGAAGCTTGCTAAAAAGCAGTGTGCGGAAAGGATCAGATCGAGCGTGATTGCCGTTTTCCATGCCAACGCGATAGACTAATCACGACGCAAATGGCGGATTTCGCCAGACATCCACATCGTCGTCCAACTGATTGTCATCAGAGAGGATTAAAATGCGCGCTTCGTTCCTGCTGAGCATGATCATCTGGCTGGGCATGTTGCTCCCGCCAGCATTTGCGCAAACGCTGGATGCTGGTGCATCTGATGAAAGTACATCAGTTAGCACCGTGCTCCCCGATCCTCTGACTGAGGATGCTGCCCGAGCCCTTGTCTCCAAATTAAGCGATGAGGAAGTGCGCGCACTGCTCCTGGAGCGCCTTGATCTGGTGGCCAAAGAACAACTGGCAAAACCAGGATCTGGCGATCAGATAGGCATGTTCGGATTCTTGTCCCAATCGATTATCGGAATAGGCAACAATTTTTCTATAGCCGTTCAACGTTTGCCAGTGCTGTTCGGTGGCTTGCAGAGGGGCTTAGACAATTTCCTCAATGGCCGTGGCCTTGCAGGCGCGCTGCAGTTTGTTGGGCTGATCATCGCTGCCGTATTGACCGGATTAGCAGCTGAATGGCTGGTCAACCGCGGTGTCGACAAATGGCGCCCTCAGAAAAGTGATATTCGGCCTGGCACATTGACAGAGACCTTGCAGGCTCTATCGGTGCGACTGTTCTTTGATCTTGTCGGACTGATCGCATTCGCCTTGATCGCGCGCATTGCCATTGGATTGGCGATGTCCGCGCCAATAGACCGGTTTATCGCCTGGTCGTTCGTCGTCCAACTAATCGTTAAAGTCCGCCTTGTCTCGGTGGTCTTGCGCTTTGTCCTGGCGCCATCCAATCCCGATCTGCGGCTTGTTACGGCGGATGATTGGACCGCCCGCTTTTTGCACCGAAACTTGCTGATTATCGCAGCGCTTCTTGCCGCTATTGGGTTCTTGATCCCGGCATTGGCACGGAATGGCGTTCCAATGGGCGAACTACGGCTTGCCTGGTGGCTCAATCTCGCCGCTTACGTCTGGGTGATTTACACCATCTGGACGGTGAGGGACGGAATAACCAGGATCCTGGTGGGCGAAGACGAAGATATAACGCCTGGCATGCGCCAATGCGCAGACTGGTGGCCGCAGATTGCCATCGCGCTGGTAGTTCTGAACTGGGTGCTTATTGAAATCATAGCGAGCGCTGGTCGTTTTGACCTTCTCCAAGGCCAGCAGAATGTCGCGCTGGCGCTTATTTTGATGATGCCGGTATTCGATACGATGATCCGCGGTCTCGTGAATCACCTGACGCCGCCATTACAAGGCGAAGGGCAGATTGCCGAACGGGCTTACCGCCAGACCAAACTCAGTTATGTTCGGATGGGACGCGTCATACTGGTTGTGGCTGGAATTCTCATCGTTACCCGCCTTTGGGGTATCAAGCCTCTACAACTCGCCGAGGCTGGTTTTGGCGCCCAGTTGGCCGGTCGTGGTATCGGTGCATTGCTTATATTGGCAGCCGGATATCTGGCCTGGGAAATGCTGAATTGCTGGGCGAACGGAAAACTTGCCAATGAACAAACAGAAGGCGCTCCTGATATGGGGGGTGGTGAAGGTGGTGGCAGCGGCGGGTCTCGGCTTGCCACGGTTCTTCCAATTGTCCGTCTCGCGTCCCAGGGAGCGATCCTGACGATAGCCGCTCTCCTCGCCCTTGGCCATCTGGGATTGAATATTACGGCGCTTTTGGCTGGTGCCGGTATCGTTGGTCTCGCCGTAGGTTTCGGTGCACAGACGCTGGTGCGCGACATTGTTTCTGGCGTGTTTTTTCTTCTCGATGACGCGTTTCGTGTTGGCGAATATGTTGATATCGACGGCACCATGGGCACGGTGGACAAGATATCGGTTCGCTCGCTGCATCTGCGCCATCATATGGGCCCAATACACATCATTCCCTATGGCGAAATTCCGAAACTTACGAACATGAGCCGGGACTGGGCTATGGTGAAGCTAAAGTTCACCGTTCCGTTTGACACCGACGTGATGAAGGTCAAACGCTTGTTCAGACAGATTGGCGAGGATCTGATGAAAATTCCTGAAATTGCCGAAACGATGCTGCAGCCGTTCAAATTTCAGGGTGTCTATGGCTACGACGATGTTGGCATCATCGTGCGTGGCAAATTCATGGCCAAGGCGGGAATGCAGTTCGCGGCCAAAAAAGAAATCCTCGCTCGCGTACGGAAAGGTTTTGAGGAAAACGGTATCGAATTTGCGCGCAAGGAGGTGCGGGTTAAGGTGCCTGGCCTTGATGGAGCCACGGAACTTGACGAGAAGCAAAAAGAGGCCATAGCGGCAGGCGCCAGCCAAGCAGCAGAAAAGATGATTGACGAGGCCGCCGGCGGCTCTGGCGGTAGGTAGGTGTGAGCACATACGCGGCCGTGGACTCCTGATTCTGAATATCCATGCGCAAATTATTCAGCTTCTGGATTGCTGATATTAGGTGAGAACAACACCGAATTATCGCTATCCTCCAAAATCGTGTCCATCATCTACTCACGCACGGTCCTGTGGTGGGTCTGAAGATCCTTTTTTGATTTGCCGGAGAGCCATCGTGTTAGCTCAGTCCCATCTATCAAATCGATGATTTTTGGCCGCGAGCTTTATAAACTCGCGTGGGAACATATTTGACTTCCCGAGCTGCCATTTATCATTTCATGCCAATTGCGCGGCGATCTGGATAACATGGCCGGCGCGATGCCGGCCATGTTTGTTATTATAGGTTTTTGCCGAGGTTATTTCGGCAGAACGACTGCATCGATCACGTGAATGACGCCATTCGATGTCTCGATGTCGGCCGTAGTCACCATGGCCTCATCAACTTTGACGCCTTTGGTGGCATCGACGGACAGCTTGCTGCCCTGCACGGTCCCGACCATCGCCTTTTTACCGGCAATATCACCAGACATGACCTTACCGGGCACCACGTGATACGTGAGGACCGCGACGAGCTTGTCCTTATTTTCTGGCTTCAGGAGGTCTTCCACCGTGCCTGCCGGCAGCTTGGCGAAGGCTTCATCTGTCGGCGCAAAAACAGTAAAGGGGCCTTCGCCCTTTAAGGTGTCGACAAGCCCGGCGGCCTTCACAGCCGCGACAAGCGTTTCAAAATTGCCCGCGGAAACGGCAGTATCCACGATATCAGCAGCCTTTGCTGAGACCGCGCCGAAGGCCAACGGAATCGCGGCCAAAGCACCAATAAGGGTGTGACGTATCATCTTCACTCTCCTCGTTCTAATTAATTGAATTTGGGTTGGAGTTACACCCGGTTTACGCTTCGTTCGCCGGACTGGATCACTCAGGACGAAATGGGAGCGGATAAATTTGTCCGATGAGCGATGCCGTAGCCGGAAGGGATGCACGCGTGAAGAGCATGCATGCGAGCTTCTGACTATTCTCGTTGATAATCCAGCCTGACTATCTGTGCGTATAAGAACTGAATCGAGATCATGCCGTCCTACGCAAAGCTGAATCAGTCCCGTGATAAATCCGCCCCCCACCCGAAATATTGCAATTATCGGAGCCGGCATAGCTGGCATCATCTGCGCTAAGACGCTGAAGGCTTATGGCGTTGACCCTGTGATCTTCGAGAAGAGCCGCGGGCTCGGAGGGCGCCTCGCGACGAGGCGCATGGATGGCGGGATCGGCTTCGACCATGGCGCTCAATACGTAACCATGCGAACGACATCGTTTGAGCAAGTTATCGACGCGGCAGTCGAGGCGGATACCGCCGAATCTTGGCAGCCCAGGCTCCACAGCCAAACGCTGGTCTCTGAACAAGACTGGTTTGTCGGCACACCAACAATGAACGCATTTATCAAACCAATGGCGGAAGG
>CAMYMN010000097.1 GCA_947259395.1 uncultured Gammaproteobacteria bacterium | reverse complement strand
GATCGGCGCCGACCGCGTACCGATGCTTTACTGTCGGTAACGACGCGGCGTGCCGCGCGCCCGCAAGGTCCCGCGCGCAGGCCTGATGTGACGCGGTCTTAGAGTAATAATATCGTTAGTAATCATGTAGATATGTCTCATTTATTATGTAAATTATCAGCGTTATCCTGGGTCTACGCTGAGGGCGAAGACGCCGCGTATTTTTTGCAATCGCAGCTTACCAATGACGTGTCCGCCCTCGACAACAGCCACAGTCAACTGCATGGGTATTGCAACCCCAAGGGGCGGTTGTTGTGCATCGTGCGTCTGGTGCGCCATAACCACGGTTTCTTGTTGCAACTACCGACTGAACTTCGCGATGCCATCGTCGAGCGACTGCGCAAGTACGTGTTACGCGCCAAATTGAGCGTGAACCCCGCCGATGATCTGGCTGGAGTTGGTGTCGCCGGGCGCCCGGCCGTCGATGCGCTCACCCAACACCTCGGGCCACTCCCCGCTACTGACAATGGCTACCTGCAACGCGGCGCGCTCGGTGTCTATGGCCTGCCTGGTCCCGTCCCCCGTTTTCAGATCATTGGACCGTGGTCGGATTTACAGCCGTTGTGGGACGCACTCAGCGGGTCACTACAAGCGTGTCCGCCCTCGGCCTGGTCGCGCCTGGATATTAGCGCCGGTATCCCGCAGATTCTGCCAGCGACCAGCGAGGCGTTCGTACCGCAAATGGTCAACTTGGACCTCGTCGGGGGAGTCAGCTTCGAAAAGGGCTGCTATCCGGGGCAGGAAATCGTGGCCCGCATGCACTACCTGGGTAAACTGAAGCAACGTATGATTCGGGCGCAGGTAACGACCAGCGCCGCGCCCAAGCCCGGCGATAAAATCTATGTACCCGACCGCGGTGAGCAGAGCGCCGGCACCTTAGTGGATGCGCAACTTAGCGCGCCGGGATGTTACGATGTATTGGCAGTCGTGCAATTAAACGCCTACCGCGCAGGTAAGCTGTTGTTGAACGACGCGAACGGGCCGGAATTGGAACCCAGATCCCTACCCTACGACTTGCCTGCGGATTAAGCCGCTATTTAGCCACCGGTGCGGGAGGTGAATTCTGGTCGATGACTTGATAGAAAGTTTCGCCCTTTTTGATCATCCCCAACTCAGACCGCGCCCGTTCTTCCAGGGCGTCAGTGCCTTGTTTCAAGTCCACTACTTCTGCATGGAGTATCTGATTGCGTTCGCGAAGCCCTTTATTTGCATCCTGTTGCGAGGTGATCGTTTTTTGCAATTGCCACAATTTGATAACTCCGTGGTTACCCAACCACACGGAGTATTGTAGATACAGCAACACCACTAGTAACAAACCGATGACTATTTTCACCGCAGTGCGCCGCCGATGTCGAGACGCAAGCATACTTGATTCGATCGGATCGCGGGGCATTTTCGGTTTATCAGTATGCCTGCCAAAGTCACGTCTAAGCGAATGCATCAATCCCTGGGAAAATCGCTTGATCACCCAGTTCCGATTCAATTCTCAATAAGCGGTTGTATTTTGCGACACGTTCAGACCGGCATAAAGACCCAGTCTTTATTTGGCCGGCATTGGTGGCAACCGCCAGATCCGCGATGGTGGTGTCTTCGGTCTCCCCGGAACGATGCGAGATGGTGGTGCGGTAGCCCGCTTGCTGGGCCATCCGGATTGCGGCGAAGGTTTCGGTGAGTGTGCCGATCTGATTGAGCTTTATTAGAATGGCATTCGCGATACCACGTTCAATTCCCTGTTTGAGTATGTCGGTATTGGTCACGAAAATGTCATCCCCGGTCAACTGTACCCGATTGCCAATACGGCTAGTCAAGGTCGCCCAGCCGTCCCAGTCGTTTTCTGCCATGCCATCTTCCACTGAAACGATTGGGTATCTATCCACCCACGCCTGAATATATTCGGCGAATTCACTTGATCCCATCTTGTTGCCTTCCGCTTCCAGCGAGTATTGCCCGTCCGTGTAGAATTCCGAACTGGCAACATCCAAACCGATCGTCAAGTCCTTACCTGGTTGATAACCTGCCTGCGCCATCGCCTCCAACAGTACTTGTACCGCGGCCTCATTGTCTCCAATCTCCGGCGCGAATCCACCTTCATCGCCTACTGCGGTGCTCAGGCCCTTGTCGTGCAATACTTTTTTCAAGGCATGAAACACCTCGGCACCGACCCGCAGCGCCTCAGAAAAACCCGCCGCTCCAGTCGGTAAAATCATGAATTCCTGAAAATCAATGGCATTGTCAGCGTGGGCGCCGCCATTGATGACATTCATCTGCGGCACCGGCATTTGAAATTGACCGTCCGACCCGTATATCGCTGCCAGATAACGATACAGTGGCTGATGACGACTATCCGCCGCCGCTTTCGCGGTGGCCAAAGACGCCGCTAACAGGGCATTGGCCCCCAGGCGTCGCTTGTTGTCGGTACCGTCGAGGTCGATCATGCGCTGGTCGATGGCGGATTGATCACTAGAATCGAGGCCGGTGAGTGCTTCCTGGATTTCGCCATTAACGTGGCCGACCGCCTTGCTCACTCCTTTTCCCCCATACCGTTTCGGGTCATTGTCGCGCAACTCCAGGGCTTCCAGAGTGCCGGTGGACGCGCCCGAGGGTGCCGCTGCCGTGCCGGTGGCGCCATCTTTCAGTGTGACCTCGGCCTCGATGGTCGGATTACCTCTAGAATCCAGTATTTCTCGAGCGTGAATACTACTTATAGTTGTCATCGTTGTTGTTTCCAGATGGTGTCTGGCGGCGGGTTCAACCCAGATCGTTTTCCATAAGAGACTGTTGTTTCACTGCGTCATCCAGTGTCTTGAGCGTGACCAGCAATTGCTCCAACCGCTCCATCGGCAGGGCATTTGCACCATCACTCAGGGCGCGATCAGGATCAGGATGGGTTTCCATGAACAAGCCCGACACACCGGCGGCCACCGCAGCCCGCGCCAACAGCGGTATATGCTCTCGTTGGCCGCCGGAATGCGTTCCTCGCGCACCGGGTAGTTGCACCGCATGGGTGGCGTCAAAGACAACCGGGCAACCGGTATTTCGCATGATTGCCAGTGACCGCATGTCGACGACAAGATTGTGGTATCCAAATGATGTGCCGCGCTCGCATACCATGATCCTGTCCTGTCCTCCAGCCACAATGGCTTTTTCCACCACGTTACTCATCTCTTCCGGCGACAAGAACTGACCTTTCTTGATGTTGACGGGCTTTCCGCTGGCGGCCGCAGCTTCGATCAGATCAGTTTGCCGGCACAGAAATGCGGGTGTCTGCAATACGTCTACCACCTTCGAAGCGACCGCGACCTCGCCCGGAGAGTGCACATCGGTCAATACCAACACGCCCGTCTGCCGCCGTACTTCCGCCAATATTTTCAAACCTTCATCCAGGCCGGGCCCGCGATAGGATCTGGATGAACTGCGGTTCGCCTTGTCATAAGACGATTTATAAACAAACGTCATGCGCAAACGTGTGGTGATATCTTTTAATTGACCGGCGGTGTCGATCGCCATTTGTTGCGATTCGATCACACAGGGACCGGCAATCAGAAAAAACGGCCTGTCCAGGCCGACCTCGGCATCATCCAGTTTCACTGTGCCGCGACCTGGGTCTCGGACGCATGATCTCCGCGTGTTCTGCTGTCATGATAATTGCGCGCTGCGGTGATATATCCGGAGAATAACGGATGCCCGTCCCGGGGCGACGAGGTGAATTCAGGATGAAACTGGCAACCTACAAACCAGGGATGATTGGACAACTCAATGACTTCAACCAGGTCGTCGTTCGACACACCAGCGATCACCAAACCGTTTGATTCAAGCACATTTCGATACCTGTTGTTGAACTCGTATCGATGCCGATGTCGTTCAACAATTTTATCCTTTCCATACGCAGTGTGGGTTCGTGTACCCGGGGCCAATAAACACGTCTGTTCACCCAGTCGCATCGTACCGCCTAGATCGGAGTCCTGGCTGCGTTGCTCTAATGTGCCGTCTTCATTAGTCCATTCGCTGATCAAGGCAATGACGGGATGCGTCGTCTGGGGATCAAACTCGGTGCTGTGTGCGTTCGCAAGGCCGGCAACGTGACGCGCAAATTCGATCACCGATACCTGCATACCCAGGCAGATCCCAAGATAAGGTATGTTGTGTTCTCGGGCGTACTGCACAGCCAGGATCTTGCCCTCGATACCCCGTTCGCCAAAACCGCCCGGGACCAACACAGCATCCACGTCGGCTAACATGTCGGTTCCCTCTGTTTCGATACACTCGGAATCCACATAGTTGATTTTGATACTGGTGCGTGTATGAATCCCAGCATGTATCAACGCTTCGGATAAAGATTTATAAGATTCTGTCAGATCCACATACTTGCCGACCAAGGCGACTGTCACTTCCTGGGTCGGGTGGTTTCTGTTGTAGACGACCTGCTCCCATTCCGAAAGGTCGGCGTCTTTGACATCGAGCAATAATTGTTTTACTACAATTCTGTCGAGCCCTTGGTCGCGAAAAATCTCTGGGACTTTGTATATGTTGTCAACATCCACGGCAGAGATCACTGCGTTCTCTGGAACGTTGGTAAACAGCGCGATTTTTCTGCGCGCATCATTCGGCAGAGGTTCATTCACGCGACAGATCAAAACATCCGGTTGAATACCGATGCTGCGCAGTTCTTTTACGGAATGCTGGGTGGGTTTGGTCTTAATCTCCCCGGCAGCGACGATTCTTGGAACCAGAGTAAGATGAATAAAAACTACGTGGTCACCACCGAGTTCAATTCGCATCTGACGTATCGCTTCCAGGAATGGCAACGATTCGATATCGCCCACCGTACCGCCGATCTCGACTAGCGCCAATTCCGCGCCTTTGGCACCTTCGCGAATACACTGCTTGATTTCATCGGTAATGTGAGGAATGACTTGAACGGTGCCTCCGAGGTAGTCTCCCCGTCGCTCTTTGCGGATTACACGCTCGTAGATCTGACCGGTAGTAAAGTTATTGCGCTGCCCCATCGTGGTGCGCACGAAACGCTCATAATGTCCAAGATCCAAGTCTGTTTCCGCCCCATCTGCGGTGACAAACACCTCGCCATGTTGAAATGGACTCATGGTGCCGGGATCAACATTGATGTAAGGATCGAGCTTGAGCAGGGTGACCTTTAGTCCGCGGGACTCCAACACCGCGCCCAGGGATGCCGCGGCGATGCCTTTACCCAAGGAAGACACGACACCACCAGTAATAAAGATATACTTTGCCATGAATGCTGCATCAAACGGGGCCACAGAACGTGCCCCCGGACGGGAGGACAGCTTACCAAAGCCGGCCGCTTTCTACAATTGGGTAGTGGAAACTTTATCCGACAATGCGCAGAGTTTGATCTCGATTCCCGCTTCTCCCGGCCTGGCAACAAACGGATCGCAATACCAATGATCAACCACCGCCGCAATCTCATCCGCCACGTACACCAACGGAATACGCGCTCTTACCCAAGGTGGTACACGGCGTTCTTGAAGTAATTTCTTCAACTTTTGCCGATGTGCACGGTTGACCAACCGACAACGCTCCCCACCGCGGCGCCAGCGCACGACCAACGGAGTTGTGATGCGCACCCGCGCCAGTCCAGCTCCGTGAACCGGAACCGCCACCATTTTCATGTTCAGCTCCGGGACAATTAACGGCTGCTCGATATCCCAACGCCGTTTGCCCATCGCAACCGGTTGCGGCAACGGCCGCAGCACATATAACCAATCGTCGTATCTGCGCACCTCGGCACCCGGCCAACGGTTGATCGCACTCGTGGACCCACGCCGGCGGATCAACTCGGCGATTATCTGATCCATTTGCCGGTGCGACGGGGGCCTAAACCCCCGGGTCCGCAGCCAGTGGCTCAGCAGATTACCCAAACGGCTGTCTGACAAATGCCCTAACCCTGACAGGCCCAGTTTGTAGCCGGTTCCGGCCAAACCCTCCACAGATTGCGATTCCGTGAGCCGCAGGTCCGCAGCCGCGACTTCCTCCAGTAATATGTGGGTGCGCCGCATGCGCTCTGCGGTGCAGGCCAACACGCCGCTCACCGCCGACCATCGCTTTCGTAACAGCGGGACAATCCGATGGCGCAAGTAATTCCGGGAGTAACTGAGGTCGCGGTTTGATGCGTCCTCAACCCACTGCAGCTGGTGTTCATCGGCGTAGGCAATCAGCTGTTGCCGATCGTAGCCTAACAGGGGCCTTATGACCCTGCGTTGTTCGAAAGTGGACGTCAGACTCATGGCCGAGAGTCCGCGAATACCGGCGCCACGCAGTAAATTCAACAGCACCGTCTCGGCCTGATCGTCGCGGTGGTGCGCAAGCATCAGATATTCTGTTGGATTGACAACGGATACGTACCAACGGTAACGCGCTTTGCGCGCGCTCGCTTCGTGCCCCTCGCCGTTTTTGACACATACGTCCAGGCGACGGCTCTTGAACGGTACCGACCATTTTGCGCAAAGTGCTTCACAAAACTCCTGCCACTTATCGGCGTCGGGGTGCAATCCATGATGGGCATGCAGGGCGGTCACAGAAATTTCAGAAAAATTTCGAAGTGTGGTCAAAAGATGTAACAGGACCACCGAATCCAACCCACCGCTAACACCAACATGCATACTGGCGTCATTGGGGACTCGAAGTGTATTGAAGAGCGTACGGTACAGCGTCTGCGCGTCGATTTTTCGCCAGTTGCTCTCGTGCAGACCAATCATCCCGGTTGTTGAAATTCTCCCAGTTCCATCAGACGATTGTGCCGCTGTTCAACCAGTTCGTCGGTAGACAGTTCCGACAAATCATCCAGTTCTTTGATCAACGCATGTTTCAAACTGTGTGACATCTTTTCGACGTCTCGGTGCGCGCCGCCCAATGGTTCCGGAACAATTTGATCTATCAGACCCAGCTTCTTCAGACGATCTGCGGTCAATCCCATTGCGTCAGCGGCTTCCGCGGCCTGGTCGGAACTCTTCCATAAAATAGATGCG
>CAMYMN010000096.1 GCA_947259395.1 uncultured Gammaproteobacteria bacterium | reverse complement strand
GCGACGTGGGAGATGAACAGCTACGAACATACCTGAAGACCCTCTTCAGCCAACAAGCACGTGCCAGTGTTCTCGCCTGCGACCCCACCAACCGAAAACGGTACGGCGAGTCGATAGGCACTAGCGATAGCTCTCTGAAGCGCCAGGCAGAACGCCTTGGGCGCTCTTGCTCACCGGGCACCAACTTCATCGCAGACATTCTGGAGGGCCTTCGCCATGAAGCGACCGATTGATCACGCTGTCGTCGTTACAGGTCTCGAACCCGAGCAGCAAAATGCAGTGCTCGATTTCGCCTGCCATCTTGTTACCCAGTCCGGAGTGTCTTCCATTTTTGACTATCTCCAGCCCATATCCATCGGTTCTGACATGGAGATTGAGCAACGTCGAAAGATTGCGACGGAGATAAATCGCAATGGACTCACGAAACAGTTGCCGGTTGCGGCAATGCTGGTCGCCGAACTTGTCGGTCCATGGAAAGAAAAGCTGCTCTTCGAAAAACTCCAGACTTACGTGCTCATAGGGGCTATTCGATTTCCCGATCGTTTCAGCACGATCAGATTGGCCTGTCGCCGATTGCGCCTGATTAAGAAAAAAAATAGTCGTTGGATTTTCGATCGACTCACCCGCGCGGACAACGATCTCCCGTCGGTCGTTGCATGCTTGGCACAACTTGAGGCTGAGATTCAGGAGTCAGCCGACACTCCATCCAGAACGGCGAAGCTGGCACGCGTGAGCGAACTACGTGTATTGCTAGCCGATTACTTGGCCGACCTGGACCGCAAACCAACCGGGCCAACCGGCCCACGCGGGGACAGGTTTGATGAGGAGTTGATTCGAGCACCTCTCGAAGATCACCTGCACGTAGCTGGCTTAGAAGCTCCCAAGATCATCCATTGTGCAGAACGTGGACCCTACAAAGGCGCCGTACCTGCGCCGATCGAAAGTCAGCGCTATCTGGACTATCAGACGAAGCCGCAGCGGTCCTATCGTAGCTACAAAGCAAAGCAGTACAGAGACGCACGGCATGCGACGAACGACATCCGCATGCGCGCAGTAAGCGCTCCCTGTGACTGGAATTCGCTTACGTCAAACGAAGTACATTCAATCCTGCGTGTCTGCTTTGAGGGCATCAACGGCGACAATCCACTACCCGACGCCCTCATAATTTCCTCAATTCTCCTCGGGAGAAAACCGAGAGCGCTGCTTGGCCTGCCGTTCTGCTCCTCTCACAGAAAGTCCAACCCCCGCGAGTACTGGTACATCACGAAGACCAAGTTGCAGTTCACGATGCAGATCGAGATGCCTGAACTGCCAAAAAACGAGAATATGCGCGCTCTTGCGAAATCACCGGTTAATCGTCTCAGCCTGTCACTCCCGAACTCGCTGCAGCCGCATATTCGGCAACTCAGAAAGCTCAACCGTCGCTATCGTCAGCAAGAAACGAAGATAGCCGACCAAATCAAAGAGCGTGTGCAGGCCCTAAAGAAGGCGCACTGCGACCGCCTGACCGAGAGACGATTGGCAACCTTCATGCATTCTCGTCTTGCAGCGCAGGGTGTCGATGAAGTTGTTATCAAGCGACTGCGTGGCGTCAGTCTGAAAATGAACATTCCGCAGCACTATGACGCCTGCCCGCAACGATTGACACAGTCCGTATACGAGGACTACATCCGCTCATTACTGGCGGCTGTTTCGAGGGACGACGATTGGACGCCAGTGGATTCTCCGAACGCACCGCTGGGTTCCACTATGTGCGCGAAGCCCGCGGCTGTCCGCCTCTACTTCGAAAAATGGCGGGAGCGGATTACCGAGATCCTGAGCACGTCCCAGGACCCTGTCTTCGTGCACAACGAGTACGTTCTCGCGACTTTCGCGGTGCTATCAGCCTGTACTGGATATCGGCCGGTCCGCCATATGTTCGAGAATATCAAGGACTTTGATCGGGTGAGCCACGAGTTATTTGTCGTCGACAAGGCATCGCGCTTTGACAGCGATGCACGGTGCATTGTCTTGCCAACGGTTGCTTGCGAGCAGATTGAGCGGTACATCGCGCATCTCGACGCTCTGCAGCGAAGAGCTTGGGGACGCGATATGTCCGCGGTGGTTGCGGCGCGGCGCGCCCTATCCGGTGACGGGCCATTCCTTTTTCGCGTGTCGCAAGACGAGGATTCCCTCGGCGAAGTTGAGTTTTTTGATCCGGGGATGGTGGAAGACTGGCTCGGCGGCCGTTGGCCGCTCACCGTGAACTGGGCGCGACATTTCCTTCGCACCGAACTCTCTACGCGTGGCGCACCCTTTGAGCTTGTTAACGCCGTGCTGGGCCATTCGGATGTGGCCCCTGTGGCATTCGATCGATTCAGCAAGCTGAGCTACCGCCGCATGGCCGATATTGCCTCTTGGGTCGATGATCTATTGGCGGATCTGAACGTATCAGCGATTGAGGGTTTGGGACGATGGTAGCTCGGCGTAGTCGCGAGACTCCGGTTAGCGGGCGCGCCGAACGCGAGGCGGCGCGCGCCAAGGTCAACCAGGACATACAAGAAAAGACCGAGAAAATTATCATGAAGCTTATGCCCTACCTGCTGTCCGAAACTGAGGACGCATCGGTACACGATAAAGCTGTGTCGAGCGTTACCAAAAAGATTCAGCAGAGTTTCCGAATTGCTCGCGATCATCAGATAGCGCGAGAGTACTTCGAGAAGCGGATCGAGCGATTCAACGACCAGAACGATACGGATCTCGCTGTGCCTATCGCGCCGGTCCGATTTCGCTTCGGTCGGCTGAGGCGAACAGCCACCTGGTGCCAACAAAGAAGACTGTTAAACGAGGCTCATGAGCATTTCATGCTTGCCCTCAACAGCAACAGGTCGCTTAGGCTCGCCATCGAGGAACGACTGGGCCTGGTGTTGTATTTTGCCACCGCCTACGGTGGATTGTGCAGCCCGCGAGCTTTGGTGGCGCTTCGTCAGGCGCTTGAAAACGGCGCGACGATCTACGCGGATCGCGCCACCCGACTAGTCTGGCTCGATCTCTACTATCCCAACAAGGGGGCCTGCAATGACATCGTTGGTGGGAAGCTCCGCGTATGCCGCCGATGGTTTGTGCCGCCCGCCTGTCGGCTGTCCTTGTTCGCATACCTACGTAATCGGACTGATGATGACACAGACAGATCTGAAGCTGGCGAGTATGCACTCATCAAGCGAGCATTCGAGACCGTGTCCAATTGTGCTTTTCCAATCAAGACGTTCAAGCGTTTCTGTAGTGTTGGAATTGCGATCGCTGAGCGCCAACCAGGAGCGGACCTTTCAGAGTTGGAGGTCAGCTACTCGACTGATGCTGTCGAGTGTATGAGCCTTACCAGGGCCAATTGGGAACTTGTCCTGGCCGAGGCCCAATGGCGAGGCAGCGATCATGTCTGAGCGCACCGAAGTTTCAATCAGGCGAATTGACCGTGACCTTCGGCATGCCCTCCGGCCGAAAAACAAGAAGGACAAGGTACGATCAAGAAAGGTCGCACTCAAAGAGCTACGGGAACTCGATACCTCGAACTGGCCGTTCGCGGCCCATTGGCTTCGGGATTGGTTTGACGACTGCCTGGCCAGTGGGCGCACTATCGTGAAGTCCGCCTCATCCTATTGCGGCGCTGTAATCAGGCCGATCGTGTCCGAGTCGATGGGCCTGGACTTTCAAAGCATGGACGGCGACGAATTCGCCGAATTCTACGAGACCATCCTCAACTTCGAGCGCGTAAGAGGAAAGGTGGACTGGAAGGCGGGCCGACTCGACCAACTGCACCGTTTCGGCGTCGAACGCTACAACCTGCAGCCGTTGCCCGAAAGCCTGACCACCGGCAACGGATCGAGCATGGTGGACGCCAGAATTGTGCCCGAGCGACTGTTTCTGGCTTGTCGGGAAAGAGTGTGCAGAGAGCTGGGGCGAGACGAAGAGCATTGTGAGGCACTTTGGGTCTACATGACCATGACCTATCGTGGCGCGCTGCGTCGCTGCGAACTTATCAAGCTGCTGCGGCGAGACATTAACTACTGTGACACGGTTTGGCTGTTCATCCGCGGCAATCGTTTTGGAACGAATAAGAGTCGCCTGTTCAAAGTGCCCATTTCAGCGCTGTTGCTTCCCGAGGAACGACAGCGCGTTCACGACTTCCTTTCGTATCACCGCCCTACGAAGAAGACAGCAAAGAACCTGGTCTTTCATGAATCCGGTCTTTTCGAGGGTGTCTGGGACGCGAACCTGGTCAGTCGAATAGTTAGTCAGGTTCTCCAAGAACTCGCACCAAGCCATGGACTAACATTGCACAACTTCCGGCATACGACACTTAGTCGGTTGTCCCTGGTAATAGGAGGCACTGAACGCCGAATCCTCGAATTCACCCCGTATGGCACTGAGCAATGCGAGGAGCTTCGTCGAGTCCTGTTGAAGTCCACACCTAGCGGGAAGGACGACTATTGGTGCCTGGCCTCGATGGTGGGCCACGGAAGTCCAGCCGTTACCTTCAGAAACTACGTACACACCCTCGACATTCAGTTGCATGACACCCTGGCATCGATCTCGTCGCCGTGGGCTCGGAACACCGTCCGAAATCTGGCTGGAACAACGCATCGAGTCGTCAATCGATGGTTTGCGAGCGTCGACGGCTCAGCGGCGATGCTTCCGCTGAACGAACTCGACGACAGCACGTTCGCTGCATTGGTGCCGTTCGCCTCCTTTGTTGAGGGTAATGAAGTTGGTGTTGGCTTTGACGATCTTGGTGATATCCAAGAATTGGACACAAATCGCCAACGCCACAACATCGATCGAGCGGCTCAAGTACTGAAGATCATTTATGAAGAAGAAAAAGACCATCTTCAGGTATCTGCGGACACGAGTATCCCTGTAAGCGTGATTGGAGACTGGCTGGACAATATAGAGACCATCTCCCGAGTTACCACTCAACGCCCGAGGAAGAGATTGGCCGAGAACGGTGAACCAGTCCCCATGTATAGGCACGAATCAACCAATCGGCTCGACAGCGTGACGCCCGGCAAACTGCCTCGGCGTCCGAAGTTCTTCCAGGATCATGACGACATTCCCAAATTTATTGCCGCCGTCGAGGACGCGAGCCGCGATAACCGAGACGCGTTGAAAGCGCTGTGCCGTCAGTGGTTGACGCGGATGACAACGTCGTCGGCCTACCTGCCCATAGATTCGCCCGAGCAGCTAAGCGTCTTTTTGTCCGTGCTGACGCCTGCCATTCCCCATGCCCGATGGAGACTGGTGGTTCGCAGACCAGCCGGCATAGATACCGAAATCTGTCTCAACGCTTGGCGTGTCCACAACGAGATCCTCCTTGAGGAGAGCCCGCGAAAGATGCGGAACACTCGGCTGTACCCGCAAGGCAAAGGCGAACTCTATCTCCGATCAATTAACGAGGAAGAGATCTTGAAATCGAAGAACATCCACAACCGTTTCAACGAGAAGCAAGAAGCTCGCTCAGCGCGGAAGTTTTCATCCTCGCTCCTGCGTTATGGCTTGTTCTTCACCACGGTCGTGTATTTCGACCCGTGGGAAGTCCGCGAGATGGCAGGGCTTCCCGAGATACCAGATGACCAACTGACGATGACGGTCTAACAACTGGAGATAGCTCAATGCCCATGAACTCATGCACCTCAGACCAGCTCGACTGGACAGACATCGCGCCTTTCGTCTACAGACTCCATGATTACTCTCTCGATCCCTACATGCTTCGCTGGCCACAACTCGCTTGGACAGCGTTGGACGTGGCCAACCTCACAAGGGCTGACACAAATGTCGACGCGTTGGACACGACCATTCGCGCTGTTTGCCTTGTTCACTTTCACAATCAGTTTTTGACCGAGTTAGTACTTAGCTATCGCGATGACGACTTCGATGGCTGGCTTGAAGGCACCGTGAGTGCGGAGCAGATCATGCTTGTGTTGAATCGCAAATACGTCTCTTGCGAAACGGGTGACATTGAACTTCAACACGGAGTCCGCGATGCATTTGAGCACATCTATTGGTACCACTCGCAGCAAATTGCTGGTGCGCTCCTCGCGCATTTTGGTTCAGTCGAAGGAGTTTTCGATTCCCTGATCGAAACAGCTACATGCACTGATGCGAGTTCCTTTGACATCTGCCAATTGGGCGCGGCCTACGACTTCGTGCACGATGCTCTCGGGCCCATTGGCGACCCACGAGTTGTCGATCCGCCCTTTGAGGAGCAACTATAGATGTACGATAAATTCTCAGATGGACGAACACTCTCGTGGAGCGATGTTGAGCCCTATATCGGTCGACTGTACTACCACAACTCAACGTTCGCGCACATGATTTGGGCCAAGGCCACTTGGTCGCGCCTGCATGAGATGGGCCTGACCAAAGCGGATACGCCAATGGACGAATTGGATACGATAGTGCGCGCGATCTCAATAGCCAGTTTTCATTTGATTTTTTGTCACAACGCACACGTTTCTGAGGAACCCGACACCGTCACACCCAACATGTCGTACATTTGTTCAACCGACGTCGCATCGCTAGCGATAATTCGCTACGGGATCGAACAAGAAGCCTGGCCCGATATTGCGTACTCTCTAGAAGAGGCTTTGGCGGCCGTGTACTTGGAGCAAGTACCGCAAACACTCGTTGCACTACACAGCCACTGTGGTTCCCCGAAGGCATTTCACAGGGAATTGTTGGAGCTGTCACCGTGTACCCGCAGTAGTTTGAGCGAACCGGAACAACTTCGGAAAGCACTAGACTATGCGAGGTGGTTCGGAGGAGTGAGTACAGATCGTCCAAGGTTAAGGCTCGTCCACCCGGTCATTCATGGGGCAAACGACGATCGTTCTGACGACTCGTGAACTAGAAAACTCTTCATCTTTTGATTCTAGTTCACGAAGCGTTCTCCACACCGCCGGCACACGACACCGCGCCCCCAGTCGTCCATCTCGTCACTGTGAGTGGTCATGTTGTACGCCATTGCTGCGGCCGCTGACCAAACACCTGCAACCAGTCCCAGCAGAATGCTGACAACCACGACCGGAACATCGAAAGGCGCCAGCCCGTCTAACCACTCGAAGGGGAGCTGTGTACCGAGCGCGGGTAACGACACCATCGAGACGATTCCGATGGCAAGAGTTAATGCCAGTGGATAGCCGATCTCACTACGTGGCTCAGGTGGCTCCAATGAACGACCGAATTCGCTGATCGTTGTGTAGCCGCTCTCCCCGGTTCGGATGGCCTGTGAATAGGCCATCTCCACCGATTGGGTGTGATGGCTTCGACACCGAGGGCATTGCATCGACTTGGCTGCCGTCACTGTTCGGTACCTTCAGCCAATGTCGTCCCTTCAGTCGTAGTCGCTGGTACTAGCGACCACAGCCCGAACAGACCGAGCCAAAGAATGATGTTCGCTGCGAGGTTGGCCAGCGTAATCAGCATGCTGAACTCGCTGCCGGTTACGCGGCCCATTGTTACGAGCCAGGCACTTACGATGCCCAGAAGTACGCCAAGTGTCAGTTTCATTCCTTTCATGATTCTTTCCTCTCAATAGTTAGGGTTGTTGCGCTACGAATTGCCGCCGAGCGTTAGTTCGAGTTTTGGTGGGCTCAAGACGAGCCGAATGACCAGGTAAACGCCGACACCCTGCAGCCAGGTCATTGGCGGTAAATCGAATACGGCGGCCGGCGCCAGATTCCACAACAAGGCAAATGCTGAGCCCGCTGCCAGCTGCCAGATCAGGGCGATCCCGAGGGTCAGGATGAACGCGAGCATTGTGGTCTCCTCGTTCTCGGTTCGGATCGGCTGATCAGCCTGCCGCCGGTGAAGATCCAGGATCGTCGTGGACACGTACCAATGACCAGGAACCCACTCGGGAACTTGAGGTACACCTGGATACGCTTGCTGTATGTGGGCCTCATGACGCAGCCCGAATAGCGGTTTCAATATCGAACAGCACGTCTTGCAGGCGATCCCGTAGTTCGATGGCCATTTCACGTCGGGATTCGCTAGGCAAGCCGTCCTGTCCGGCAATCCAGTCTCTGATCGCATCACCGTTGTTGGTTGCCTCATCGTTGCCGATGAAGAGGACAAGATCGTCCTCGGCCATATCGATGCCGAATACGTGGCACAAATGATGCGAGACTATCTGTAGCGATTGTGGAGTTACGTTATTCATCTGTTTCCTCTTTGTTGGGTGAAAACGATTGGTCCAGCAGGCGCTCAAAAGCGGAGCCGTCCTGCCGGGTCAGGTTTGGAATGAAGCGGGAGTAGCGACGGAAGAGCATCTCCGTCGTCGTGTGGCCTAATTGGCGAGCGACCCACTCCGGGTTCTCACCAGAGGCAAGCCATAAGGTGGCTGCTGTGTGGCGGCTGTTGTACGGCCGGCGTTTGCGTAGTCCGAGGTGCCTAAGGATTGGGTACCAGACGCGTTTGGTGACATTACGATGGCACAGCGGATTGCCCGCAGCATTGCAGAAAACGAAGTCCAGATGGCCGGTGACTTTGTGCTGCTCGGTTAGGGCTTCGTGAACAGGCCCGGACATTAGAATGTCCCGGGCCGAACCGTCTGTCTTGGTAGCACCCAGCTCACCGTTGACGAGCGCCTGTCGAACCAAGACTTCGCGGCGATCAAAATCAACGTATCGCCACTGCAGCCCGTCGATTTCGCCGGTGCGCATTCCGGTGAAGAACCGAACGGCGAAATAGCTTCGGAAGTCGGGACGAACGGTCGCGAGAATCGTTCGCACCTCATCCAGAGTGAAAGGCTCGACATCGCTGCGACCAACAGGCAAGCCTTTAATGCCTGACATCGGAGACATAAAGTCGTATCTCAGTGCCGCTTCGTCCAACATCATGCGAACTGGCGAAATGATGTGATTGACTCTATCTGGCGATAGCGTCCGGCCGTTCTTCAGCCGTCGTTTACGCAGCTCGGCCCGAAACTCGAGGATCTCGCCCCGCTTAATCTGATCGAGGTATTGCTCGCCGAATCGAGGAATCAGGTATTTTCGGACGGTGCCGCTTGTCGTCGCGTAGTACGATGGTCGCCACCGCACCTCGTTTTCGTCGAGCCAGCTCGTTGCGAACTGTTCGAACTTCGGCGTCCGGCTTAGTGCTTCTGCCCTGCGTTCCTCTTGCTCGGCAAACTGAGTGACCTTGCGGCTATTCGGGAAGTAGACCTGGTAATCGAAGGTACCCAGTAGAATCTCGGCGTCGATCTTGTCCAGCAGCTTTCGCACCCTACGCCGATTCGCTTCGGTGTCAGACAGGCTCGTTTGCTCCCGGCACCGTATGCCACGGTACCGAAAGTCGAGCTGCAGGCGCCCGGAACGAACGTTGATCGAGCCCACGCGGATAGCTCTATAGACCGTAGAGCGAAGCCTGGCGCATGTCCTTTTCAATCGTCTCCCAGATGAAAAGGATCTTGCGGCCGCCAAACGGGCGGAGGTAATGAACGCCTTCCAAGAGGACAGAGTCCTTCAGCCGTTCGCGGATAGTGCGAACGTCGTATTTGATGCGGTCAGATAGTTCTTCAGTTGTCAGGTATGTATGTGCCACAATATCGACCTCAGTAAGATAGAAATTCACCTATATCGGTGAATAATTGCCCTATATGAGTGAACTATATCATGGGATTAACCTATAGCAAGCGTTTTTTCACCTATATAGGTGACTTTTTTGCTTGGATAGGGTCATGATTCGCCTGAAGCTCTCTGCGCTAATGGGCGAGCGCAAGCTGCGAATCTCTGATGTGATGCGGGATACAGGGATAAGTCGGAACGCATTGACACGTATCTACCGAGAGGAAGTGGACCGCCTCGACCTAGAGATCCTTGAGAAGTTGTGTCGCTATTTAGAGATCGACATCTGCGACATGATCGAGATGACAGATGAGCTCAACGATTCCTAGCGGCTCCGATCGTGACTCAACGCCCTTGTAATCGCTAGCCGTGGTCAGCCCACGGACCGGATATCGGGGTTAACTTCAGCATGAATGCAGAACGCGACGTAGATCAATTTGTCCGAGTGGAATTCACTCGATTCAAGGCATTTAGGTCTTTCAAACTCTATCTGCGCCATTTCAACATTTTGGTTGGCCCAAACAACGCGGGAAAATCCACGATATTGGCTGCGTTTCGAATTCTCGCAGCCGGGCTCCGTCGGGCAAATACACGAAAACCGCAGCTTTTGAATGGTGCAGATGGCCAAGCATTGGGTCATGTTGTCGACCTGAGCGCGATATCGATCGCGGAGGAGAATATTTTCTTCAACTATGACGATACCCAGCCCGCGCTTGTCAAGTTCGCTTTGTCAAACAAGAACTCACTGACTCTGTATTTTCCGGAACCGGGTACATGTCTTCTTTTTCCTGAGGACGTGAGCAAGCCAATCACGACGCCGTCGCAATTTCGAACACGATTTAAATGCTCAATCGGCTTTGTGCCTATTCTCGGTCCGGTAGAACACAATGAGCAGCTGTATGAGAAAGAAGCTGCCAGACAAGCCCTGTTCAACTACCGAGCGGCACGAAACTTCCGAAACATCTGGCACCACTATCCCGAGCGATTCGACGAATTTAGAGAGATTTTGCGACGAACTTGGCCAGGAATGGATATTGAACCTCCTGAGGTTGACGTCAGCTATCGTCGACCAGTGCTCCATATGTTTTGTCCGGAGGACCGCATTCCTCGCGAGATTTTCTGGGCCGGATTTGGTTTCCAGGTTTGGTGCCAAATGCTTACTCATATGGTCCAGTCAAGTGACTCGTCAATCTTCTTGATCGATGAACCTGATATCTATTTGCACTCCGACCTCCAGCGACAGCTACTCACCCTTTTGAAGAACCTTGGACCGGACATATTGATAGCTACGCATTCCACGGAGATCATTACCGAAGCTGAAACGGACGACATCGTACTGGTCGACAAACGCCGGAAAGCCTCCCGGCGGATTAAAGACCCAGCGGACCTGGCCCAAGTCTTTTCCATTCTCGGATCGAACTTGAACCCTATACTTACTCAATTGGCGAAGACCCGCCGGGCAATATTTGTGGAGGGAAAGGATTTTCAAGTATTGAGCAAATTCGCCCGAAAAATCGGGAAGGCTGCCGTTGGCAATCGCACAGGTTTTGCCGTGGTACCTGTCGAGGGCTTTAGCCCAGATCGAATTAGGACCCTAAAAGCGGGCATTGAAACAACTCTCGGAACAAGTATTCTCGCCGCTGCGGTTCTCGACAGAGACTATCGATCTGATGCGGAATGTAAGTCAATCAGGAGCAAATGCAATAGGTTTTGCGATCTGACTATCGTTCACAAGTGCAATGAGGTGGAGAACTTCCTCCTTGTGCCGGCTGCAATAGACCGCGCCGCCAAGAAGCGTGTTGCCGAACGCTCTAGGAGGACTGGCAAAGACGTCAGATATAGCGGCGAAAGCGAGACGGTATTGCTTGCCTTCGCGGAAGAACAGAAGAGCTACATTACGTCCCAACGCCTTGCCACACATCGACGTTTTCGGCGAGGCACGGACCCGTCGCTTGACGAAACCACGGTCAGCCAAGAAGCGATTGAAGAGCTGGAATCGGAATGGCAAATGGAAGATCGTCGACTCCAGCTCATGCCGGGAAAGGAAGGCCTATCGCGGATGAACCAGTCGATCCAAGAGAAATATGGTGTAAGCCTGACACCAGCTACCATTATCAACGCGATGACCGATGCGGAGATTCCTGGAGAGCTCAAGAGCTTGATTGATAGAATCGAGCAGTTCTCCAAGGAGGCGCCCTGACCGCGCTAGCAAACGTGCTCTTCGGCAATTGCGCCGGCGCTTATTGAAGTCGCAATGGGCACCAGTATTTCGAACTCGGTCACAACATGGTCACGTGGTGGTCACAACGAACTTCTGCATTTGCTCCGATACCACGTAACCATTTGAAAAAATTGGCGCGCCCGACAGGATTCGAACCTGTGACCCCTGCCTTCGGAGGGCAGTACTCTATCCAGCTGAGCTACGGGCGCTTTGAGGGGCGCTAGTATAG
>CAMYMN010000095.1 GCA_947259395.1 uncultured Gammaproteobacteria bacterium | reverse complement strand
ACTTCCAATGATCAAATCATGTTTCGCGGCGATCGCGCGATCGATAATGATACCGCGCTCACTCGGACGCATGTCTCCCTCGATGATATCGGTCGGCCCGCCGGCGGTGTCGAAGACGATCATCATGATCGGGGTACGTAACCCATCCTGCTCGTATATGGCGGAGATGCCAGTCAGCGGATGTGCGACCCGAACACCCTCGACTGACTCGACATCGAGGCGTGCCGTCTGCGGTAGTATGGATCTCGCCGCGACAAAATTTGAAACTCCTGCCTGTGTCACGATTAATTCGCCGCCCCGATTGATTGCAGCTTCGCGCAACTGCAAGTACAAGCCTGCGAGGAAGCCTTCCAGGATCAGTATTTCCGCGACTACGGCGGCGATCGCGACAATCGTAAAGATGCAGCGAGTCACCTCAAGCCTTAGCTGTCGAAATAGCAGTAAAATCATCGAAATCCTGCTTGCAGCCTGTCGTCGCGTGAATACCGCCGTAGCGTGGCCGCGCGGCATAACCCATCATTCAAATTCAGGATAGTCTTGCGGGCGATAAATCAGCAGTCGGACTGCTGCGTAAGTGTCTGTGGATACTACCTATTTCTATCAAGAAGTCGCATACGGAAATAGACTGATTGGTTAGTTCTCAAAGAACCAACAAGCATTGGATATTCCTAGAATCAGTTCACGCTGCGGCCTGCGGATTCTTCTTATCGCTTTTTGAAATTGCGCGGCAATAACATTGGCAACCACCCCGCAATTCTCAATTAGTCGTCTGGAAACGAACATGATGACTTTCATGTGGTTCCGTATTCAGACAAATGCTTCTTCAGGCACTATTCAAACTGACGTAGCGGTCATCAGAGAATCGTGGGGCTGCCGACCTTAGGCAGTGCTTGAATCCCGGATATTGCGAAATGACTAGGGGTTTCCAGCCATTCTAATGGTGACTGCCGGGTGATCGCCGGGAATATGGGTTAGGCGGAGTTGTCTTGGGCCATTTGCAGAGCGTTTGCATCATCCTCTTTCTTGCTGCTCAACCTAGCATCAGAGCGGCAAGTCCCAGACTTACGGCAGTATTGCGAGTTGCAAGTATTGGCTGCGATATCAAGTGGTCGACCAATTTACGGTGACAGGCAACGCCCAACTTTTCGGCAAAAGTTAAGGCCCAACCATTCCACAAAAGTTAGGCAACGAGATTCGAATACTCACGTCGGCATTAACTCTGTCATCTCAAACTGCATATCGGTACCGAGTCGGATCGCTCGAACACAGGTAGTCATTCTAAGAAAATTTCCCAACGCTGCGGGCTCGGTTCTGGCCGAGTCTTTCGCTGGCGATGGCTGACCGCCGCCAACCCTATACGACAACTCAATCTCTATGAGCACCATGCAGCAAACCGGTACAGGCCTTTCGCGAGGCAAGCTAAACGCGTCTGCGGATGGCGTTGCCGCTGATCGTCGGTTGGCGTCGAGCACAACCGCAAGAGACGCGAACGCGGGAGGTTAGTGATTACCCGCCACGAGCACGTGACCCGCCCCAGGTGTGTCCATGGCTAGCGCTGCAGCATAGAAGTCGGCGCGGGCAGCTTGACAATCTCGCAGATAATAGGAGAAAATAGGACCTAATACTTCCTAATCAGAGGATTTGGAGCCATGGCATCCAGCGAAGCGTCCGCATTCCAACACCAGCACGAGCATATTCAAGTCGAAAGTGACCAATGTCCGTGGTGCGATCAGCCCATCACGCATAGAAAATTCAAGGAAATTCAATCCCGTATTCAACGTGAAGAGCGAGAACGTGCCAAGGCCGTGGAGCGGCGCCTGAAGCGTGAACAGGACGCTGCGCTCAAGACCAAGGATGCAGAACGAGAGCAGGCGGTCGAAGCGGCGCGAAAGGAGGAGCAGCTGGCAGCGGATGAACGCGAGAAGACAATCCGTGTTGCCGCGATCAAGGAAACAGAGGAAGCACTGACTAAGCGACTTTCGGCTGCGGATCTGCGTGCGAACACCGCAGAAGGTCAAGTGAAGGAACTAACAGTTGCAGCCAAAGCGGCCGAAAAAGCCGCCGTGGAACGTGAAGCGGCTATCCGCAAAGAGGCGACGGATAAAGCCACTGAGTTACTCGATAAGAAAGTAGCCGACGCCGAAGTTCGCGCCGGTGCCGCCGAGACAAAGCTCAAGGATCAGGCGGCTGAGCACAAACGATTGTCGGACGAGCGACTAAAGACGGAGCTCAGCAAGGCAGGTGAGGTTTATGATAAGGATCTCGCCGAAAAGGTCGCTGAAGTTCGTGCCGGAGAATTCGAAAAGTCCCAGAAACTGCAAAACAAGGTTGACTCGTTACAGCGAGAGCTCAGTAAGAAAACGTCCAACGAAATTGGCGAAGGCGAGGAGATCAAATTGTTTGATGTGCTCCGCGACAAGTTTCCTGGGGACACGATCGAACGAATCCAGAAGGGTGAACCAGGCGCCGATATCCGACACGAAGTACACCAGGACGGCCAGCTTTGTGGTCTCATTATCTACGACTCAAAGGCGCGAAAAGCTTGGCAATACGATTTCGCAAACAAGCTGCGTGACGATCAAATGGCGGCCAGGGCTGATCACGCAATCCTTTCGTCCTTCAAATTTCCCAGTGGCGAAGGGCAGATTTGCGAAGTGAACGGGGTCATCGTTGCCAATCCGGCACGAGTAGTGGCCATTGTTGAAATACTGAGGCGCGATGTGGTGCGTTCGCATCGACTGAAAATCAGCAGCGAAGACCGCGCCAAGAAAAGCACGAAGCTCTACGATTTCATTACCGGCGAGCAATTCGTGCAGAAACTCTCACGAGTCGATGAACTTGCCGGCGAACTCTTGAAAATCGACGAAAAGGAGATTCAGGCGCATAAAAAGGTGTGGGAGAGACGCGGGGCCAAAGAGCGCGCCATTCAAAAGGCGAATGCCGACTTGCGTATTGAAGTCGACAGTATTCTGGAGGGCTAGGGCGAATGGTGATAACAGAATCTGAGAACAAATCCTCGAGTGCGAAGGTCATTGGGTTTCATGAGCTGCCGCTGGGATCGAGTGTATTGCGCGTGCAGCGCAGCACTTTGGATATTGATGACATCGTTCCGAATCCGCGGCAACCGCGCCAAGGCGAAAAGGAGGACGAGGAGCTGCAGCGACAGTTGATCGCTAACGCTGGCATTTTTCAACCGCTTTTGGTGGAACCCCACCCAGACGCTGAGCACGCAGGAAAATATCGAATCATTGACGGCGAACGCCGCTGGACCAACGCACGCATACTGGTGGCTCAAGGAAGAGAAGAATTTCGAGACGTGCCGGTTGAAATAACCAGCGACGCCCTATCTGAGGAAGAACGACTGCGGGTCTGGGTCTTCATTCATCGACAACGCAAGGAATGGGACACACGAGAAAAGGAATCGGTTGCCTACGCGCTGGTTGATCTGGTAGGCCGCGCGAGCGCGTCCGACATTCTGGGTG
Source organism: uncultured Gammaproteobacteria bacterium (assembly GCA_947259395.1). GTDB lineage: Bacteria > Pseudomonadota > Gammaproteobacteria > Arenicellales > JAANXG01 > CALZGZ01. Next base: position 4,474 of record CAMYMN010000095.1, on the reverse strand, counting down.
TCAGTGTGCGTGAGATCGAAAAACTCGTGGATGTTTTTGACCTGTCACAGCGCTTCACAAACTTGCGCGAAGAGGGCGCATCAATTACCTGGGCGCGTGAGCTGATGGGCATCAGCAAGAAGTTACTGACGCCAGAGGTGATGGATACGGTTGTGGAGAAAATCAATCGAAACCAAATCACCAATTCCAAGGATCTTCGCAAGCTGCGCAGCATCTTGCCGGATCCCGTCGCCAGAGCGCATTTCATGGAAACGACAGGGGATATTGGTTCGGCTTTGTTGCGCGTGTCGGCACCTACGTCAACGAGGGGCGAGAGCAGTTTGGCGGCCGAACTCGAGGCAATGTCGACGGCGGTCAAGAAAATTCCGTGGACCGATTTGGATTCGCTTAAAGGGGATTCGGAATTGCTCAAGAAAATCAGTTCAGCCGAGGAGCTGCTGCAGGGGCTCCGCAAAACACTATCCACCTAGACCAAAAGGACATTGATATGCCCAGGAAACGAGTGACCGTCACACGCGAGAGCGACAGTGGACGAAACCAGCAATTTCACGATAACTACACCGGCGCTGACATGACGCGACCGCAATTTGTGCGCCAGATCGAGTCCGGCAATTATTCGAACTATCACGTCCGGAAGGTCAATGGTGTAAAAACACCCGTATCGAACCCGGATAGCACGACCAATAACAATCTCGACTAAACGCTAAGTGATTGATTTTATTCATGCCGGGTCACGCCGCGTGACCGGGTCGGTTGATTTCGCAGGCCTGCGCCCCTATCATTATGGTCCAACTACGCCTGCCGCTTCGTCGGCAGGACCCAAGGGCCATCGGGGCGACTCGTCGGCCCTTTTATTTTGGTGTCCACACCGTTGAAAATTCACGCCTACATTGACGGTTTCAACCTCTATTACGGTGCGCTAAAAGGCACGCCGTACAAGTGGCTCGATCTTGGCGTGTTTTGTCAGCGACTCGCACCCAAAGATGGTGAGATCGAGCGCGTGAATTACTTCACGGCCAAAGTTCATCAGCAACCCGGCAATACCGGCGTTCGGGAACGTCAACGCGTTTATTTCAGGGCGCTTCAGAAATACGTGCCCAACGTTGATATCGTGTACGGACAGTACCGAGCGCATGCAAACTTGATGCGTCTCCTTACGCCGGGTGACTCACTGGAAACCCGTGAGTTGAGCGGTAAGGGAAAACGGATCGCGCGCATCAATGAACGCCTCTTCAAGGAAAATCACCGCTGGAAGGCAGACCCAGGCCCACCGGTTCACGTTATCAAGATTGAGGAAAAGGGCTCCGACGTTAATCTGGCCGCACGGCTAATCCACGACGCGCACACGGATACCTACGAGGGCGCGCTTGTTATCAGTAACGACACGGATCTGAGTGAGGCGTTGCGCATTGTTATTGATGAGATCAGAAAGCCCGTTTGGTTAGTGTCACCGTATCGAAAAACGGCCGGCATGCTGCGGGATCGCTTAAGAACAAAGCCACGCGTCATTTACGAATCAACACTCAAACGCAGCCAACTACCAGAGAAAATTCCGGACAGTACTCTACGCAAACCCAGAGTATGGTAAGGGTTTTCGGTACAGAACAAGAGCAATTTTCAGTGGCTAGATCGCAGTGTTGCCTTGTCAGACGCTGTAGCTTAAATCGACTAGAATCGCTTTCTCCGTAACCCAACTCTTATGTATTAGTTGGGAATCGACTCACCGCCGAGGGGCGTTATCGATGAGCCGTAATCACTCCCAACTTTTGTGTAATAGTTGGGCAGAGCTCATGTCGCCACACGTTCCCAGTGAATGACTCTCTCCAAGAATGGATCAATTTCAACGGTATAGATAACGCCAGGGAGATTGATCAATACGCAAATCAGCCGTTTGCCGAAATACGGCGCTAGCGCTTTCTTTCGCCGCCTACACCGCTCTTCAGATTCTTCCTGAGGAAAGGTCGTTGGATCCGTCAGAGCAGCAATAGTTGCGTCGTCCAACACGCGATCAAAGACCTGGAAGAAACTCGCTTCGATGACGATCGACGGCAGCCTAGTCGACGCGCGAATAATGGACCGCAAGTCGTCAGTCTCGAGGTCGGTCCAGCCATGATCAGTTACTAATGCGTCGTGTCTCGATATGTCCTGAAGCACGTGATCGGTCCCCCTTCCCATGGCGTTAAAGCAATCTGTACGCGGCAGGTCGTGACAAAAATGGGAAAATATCCCCAGAAAAAGCACTTAATCCCTCAATGTGTTTATGATAGTACTATATATGTGCAAAAAAGAACAATAAGAGAAAGGACATGAATTTTAACTTCGCGCAACCACGAACTGCCCAGGTGGGCACATACCAGGATCAAGTTCCGCCATTTGTCTCGTCTGCGAAACATGCCAGGTGCCGCTCGACACGAGTCGGACCATCGCAGGAGATCCGCCGCGTGCAAGTGTCCATTCTGCCTGAAATCCATAATTTCATTCTCGGAATTCGATCGCTGTGGAGAATCCCACCAGCCCAATGAGTGGATTCTTGTAGTCGGTGCCATCGTTCAATGGATGATCAAGGGGAAAGGAGAAAGGAAAAACCACAATGCAACTGACTCGACCAGAACCCGAGAAGACCGGATCCGAATCAACACAATCGCTAACTGGCGAAGTGCTCTGCATCGACATCAAGGACATCGAACTCTTCGACAAAAACCCACGCCGCAACCGCAATCCGGCCTATGACCGCATCAAAGCATCTATCCTCGCCAATGGACTGGATCAGCCGCTGATCGTTACTAAACGCCCGGGCGACGATAAGTTTGTGGTGCACGCCGGCGGCAACACGCGGTTGCAAATTCTGAAGGAACTGTGCGCAGTCTCTGGTGACCCGGCGTTTGCGATCGTCAACTGCATCTTCGTTGGCTGGAATAATGAGTCCACGGTATTGCTTGCACACCTTCGAGAAAACGATCTGCGCGGTGACCTCACCTTTATCGACAAAGCCGTCGCGATCTGTGCGCTCGAAGATCTGCTGACCGAGGAGGCTGACGGCCAGGAGTACTCGGTGCGCCAGCTGCAGGAGGTCCTGAAATCGCGTGGCTTCGGTATCAGCGGCGCCCTTATTTCCTACATGCGTTACGCGGTCAATTACCTGTTACCGATGATGCCCGTGGCGCTCTCCGAAGGATTGGCGCGCCGCCAGGTGCAAAAGATCCGTCGCCTGCAACGATTGGGCAGCAAGATATGGACCGGCCGGGATATCGGCAGCAAAGAAGAGTTCGATGGTATCTTCTCGGAGCTTTGCCGCCGCTACGACTCGCCGGACTGGCAGATCGATCCCTTGACCCGTGCGGTCGAGACCGAAATCGCAGAAGCCGTTGATACCAGCGTCCAGGTCATCCGCATGGAAATGCATTGCCTGGCGAACGGCCGGCTGCTGAGCGATGAGGGTCGCGTTGCTACCGCGCGCAGCAATGGCAAGTCCGATCAGAATGAGAATGCTGAAAACACGGATGCTCAAGACGAGAACGAAAATGCAGACGAGGGTGAGTCGGTCAAGGTTGCGATAGAGATTCCGGCGGCACCCATCGGGCCACTTCAAGATGCATTTGTCTCGAGCGACTGTATCGATTCTCTTCGTTACCAAGCTTATGAGCACGCCGAGTCACTGGGCCGGCGATTCGGTCTTGGTGAGTTGATCTTGCCGGTCTCCGATATCGGCCTGGGCTTCTTGCTTCGAGACATCCCATCCAAGGAAGTCATCGAACGGGTCGATGATGAGTTGCGTGCGTCGATGTGCACCATGTGGTGGCAGCTATTGGCGTTCTCTGAAATCACGATTGCGCCGGTATCTGTCATCGAGGAGTATCTGGATAAGAACAGTGAGCTGTTGTCGATACTGCGCGACGGCAAGATTCGGCTGCTGTTTGAGCGCATATGGATCATTGACCCGGGCAGCTTTGCCGATCGTTTCTGGTGTCGTCTCGGTCAGCAAGACTGGATTGACTGGCTGCAACTCGCGCACAGCTATCGCGAGTTGAATCGGCTTGCCCTCGATCAGGAACGTCCCCTCTGGGAGCCGTTGTCATGACCGGTACTAAGGAAGCCGAACTAACCTCCGCGGTCATGAAGTATGCGCTGCGATGCCTGCAGGAAGGGGATCAGCCCGCTCTTCGCGAAATGAACTTTGGTCCCGCCGAGGTTCAGGCATTGCGCGAAATCAGTATGGGCGATTTGTGTCACTTGGAGTCGCTGCGCGCGCATTGTCTGGATGTAGCCCTGAATCGGGACGTGTACTGGCCAATGATGGGTCAGCTGAAAACCCGAAGGGAATCCGAAGAACTACAGCATGCGCTCATTACGGCGGACGCATCTCTCGACATGATGCAGACCTTCTTCGGCATGAGCGGTCGAGAATACGCACGCCTCAGGAAGACCCTGCTCGTGAATGTCACGACTGGCCGACCGGCGGAACCCAGCGAAGCGG
>CAMYMN010000094.1 GCA_947259395.1 uncultured Gammaproteobacteria bacterium | reverse complement strand
ATGAAAGCTGCCGGCCGCCCGTGGGAAATCAGCAAGGCCTTTGATTATGCCGCGCCGTGCGCCGAGATCGTCCCGGTAAGCGCGATCGGGCATCCGTCGCAAGGCGCAATTTGGCTCGATGTAAACAGCGAGATGCGCCAACAGGGCGATCTGAGCCAGATGATCTGGACCGTTCCGGAAACCATAGCGTATTTGTCGGGGCTGTTCACCCTCACGGCGGGAGACTTGATCTACACCGGCACACCTGCCGGCGTGGCGGCGGTCCAACGTGGCGACATTCTGCACGGCGGCATTGACGTGATAGGAGAGCTACAGATTACCGTCGCGTAACTGTAATCGGCTGGATTTTGTTGCTCAATACGTTGATTAACCACCGCGCGTCGAGTTGGTCAATGGTCCGGCTTCACTTATCATCTATACATATCGCACCTAGGGAGGCGACTTGTGAAAGCCATAGAATTTACCCGCCATGGTACGCCGCATCAGGTGTGCCACTGCATCGAAGCCGAGGACGTCGGTTATCCCGAGCCGGGCGAGATCGTCGTCGCCGTGGATGCCAGCGCCATCAACCCCGCCGACCTCCTCATTATAGAGGGGCGCTACCCAGGGCCGAGCCAGCTCCCCGCCCGCGTCGGGATCGAGGGCACTGGCCGCGTGGAGACAATCGGCAGCGGCGTCATTGGCCTTGCGCCCGGCGACCGCGTGATGATCTTGGACCGGGCGAACTGGGCCGAGAAAGTCCGCATCGAGGCCAACCAAGCGATCAAGATTCCCGATGATCTCGACGTGCTGCAGGCAGCCATGATGAAAGCCAATCCACCCACCGCCTTGCTCATGCTCGACGAGTATGTCGATCTGCAGCCGGGCGACTGGGTGATACAGAACGCCGCTAATTCCGCTGTGGGGTATCACGTGATCCGGCTCGCACGAACCCGCGGCGTACACACGATTAATGTCGTGCGGCGCGAGACTCTGTACGAACCCCTCACTGCGGCGGGGGCCGACCTAGTGGTGCTCGAAGGCAATGACCTGGGAGAACGGGTGCGCGCGCAGATTGGTAACGCCCATTTGCCGCTCGCCCTCGATGCGGCGGGCGGGCGGTCCTGCCTTGCGCTTGCCGACTGCCTCTCGGACGGCGGGACGGTTGTGAACTACGGGTTCCTGAGCGGTGAACCATGCATGATCACACCGCATCATGCCATCGTGCACGACATCAGCTTGCGGGGTTTCTGGCTGGTGCGGCAACTGTTTCAAGGCCCGCGCGTCAAAGTGGAAGCCGTGTATGCCGATATCGCTCGACTCATCTCAGAGGGAACCATTCAGGCCCCCATCGAAGCGACCTATGGGCTCGAAGATGCCACCCGTGCCCTGAAACATGCCGAACGTGAACGCCGTAGTGGAAAGATATTGTTTACGCCCGGTAAATAAATACCAAGGATCGGGAATCACAGGATGGGCAGCGCAAAACGAAAAACAAGCACTGGAAATCGGCGCTCAAAGCCGAGCCTCCAATTCCTGTCTTGATGATGCCAATGTTCAGGCGTTGGGTGTGCCGTCTATGCCGGCCAGTACGATATCAAACTCAGCACTCAACTCCGCCGAATCGTTGGTCGCCGGCACAAAGTCAGCCAACACCATGTTTCGGCGCTCTAGCGGTACACGATTGAAGATGAAGTCTTCCGCATTACGCGGCTCGCCGCGTACATAAAGCTGAGTGGTGAATGGCGCTGTATCCGGCGCAAATACCGCCACATGTATATGCGGGGTACGGCCTGGATATGGCACAGGCCGGATCGTCCTAAACCGATAACGGCCGTGTTCATCGGTGATGCTATGCCCGAACCCCTGGAAGTTCTCATCCATCGCCCGGCCGCGGTCCCGCGGGTGATGGTAACGCCCGTTGGCATCACACTGCCAGATCTCGACACGTAGATTGCGCACCGCCCGCCCATTTAGATCCAACACGCGTCCGGAAAGATCGGTAATCCGGCCTTGGGCCATACCACTGCGGCCACGGACCTGAATCAGATCGTTATCATCATCGAGGGGTGGCTGCAGCGGGTAAAAAGGACCAGCCGTCTGCCGCGGCGTGGGCTGAAGCAAGCGCGCGGTTGCGGGTCCGGCAAGCAGTAGCCCGGCAATACCCATGACTACGTTGCGTCTTTTAGGATTCAAGGACATAAGAAATGACGTTGATAGTGTTGAGAAGGAACCTTAGACACCCCAACCACGATTAAGGTTCTGAGTTCTCGAATATCCACCGGCCATAGATTGGAAAGCGGGGATTTAGCTTCGAAAAACGCGTATCCGCGACGGGTGCGCAAAAATATCGATCTGGCGCTATGCGATCTGCGTTTCTGCGCTGCTCACTTGGCCCGCTTGGATACGTACATATTGGCGTCCGCGTCCCGCAGCAGCTCTGCAATTGAACTGTGCCGCAATGGATCCCAAGTGCAGATACCGACACTATAAGAGAGTTTACAACGATGTTTCGGATCGGCATTACGAATACGCACGCCCTCGTCAAGTCGGGCTAACGCAACGGCAATGCCCTGTTGATCTCCATCGGTTACCAGCACGCAAAACTCATCGCCACCAAGCCGCCCAATTACGTCGGACTCGCGGAACGTGCCCAGCAGTAGGTGGGCAAAGTCGACGAGGGCGCGATCGCCTTCGGCATGTCCAAACCTGTCATTGATTTTTTTGAACTCATCGAGATCGATATACACCGCCGAACATGGTCTGTTGACTCGCTCGCACACGGCCAGGGTGTGTCGCGACAGCGCTTCGAAAGCGCGGCGATTCGACAAACCGGTGAGGGGGTCGGTGGTTGCCAGTTTCAGCGCACCGAACTCCCCCTCCACCATGGAGGCAAGATCGCGCAACAAGACTAGATCGTGGGTAGTCATGGTGCGCGGTTGGCGATCGATCAAACACAATGTACCGATTTTGCTGCCATCCACCGATGACAGCGGGTGGCCGGCATAGAAACGGATCTGGGGGTCAGCGGTTACCAGGGGGTTCCCGGAAAAGCGTTCATCACCGCTGGCATCTTCGACCACTAACGTATCATCACCGAGGATTGTGTGACTACAAAACGCAATATCCCGGCGGGTTTCTTCGGCGTCCAAGCCCTGGCGGGATTTGAACCATTGCCGGTTCGCATCAACCAGGCTAACCAACACAATGGGTACATCGAACAAGCGCCGCGCAAGACGCGTCACACGGTCAAACCGTTCTTCGGGTGGCGTGTCAAGAACATTCAGCGCGCGCAATGATTGCAAACGGGTGCGCTCATTATCAGGAACAGGTGCTACCTTCACTTGTTTCCCTATCACAATTTGTTTGTTGACCACAAAACACTGTCAGAATACCGTTACAGTTTAGCAGTCCTCATGGGACACACAACCTTCGACCTAAGGGGTTAACAGTCGTTAATGTACAGAATTAAACCTTGGGGCTGGCGAATCGGAGGTGGCAGACAATAAAAGTGTTACACCGATTAGTGCTAGGTGCCGTTTATGAGTTGACGATGGTTGCCAACCAAGATCAAACAAGCGGCTGCCGTGGAACGGTCACCTTGATAGCACCACATCGTGATCTCAACTGTCCGCGCGCCACTTGAACAATACTGCACCCAGCCCCATGAAAACCGCGCCCATCACTCCCAACACTATGACATTTTCGGCGATATGCGCCCAACCGTAGCCGTCAATCATGATTGCGCGCGCAGCTTCTAGAACATGAGTCAGTGGGAGGAGTTGGGCAATCGCCTGCAAGAATTCATTAGTGCCTTCCATCGAAAACCAGACCCCGGACAACAGCATCATCGGCCAACCAAGGAAATTCAACAACCCACTCGCCAATTCTTCGCTGCTGACGCGGGACGTGGCGACCAACGCCAAGGCAATGATCGAAACCGCGCCCAAGACGGCAACCATAAACAACAGCAGGTAACTGCCGTCCATGCGGATATCGAGAAACGCACCCATGCCCCAAAATACCACCGCAACGGACGTCAATGTGATCACCAGCCGCGACGCAATTTGTGCCGAAAGGAACTCCACGGCGCGCAGCGGGGTGGCATTGAGCCGTTTCAAAAAGCCGTTCTTGCGATAGCGTACGACGACAAAACCCACACCGAACATACACGAAAACATCATGTTCATACCGAGGATTCCGGGTAACAGCCAGTCGATATAGCGGACCGCGCTCCCGGATACGGCAGCCTTATTCAACGGCGCCCCCCCGCTACCCAGTAACATCTTCTCGAGGATATAACCCTTCGGTGAATCCTCATTGATCCAGTAAGTACGTGTTCCATCGAGCTTGATCAACATGTCGATCTGATGGCGTGAGACCTTATGTAGCGCCTCCTGTTTATGTTGGACGGTATAAAAATGAATGTGCCGGGTGGACAAAAACGGGTGCGCCTCGCGATCAAGCTGCTGACTTTGATCCAAGATCGCCACCTTGAACAAGGGTCGATCGTCTTCCCAAAAGATCCACGCCATCCCCAACACCAGCAGTATCGGGACCAATAGGTTCCAGCTCAGCGAGGATCGGTCCCGTAAGAATTCCATGTTGCGAGCGTGGAGAATTGCCAGGAAGCGTCGAATCATGGGCGGAGCTCCTTGCCGGTAAGTTCTAAGAACAAGTCATCGAGAGTGCGCGGGCGAATCTCGAGCCGTTGTAGGGAAATGCCGTGTTGCTGCAGTTGTTGAATAGCCTCGTCGACATCCCTGATGGACATCTCCACACAGCCGTTACCCTGCAAAACGGTGAACGGAAAACGATCCACCGGCGCGGTGAAGTCCTCCACCGGCAGTTGGAGAATCGTTTCGTCAAAGTGTTCAGCCAGTAATTCGGCTGGTGAACCCTCGGCAATAATCTTGCCGTGATCCATGATAATAATCTGATCACACAATCGGTATGCCTCTTCCATGTAATGGGTGGTGAGCACAATGGTTTTCTTGTGTTGCTTGATGCGTTCGATGAGTTGCCAAAAATTACGGCGTGATTGCGGGTCCAGACCGGTAGTCGGCTCATCGAGAAACAGTACCTTTGGATCGTTCAGCAGTGCGAGCGCCAGCAGCAAGCGCTGGCGTTGGCCACCAGACAACTTGCGGTTGTCGCGGACGAGTAGTTCCTCCAGGGCGCACACCGCGACGATTTCGTTGAGATTAGCGGTGTGCTCGTATAAGCGGTGAAACAACTCCAGCGTCTCCTTGACGGTCAGGAAGTCCTGCAACGCGGTAGTTTGAAACTGAATGCCGATCTCTTCACGAAAACGTTTGTCGCGCGGCGCCCCGCGGTATCGGACTTCACCCGCGGTCGGCGTGGTGATGCCTTCCATGATTTCAACCGTGGTCGTCTTACCGGCGCCGTTGGGTCCCAACAATCCGAAACAAGTTCCCTCGGTGATGGAAAAACTCACACCATCGACGGCAACGACACCGGGATACCGCTTTTGCAGGTCGCGCACATCGAGGACGGGTCGTTGCGTCATATTAAAGTCATATGATCGTAATCGTATCGGGGAGTACCTAGGCCATCGTAGCGTAGCACATCGTTCAAAAGTCGGGTTTGGACGCGGCTTTTTAGCGTAGGTCAATTCAACCGGCAAAAATAGCACCGCTCTCCGGTATGTATTCTGTGGTCCTGTCCCGTAGAAACCGGGCGGACCTTGGACTGATCATTGAATCTCCCCGCGCTTATGCGCGGGGTATCATCCCGGCCGCGCCGGGATGCACTGGACTCGGCCGGTTTTCGGCAAAGCCGCACCCGGCCTCGTCCGTGGCCCGCACGATACCGTGCGGGCATCGCACCCGTCCCCGTGCTCACGCACGGGGTCTTGTTCCGCGACAAAAGTTCGTATGTATTAAGTACCCGCCAAAGGCAACTCAAAGGTAAAGGTCGCACCGTTCGGCGCGGCATTCTCAGCCCAAATTGCACCGTGTTGCAATGTCATAATGCGTTTGGCTATCGCCAGACCGAGTCCGGCATGAGATCCATCCGCAGGTGTCGTGGCGCCACGAAAGAAAGGCTCGAACACCGCGAGCAGCTCGTCTTCGGCAATACCCTTCCCACTGTCCGTCACGGCAACCGAGAGCCTGCTCTCATCCACGTTGAGCTCGACTACGATGCGGCCGCCATCTGGCGTATGAACAAAGGCGTTGTCCAAAAGATTATCTAGAACCCGTTCGGTCATCCCGATATCCCCTTGCGCAAAGGGAAAATCGGGCATAGTGATCAACTCCAGGACAATCTCTTTTTGTTCCGCCCGCAAACGATATTTCTGCACCACATCCTGCACCAACTCGGCGACGGCGAAAGGCTCCAACACCGGCGCTTTCTCGCGCGCATCTAGGCTCGCCAGCTCGAACAACTCCTCCACCATACGGCTGAGTCGCTGCCCCTGATTGAGAGCCGTGCGAATAAAATCGGCGCGTTGCTCTTCGGGCAGTTCTTGCCCCTTGATCTGAAGGGTCTCAAGATAACCCTGCATGGAGGCAAGAGGAGTACGCAGATCATGGGACACCTGAGCAATAAGTTCACGTCGCAGCGTATCTTGCTCTCGTAGTTGCTCGATTTGCTCGCGGATTCGATGCGCCATGCGGTCGAAGGTGATGCCGAGTCGATCAACCTCGTCCGCCGAGCGGTCCGCATCGACGCCGTAGGTGCGCTGCGAGTCAAACCTGCTCTGCTCGAACTCCTCCATTACCGCCGACAGACGCTGCAGACGCCGCGTCAATAGGCGAAACGCCACAAGCCCTACCACCAGACCGACCCCGAGGCTCGCGACAACCGCCCACCCACTCATGCGCAGAAAGAAGCTCTCGCGTATCATCTGCTCCACGCGTTCAACTTGTTCGCTCCGCAACACTACGTAAAGATAACCCTCGGGCCGCTGTTGATTAGGTACCGGTGTAACCGAAAATGCTTTTTTTCCATCGTAGCTGCGTGGGTCGTCGCCCAGCAGTGGGTAGTGCTCATCCATCGTCAAAAACGATTTGATTGGTACTAACGATACCCGTTTTCTCTTAACTTTTCCGGGGTCGGCAGAGTACGAGAGGATGTTGCCCTCTAGATCGATCAAATAAATTTCGATGCTGGGATTGATCACCATGTACTGGCGAAAGGTTTCCGAAAGGGCCTGTTGGTCGATGCGTCCCTCCGCCACCAGATTGCGATCGGCTACCAAGTCGCGGGCAAGGTTGCGGTTGAACTGCTGGTTGACTTCTTGCAGGTAATTTCGCGTGATGGTGTTACTGATAAAAGCGTAGAGCAGACCAATCGCGATCAACAGTACGACCAGACCCAAAGACAACTTGGCGTAGAGGGTATTGAACACTGCTCACTCTGCAAATTTGTAGCCGACACCCCACACGGTCTGAATGTAGCGAGGTTTCGATGGGTCTTGTTCAATCTTTGCCCGCAGCCGATTAATGTGGGTGTTGACCGTGTGCTCGTAGCCTTCGTGGCTGTAACCCCATACGGCATCGAGCAACTGAACCCGACTGAACACCCGTCCTGGATGGCGTACAAAGTAAACCAGTAAATCAAACTCGCGCGCAGTCAGCTCCACTGATACGTCATCGATCGATACCTGGCGCCGTTGGACCTCTATCCTCATGCCGGCATGTTCGATTAACTGTTCCGCTTCTTTTTTGTCTGTGGCTTTGCGGGAAAGGGCATCCACACGTCTAAATAACGCCTTAATCCGTGCCATTAACTCGGGGATGCTAAACGGTTTTGTTAGATAATCGTCCGCCCCCATCTCTAACCCCACCACACGATCTAGCTCAGCGGACTTGGCGGTGAGGACTAAAATAGGGACGTAAGCCCCACCCTTGCGCATCTCACGACATACCGACAGCCCATCCATCCCCGGCAACATCAAGTCCAATACCACCAGATCAAAGTGCTTATTATTAAAGACGTCAAGGCCATCAATGCCATTGCCGACAATCATCGCGTCACAATCAAGATCCTGCAGATTAATCTTGATCAATCGCGAAATATCGGGGTCGTCTTCAATGATCAGGACGTTGCGTGTCATGGCTCGGCCATCATATGCCTTCGCAAGCACCTTAGTACATAGCCAACCTGTTGCCGAAGCAATGGAATCCATCCGCCACATACGCACTCGAAGGAGATATCCGATCAGTGGCGAGATCACGAAGTCTGCGAGGAATAATCCGTCGTGTCTTCCATTGGTATGGCTCCCTAATACAGCGGGACCGGCCAGTGCCGGTCCCGCGTTTACACATCGCCTGGGTTTATTTAGTACGGGTTATCACAACTTTGGCGACCGGATCGGTCCAGCCGTGTGGGTCCAAGCGAAGATCAACCCCACCGAGAATACCGAGGTGATGGGTGATCACCCCCCCTTCAGCCAACGCCGGGTCGCTAGTTCCGGTTCCGTCAT
>CAMYMN010000093.1 GCA_947259395.1 uncultured Gammaproteobacteria bacterium | reverse complement strand
TTTTCCATCACCATACATATCGAGGGCAATGGCCGTATAACCCAGCTCGGCGAGCAGTGACGACAGCGCCTGGCAGCCCTTTTCGTCGCTGCGCTTGGAAAGTCCGATAAATGCTTCCTCGTCCGTTAACAGCACGTCTCCGCCGTCGACGCTGCCCTCGCCCGGCAGATCGATCACGGTGTCGAACAGAGTTTCGAGCTGCGGGCGAATGGCGGCCGCTTCGCCGCGCCGCGTCGCGGCCCCGGGCCGAAGCGTGATCGCCGCGCCCGGCGCGCACAACGCCGCGTCCTCGACGAACACGGAGTCGGGGAATTGTTCCAGCGCCGGGAGCACGGTCACCTCGACCCCGGCGGCCTCGAGCGCAGCGACATAGCTTTGGTGCTGCTGCAGGAATATTGCAGGATCCGGGGTTCGCGTCCCCGCCATGCGCAAACCGTCGGCGACGCTACCGCCCGGCGAACGAACCAGCGCGTGGCTGAAGTGCCAGCATCGTCCGGCGTTGGCGCTCACGCCGGGTTCCTGAAGTTTAAAAAAAACTCGAACATCAGATGATGGATGGCTTAAATTGAGCGCGACCGCGCCCTGACATCAATTAGTCATTAAATAGCGAGGCTTTGCAATGTCCACCGCAGCTACCCGTATTCACGCCGAGATCGATTTCGATGCCGAGGGCAAACAGAGCGGATACTTACGCATCCCTCACTCGGTGCATCGATCCGCTTACGGCTGGCTGCCCATGCCCGCGGTCTGCGTTCGCAACGGCGAGGGGCCGAAGGTTCTGATCCTCGCCGGCAATCACGGTGACGAGTACGAGGGGCAGGTGGCGCTTTGCAAGCTGGCGCAAAGTCTCGAACCCGAACAGATCCGCGGCCGCGTGGTCATGCTGCCGATGGCGAACTACCCGGCGGCGCTGGCCGGGCTTCGGACTTCGCCCATCGACGAGGGCAATCTCAACCGCAGCTTTCCCGGCGACGCCGACGGCAGCGTGACGCAGATGATTGCGCATTTCATCGAGGAAGTGGCTTTGCCCGGCTGCGATCTGATGCTGGACATCCACTCCGGCGGCTCGTCGCTGGATTACCTGCCTTCGGTGCAGGCTCAGTTCGAGCCCGACGGAACGCTGGCGCCACGGCTGCGGGAACTGGTGGAGGCTTTTGCCGCGCCCCTCACCCAGGTGTACTCACCGGGCGGGGAAGACCGCATGTCCGAGTCGGCGGCGCGGCGCAAGGGGGCGCTGTATTTCACCACCGAGCTGGGCGGCGCCGGCACCGTGGCGCCGGCCGCGCTTCGCGCCGCGGAGCACGGCATCGCGCGAACCCTCCACGCCATCGGCTGCCTGAAAGCGCTGCCGCAAGGCGCGCCGGAAGCGCAACCCACGCGTTACCTCGAGGTGCGCGACGACGAGCACTTCGTTTTTGCCCGCGAGGACGGCGTCTATGAACCGCTGGTGGAGCTGGGGGACGAGGTCACGCCCGGCCAGCCGGCCGCCGCGCTGCATTTTCCCGAAACCCCCTGGCGCGAGCCGATGATCGAGCACTTCGGCGGCAGCGGGGTCGTGATCTGCAAGCGCACGATGGCGCGCAGCCGGCGCGGAGACTGCCTGCTTCACCTGGGCGAGGATTGGCGCGGATGACGAATAAGGGGGACATTCAGAGTTCGTAAGCTATTGATTTTCATTTTACGGCTGCGGTTTGTGTCCTACGTCCAGCGAGCGAAAAATCAATAGCTTACGAACTCTGAATGTCCCCCTTCTCCGAACCTACCCGGCGCGGTTCATAATGACTTCGAGGCTCATGCCAAAATCCCGACAACTCCCTGTTGATGCGGCCACGTTCGAGGAATGGGCGCGCGCGCCGTACCCGCTTCGAGTGCGTGGCCGGGTACAGCATTACCTTTGGGGTAGCACCGATGCGATTCCTGAACTGCTCGGCCAAGCCAATCCCGGGCGCGAGCCGTTCGCCGAGCTTTGGCTGGGGGCGCACCCGGATCTTCCCTCGCATGCGACTATCGGTAGCGGCGAAATCGCCTTGAATCGGCTGGCGGGGGCAGCGGGTCCTGTGTTGCTCGGCGAAAGAGCGTTCGAGCAGTTCGATGGAGCCTTTCCTTTCTTGATGAAGATACTCTCTGCGGAAAAGCCACTGTCGATTCAAGCGCATCCGAACACGGAGCAAGCCGAATCCGGATTCGCGCGCGAGAATCACGCCGGTCTCGATCTAGACGATCCCCGGCGCAGCTACAAGGACGACAAGCACAAGCCAGAGCTGCTTTCGGCGCTCGAAGACTTCTATGCATTGCGAGGATTCAGGCCGCTCGACGAGCTTGCTCGAACAGTACACGACATGCCGGAGCTGAGTGACCTCGTGCCGGACGGAATATTGACCCACGATGGGATGGTCGAGTTGTACGTCGAACTGATGCGGTTACCTCAGCTTGAGGTGAATCGACGGCTAGCCCCGCTTATGCAACGGCTGAGGACTGGCAACGAGAATCGCAAATTCGGAAAATCGGACCCAGAGTATTGGGCAATCCGGGCAGACGATGAGTTCTCGCGCCGCGAGAACAAGGATCGTGGGTTGTTCAGCGTGTTCTTGCTGAATCTCGTGCGCTTGCGGCCGGGTCAAGCAACGTACCTGCCCGCAGGCGAGCCGCATTCCTATCTCGAAGGCACGGGCATCGAAATCATGGCGAACTCGAACAACGTGCTACGCGGGGGTTTGACGCCCAAACGGGTGGACGTCGAGGAATTATTATCGGTGCTGACATTCGAATGCGGCAAACCGACAGTACTCGAGCTCGAACCAGACCGATGGTCGGGTACGCGTGCACGGTATGTCACTCCTGCTTTGGAATTCGAGCTGTCTCGAGTCCAGCTTAATTCCGGTGAGAGCGACGTTGCCGGCAGCACTCACGGTGCCGAGCTTGGGATCGTGCTTGATGGGAAAGTGAAAATTAACTCGCGGGACGGCTCGAATCTCCATCTAGAGCGCGGACAATCGTTTCTGATTCCATATGGAATACCGTATGTGATGTCCGCTCGGGAGATGACTACGGTATTCGTCGGCAGTGTTCCGATCTAGAGTAGATGGTGTACTCGCCCGACTCCTACAGGCGATCAATGCGGCCATTGTGTTGAAACGTTCGCCGGCTCGTTCAGGAGCGGCGATGCCTGCGGGAAACATGGCTTCTTCATTGGGTGACGGAGGATGGCACGGACAGGTGTTGCGGACGACAGCACCAGCCTGTCTATGCATGTTAAGATTGCGACCACTATTTATAGAAGATAAATGGACTATCGGAGCCATCCCGGCGTGCTGCCCTCGTTGAAATCAATCGCTCTTATCGGCTCATACCTTCCAAGACAGTGCGGCATCGCTACTTTTACCGCCGACCTCGCCGCCGCGATTCTTGACAACGACCCGAATATCGACTGTTCGATCGTGGCCATGAATGACCGTCCCGAGGGCTATGAGTATCCATCCACGGTGCGATTCCAGATCCGCCAAGATAGATTGAGCGAGTATGGTCACGCTGCCGGTTTTCTCAATCTAAGGCAGCCGGATGTAGTCTGCCTGCAGCACGAATACGGCATATTTGGTGGTCAACGGGGTGGTTTCATCGTTGAGCTCGTACAAAACCTCAAGATTCCGTTGATTACGACCTTGCACACTGTGCTTAGAGATCCCTCGCCGCAGGAACGGAAAGTTCTATTGCGGCTGTCAGAGCTGTCCCAAAAATTAGTAGTGATGAGTGAGCGCGGCGCTGACTTTCTTCGAGATGTGTATCACGTACCGGAATCCAAAATCGCTTTGATTCATCATGGAACCCTAGATGTCCCATTTCTGGATTCGGACCGGTACAAGAGCAAGATTGTCGCAGATGACAAGCTCATAATCCTCACATTCGGACTGCTCTCGCCGGGCAAGGGTATCGAGTATATGCTCGATGCCTTGCCGGAAATCATCAGATCACATCCGGAAGTAATCTATTTCGTTGTTGGGGCAACGCATCCACACATGGGGGCCGAGAGCGGGGAGGACTATCGCCTCAGCTTGCACCTTCGGGCAAAGGAGCTGGGCGTCGCCGACAATATCGTGTTCCATGGCCGTTTCTTGGAGCGTGATGAATTGCTTGAATTTATTCGGGCCGCGGAGATCTATGTCACCCCGTATCTAAACGAGGCCCAGATTGTCTCTGGCACGCTGGCCTACGCTATGGGAGCGGGCAAGGCAGTCGTATCGACTCCCTATTGGTATGCGCAGGAAATGTTGGCCAATAATCGAGGAAAGTTGGTTCCTTTCAGGGATCCCAGGGCTTTGGCGCAGGAGATCAACTATCTTCTGGACCACCCGGAGGAACGTCTCGCGATGCGGCGAGCGGCCTATCAGTACTGTCGGCCGATGGTGATGAAGGAGATGGGGTGTCGCTATCTGGAACTGTTCTCAGAGGCTAAATCCCAACGCTCGCCTGCAACCGAGCTCGCGGTGCTGGACACGCTAAGTCAGCGCGAACAACGATTGCCGCAGATCAATCTGAAACATCTCTTCTCGATGACAGATGACACCGGCATACTCCAACACGCGAAGTTCACGGTTCCCGACCGCAGTCATGGATACTGTGTCGATGACAACGCGCGGGCGCTGATTGTGGCGATTAGGGCGCACAATTTAAATAGAACGGATACTTCTCTGGCAGACTTGTCTGCTGTCTACCTCAGTTTCCTGGACGACGCATTCAATCCAGATACCGGCAGATTTCGTAATTTCATGAGTTACGGGCGTAAATGGCTTGAGGAGGTTGGTTCGGAGGACTCCCACGGGCGCGCGCTGTGGGCGCTGGGCGTAACGGCAGGTTGGGGCCTCAGTCGTGGTCAGGTTGCTGTCGCGACTAAGCTATTCAACAACGCTCTGCCAGCGCTAGAGGCCTTTGGTGACTCCCGCGCCATCGCATTCCCTATTCTTGGGATTCAAGCATACCTTCGGCGCAACGACGACGATCAGCGCGCTCGGGAGCTCCTGCGAACGCTTGGCGACAGACTTAGCAGCCGGTTCATTCAATACGCCACCAAAGACTGGAAGTGGCACGAAGATCATTTGAACTACGACAACGCCCGTTTGCCGCAGGCACTCATGGCCTGTGGTCGGGCCATCCAGAATGATGACATGGTGGCCCTCGGCATCGATGTCCTCGAATGGCTGAGAGACGTTCAGCTCAACCCCTCGGTCGGATGGTTCGCGCCGGTCGGTAACCAGGGTTGGTTCGCAAAGGCAGGCTCCAAAGCCCAATATGACCAACAGCCCTTAGAGACTGCTGCCATGATCGGTGCCTGCATTGAAGCCTATGAATGCACCCACGGCGAGGAATGGATTCGATTGGCAACCACGTGCTTCGACTGGTACCTGGGCAAAAACGATCGACAGTTAAAGCTCTACGACCACGCCAGCGGTGGATGCCGTGATGGGCTCCAGCCGGACGGTGTCAATGAGAATCAGGGGGCGGAATCGACGCTCTCTTACATTCTCTCACTACTCGCGCTATACAATCTCCGAGGATTGACCGCGGTCCGTAACGATGGAGAGAAGCCAGAGATCGAACCCAATACGGTTGATGGTGCTGGTATGCGAAGCACGTCTGTTAATCCGTCCTGATCCGGGACAAGAGTTCTGAAATCGAGAGCGTGGCGATTCTGCACCTTTGGTCCGCGATGCCATAGGGAATAATCAGCGTGTCCTTGTGGACCATGTTTCCGCAGCTATAGACCACGTTGGGTACGTATCCGTCCCGTTCATGTTCATCGGGCGTCAGTATCGGTTCGTCGAGTCGGCCGATAACTTTTGACGGGTCGTCGATATCCAAAAGCTCGGCCCAGATGCTGTACCTTCGCATGGGTCCCACTCCATGAAAAAGCGCAATCCATCCCTCGGATGTTTCCACCGGTGAACCGCAATTGCCGACTTGAACGTACTCCTGAGGATGAACGGGCTCCTGGAGGAGATCCGGATCGTTCCAAAATCGCAGGCTATCCGAGAACATGATGTAGTTGTTCACGCCGTCCTGGCGTGACAGCATCGCAAATCGCCCATTGATCTTCCGCGGAAACAGCGCCATACCCTTATTCTGCACAGCGTTGCCGCTTAATGTATGAATCCTGAACGTCAAAAAATCATCAGTTTGAAGAAGCTGAGGCAGTATCACAAACCCGTTGTAGGCTGTATAAGTTGCGTAGTAGGTGACTGATCCGTCGTCATCGAGGAAACGCACAAACCGCGCATCCTCGATGCCTGCCGATTCGTTCTCAGACACTGGGAAAAGCACTCTCTCGGATATTGGCTGGTCAGGACGGAAAATCACTTCGTAGTTTGATCGGGCCAACCACAACGCGGTATCAATCGCGCGCTGTTTGTCTATTAGTCGATATTTGGCCGACCGAAGTTTGCTTATCTGGAGTTCCAGCTCATTGACAGTGAATGTTTCTCCTAGACCATCCAAAAGATGATTTATGACTCGGTCGCGCGCTCCAAGTTCTTCGAGCTTGCGCCGAAAGTGAAGCCGTTGATAGACGGGGGTCGTATGCATCTCGGGCGTAGCCACGTAGTGACTTACGGGATCGAAGTAAATATCGTTGTTCTCGTCAACGATCCCGCTGCGGAACTCAATGGAGGATACGTGACCCTCACCTATTCCTCTAAAGCTCATCACGAATCTCAGTGATCCCTTTTTCACGCCTGTCTGGTCAGGCTGGGGCACTATGGAGGGGTTAAAGAGTGCCGCTGCCTCAACCGAGTACTCAGATGTAAAGTAAGCGCCAAGCAGGAGACGTTGCTCGGTGGTCAAAGTGGCGTGTTTTGGGACGTGCTCCGAGATACGTTCAAAGTTCCTCTGCAGAGCCTCCCTGAAGTTTCGGTGGCGCGCTGAAAACTCGTGGATCACATCCTCCAGAAGGTGGTGTACATCATCGTCTCTAAGCTTCAAGATTCGTGTGACTAATTTCTTGGTCCGCGCCCGATCGCCGGGAATATGCGGCCGCGTGATAACGCGTGAACTCTCGGCGTTCAGGAGGGTAGGACGCCGTTTGATCAGGGATCTGGGTTGTTCCTTGGCTTTCACGACCGATTGCGCATCAACGTAATCTGACTAACAATGAGCTTAGCTGATTTATATGAGCCAAAACGGCGCCAATTCTAGCAGAGCATTTTTAAACAGGCTTGCTTTATGAATCGCAGATTCGGAAATACTCGGATCTGAGCATGTCCATTCGAGTCGCTGTTCTCAGCCCCATTTCGTGGCGTACGCCCCCTCGTCATTATGGGCCATGGGAATCCGTGGTTAGCCTTCTCTCAGAGGGGTTGGTGAAAAGGGGCTTGGATGTGACCTTGTTCGCCACCGGGGATTCTCAAACCAGCGGCAAGTTGGTCGCCGTGTGTCCGCATCCTTACTCAGAGGATCCTTCAGTCAACCCAAAGGTCGCGGAGTGCTTGCACATTTCCGAGGTTTTCGAACGTTCCGTGGAGTTTGATCTTATTCATAATCATTTTGACTTTCTGCCGCTGACTTATTCGCGACTGATTGATACTCCGGTGTTGACAACCATCCACGGCTTCTCATCTCCATCGATTATACCTGTGTATAAGAAATACAATGCCCATGGCTATTACGTTGCGATAAGCGAGGCGGATAAATCGCCAGAGCTCGACTACGTAGCCACCATCCACCACGGCATCGATATTTCAAGATTTCACTTTTCCGAAGCCGGGGGAGAGTATCTCCTATTCTTTGGTCGAATCCATCCCGAGAAAGGCGTGCAGGAAGCTATTCAAGTGGCGCGGCGAGCAGGAAAAAAGCTCACCATCGCAGGCATCGTACAAGATCGAGAATACTTTGAAACAAAGGTCGAGCCCTACCTTGACGGCGACAAGGTAGAGTATCTTGGGGCTATAGGGCCGGCTCGAAGGTCGGATGTACTGGGTGGGGCGTTAGCACTGTTACATTTGATCAGCTTCGATGAGCCATTCGGGCTGAGCCTGGTGGAAGCCATGGCGTGCGGAACGCCCGTCGTTGCCTTCGGGCGCGGTTCGATTCCAGAAATCATCATGGACGGCGAAACGGGTTATATCGTCGAAGACATTGAGCAAGCGGTGCAGGCGGTAGCTGCTGTACGAACGCTTGACAGATCCGCCTGTCGGGAGCACGTTGAGCAGCGCTTTTCTCGTACACGCATGGTTAACGACTATGTGCGCGTGTACCACGAGATCTTGGGAATAGAAGCAAGTCATGAGCAATAGACCGTTGGTGACCCGGTATAAGGGTAATCCCATTCTCACCAAACACGACGTGCCGTATCCTGTGGAGACCGTTCACAATGCGGGTGCAACCAAGTTCGAGGGTCGCTACATTCTTCTATTTCGTTCCCACCTACAAAACGGACGATCAATTATAGGTATTGCGCGTAGCGACGATGGTTATAACTTCCAGGTGGATTCCAAGCCGTTCATGGTGCCGTCCACAAAAGGCGTCTTCTCACGATTCGAAGAATATGGCGTCGAGGATCCGAGGATCTGCTTTATAGATGGCGTCT
>CAMYMN010000092.1 GCA_947259395.1 uncultured Gammaproteobacteria bacterium | reverse complement strand
GGGACGCACACTGCAACTTCGCCAGCACAAGCACTGCAACGACACCAGCACAAGCACTGCAACGACACCAGCATGAGCACTGCAACGACACCAGCACAAGCACTGCAACGGCACTGCAACTGCACCAGCACAAGCACCAGCATGAGCAGCCGCGTTACGAGTCAGTGACCATGACCCGATTGTCGTGGACATGGAATAACGTGCCAAGCGAGATCCATCGACGATATGCGGACATTTAATTAAAGTGATCAGCGCATGAATTCGGTGCCGAACCATCGCTGGAAGGTTTCGACGGCCCGGGCACGCGAGATCCAGCTGGAGCTACGAAACCGGGTAACGCGAAAAGACCGGTTGCCGCCGGTGGAGTTTGTTGCCGGTATGGATGTGGGATTCGAGAAAAACGGCACCGCGCGGGCGGCAGTGGTGGTACTGCGATTTCCAGATTTGAACATACACGAAACCGTTATTGCACGCCGTAAGGTCGCTTTTCCCTACGTCCCCGGTCTTTTGTCATTTCGCGAGGTCCCGGTGGTGATGGCGGCGTTTCGGCGTCTCAAGCAGAAGCCGGATTTGATACTGTGTGACGGCCAGGGTTATGCCCATCCGCGCCGCTTTGGTCTAGCTAGTCATTTCGGAGTTCTCACAGATCTACCCACCATCGGGGTCGCGAAGACGCGCTTGATCGGCACGCATCAACCGGTCCCGAAATCCAAGGGCAGTTGGCGACAGTTGATCGACGATGATGAGGTGATCGGCGCCGCATTACGGACCCGATCCGGCGTACAGCCGGTGTTCGTGTCTTGCGGTCATCGCATTAGCTTGCAGACCGCAATCAAATACGTGCTCGCGTGTTGCACCAAATATCGGTTACCCGAGACCACACGAGCGGCACACAAACTGGCAAGCGGTTAAAAAATATTCGGGGTCGGAGTGAGCCCTGTGACCACAATTATCGTTTACGCCACCTTGCGGGCGGCAAAAAATTCTTTGAATGTGGTGACGACGGTGGTTATGTCCCCGGCACTCACGTCGAGATGTGTGACCAGGCGCAGCCGGTCGGCCGTCGGGCCCACGATAATCCCGCGTTTGTGGGCATAAGCCTTCAGATCCTGCGCCACTGCCGGGCTCAGGGTCAGAAAAACCATGTTGGTATGGGGTCCGTCGACACTCAACTCATCGATGTTCGTCAACCCGTCAGCCAGCGCCGCCGCGTTGGCGTGGTCTTCGCTGAGGCGATCGACCTGTTGCTCGAGAGCGACCACCCCTGCAGCGGCAACGATACCGGCCTGCCGCATACCGCCGCCGACAACCTTACGCCATCGGTGAGCCTGTTCAATAAAATCTTTCGTCCCGCACAGCAGCGAGCCCACCGGCGCCCCCAGCCCCTTGGACAGACACACCGAGACCGAATCAAAACCACGAGTAATCTCGCTGACGTCGACATTCTGCGCGACACTGGCATTGAATATGCGGGCGCCGTCAAGGTGCAGGAACAGTCCTTTGGTTCGCGCGAACGCCGCGGCGCGCTGCAAATAGTCCAGCGGCAGCGTCTTGCCCCCTTGGGTATTTTCAAGACACAACAAACGCGTCTTCGTGAAGTGTGGGTCGTCCGGTTTGATGACCACCGCGACCTTGTGTAGATCCAGGGTGCCATCAGTCTCGAATTCCAACGGTTGTGGCTGAATGCCGCCGACAATTGCCGCGCCACCGCCCTCGTAGCGATACGTGTGGGCCATCTGGCCCGCTATGTACTCATCGCCGCGCCGGCAGTGAGTCAGCAACGCGCAAAGATTCGATTGCGTACCGCTGGGGACAAAAAGGGCCGCCTCAAAACCCAGACGCTCACAAGTCATGGACTGCAAACGGTTTACGGTCGGGTCTTCGCCGTAGACGTCATCGCCTACCTCCGCTTGCGCCATGGCCGCGCGCATCACCGGTGTGGGACCGGCGACCGTATCGCTACGCAAATCAATCACCGTGAAAAAATTCCGCAGTTAGGAACGTAGATGTTAACCGAATTCCAAAAAAATGGGGGTCAGGCCCCGTTTCTCAGGGGTCTGGCCCCCTTTTGTTATCAAATTGATGGTTGTTAACAATTTGGCACCTCAATTTGACTCGCGGTTGCGGTAAAACCATCGACCGAGCGAAGCGAACCTCACGCCATGAACGAAGCGAGCAACGAGCACACCCCAAGTACGGCAGCGGGCTGGATACTCATCCTGATCGTATTGCTGTTTTTACTCACTCTATGTGTGGTCCGACATCTTCAAAGTATTCCCGCGGACATCTCGGATCGCATACATACTGCCTTGCAACAGTCCGGATATGCGCTTGGAACGATCCGCGTTGATGGCCGCGATGTCATTTTGACCGGCACTGTGAATTATCTCGATGCCGCCCGGATTACCGCTATCGTTAAGTCCGTGCATGGGGTTCGCGAGGTATGGACAGAGCTGACAGTCGTTTCACCGAGCCTGCCGGAGGAACCACTGACCAACACAGGATCGAATAAACTCTCCGGCGAGAAACCGTGGCAATGACTTATTTGCTCACACAAATAATGCTTTGCCTGTTGTTAACGAGCATACTCGGACTCGTGGTGGGCTGGCTGTTGCGTGGGGTGCGCTGCCGTGCCGACATTAATTTATTGAAGAAAGAGGTTCAGGTACGCGGCGACGAAATTAAACGGTCCGAACAGCGTATCGTGGTAATCAAGCGGTCCCTAAAAGAACTGGAAAATGCTTGCAAACAAGAGCAGCAACTGGCACAGAAACGCATTCAACAACTGGAACCTTACCAGGCACAGGCGGTATGGCTGCGGCAAGAGCTTGACGACATGACATCGCTGAAAGACAAGCAAACCACACACTTGAACACGCAGTTGGAATCCCTGCATTCGTTACAGCACGAAATCAAGGTCAATGAAACTATCATTCAGAGATTGGAAAGTCAGTTGCGCACCCAAGCGGCAGCTAAAAACCGGCAGGTGAAGGAACTGATGTCCCGTATTGGGGAGATACAACCGCTGGCCGAACAGTTAAACGCCAAAGATCATGAACTGCGGAAGACCGCCGCTATTAACAAGAAACGCATCAACGAGCTCACGCAACAGCTACATCAACTGCAAACCCAGACAAACCCCGGGAAACAGGCCTCGACTCCGATGCCGGCAAATCCTGTCCGTTCACAAGCCATACCAGGGATTGAGACACCTATTGCAAAACCGGACGCACCCAACAATCAAAACCGTACCGCGCATGCCACAGCCACACCACAGTCTGCATTGTCAACGTCGCCGGAGCAGGACGATCTTAAAAAGATCCATGGCATCGGTCCGGTGATGGAGCGCATGCTGAATGACTTGGGGGTGACCAGCTTCAAACAGATCATGGAATTTACACGCGACGACTTAGAACACGTAACTGCCGCCATTAAGGTGTTTCCCGGTCGCATCGAGCGCGACGACTGGATTGGTGGCGCTAAAAAAGAGTACCTGAAAAAATACGCGAATGAGATCTAGCCCGCATATTGCACCAACACGCCCCGCCCCCGTTCATGGTACGCAAAGTAGATACCCGCAGCGACTCATCCGAGAAATGACTGTATTCCGATCCCATCGTCATCGCCCGGGACCATTGGTGAACTATACGGGCTAACCGAGGAGTATCCATGGACAAAGCAATCGCCGGCAGTGGCATCGATGCCGTGATCTATCGCGTCGCGAAAAAGGCCGGTATATCCGAGCACGCCGCCACCGTTGCCGTCGACGAAGCGCTCACCGCGGTCAAGGACCGGCTGCCACCGGCCATGGCCGCTAAGCTCGTCACCGTCGTGGCGGGCGAGGACACCTTCAGCAGCTGGAACAATATTGGCGACAAGCTTCACGCCGCCCGATCGATGGGCAAGAGCCTGTCCCAGCATGGAATTGCTGAATTGTCCCGACGCATCATCAAGCACACGTCACATACCATCCAACTATTGAAACCGTATACTGCCAGGGCCGCTGCAAAAGCGACCGCCTTGTGGAACACACTACGGGCGCGACGCAATTGAATCTCCCCGCGCTTATGCGCGGGGAATCATCCCGGCTACGCCGGGATACTACACTGGACTCGGCCGGTTGTCGGCAAAGCCGCACCCGGCCTCGTCCGTGGCCCGCACGATACCGTGCGGGCATCGCGTCCATCCCCGTGCTTACGCAAGGGGTTTTGTGCCGCGATAAAACGCGACTTAACGCAGTGCAAATCAATCGGCACGACACGATTAACCCGCATCCTGCACCAAGACGCCCCGCATCATGTCGATCCGGTCCGCCAACGCCGTCAACGCGCTGGCCACCGGCTCGACGTGTTGTTCTAGCAGTTCCGTCACCATCGGTGGATCAATAGCGTCCAGACCTGCGATTCGATTGTCCGAGATGATCTTATAACACTGGATCAACACACCGGCGCCGAATTGTGCGGCAGCGGCGTAATAGGCCGACGCCTCCATGTCGTACACGGTGTCCATCGGGTAATCCGGATCGGGTTGTTCCAACGTGCAAATGGTCTTGGCGATGCCTGGAATGGGTACGGTCGGCGAGGGATGCCATACATCACCACTCGCATGGTCGATGATGCGAGTGGCGCGCACCCCAGTGCCTACGGCAAGATCGCGATGACCGGCGATGCCGACATTCAACCACCCCTGCATTAGGTGTCCGCCCAACGTATTCAGGTACTGGCATGCTTCGCGCACTGCACACTTGCCGATACCGGTCACCATCAGCCTGAGGCCATCACCGCAATACACGGCGTATCGACGCGTGTGGTTCTGTTTTCGCAGTCGAAAATGGTCGACGAAAGGCCGAGCCTCACTTTGCAACGCCACTACTAGGTTAATCATACGGGCGTGCTCTCATCAGCGCCGGACGCGGTGTGCAGGCTGCACAGCTCATGGCGATAACGGGCGAGTTTGTCCTCATATTCGGTCACCAAGCCTTGATTGCCACGCTTGCGCGCCCCGGCAAGCACAATGCCTGCCTTGTGCACCAACGTGTTCAAGGCCGCATGCCGCTCGTTGAAAGACAGATTTGCCTGTTTGGTCAGCCGTTCCAGCGCCTGCACCCGGTACCGGTCCATACCCCAATGCTTGCGAGACAGCTGATCCGCGTGCCCCCCGTATTTTCTAATTAATGGCTGGGCGAGATACAACACCGGATAGCGGGCGCAGATACGCAGCCACAAGTCGTAATCTTCACAAACCGGCAGGGTTTCATTGAAAAGGCCCACCGATTCTAGAACCGTGCGATGAATGAGTACCGAAGAGGGCGATATAACGCATAACGCCAGACAGCGTTCAAATATCCAACCTCCGGCTTTTTCGTGCTTTTTCATTGGGTTAACGCGCGCCCCGTTGCGGATCCAGATCTCGTTGGTATGGCAGACACGAACATCTGGCGAGGCGCCAAGGGCGTCGACCTGGTACTGCAATTTCCGCGGCAGCCACTCGTCATCAGAATCTAGAAATGCCAGCCACTCACATTGCGCGCGCCGGATTCCTGAATTGCGCGCGTGACTCACGCCGTGATGTTGCTGATAGATATAATCGACGTGCGGGAACCGTGCCGAGACGAGTTCGCCGCTGTTGTCAGTAGAGCCATCATCGACCACCACCACTTGGAACGGCCGGACCGACTGGGCGTAGACGGAATCCAACGCGCGAACCAGCAGCGGTGCGCGATTGTAGGTGGGGATAATGACCGAAATCAGCATGACACCGATGCTACGCGGGCGCCGATGTCCTCACAACAATGGCGCTGATTTTCGAGCTTGGGGCTTGCACCTCGAACGACAGGCAAAAAAATTCTCCAATCGACCTGCGCCGCTTTCGCGGCGCGGCCGAAAGGAGATGCGTCATCGCTTTTGGCGATATCTGTAGTACCAGCGGCTATTTGTACTCCCGACATTCCGCACGGTGTGCATCGCGCCGGCTGGTTTGTAAACCTGTTCACCCAAATTGGGGCGCACGGTGGTGCCTTGAAAAGTGATCTCGATGTTGCCTTCCACCAGCATCAACACTTCGTCCATATCGTGCACAAAATCTTTCCATCCTGACCGGGAGGATCCGTCCACATAGCTGAGCTAGATCCATAGTTCCTGCCAGTCGCGCTCCCATTCTGTGGGCTCCATATTAGCGCCCTCTGGGTTGCCGGACAAACGCTGGTCTATGTCTTTGTTTTTCTGTGAGGTTTTTTAGTCCCGACCGGACCTCAAGATATTCTCCTTATAAAACAGTCAGTTAGAATTCACGACACCAAATGGCATCGCGTCCGTCCGAGCCCGCCTTAGCTTATCCGCGCCGCCGCGGAATCGCCAACCCCACGCCGGCGACGGGATTTCTCATCGCGGCAACCCCATTCTCATTGCGGGCACTGGAGAAAAGGTAATAACCACGACCGGGGACGCTGGACGCATCCCCCGGAAGGCGATAAGTCATTAATATTTTTTATGGAAGATAAATGTAATTTTTATAACTTTCCGCGCGGTCGGACCGCGATTGGCCGCTGCGTCCGCCGCTGGTGCCCTCGTCAACAGCGACGCTGCCCGCTAGCCCAAAAGCGCCTGGATGTCTTCGCGTTCTTGGCGCAGTTCTTGTTCTGTGACCTGCATTTTCTCATTGCTGAATTCGTTGTTGTGCAAGCCGTGCACGATCTCGTAACCGGCCGGGCCGCAGCGCACTGGAAACGAATACACGATGCCCTCGGTGATGCCATAACTGCCGTCACTGGGAATCCCCATGCTCACCCAGTCGTCACCGTTGGTGCCCATCACCCAGGTACGCATGTGGTCAATGGCAGCAGACGCCGCCGAGGCCGCGCTCGAGGCCCCGCGTGCCTTGATGATCGCCGCACCGCGCTGCTGCACGGTGGGAATGAACTCGTTCATCATCCACTCCCGGTCCACCAAGTCCAGGGCCGATTGCCCGTTGACGGTAGCGTGATGGATATCCGGATACTGGGTCGCGGAGTGATTGCCCCAGATAATCATCTGTTTGATATCCGCGGCATGGGCACTGATTTTTGACGCCAGCTGGCTCAACGCCCGATTGTGATCGAGCCGGGTCATCGCGGTGAAGTTAGCGCGCGGCAGATCAGGCGCATTGGACTGCGCGATCAGCGCATTGGTGTTGGCGGGATTGCCCACCACTAGTACCTTGATGTCCCGTTGCGCGGCGGCGTTGAGGGCCTTTCCTTGGGCCGAAAAGATCTTGGCATTGTCCTGCAGCAAATCCTTACGTTCCATACCCGGCCCACGGGGTTTGGCGCCCACCAGCAGGGCATAGTGAGCATCACCGAACGCAGTCTCGGCGTTATCAGTAGCGATAATATCTTGGAGCAACGGAAACGCACAGTCCTCCAGCTCCATCACCACACCGTGCAGCGCATCCATGGCCACAGGGATTTCCAACAACTGCAGGATCACCGGTTGATCAGGTCCCAATAAATCCCCGCGCGCAATGCGGAACAACAACGCATAACTGATATGACCGGCGGCGCCGGTTACCGCGATTCGTACGGCTTGCTTCATGAAAAAATTCCTCCCCGGTTGCACTCACAAAATACTTCGATTGGTTGTGACCCTCTGGCGAAAAACGGCGCGGCAGTGTACCGGAAATGCCTAACCAACTCCAATGTGCATAAACACTGTTCGGGTGTATTCTTAAGAAAGCGACGCGCGATCCCAGTTCTACCGCACTCTCAAACCTCGTCTGCAGCTTACGCGTTAAGCGCTAAGATCCTCAATCAATCGAACCATAAACCGCTCACATCGACCCAATTGCTCCAAGGTGACGAATTCATCGGGCTTGTGTGCTTGGTCGATATGGCCGGGCCCGCACACCACCGCTGGGATTCCGATAGCGTGAAAACCCCCGCCTTCGGTACCGAACGCCACTTTGCCAATCTCCCGGTCTCCGGTGAGCCGCTTTACCAATGTGACGATCTCGGCGTCGGGATCCTGGTCCAGTCCCGGGAATTGCGATTGGTCTTCAAACTCGAAACCGGTCTCAGGCACTTCCGCCCGCATAGCCGGCTGCAGCTGCTGCAGCGCAAATGACTCGACCTGTTGAAAATACGCGGCAGGATCATCGCTGGGCAGATGGCGAATCTCGAACTCGAACATGCAATCACTGGGGACTATGTTCAAGGCGCTGCCGCCGTGAATCACGCCGGTGTGGATCGTCGTGTGCGCGATGTCAAACGCGTAATCAAATGGGCCGTCCCGTTGAGTACCAGCGGCCATATCGCTCAGAAAAGTCACTATTCGTGCCGCCGCTTCGACCGCGTTCACTCCCCGTGGCGCCTGGGACGAATGACACGCATGGCCTTTGACCCGACACCGCATGCTGAGTTTTCCCTTGTGGCCGGTCACGACCCGCATTCCGGTCGGCTCTCCGACAATACACGCCACTGGCTTCACCGTGGTCTCCGATAAGAATGACAATAGCGAGCGCACCCCGACGCATCCGATTTCCTCATCGTATGACAAACAAAGATGTATCGGCCGGCTCAAGTCGGCATTCACCATCTGCGGCACCCGCGCCAGCGCCGCGGCGATAAACCCCTTCATGTCGCACGCACCGCGTCCGTACACGCGGCCGTTCTCCTGCGTCGCTCCCCACGGATCGTAATGCCAGTCCTGGCCGGTCACCGGCACTACATCGGTATGCCCCGATAACGCGTAACCACCTTGATCCGTGGGACCAATAGTGGCGTAGAGATTGGCCTTGGTATTGTCCGTGTTAAAGAACAACTGAGACGCGACACCGTACCCCGCGAGATAATCACGAACGCAATCGATCAGCGGTAAATTGGACCGATGGCTGGTGGTGTCGAATCCAATGAGAGTCGTTAGCCAGTCACGCACTTCTTGTGTGACGGGAGTTGGGCTGGCGACGTTTTTAGTTTGGTCCATCAGTTTTGTTCCACACGCTGACCGTAACTGCGCTCGTCTGAAATCAAGAACTCCGCCTCTTCGCGCGTTGCCGCTCGACCGAGAATTGCATTGCGATGTGGAAAGCGGCCGAATTGGGCCACGATCGCGCGGTGCTCTTGGGCATATCGCAAAAAGTTATCCGTCGCGTTGCGAAAGGCTTCGCGGGACTGGGCGTTGAGTTCGTGATACAGGGCGACGGATCGATTCTGCGCGTCTTGGTCTTCGGCATGCTGAAAAGGCATATACAAGAATGCGCGCTCGACCTCGTCCAGATCTCGATCCGATCCGTTGGCAATGGCCGCAGCGGCCAGACCCAAGGCGGTGTCATCCTGGGCGAATGCGCGCGGCGAGCCGCGAAATATGTTGCGGCTGAATTGGTCGAGTAGAATGATTAGCGCCAGGGTGCCGCGGGACGTGCTTCGCCAGTGATCCAGTTGCCCTGCTATCGCTCGACTCAGCAGATCGCCAAACCGCTGCTCAATGTTCCTGTCCGTCGATTCGGACACCGTGAACCACAGCTTGTTACGAGCGTTGAGTGTGTTGGAATCCGTGTGAACGCCAAGCCAGAAGTCGAGGACGGCCGCGGCCTCCGGGTTCAATGCGCATCCCTTGCGAGCCGGATGCCGCCGAACTGCCAGCGTAGCTCGGGTTGAAAAAAGTTTCGATAGGTGGCGCGAATATGGTCGCGCGGCGTCACACAGGCGCCGCCCCGCAACACTATTTGATTACACATGAATTTACCGTTGTACTCCCCCAAGGCTCCGTCAGGCGGCTGGTAGCCGGGATACGGCGTGTAGGCACTGCCCGTCCATTCCCAAGTATCGCCGAACATCTGCCGCGGATGATCATCGCACCCTTCGGCGCAGCACCGTGGAGACAAACTTCCGTCTTCCATGAAATTACCAGCGACTGAAAGACCGGCAGCTGCCCGTTCCCATTCGGCTTCGGTGGGCAACCGGGCACCGGCCCATCGAGCATAGGCATCAGCCTCTAAATAACTGACGTGCACCACCGGCTCGTCCTCCGGTAGCGATTGCATACCATTGAGCGTAAACACCGACCAATCACCGTCAATTTGTTCCCAGTACAGCGGCGCATGCCAATTCTCCGCCCGCACCCGATCCCAACCATCCGCTAACCAGAGCTCCGGGCGTTGGTAGCCACCGTCTTGCATGAACCGGCGAAATTCTCTATTTGTTACCAGTCGATCGCCCAACTCAAATGCGCCTACAAACACGGAATGCCGCGGTCGCTCATTGTCGAACGCGAATCCATGGTATTCGGCCCCGAGCCGGGTCAACCCTTCACCATAGCTGAGCCATCTCAATGCTGCCGCAGTTTCCTGTGGTCGTTGCGGTGTGTGCCGGTATGCGGGACGCAATGGATTGCAGGAGAACAAATGTTTGATATCCATCAGCAACAGTTCTTGGTGTTGCTGCTCATGGTGTAACCCCAGTTCTAGAACCTGTGCGATGCCGCCATCGACGCCCTGCTGCAACAACACTGTCATTTGATCATCGACGTAGCGCCGGTAATCGATCACCTCTTTGAATGACGGCCTGGTCAGCAGCCCGCGCCGCGGTCGCGGATGTTGTTTACCTACAGTGTTGTAGTAAGAATTGAACATCATCCGATACTCGGGGTGAAACGGCCGGTATCTGGATTCGCATTGTGCAAGCACGAAGGTTTCAAAGAACCAAGTCACGTGGGCGATGTGCCATTTTGCCGGGCTTGCATACAGCATGGACTGGGCGGCGCAGTCCTCGGGTGATAGCGCCGCGCACAATTGCTCAGTCGCATCTCGTACCTGGCGATACCGTGTGTTGAGTTCGGATTCCGGCGACGATTGCTGCCGCATCTGAGCGCTGATCATGTGCGTGCCCCTGTCAATAGCCAGCACAAATCATAACACAGCGAACAATTGTCCCTGATTTCATGCATCGTAAAGGGCAGGATTCAAGAATGTCATTTCATAAGTTCGCCGGCTGATATGCGCGAGCCTGAACTTGTATTCCGGTAATCACCGCACAGTGCGCACCGAGTATGTAACTCGATGCGATGCCCCAACTCAGGAATGACAGCGCGGATTAGCCAACGGCGCTCGTCGTCATCACTTTCGAGCCATTCCGGTTTGTATCATTCCTAGTGCATGCCGCGTCTGGCCTCGACAACATTGGGCAATTGCGTCAGCCTTGCCAATACCTGACTGAGCATATCGATGTCGGACACCTCGACGGTCAACGTCATGCGCGCGAAATGATCGTGTTTGTCGGTCTGCGTATTGACAGCAGTGACGTTTATTCTGGCATCGGCAAGCACCGAGGAGACATCGCGCAACAGCCCCTGCCGGTCGTAGGCGGTGACCACGATATCGATGGGATAGGTGTCCTCGCCTTCCTCGCCCCACGCAACCTCCACCAGGCGCTCTGGTGCCTTGGTCAAGGACCGCAGTATATTGTGACAGTCCTTACGGTGGATGGTGACGCCACGGCCTTGGGTTATGTAACCGATGATGGGATCTCCAGGCAGCGGATTACAGCAATTGGCAATGTGGGTGAGGAGATTACCGACCCCCTCGATACGAAAATTGCCGCCGGTGCGCCGTTTGCGCGCCTGCGGTATGGTGCGCACCGTGATCTCTTCGGCGGTCTGCGGCGCCACCAGTTCCTGGGCCGCACCCGCGGCACGGGACGGTTTGAGTTCGCCCTCCGCGATCTTGGCGAACATCTCATCAGCCTTGTTGAATTTGAGCTTGCGTGCAAGCTTTTCAAGATTGACGTCCGACAACGCCAGGCGTTGAAACTCCCGTTCCAGCAGTTGTCGTCCGCTGGCGATGTTCTGCTCGGCGTTCTCCTGTCGAAACCAGCGTTGGATACGCGAGCGCGCCTTTGACGTTTTGGTGTAGCCCAGATGGGGACTCATCCAGTCGCGGCTAGGGCCGCCCTTTTTCACCGTCAGCACATCCACCTTCTCGCCGGTCTGGAGCGCGTAGGTGAGCGGCACGATGCGGCCGTTGACCTTCGCGCCCCGGCAACGGTGCCCAACCTCGGTGTGGATTGCATAAGCGAAATCGATGGGCGTGGCGCCTTTCGGTAAGTCAATGACACTGCCCTTGGGCGTGAACACATAAACACGATCCTCGAAGACTTCTGCTTTAACGCGGTCCACGAATTCGCTGGCGTCCGCCACTTCGTCTTTCCATTCCAGCAGCTGGCGCAACCACAGGACCTTGCGTTCGAGGTTTTCATCACCTTCGACACCCTCCTTGTAGCGCCAGTGCGCGGCAACGCCCAATTCGTTTCGCTCATGCATCTCGCGAGTACGCAGCTGCACTTCTACGGTCTTACCTCCGGGCCCGATCACCGCGGTGTGGATAGACTGGTAATCGTTTTCCTTTGGCGTTGCAATGTAGTCGTCGAATTCACCCGCGACATGCGGCCAGCGTGTGTGCACCAAGCCCAGCGCCGCGTAGCAGTCCTGTACCGAATCGGTCAGGATACGCACCCCGCGGATATCGAAGATGTGCTCGAAGTCCAGATCCTTACGTTTCATCTTGTTCCAGATGCTGTGGATGTGCTTCGGGCGGCCGCTCACCTCTGCCTGCACACCCGTGCGTTTCAGGTCCGCGGAAACAGTATCAATGAACCGCTGGATGTATTTTTCCCGGTCCACTCGCCGTTCCGCGAGCTGCGCGGCGATTTGCTTATAGATCTCCGGCTCTAGATAGCGAAAGGACAAATCCTCCATCTCCCACTTGAGTTGCCACACGCCCAAGCGGTTGGCCAAGGGCGCAAAGATATCCAGGGTCTCGCGGGCAATGACGAGCTGACGGTCCCTGGGCAACGCCTTTAATGTGCGCAGATTATGCAGCCGGTCGGCGAGCTTGACCAACACCACGCGGACATCTTCGACCATCGCCAGCAACATCTTACGCAGGCTCTCGGTGCGGGC
>CAMYMN010000091.1 GCA_947259395.1 uncultured Gammaproteobacteria bacterium | reverse complement strand
TCCGGTGCTTTCTCTGCTTTCGCCAAGCACGCGTTGAGGATATACAGCGAAGCGGACGCCTGGGCGGGCGCCGCGGTGGCGAGCATCGCAGCCGTCAGTGCGACGCCGGCGATTGATGACGTATCGGTAAACATGGACTCAGAAACGCAGCTAAGCGCACAAATCTCGCTACCTCCGTCATAGGCGCTTCATTTACGGTGACGGTTAACTGAATTGGCGCGAACCGGCAGCGGAAAAAATTAGGAGCGAACGGCACACGCAGGGGTCAGGTCTTGTATTGCAACATGCCGCGACGCGGCTGTCAGACCCTGATCAGCACATAGCCCTTATCGGTCAGCCGCATCTCATAGCCCATGCGCCGGCTCTCACTGAACAACAGTCGCAAGTTGGCCGACTGCGGTAACAGCATGTGCAGCGGCAGCCATTGGCCGATGCCGCCGGTCATTTTATCCACCGTGCCTCGGGGGTCGGTGGCGAGCAGGTAACGAATGGCTTCGCGCCGGTGCCACGTGCGGCCATCGCCAAGCACCTGGTAGGCCAATTCAGTCTTTTTTTTGCCGGGTGCGGTGCGAAACGCGCAGTATGCGAGGCTCTGCCGATAGCTGGAGGACCGCTCCGTGAATCCCACCGAATTCGCGATCCGAGCAAACTCCTCGGGGCTTGTTGCGGCTTCCGCCAAGCTGTGCAGCAGGGCTTCGAGCTCGGAACGGTCCGTCGTCTGCTGGAGCGCGGCGGCCACGGACGCGGCCACGTCGGGTACGCCGAGCCGCGCCCCGAGATACCAACCCGCCGCGCGCGTTCGCAGCGGCAAGGTGTCTTGGGTGAACCGGCTGACCAAGACCGTCGCCGGTTCATGACGAACCTGTGCAAGGTAGACGAGCCCCGCAATCCGGCGCCGCTCACCGACGCCATCGGCGAGCTGGGCGTAGGCAAACGCAATGGCCTCCTCCGTCGGCGCCAACAGCGCCAACGCAAACAATGCCGGGCGGTACAACCCGCCATCACTGCGGGTCTTAGCGGCCTGAATGAGGGGCGCGATGGAGCGCGCACTGCCAATCTCACCCAACACTTTCATAGCCTGAAACCTCTGGCGGTCGGTCGTCGTGGGTGCGGCCAACGCGTGGTGTAGCTGCGGCAACGCCGCTTCGCCGACGATGATGAGCCACTGCACACCGCGGCGAGTTTCGCCCCCATTGGTTGCCAACAGCGCGATGTTCCCGGCGATGCCTTCGGTACTGCGATGGCGCGCGAGCTCTTCGGCAAACGCTGCCTGCATTTCTCGTCTGCCTTGTGCCTCGGCCGCTTGCCGTTGCGCGGCTTTTTGACGCGCCTGCTCCTCACGAAACGCCACATACCGTGGCGATTCATTGCCCAAGGCTTTGTTCAGCTTGGCGCTGGCATAAAGATAGTCTCGATCGGGCAACATGCCTTCGTCAACGAGCGCATCGATGCCATCGCGCGCGCGGCGTTGGTATTCGGAGGTTGGCAACGCGGTCAACAACTTCAACAACGCAGCGCTCGCCTTGACCCCGAGCACCTTCTCGGTCTCGGCAGTCGCACTCAAGGCCAGGCGCAGTTCCGCCAACAAGAAATCCACGCCGGCATCGCTCGGATGTTCGCCGGCGAGCTGCCACACCCTACGGCGTGAGGGCGGCGCCCATTGATCGTCGACCAGTGCCGCCAACGGCGCGATGTCCAGGTCGGTCACATTATTCAGCGCTTCGAACAGCAAGGGCATCGCCGCAGCGCGCACCGGCGGCGGCGCATCGCTCGTGTACCGGCCGAGCTCAGCGACCAACAAGGCCTTGCTCTCGGCGCTGTCGAGGGCGGCCAGCGTCCGGTAGGCGGTACGGCGCAGCGGATATTCATAACGCGCCGGCTGTGCCGTATTCAAAAGGCGTGCCAAGGCGGAAACCACGGCGTTGCGCGCATTTGGATCGGTCAGCGACGGCGCGAGTCGCGTGATGTTCTGGATCTCACTCATGGCAAACGGATCGAGCGGCTTGCTGGCGATGGCTTCCAGCTCGCCGGCAATCGCCTCAGAGCCGCCCGCACCCTCCAGGGCCGCGAGTCCGCGCTGCACCACGGTACGCAACATGCCGTATTTGATCTGAAAACTCTGCACCGGCTCCTCACGGTCGGCTTGCGCCAGCAACTCACGAAAATACGCCACCGCCCGCGCGTAACCCCGATCGGTGAAAAACTTCACGTAATGCTGATGTAACCCCGCCAACGTGCTTTTTTCTATCGGGGTCTCAAGGGGTAGCAGGCTGCGGGCGTGTGCCAGCACCTCCGCTTCGACGTTCGGCAGGTGCGTGGCGGTCATGGCGCGGGCGAAGGCCAGGTACTGATTCGCCTTGCGTGCATCGGTGCCATCGAACGGCACCTGACGCAGTGCGTGCAGCGTGCGTTTGTCGCGATAGGTGTTCTTGCCCAGCAACGCCATCAGCCGGTGACCGAGTTGCGGCTCGAACAACCGATCGACGAGCGCGCGCTCTAGTTCAGGGTCGATGCACACGGTGCCGTCACGGTTCAGATAATACGTGGCGTAGATGTACACGCCATCGACATCGGCGTTCGCCAGCAGCGCACGAAACGCCGGCAGGTCTCCCGCCAACGCGAGACGCTTGATGGCGATGGTCCGCGATTTCCCCGCGCCGCTTTGCAGGGCCGCCATGAGCGCGGCGGTCTCCTGCGCCGTCGCCGGTGCGCTGACCGTGTTGTTACGATAAGAGACGCTGCGGTTCTGCCGCTTGTCAGCGACCGGACACAGCTCGGCGTCGCTCGCCGCGGCAGCCGGATGCCCAAACACCAGGGCACACACCAGCAGGGCAGCGCCGACAATGGGCGTTTGCGCTAGGAACCTCATGGGTGAGCATCAACAACTCAAACAGGTTGCACGTACAAGAAGAATAGACGCCGGTTTGTCGCGAGTCCACGGCCAGTGCACAAGCCGCGTTCGGCACTGATGCGAATTCTTTACATGAAAAATGGGGTCGGACCCGATTTTCCACCCGACGCTTTTTGGAAGGAATGAGGACATTTTGGAAAACTCAGTTCTGATCCCATTTTTCTCCTAGCGATAATCCGGATAAGGATTCTTGTTCCTACAAGCCTCTGTTTGTGGACAGTTTTTCTGTTTGTTTTTAATTAGCCGTGGCCACTACGGCAGAAAATCGACGGTTTGGGCCACAACCCTAACTAGCGTATCTTCCTTAGCTATCACGAACAGTTTGATTGACACCTGGCATGACTAAGAAGGGCGTTTACGATGTCGTCATCATCGGCGCCGGACACAACGGCCTGGTATGCGCTTGCTATCTTGCCGCGGCCGGGTTCAAGGTTCGCGTACTCGAACGCCGCGAAGTGGTGGGTGGCGCCGCTGTGACCGACGAGTTTCACCCGGGATTTCGCAATTCGGTGGCGAGCTATGCGGTCAGCCTGCTAAATCCCAAGATCATCCGTGACCTGAACCTTAGTGAACACGGGCTCAGGTTCTTGGCTCGGCCGCTCGCCAACTTTCTCCCCCTTCCTGATAATGACTATCTGAAGCTCGGCAGCGAGCTTCAGATCACGCAAAAGGAGTTTGCGCACTTCTCGCCGCGAGATGCCGAACGCTTACCTGCTTACTACCAAATGCTAGAGCGCGTGGCCGATGTGCTAAGAAATCTTATGCTGGAGACGCCGCCCAACGTCGGGGGCGGCGTGGCCGACATGCTGCGCGCTTTGAACCTGGGCCGCCGCTTGCGCCGTCTGTCGATGAAAGGCCGGCGGGACATGCTCGAGTTCCTGACGCGAAGCGCCGGCGAAGTGCTCGACGCCTGGTTCGAGGCTGCCCCCGTCAAGGCAGTGTTCGCCTTCGATGCCATCGTCGGCACCTTCGCGAGCCCATACACGCCCGGCACTGCGTATGTGCTGTTGCACCACATGCTTGGGGAAGTGAACGGCAATAAAGGCGCCTGGGGCCAAGCCGTTGGTGGCATGGGCGCGATCAGCGAAGCGATGGCGAAAGAGGCGCGGCACCGCGGCGTAGAGATCAGCACGGATGCGCCCGTGGCCAAGGTGCGTGTCAGCAAAGACGCCGTGCGGGGTGTGACGCTCGCGGACGGCACCGAAATCCATACCCGCTGCGTCGCCGCGAACGTCAACCCGAAGCTTCTATATCTGCAATTGATGGAGGCGGGCGATCTGGATGCCGACTTCCTCGCGCGCATACAAAACTGGAAATGTGAATCCGCGACGTTTCGCATGAACGTCGCGCTGTCCGCGCTCCCGGATTTCCGTTGCCTGCCGGGCAGCGAACCTCAAGAACACCACATGGCTGGTATCTACTTCCTTCCCTCACTCGCGTATATGGACCAGGCGTATACCGATGCGCGGGCTTTTGGGTGGTCGCGCGAGCCCATCATCGAGATGGTGATTCCGAGCACCCTGGACGACAGCCTCGCGCCGAGCGGCGCCCACGTGGCCAGTCTGTTTTGTCAGCACTTCCGTTTCGCCCTGCCGGACGGGCGAAGTTGGGATGAAGCTCAGGAAGAGGCCGCGGATCTCATCATTGATACGATCGATCGCTACGCGCCCAACTTCAAGAACAGTGTGATCGCTCGCATGATCCTCTCACCCTTGGAAATGGAACGTAAGTTTGGCCTCATTGGCGGCGATATCTTTCATGGTGCGCTCCGCCTAGATCAATTGTTCAGCGCTCGACCTGTGTTGGGACATGCGGATTACCGGGGGCCGGTGAAGGGGCTCTACATGTGCGGGGCGGGCACCCATCCAGGCGGCGGAGTGACCGGCGTACCGGGGCACAATGCGGCTCGCCAAATGAAGAAAGACCTCCAACGGTTACGACTCAAGGGAAGATAGAGGGCAAAAAGGGACGGAGGGATTTAGTTTTCATCCCTCCATCCCTTTTCTTTACACAAGAGGAAGGTCTGCATCGGGCACCTTGCGGGCATCTGCCGCTGATTCTGTGTGACGTAGCAATGTTGCAACGTGATAGGCTGAAGAATACTCGTTGCTGTCATTGGCTAGATCGAATGAATCGATGCTCGTTGTTGCACCGCAAGGTGCGGTTCGCGGCCAGGAAGAGCCGTTCGAGCGAATCTGAAATTAGAGATCCGAACGGCTGCTGAGCCTATCCTTTGCAGACGTTCGTCAGTATGGTTCGTGTGCAGAGACAATTTCAGTATTTGAATGGAGGAAGGTTAGCTACGCTGCACCAAACCATCACGCAAATAGGAGAAGCGCAACCGTTGACATTTGGGCATTGGGATCGCCAAGGCCACTCCGCGCGATTGCGAGAAGCTTTGGCTATTCAATTCGCTAGGAGCTTACTTCTCGGTATCTTGTAAGCCTTCTCCAAGGATACCAACGACGAGCCATGTTTCCGTCTCGCCTAAATCCTTGATATTGACCACGCCACGGTACTCACACAAGAAGTTCTCTTTTATGCGCTCATAGGTTGTGCGCGTAACTTGGACTTTGCCCGGTATTCCATGGGACTCCATACGGGACGCAGTATTTACGGTATCGCCCCAAAGGTCGTAGCTGAACTTACGTTGTCCAATGACCCCTGCCACAACAGGCCCACTGTGCACACCGATTCGTATCTCGAGCGAGATTCCACGAGTGGTAGCGATGCGCTTCACTACATCTAGCATTGCCAGCGCCATCTGTACCAATGTCGAAGCATGGTTCTCTCTCGGCATGGGGAGCCCAGCTGCGGCCATATAGGCATCGCCTATCGTCTTAATCTTTTCGACCCGATACTGCTCGGCAAGTTGATCGAATGCTGTAAATATATCATTCAGCTCTGTGACTACCTGTTTTGCATCGAGGCTTGCGGAATGACGCGTAAATCCAACAATATCGGCAAACAAGACACTGACTTCATCGAGTCGATCAGCAATGTTTGATTCTCCAGATTTTAGGCGAGTGGCGACGGAACGCGGAAGTATGTTCAACAATAGGCGCTCGGCGCGGTCATGCTCCTGAGCAATGGCTTTTTCTTGGGCGAATGCGATGCGTCCACCATCCTCGACGATTCTTGCACCAATCAGACCAATCACACCTATTGATATCTCATCTAACAAGATGAAGCCCGTGGTGAGTAGGGGTATCGAAAAGAGTATCGCCCCGGCTGCCAGCAAGAAACATGTCGCAACGACATAGGCAGCTGTAGTCGATACCCGCAACCGAAGCGCACCGCACACCAGTGGAAGGGCGCAAACGGTGGCTAGATAAAGCTCCCGACCCGGAGAACTCGCCAATATACCGATCGCAGTAATCATTACAGTGATGACAAGCATCCCTATCAGCATAATCGTATTGTGCCACTCCCCGTACCAATTCTGTTTGGATGCCCAGTAACCGAAGATCAAGTACGGTACGCAGACGCCATAGCGAATCAGCCAACTCCACGGTAACGTCTCTGGCACAACCAAGTAATCAACGTAACCAAATACAGCGAAGACCACGACGGCGCAGCCATACATCAAGCTCGACGGACTTCTTATCGTACTTCCGTAGTAGACTCGTCTGAACTCGACTTCGAGGTCTGGATCTTGGAAGGTCCCTGTCAGCCGGTTGAGGTTAGTTCTAATGGAGGCGATCGCTGATACGCTCAACGCTTGTTTGCACTTATCCAGTAGGTTCGTACATAGTTTGCGCCGTATCGCACTTTATAGTCAGAACAACAAGCGCAAATTAAGCGACAATATATGAGAGTCAACGTTGTCTGCCTCGCCTTTAATGTTTACGGCACCGCTCGCTGGCGTACCGACGAAGAAAGTGCGTGTTAAGTCGACATTAACAGTATCCCAGCGAAAATAAGCGTACGCGAAATCGAGCGCTATCATCTCGGACATACTGTAACTCGCTCCAATCGCGAGCCAATAGTTATCAGTGTCCGGAACACTAGTTGTTCGGAACTGATCGACAGTTGGAGTTGTATCGTAATGGAATCCAGCCCTCAGGGCCCATTCCGGCGTCATTTCGTACTCAGCGCCAATAGAAATCGCGTTGGAATCCTGATAATTCTGCGGAATCACGAAGTCCGGCTGACCACTTGAAAACCTCACACGGAGTTCCTTGAACGTGCTCCAATCAAACCACTGAAAATCACCGAGCAATGTCAGACTGGGTGTCAGTTCGTGAGCAACCCCAAAGGAGACGATTGCCGGGAGGTCTAAGTCGGCCCTCGCGTCGAACACCCCATTGGCAGCTGCCAGAGGGCCAGTCAGACCTTTGACTGTTGTCTTTCCTTCAAGGTCGTGAGAGATCCCCGAGCGATAGTGCAATCCTAATCGGGTCGTGGACGAAGGCTTCACGAGGATGCCAAGATTGAATCCTACGGACCATGCATCCCCCTCCACGTCAAAAAGGCCATCGGTGGCTGGAGAAGGGCCTCCGGGCGCCAAAGTGTTGGGCGTCGCGGTGGTCAGTTGTGCATCGGCGTACTGGAAGTCAATGCCAGCGCCTACGGAGACTCGGTTGTTGATCCTGTAGGCGATGGTCGGGGCAATATTAACCGTTAGTAAATCTGTCTCGATCGAATCGTACCTCCCAAACCATCCATCGTCATAGTCGACACTCAGCCCATAAGGCACTGTAACGCCTAACCCTGTCCACAGACGACCGTCCATATACGGTTGGGCACCATAGATGTTGGGAATAGCAGTCGTGCCGAAGGGATTCCCCCCATCGTTGCCCGGATATGGTACTGGAACACCAAGTGTCCCGGGTGTTGCCGTCGTTGAACCCCGGTTCTGAAACTCTAGTTTGGGAAACATAATCTGAACACCGAAGTCGGCTTCTGCTTGTTCCAGTTCCGTCATACCTGCGGGATTAGTGAATATGGTACTCGCATCACTAGCCATCGCCGCTCCGCCAGCGAAACCACGACCCACTCCCTGTGTGCTTTGTTGAGGTAAAAAG
This sequence comes from uncultured Gammaproteobacteria bacterium, assembly GCA_947259395.1. Lineage (GTDB taxonomy): Bacteria > Pseudomonadota > Gammaproteobacteria > Arenicellales > JAANXG01 > CALZGZ01. The sequence goes on along the minus strand of CAMYMN010000091.1, from coordinate 3,198 downwards.
AAGCCCCCCGCGTTGGTTTCCTCAGTGCATGTACTTACAAGAATGCTCATCACCAGTAAGACATGGGGTACTACCCGATACTGACTGCGCACCCTTTGTAGCCACATGCTGTCCAGTATCTGTGTGCCCGGGAAATCCATCAGCGATTTCATGGTCTTGAGTTACCTTTAGAACTATCCAAGCGTACACCATGAAACAGCAACAGCTGTTGATGGGAATCAAGAGTGATCGATTTTCCCAACAGGATGGTCATACTGGTGCCGCTACAGGATCGCTCGAAACAAGAAAGGTTGCGCTTTGTGAAACAAGGACGGTGTTCGTCTCAAGGTCGCGCTATTGGGAGTAGCGCAACGTCTTGGGCTGCGTTCGAAACCACCTCCCTCGAATTCGAGGTATCATTTTGTCAGTTTCGGTTGTTTGGCCTTCCAGCCGCCGGCGATTCAGACAACTTTCGCATTTATCACGAGAACGAAACTGCGTAAACGACGGCTCCTCCCTCAATAACGGTCGTTTCGGAGCATGGAAGTCAAAAGGCAGAAACGGGTCGGGGGACTAAACCGCTCGCGCGGTAGCTGGGGGTGCGTTAGGGTAAGTGCTGTAAGTTTGGATTAAATCAAGGAGGTATGGGTCTGTCCTGTGTTGAAGTTGTAGTTCTCACACAAACAACTTCACCGAAGGAGCAGACCCATGATGCAGTCTACCAAATCCATCAGTCCATTGCGCCAACGCATGATCGATGACATGACGTTGCGTAAGCTCTCGCCGAAGACCCAGATCGCCTATATCCGGGCGGTCAAGAACTTCACCCGGTTTTATGGGCGATCCCCCGACACCGCCGAGGGAACAGGGTGTCTCGCGGGTCAGTTTGAACGCACAAATCACCGGTTTAAAATTCTTCTTCGAAGTGACGGTAGATCGCCCCGAGGCGATGAAGAAGATGCGCCACGTCTACGAGCCGCGCAAGTTGCCCGAAGTATTGAGCGTGGAAGAGGTGACCCGACTGCTGCAATCCGCCGGGAGTCGCAAGTACCAAGCCGCATTGGGCGTGGCGTATGGGGCCGGCCTGCGTGCCAGCGAGGTCGTTCACCTCAAGGTGCCCGACATCGACAACGAACGCATGGTGCTGCACGTCGAACAGGGCAAAGGCAAAAAAGACCGCTACGCCATGCTCTCGCCGGGGCTGCTGCAGCTGTTGCGCGCCTGGTGGCACCAGGGCCGGGCGCAGCACAAACTGCTCCCCGGCGGCTGGCTGTTTCCGGGCCAGAACCCAGTGAACCCGATGTCCACCCGGCAACTCAACCGTGAACCCGATGTCCACCCGGCAACTCAACCGTGCGTTTCACCTGGCGCGCCGCGCCGCCGAGATCGACAAGCGCGTGTCGCTCCATAGTTTAAGGCATGCGTTTGCCACGCACTTGCTCGAGCACCACGAGGATATCCGCATCATCCAAGTATTACTCGGCCATAAAAAGCTCGAGAATACGGCCCGCTACAGCCAGGTCGCGGCGAGTCTGTTGCGCGAGGTCAAAGGCCCACTGGAGTATCTGGATCTTAAGTCCCTGAACTGATCCCCGGCCATGGGCCGGCCGCCCTTGGAGGTCGCGGACATATTCCGCGACTTGGGTCCGGCGTGGCGGGAGAACAACGCAGGACATATCAGCCTCGGTCAGCTCCGGGCCATGTCGGCCATCGAGCGCTGCCGCAGTGCCGCGCTCGGGGGCCACGTATGGCGTTGTGATCACTGCGCCACCGAGCAGATTGCCTATAACTCTTGCCGCAACCGGCATTGTCCCAAGTGCCAGGGCGCCGCCGCCAAACGCTGGCTCGCCGACCGCCAGCGTGAACTCCTGCCGGTCCCGTACTACCACGTCGTATTTACGCTACCCGCCGCCATCGGCGATATCGCCTATCACAATCCTGCGGTGGTCTACGACCTGTTGTTTAAGACCACCGCGGCGACCTTGCTCACCATCGCCGCCGATGCCAAACGCTTGGGGGCACGCCTGGGATTTATCGCCGTACTCCATACCTGGGGTTCGGCCTTGACCCATCACCCGCATCTGCATTGCATCGTCCCCGGCGGTGGATTGTCCCCCGATGGAACCCAATGGGTCCCGTGCAAACCCGGCTTCTTCTTGCCCGTGCGCGTGCTGTCGCGATACTTCCAAAGGGTGTTCCTCGAACAACTGAACACCGCACACCGACAAGGTCGTCTGCGGTTCTACGGCCAGCATCAAGCCCTCGCTAACGCCCAAGTCTTCGCCAATTTCCTGCAACCCTTACGCCACATCGACTGGGTGGTGTACGCCAAACGCCCCTTTGCCGGCCCTAAGGCCGTGCTCGAATATCTCTCCCGTTACACCCATCGCGTCGCCATCTCCAATCGCCGACTCGTGGCCTATGATCAACACGGTGTTACGTTTAAATGGAAGGACTATCGTGCCAAGCACCACAAACGCTATAAAACGATGACCCTGAAGACCGAGGAGTTCATCCGCCGATTCCTCATCCACGTCCTCCCCAAAGGCTTCCATCGCATCCGACACTTCGGCCTTCTCGCCAACCCCGTACGCAAATCAAACCTGAAACGACTGCGCACACTCCTCAACAACAACACCAACGAACCCGACGAAACCGCAACTAACAACGCCACTGATACACCCAAAGCAACCTTCCCGTGCCCCACCTGCGGCGCAGCCATGACCCTCATCGAAACCCTAACGCCTACCTACCAAGCGCGAGCACCCCCGTTATGACCTGCACGGCACTACAAGCACATACCCCGACTGTCCTGGCGCGCCGCGAAAACGACGTGCACAAGATCATTGTTGCGCAACCTATTAATCACCACTATTTCCGGCTCGATACCGCATACCCAACCAACCTCAATCCCCTCAACACGACAACTCCGTTGCGCGAGATGCCGCAAACCAACTCAATTCTTGCCGTGCAATCCAATCCCACCTCCTATCAATCCCCATAGATAAACATTTGCGACACCTTCCCGCGGTTTCGTCCCTCGAGGCTTGTTCGACGCCTGCCCCACACAGGCTCTTTAGCAACAGCCTCAATCTCGTGCAGGCGTCGAACAACCCTTAACGGTTGCCGAATGATGCAGTGCATCAGCGCGCAAAAGTTTTTTCGCTCTAGCCAAGGACAGCAACGAGTATTACACCAGCCCTTCCGACGTAAACGTCT
>CAMYMN010000090.1 GCA_947259395.1 uncultured Gammaproteobacteria bacterium | reverse complement strand
TTTAATTGGGCCGAAGGACGGCGTTCGTTGCCTTAAGTGCAGGACGGTGCATAACGATGCAGCACTGATGTCGAATAAATGTCGGATGAAGTATTTCTCGCTTGTACGTGCTGCTCTACAAAAACATTGTTGGATAACTGCAGTCTGCACTTGTCGCAGTGCGGTGCGACGTTGAAAAAGCTACAATAGCGTAGAGGTAAATAGCACTGGAGTCGACGAAACATGAGTACTGCGAAAGATGAAGTAGAAGCGCTTCTAGAGAAGCTTCCAGATGAATGTACGTTGGAAGACATTCAGTATCATCTCTATGTGGTCGAGAAGATTCGTCATGGCTTAGCCGCTGCCGAACAAAATGGAACGATACCTCAGGAAGAGGCCGAAGGCAGATTGCGCAAATGGCTTGCTCAGTAGTATGGTCGCCGGAGGCGTTAAATGACGTTGACGATATTGCCAGCTACATCGCGAGAGACTCTGTCTTTTACGCTGCGGCCGTAGTTCAAAAAATCCTCGACACCAGCCGCGAACTCAGCGATTTTCCGCAGATAGGTCGTATGGTTCCTGAACTCAGCGATGAGGCTATCCGGGAACGCTTCGTATACAGCTATCGCCTAATCTACCAGATCCACGACGAGGAGATACTCATAGTAGCGATCGTGCATGGCAAGCGTCTTTTAGACTCGCTGGGTGACCGGTTCGAGGAACCTTAAGTGTAAGCGCCTAAGCAAACGACTTAATGAGATTGAAAATCCGATACTACATTGATGCTGAAACTGGTGTCCCTCCCATTTATTAGTCTTTCAGTCGTCAGAAGATGGATCAGGAGCAGCAAAACGTTCTTCATGTTGTCGGCAGGTTCCCAGAATTGCTGCCAACGACAAGATTGCGTTAGCGATTGAATTAGAGAGAAAATTACTAATTGGACACCCTGTCCTCCGCAAAAATTATGTACAGCATTAATTAATCGAAATTATCGTGATGAACGCACGAAAAGTAGCCGCCATCGGGTGCTTAGTGCAACGACCGAGGAGCCCCACAACATTTTTTATATTTCTTGCCGCTGCCGCAGGGGCAAGGATCGTTTCGCCCTATCTTGACGGTGGGAGCAACACCAGAATGGTCGTTGGGAAGTGAGGTCACCTCCGAAAATGACGCCCTGCGATAGGGTAACCAGTAGGCATGGATGGCCCTGACCGTGGGCGCGATTTTACGCGACCATTCCGCGTGCATAGCCTCCTCGTTCTCCGCCGCATCGAGTTCGGCCCACCCCTCGGGCGTCGCGAACAGTTTAAAAGGTCTGAGCATTTCGGGATTGGAATCCAGCATCGGTTGCCACGCCTCTTGCGCCAACCGCATACCCTGAAGAAACCCGTCGCACCACTCATCGACGATGGTATAGGTCTTACCCTTCACTGTGTGTTTGTAGAAGGTAGGAGAAAACGCCTCTGGTTCGGTTTCAAATGTGAAAACCACGTCGTTATACAGCCGCATGATGAGGCCCACGAGATGATTGAAATCCTCAAGTGCCCGAAATTGCGGTGTGTCTGCTTGTTCTTCCCCACCCCAGATGCTCGACAGCCACTTTGCAGGCGAAAGTGTCACTGGGCCGATCACAATGGCGGTCAGAAAACCCTCCAATGTCACCACATCCATGCATGACTCCGGCATGTCATCCGACAACAGCAGTCGATCGAGTTCCTCGAACTCTTTTTCGCTCAGTGGATCAAGCACAGTTACGCGGCTAGGAGTTCGTAATCATGATACAGTCCACCGAGCATCGGTTTCGCGATTATTCGATGGAGATCATCGATTGGGTGACGCGCAGATTGTAAGGGTGCTGGAACACCAATAGGCGGGTCCGGCACGCCCGGTCCCAGCTTGTAATAGCGTTTCCAATCCTTGATAAGTTTACGTAAATGCGCTTCGTTGAGCGGGATCATATAGTCGAGATACTCCCGTCTCATTGAACCGATTGCCCGTTCACAAATAGAATTCGCTTGCGGACTACGATACGGGGTCTCGATTACGTCGATCCCTAGACGAGTAATGGACTGATCGAGTTTCTTCGAGAAGATATTGTCGCGATCGTGGATTAGATAGCGGTAGGGATGGTCGCAGGGAATCGCCTCGCGGAGTTGCTGTAAAGTCCACTCAGCGGTCGGGTACTCAGTGACATTACAATGCAACAGCCGGCGCGATCCGTGTTCGATGACCAACAATACATAGAAAAGTCGGAATGTCGCGGTGATGACCACAGCGAAATCACAAGCGACGATTGCAGACGCATGAATACGTACAAATGTGCGCCAACGTTGATCACCGTGGGGGCCACCATGAGGACATTTGGGCATGTACTTACGTACGGTGCGTGGAGATACACGGATTCCGAGCTTGCGCAATAGCTCATTTGAGATCCGTTCCTCGCCCCAGCTCACATTACCTAAGGCCATCTGACGGATCAGTTGTCTGAGTTCGAGTGATATCCGGGGACGTCCGGGCCTCGATTTGTATCGCCAAAACAATCGAAAACCATGCCGGTGCCACCGAACCAATGTTTGCGGTTGCACAATCACGAGCGATGGTCGCCAATTGAAACGCTTCGACAGGAGAACCAAAGCAATCCGTATCGCCGCGTTAATTCGGCGTGGTTTGACTTGGCGTTCTTGATATAGAGCAAGCTGTTTCCGTAGGAATAGGTTCTCGGCCGCGAGTACCTTCTCAGAACGCAAACCTAGAAATACGTATCGGAGCAGATCAAGGAACAATTCAAAGATTGTTACCAAGACCAGTTTGACGGAAATCGCCGCGTACCGTATCTCGAACTTCATGTCGGAGATTATCCACGATGATTAACGCCCGATGAAGCTATCCGGGATGGGGCAGACGAAGTTTTTGCGGAGGACAAGAGATAACGAATCATCGATACAATGCGTTCTGTTACACAAGAGCTACCCATGCCATATAGCCGATAAATATTACAAGTAGTAGAAATCCCTCCATTGCATCAGAGATGCGAGTGTCGTAACGACGGTGCTTGGCTGTCGGGCAGCTCGAACTCCAGCGCAAGTCAAATAAAGCATTATATTGCGTAAGTATCGGCGCAAAAGTCATACTGAATGTCGTCTCCGTGAGAGTCGCGCGAGCTGACACCATTGCAACTAGCCGAACATTGCCTTCCGAACATTCTTGACCGAGAAGAAAACGGTCCTATGAAATATCTAATTGTTTTCTACATTACAGTGTTCTTTACGGTGACCGGTTGGACGCAAGATGATCCGGTAGTTGAGGCAATCCAGGACTTCATGGACTTTGCCACTTATTCTGAGGGTGCGATCACCCCGGAGCAGATAGAGAACGCGGGGCGGTCGGAGTTTATTTTCATAGACACGCGAACCAAAGAGCAGTACGAAAGCAACCATATTTCCGGCGCAATACATATAGAATGGCGGCAGATACTTGCGCATATAGACAAAATACCGCGCGATAGATCCATAATCCTATACTGTGATACCGGCTTGCTGTCGTCGAAGGCACACTTCGCGTTACGGCTCGCGGGATATAATGAAAACGTGAAGGTCATGTTCGAGGGTTATAACAATTGGAACGCACGACAGGGCCCTCGTTAACTGCATAGAACTCAAGGGAACCGAATCGCGTCGGCACGATTCTACATTTGTGCGGCTCGACCGGAACCCGGTTGAACGACGACTCGTGCTAGTCGCGGACCGCAAGCTTTATCACGTGCGCGACGAATTAAGTACTGTGTCGTAATGATTGACCCCGATTGACAGAACGGTCGGACAAGCGTCTGCTCGCCCGAGCTTGCGTCCTATCCGGTTTCTTCGTTCAGCAGCTTGAGGGCCCTTTCCAGGATCTCGACCGATTCTGCGTGTTTGCCTTCCTTGTGCAGCTTTTCGCCCTCGTCGCGCATTTGCTTGACCGACTTGTTAAGATCCTCGTCGACTATCGTCTCTTCATCGAGGTCAGGTTTCGATGCCAGAATTTCGTCGATTTGCGACATCAGGTTCGGGCAATTGCCCGCCCAAACGACGGGTGCCAAGGCGAGCCCGGCGGCCAACAACCATACTTGAAGTTTCATATTTATCCTCCTTTGGTACAGGTTTCACCCCCGTCGGTTATCTGAATTTGGGGTCCCGCCTTGTAATTGTCAAGTGAAGCTCTAAAAGGGGCCGGTGTTCCGGTCTCATTATTTTTGTTAACGAGTCCCTACCTGTCGCCCCAAATCAGAAAGACCGTTAATAAACGAGATTCAGTATAATGCGTGACACAAATACGGAACGAAAGGAACACAACGATGAGTACAGCCGCTGAGAAAGTTACCGGTCAATGCCCGGTGATGCACGGGTCAGTGACGACGGGCGACACGTCGGTCACGGAATGGTGGCCCAACACCCTGAACCTCGACATTCTGCACCAGCACGATACCAAGACCAACCCGATGGGCGAGAACTTCGACTATCGCGAGGCAGTCAAGTCGCTTGACGTGGAAGCGCTTAAGAAAGACCTGCATGCGCTGATGACGGACAGCCAGGAATGGTGGCCTGCGGACTGGGGCCATTACGGCGGCCTGATGATCCGCATGGCATGGCACGCCGCAGGCTCTTATCGGACTGCCGATGGCCGCGGCGGCGGCGGCACGGGCAATCAGCGCTTTGCGCCGCTCAACTCCTGGCCCGACAATGCGAACCTCGATAAGGCGCGGCGCCTGCTTTGGCCGATCAAGAAAAAATACGGCAACAAACTCAGCTGGGCCGACCTGATTATTCTCGCGGGCAACATCGCCTATGAGTCGATGGGGCTCAAGACCTTCGGCTTCGGCTTCGGCCGCGAAGACATCTGGCACCCCGAAAAGGACGTCTACTGGGGTTCGGAAAAAGAATGGCTGGCGCCGACTGATAATCCGAACAGTCGCTACTCGGGCGAACGGGACCTGGAAAACCCTCTGGCCGCGGTAATGATGGGCCTGATCTATGTCAATCCGGAAGGCGTGGACGGCCAGCCCGATCCGCTCAAGACCGCCAGGGATGTGCGCGAAACCTTCGCGCGCATGGCCATGAACGACGAGGAGACCGTGGCCCTGACCGCCGGCGGTCACACCGTGGGCAAATGCCACGGCAATGGCGACGCGGCACTGCTGGGGCCGGAACCCGAGGGTGCCGGCATCGAGGAGCAGGGCCTGGGCTGGATGAACGAGTCCCGCCGCGGCATTGGTCACGATGCGGTCACCAGCGGTCTCGAGGGCGCCTGGACGACTAATCCAACCAAGTGGGACAACGGCTATTTCGACATGCTGCTCAACCACGAATGGGAGTCGAAGAAGAGCCCGGCAGGCGCCTGGCAATGGGAGCCGGTGGACATCAAGGAAGAGGACAAGCCGGTCGACTCGGAGGATCCGTCGATCCGCCACAACCCGATCATGACCGACGCCGACATGGCGATGAAGATGGACCCGGAGTACCGTAAGATCGCCGAGCGCTTCTATGCAGATCCGGCCCATCTCGACGAGGTCTTTGCCCGTGCCTGGTTTAAACTCACGCACCGCGACATGGGGCCGAAGGCGCGCTATATCGGCCCTGACGTGCCCGAGGAAGACCTGATCTGGCAGGATCCGGTTCCCGCGGGCAGCACGAGCTACGATGTGGATGCTGTCAAGGCGAAAATCGAAGCCAGCGGTTTAAACGTTACCGAAATGGTCAGCACCGCATGGGACAGCGCCAGAACCTTCCGTGGGTCGGATAAGCGTGGCGGCGCGAATGGCGCGCGCATACGTCTCGCGCCGCAGAAGGACTGGGAAGGCAACGAGCCCGAGCGGCTTGCCAAGGTGCTTGGCGTGCTCGAGGGTATCGCCGCCGATACCGGCGCCAGCGTGGCCGATGTCATCGTGCTTGCCGGCAACGTCGGCATCGAGCAGGCGGCGCAGAAGGCGGGCCACGATATCGCCGTTCCATTTGCGCCGGGGCGTGGCGATGCAACTGACGAAATGACCGATGTCGATTCGTTCGAGGTGCTCGAGCCGATTCATGACGGCTACCGCAACTGGCTCAAGCAGGACTATGCCGTGAGCGCCGAAGAGCTCATGCTCGATCGCACCCAGCTCATGGGGCTGACTGCTCCCGAGATGACCGTGCTCGTCGGCGGCATGCGGTCCCTCGGCACCAACCATGGCGACACCAGGCACGGTGCGTTCACCGATCACGAAGGCGCGCTGACGAACGACTTCTTCGTCAACCTGACCGACATGAGCAACACCTGGAAACCTGTTGGTAACAACCTGTACGAGATCCGTGACCGCAAAACGGATAAAGTCAAATGGACAGCGACGCGAGTGGATCTCGTCTTCGGGTCGAACTCGATTCTTCGGTCGTATGCCGAAGTCTATGCCCAGGACGACAACAAGGAGAAGTTCGTGAACGACTTTGTTGCCGCCTGGACCAAGGTCATGAATGCCGATCGCTTCGATCTGGCCTGACTTGCACTAGCCGCACACTGCCAAAGTAGATAGCATACGCTGGGTGAACACTTCACTTGAAGTGTTCACCTTTTTCAGCAAACCGTAAATCGATCACCGTAACTAACGTGATAGTTAGAGACTGCTCGGCGCCTTCCGATCCCTTAAAAAGATAACAGATGGTTAATGATTTGGCTGGTGAGCTTTATGCAGTTTGATTTAGGGTATTTCGATGAAGAGGAATGCAGAGTCGAACCGATAGACAACCCCTTTGCCCCAAAAGTGTTACTTATGTCTCCGGTATAAACTGTTACCTATGTGCCCGGAATGAACCATTGAAAAATGGCGCGCCCGGAGAGACGATGTCCAGGACGGACAAGTGCCGCGGAGCGCAGGGAACCGTGAAAGCGGCCTCGAACTCCCGACCGCCTCGGCAATTGCTCCGTGCATTGCTCTACCTGCTACATCTATACATGTTACTGGCTTATGGCAAGAGCGAACAGGACGACCTCACGCCGAAACAGCTGAAGCAATTGAAAACGCTCGTCGAGCGGGAGTTTGAATCATGAAGAAGGCATTATTTGACGAACTGGTGACTAGTATCCAGGAGGCGGGACGGATTAAGCGTGGCAAGGCCAAGCCGAGCCGTCAGCAAAAGTTTGGGGACGTGGATGTGCAAGCAATCCGCAAGAAGACCGGGCTATCACAGAGTCAGTTTGCATTATTGATCGGGGTCAGCGTTCGCACGCTACAAAACTGGGAACAGGGACGGCGCACGCCTCAAGGCCCGGCTCTGGCCTTGCTGAAAGTATTCAAAAATGATCCGGAACACGCTGTCCACGCGCTTCATGCGTGATCCTCGGTGTCATTGCTAACAAGCATGCAAATTTGACCCAGTCAAATTTTTATATTTCGGAAACTTAGCGCGCCGATCGGCATCGAATCCCAGCGCCGATTCACAGGTGACCGGTGGGGATTTATAATTTATCTATTACAGCAAAGCAATGATTAGCCGGAAGACACGAAACGTATTTGACGCGTCCGTAGACATTGTATTTAGTGTCATCCTTGTTTTCATCATTATTGGAATTGCCATCGGCGCAATTCAGTAATTTGTATCAGTATGGAAATTACTTAAATTTGAGGGGATAACGGGACATTACATTAATCTGATTGCAGATGTGTTGACACTCTATGTCTTGGTCGAGTTGTCGCGCTCCCTCGTCGAGTATTTCAGTACTAATAAGCTGCGGCTTACTTTTATAGTCGATGCGGCGATCGTCTTTGTGATCCGCGAGATGATGATTACGCTTTTCAAGCACGAATTCGATCCCAGTATGTTATATGCGTTCTCTGCATTTTTGGTAGTACTCGGCGCACTCCGAACAGTCGCTGTTCTTATGTATCAACGCGAGAGAAAAATAACTAATGATGTCGGTGCTAAGCAGAGATAACGAATCATCGAAACAATGCGTTCTGTTACACAAGAGCTACCCATGCCATATAGCCAATAAATATCAAAAGTAGTAGAACTCCTTCCATACGTCTGATCTGCCGCTTGCCTATGTAAACTAACGCGATCAAAAAAGTAGTGAGTCCCGTACCGATTACGAGCGATACGGGGCCACGGTCCGGGACATCGATAGGGGCGATTGTGGTGGCCACACCCAACACGAACAGGATATTGAAGATATTCGAACCCACGACGTTGCCAACTGCAAGGTCGGCTTCACCTTTGCGTGCCGCGAGCAACGAGGTGGCCAGCTCTGGAACTGTTGTCCCAATTGCAACAATCGTCAGGCCAATCGCGGCCGGTGTCATCCCCAAACGCTGTGCAATTCCGACAGCGGCGTCGACCAGGAGGTTGCCCCCTATTCCCAGCCCCACCAACCCAACGACAACGAGACCCACCGGAATCGACATGGCCTTGACCCGCAGCCTCCATCCTACCGCTCGAGCTTCCGTCACGAAAACATCCTTCGGAGTTTGGCGAAGCGCCATTACGGTGTAATACAAAAATACGCCAAACAGAAGGCAAAGTATTAGTCCATCGCCGCGCGCCAGGCGATTCGCGCTACCATCTAGAAACTGGTCGAGTGACAGAACCATTGCTGCGCTCATAGCGAGCAAAAGCATGGGTATTTCGCGCGTGATAATGGTGGGGTGCACGTGTAACGGATGGATGGTCGCCGTCAGCCCGAGTATGAACGCGATGTTTATCACGTTCGCACCGACTACATTACCGAACGCGACCCCGCCGGCACCTGTTGCCGCACCCGTTACCGCAACCACAAATTCCGGCATGCTGGTTCCGAAAGCAACCACGGTCAAACCCACGACAACCGGGGGAACGCCAAGTCCCCGGGCTATGGCGCCGCCGCCCCGCACTAGCGCCTCACCTCCAGCAAGAAGAAGAATCAAACCGCTAACAAACTGCAGCGCAAGCCAGGTCATTGTCACGTTATGCCACACGGAATGTTCCCAGGTCCATTCAAATGTGCATAACTTGACTGTACGGCAGCGAGCCTGGCGAGATCCGGAAGTTACGTTCGTGTGCTCATATTCGCGAGCAGCGACTTGATGACTGTTTGTGTCAATGTAAAACTTGAGCTCTGACTGACCGGATACTGATGATGGATGAAGAAGATTGCTTTTTTCTCCTTGCTATTGATTACCGGCATGGTTGCCGGCCAGTTCCTTCCCATCGTTAGCGGCGATTTCTATCCCGCGATCCGCATCGTCATTCAGGTCGTTGCGATGCTGGGCTTGGCCTACATCATGATCCGCGTCGGCCTGGAGTTCCATATTGACAAAGGGAATCTGCGCAGCTACGGCTGGGATTACGTTATAGCGATGACTGCCGCGGCCTTTCCATGGCTTCTCGCCTGCACTTATTTTGTCTTTGTAATGCTGCCCGCTACAGACTGGGGACTGTGGGCAGCATGGCAGGAGGCCTTGGTCGCCGGCCGTTTTGCGGCGCCCACGTCCGCGGGGGTTTTGTTTGCCATGCTGGCCGCCGCCGGGCTTGGCGGCACGTGGCTGTTTCAGAAAACCCGTATCCTGGCGATATTCGATGATCTGGATACAGTGTTGTTAATGATCCCACTTAAGATCCTGGTCATTGGCTTTGCTTGGCAGTTAGGAGTTGTCGTGGTCGCCATGCTGGTCCTATTGTGGGTGGGGTGGCGATGGCTACATCGGTTGCACTGGCCTGTGAACTGGCGGTGGATACTGCTCTACGCCGGTGTCATCGTGGCCGTGATCGAAGCGATCTACCACAGCACAAAACGCATCTACAACGTGCCGATTCATGTGGAAGTGCTGCTGCCGGCGTTCGTGCTGGGGTGCATGCTTTATCACGCACATCACGAGCTATCGAGCTCGCACGGCGATTCCACCGGCGACAATCACCGCGCGGAGCAGTGGGCGGCGGATTTGGTGTCTGCAGTGTTCCTGGTTGCCGTCGGCCTTAGCATGCCGCCATTTGCCGGCCTGCCCGCTGCCAGCACCGTCCTGAAAACCGGCACGTTTGCGGCACAGTCGTTCCCCGGCTGGGGCATGGTGACCGCTCATGTGCTTGCACTGACGGTGCTTATCAATCTTGGCAAGATGTTTCCGGCATTTTGTTATCGCCGCGAGGCCCACTGGCGCGAGCGGTTGGCGCTCGCCATAGGCATGTGGCCGCGGGGCGAAGTCGGGGCCGGCGTGTTGATTTTGAGCATGAGCCTCGGTATCGGCGGGCCCGTGATTACGGTGGCCATGCTCTGTCTTGCCCTCAACCTGGTCCTCACTGGAGTGTTTATTCTCATCGTCAAGAAACTTCTGCTTACGACAGATACTGGCTCTCGTCCCGTGGCTAGTCTTTGACGAATCGCGACGCAGTGTACCGATGCCAGCCAAGCCATCGTGCGGCCGCTCTCGTGCGCAACGGCGTCGAATCCCTGACCGAGGCGCTTTCGCACCTGTGCATGGCGAATTATAGTTCATGCCGCTAGTGGAAGCTGGACTAGATCTCGACAATAAGATTTCCAGCGGAAGTCATGGAGGTTAGCCTGCGTGCGTAGGATGTGCCCGCTTGCCTCCAATGGTGTGTCGCCGTTGAGGGACGCATGAACGCGACAGTCGTTGTAATATTGTCGAAATTCTTCGAGCTTTCGTTCCAAGTCCATCGCATTCCAGAATAAGACGTGATCTAGGAACTCTCTTCGAATTGTTCCAATCAGTCGCTCGACAATGGGTGGGCCTGTATCGTCAACTACAGACCATGGTGATGGTGCATCAGAAGTCTTTGAGGTCACTCACCCTTTCCATCCCTTACGGTCAAAATACTCATGCAGCTTTCCGATGATAATATTTCAGCAACCCACCCAAACGTTGTTTGCAGCCGATTGATCCGTCGACATTGGTCACCGCTTTGGTGGCCGTGGGAAATAACAGTACATTGCCCTTACCTTGATGATTTCGTTCTTGAT
>CAMYMN010000089.1:6436-17213 GCA_947259395.1 uncultured Gammaproteobacteria bacterium | reverse complement strand
TGCCCAGGCGAGGCGACTGACCTCGCTTTCGCCGTTACCCGTTATCTGCCGCCACCATCCCTGTGCAAGCTCAACGAGCTGGTGACGAAAATACGCCAGCACCGCCAGCAGACTGCCCACATGCACCGCTACGTCAAACGCCAATCCCTGGTCCTGCCATCCGAATAAATACGGAACCAGTACCAGGTGAGCAGAACTGGAAATAGGCAGGAACTCGGTCAATCCCTGCACCACCGCCAGCAGTATCGCTTGCACCCAATCCATTACAGCCGCCCGCGGTGATCGGACAGTTGGAAGCCGACCAATGGCGGTGCGATACCTTTGCCCAGTGCGATGACCTTGAACAGCTCTCCCATTTCCGAAGGATGCATCAATCTCTTGATTTGTTGCGCATACGTCACCCGCTCAACCGTTGACTCCGGTGCTTCTTCATCGGCAAGTTGTGTCAACCCCAGCGATAACAAGAATGCCGCCTGCTGGGTATAACCCAACACCTCCAAATCAGCCTGACGACCTGTGCTCGCGATGGCGGAAAAATCAATGTGTGTCGTGATGTCCTGGACCCCGACATTGACGTACGGATTGGTATGAGCACGATGCCGGAAATGACACATCAACGTGCCTTGACTGCGATCCGGATGATAGAACTCGTGGGCAGGAAATCCATAGTCAATCACGAGCACGACACCGGCAGCCATCATCTCCGCCACCGAGCGCACCCACGCATGGGCTTGGGGATGCCATTCGGAGGTGTAGCCCAAAGGCAAGTCGAATGCCGCACACCGCTCATCCAAGTCAGGATCCGCTGCATTGAAAGTGGTTTCAAAGAATTTCACGCCGTCCCATCCAACACCCACCAGTTGCAGGCCGTTTGCAGTGACACAAAATCGCTGCACTGGCAACGCGTCCAACAATTCGTTGGCAACGACGATCCCGCGGAAATCCTCGGGCCACGACTGCAGCCATTCCACTCGATGCGGTTCCAGGACGCCTTGTCGACTCAGCACCTCGCGTTGGCGTGCCTGCAAGGAAGCGCTGGTCTCCAGGATCAGATAGCCGTCCGGCAAGCCACCCAACCGACCCATTTCAATCAACAGATCTGCAGCGAGTACGCCGCTGCCGGCGCCAACTTCCAGGATCGAGCCGCCGCCGAGTCGATCCAAGATCTCAACTGCTTGGCGCGCGACACAGCGCGCAAAGAGATTCCCCAACTCCGGCGCCGTCACGAAGTCCCCGGCCTCCCCAAACTTCCACCGTCCGGATGCGTAATACCCCAACCCCGGCGCGTACAAAGCCAACTCCATATAGCGGCTGAACTCGATTATTCCGCCGGCTCGTTCAATTTCATCCGCAATCAGGTGCGTCAACGCCTCGCTATGCCGTTGCTCTTCGTCGCTGAGCGGCGGTAGTCGCTGCAATTCCGACTTACGGTCAAACGGCAATGCCATAAAAATTAAGGATCAGGTGGAGATACATTATTAAAGACTGTATTGTTTTTAGACTTGTGAAAACGGGATTCCGGATAATGCAAGATAACCCGCTCACCGACAAGGTTGCATTGATAACAGGGGGTGCACGTCGCATTGGCAGAGAAATTGCCCGCAGGCTTCACAGAGAAGGCATGCGCATCATGATCCATTATCGTGCTTCTCGAGACGATGCCAACGTTCTGTTGTCCGAACTGAACACATCACGCTCGGATTCTGCGGCATCGGTCCAAGGCGATCTCGCCAACGCCGCGGCCCCGGAGCAGATCTTGCTCGAGACCGTCCATACCTTCGGCCGTTTGGACGCGCTGATTAACAACGCCTCCACGTTCTACCCCACCCCGATCAAAGATGCCACCGAGCACCAATGGGAAGACCTGATGGCGATCAATCTCAAAGCACCGTTCTTCCTATCCCAAGCGGCTGCGTCCCTGCTGGACGAATACCAAGGTTGCATCGTCAACATCGTGGACATCTATGGCCGCCGGCCGCTCAAGTCGCATCCCATTTACTGCACTGCCAAGGCGGGGTTGATCATGCTCACCCGCGCCATGGCGCGAGATCTGGCACCATCGGTGCGCGTCAACGCCGTCGCACCGGGAGCGATCTTGTGGCCGGAAAACGATGCCGACGAAGTGTCCCAACAGCGCATCATCGCCCGCACCCCGCTAAAACGCATGGGAACACCAGCCGAGATCGCTGCGGCCGTGGTGTTTCTCGTGCGCGACGCCAGCTTCAGTTCCGGGCAAGTCATCGCCGTAGACGGGGGACGGGGCGTGGTGCCCTGAACCAGCTCCCGCGTCTATAAGGATATGGCGACAGGTTTGAGCGGCGGTAACTGATCGCGCCGGGTACGCCATAGGTCGGCAAACGTCTCGCCAGTTTCCGGGTGCCGCGACGATCCGGCAATATCGCTCAACGGCCTCAAAACAAATGCGTATTGCCTGATTTCGCGCCGTGGTATGTCGCGGGGCGGAGTATGGTCAATCATCTCACCATAGAGCAATACATCCAGGTCCAAGGTTCGGGAGCCGAATTTCTCACCGCTACGGGTCCGGCCGTGGGCATCCTCGATATCACGCAACACAACATTTACTGCGTCGACAGACCGATCGGTGTCGAATCCCACGACGAGGTTATAAAAATCATCGCCTTCGAAGCCCACTGGCTGGCTTTCGTATACCGGGGAAATCATCAAACTGCCAAACTGTCGGCGCAATTCCGCCACCGCCGAACACAGATTTTGCTCGCGGTTGATGTTGCTGCCAATACTGAGGTAGACGCGCGGCATTATTCCGCTTGGCCGCGTTCGATGATGACGCCAACGTCGCTGGCGCCGCGCACCGCGCCACGTTTGTTAATACGAACCCGACACCAAGAAATCGAGAACTCAGCGCGTAACAGCGCGGCGATCTGTTCTGCCAGCGTCTCTACCAATTGGAACTCGGAATCCCCCACAAATTGAGTTAGCCGCTTGGCCACCGCCTTGTAGTTGAGGGTGTCTTCGAGTCGGTCTGATGCGGCCGCCTGCCGAATGTCTGCGGCCATATCCAGATCAATGGTGACGGTCTGCTTGATGCGCCGTTCCCACTCCCAAACCCCAATCACACATTCGACCTTCAGGCCGTGCAGATACACAATATCCAAATTCCTGCCCCAATGTTTTGTTCGGCGCCAAGTATACCGGGGCAATCGACGGCAGCGGGAACATCGCCCTTGACGGCACCCGGCCGAATCTCTCAAATAGCGTGGATGGAATGGATCCTTCCCGTTCTCGCCTATCTTTTCGGCTCGATCTCCAGCGCGATCGTTGTCGCCAAGGCCCTCGGCCTGCCGGATCCCCGCACCACCGGCAGTGGCAACCCCGGCGCTACCAATATATTGCGTTCCGGCGGCAAGGCCGCCGCCGCCGTGACCCTGCTGGGTGACGTATTGAAGGGCGTGATCCCGGTGTTGCTCGCGCGCAGTGTTACCGACGATGCATTGATATTGGCCTTGGTCGCAGCCATGGCC
Organism: uncultured Gammaproteobacteria bacterium; assembly: GCA_947259395.1. Classification (GTDB taxonomy): domain Bacteria; phylum Pseudomonadota; class Gammaproteobacteria; order Arenicellales; family JAANXG01; genus CALZGZ01. Next base: position 13,713 of record CAMYMN010000089.1, on the reverse strand, counting down.
TATCTCGGACATTTGTTTCCGTTGTTTTTTGGCTTTCGCGGTGGCAAGGGCGTGGCCACGGCGTTTGGCGTCTATCTCGCATTGAATCCCTGGATGGGCCTGGCCCTGGTCGTCACCTGGATGGTGACTGTGCTGGTCAGCCGGTATTCTTCCTTGGCGGCGTTGGTGACGGCGGCGCTTTCGCCGTTGTTCGCCTGGCAATTATTACCAGGCACCCCGTATACATTAATGAGTGTCGTGTTGGCCGCGCTGCTTTTCTGGCGGCACCGCGGCAACATCCAACGGCTCGCCGCGGGCCAAGAGGACAAAATAAAATTGGGCGCCGACACCTGAAGTGGTACCCGCTGCGTCAACGCACTACTCGCCACCGCCAACCGGCTTCAATGTCGCCAACGACCATCTTGCCCGGACTTTGATTTGCAACGAATCGCGCTCACCCGCTGTTAAGCGCCGGTACCCGACATACGCGATCATCGCCGCATTATCGGTACATAACTCGGGTCGCGGATAAAATACAGACGCACCCAATGATTCAACCATGCTACGCAGGCGCTGGCGCAACAGCTGGTTAGCCCCCACGCCACCGGCGACTACCAGCCGGTCACGATTGCTCTGCTGCAGCGCGCGGCGGCACTTGATCACTAAGGTGTCGACCGCGGCATCCTGAAACGCGCAGGCGATGTCCGCCAGCGTCTGCCGATCCAGGGTATGCGCCAACACCGTATTGCGAGTGAAGGTCTTCAGGCCGCTAAAACTGAAATCCAGACCCGGTCGATCGGTCATCGGTCGCGGAAACCGGAACCGCTGAGGATCACCGTCCTCGGCAGCGGCGGCGACGGCCGGGCCGCCGGGATAACCCAATCCCAGCAGCTTAGACGCTTTATCAAACGCTTCACCGACGGCGTCGTCACGTGATTCACCCAGAATGCGATACTGGCCCAGGCCGTCGACATCGACCAGCAACGTGTGGCCGCCTGATACCAATAATGCGATGAAGGGAAACTCAGGTGGCCGCGACTCGAGCATTGGCGCCAACAGATGGCCTTCCATGTGGTGCACCCCCAGCGCCGGCACATCCCAGGACCATGCCAGGCTGCGGCCCAGTGAAGCGCCCACCAACAATGCACCCACCAGGCCGGGACCCGCGGTATAGGCAATACCATCGACATCTCCACGCTCGGTTCGCGCTTCCTGCATCACCGCCCGCACCAGCGGCAAAAGCTTGCGAATGTGGTCACGGGCAGCCAGCTCGGGCACCACACCGCCGTATTGCTCATGTATCTCTATCTGCGAGTACAGACGATGGGCAAGCAGGCCTCGGTTGCCGTCGTAGACGGCAACACCGGTGTCATCGCACGATGTCTCGATCCCCAGTACTCTCATAGGGTGATTCTAAACGCTTCGCGAGGCGCCCGCGCTGCCCCTGTACGTTTGCGAAAACTTGCCACTGCTATCCCGCTACTTTAGAATTGCGCGCCCCTTCATTGTAGGAAGGGCTAATTTACGAGGAATTCGATTTTATGCCCCAAGTTAAGGTCAGACAGGACGAACCGTTCGACGTGATACTGCGCCGCTTCCGCCGCGCTTGCGAAAAAGCCGGTGTCTTCAGTGAGATGCGGCGGCGCGAACACTACGAGAAGCCCACCACGGTGCGCAAGCGCAAGGCAGCCGCTGCCCGCAAACGGGAACTCAAACGCTCCTATCGCGAACGCGTCCGTTACCACCGCGCTTACTGACGCTGCCTCCACACGCCCTCCGGCATCATCATGAACCTGAAGACTCGTATCGAGGACGATATGAAGGCGGCGCTGCGCGCCAAGGACAAGGTTAGGCTCGAATCGATCCGTATGCTCAGGGCCGCCATTCAACGCCGCGAAGTAGACGAACGCACTGAGCTAGACGACCCGGACGTGCTGTCGGTGATTCAGAAGCTGATCAAACAAAGTCAGGACGCGTCAACCCAGTTTCACGCGGGAAACCGTCAGGATCTGGTGGACAAGGAACAGCACAACATCGATATCCTGAAGGGCTATCTACCCGCTCCCCTCGAGGCATCTGAGCTCGAGTTGCTGGTACGTGCCGCCATTGCCGAAACCGGCGCCACCCACATACGGCACATGGGCCAGGTGATGGGGATACTTAAATCAAAGGTACAGGGGCGGGCGGATATGGCCAGCGTGAGTCAAATAGTTAAATCGTTACTGCAAGCTTAGGGCTACAGCCCAGCTTACAATAAGTTCAAAGTATTGAGTTCAGGGTGTAAAGTCTGAATCGGTCTCAATCCCAATGGTCCTTTATACTTTCAACATTTGGCTCCCAACTGAATCATGGCCGGCAAAATCCCTCAGGGGTTTATTGATGAGCTGCTTGCGCGGATAGATATCGTCGATGTCATCGACGGGCGAGTGCCGCTGAAAAAGGCCGGTAAGGAATACAAGGCTTGTTGTCCGTTTCATGAAGAGCGCACCCCATCGTTCACAGTCAGCCCCGATAAACAGTTTTATCATTGTTTTGGATGCGGCGTGCACGGAACTGCAATCGGTTTCCTGATGGAATACGAACACATGGATTTTCGCGAGGCAGTTGAAAACCTGGCGATGCGGGTAGGCCTGGAGCTCCCCGCGGATACCTCGGGACCCACGGTCAAGCAACCAAGCCTGGATCTTTTGACGATTGTCGATGAAGCAGACCAGTACTACCGCTATCAATTACGCAAACATCCGAACGCTAACACGGCGATCCGCTATTTGAAGACTCGTGGCGTGAGCGGCGAGATTGCTGCGGAATTCGACCTCGGCTACGCGCCAGACGGCTGGCACAACCTGCTTCACGCGCTGGGAACCGAGAGTAAGCGGCGGCAACTGTTGTCGGTAGCCGGATTACTGATAAAGAAAGAGGACGGTTCGTTTTACGACCGATTTCGCAACCGGATCATGTTTCCAATCCGTGATAGCCGTGGCCGGGTAGTCGGGTTCGGCGGGCGTGTTCTCGGTGACGACGAGCCAAAATATCTGAACTCCCCGGAGACCCCACTTTTTCACAAGGGGGCCGAACTCTACGGATTGTTCAAGGCACGAGGCGCCATCAAGGAACAGCAACTCGCGGTCGTGGTTGAAGGGTACATGGACGTGGTCTCTCTCGCCCAATTCGGTGTCCACAACACCGTTGCCACGTTGGGTACCGCTACCACCCGCGCCCACCTGGAGCGCTTGTTTAGATATTGCCCCGAGGTCATATTTTGCTTCGATGGTGATCGTGCCGGGCGTGATGCGGCGTGGCGTGCACTGGAGACTACGCTCGTGGTATTGCGTGACGGACGGCAGGTGGGATTCTTATTCCTCCCCGACGGACAGGACCCAGATTCGTTGGTCCGCGCGGAAGGGGCAACGGGTTTCAACGAGCGCTTGCGTAGGTCCACACCGCTACCGGATTACTTATTGCGCAGCTTGAGCGACAAGGTGGACCTGACGCGCCTCGACGGCCGGGCGCGGCTGATCGAGCTGGCCAAGCCGCTGATCAACCAGATTCCTCCGGGGGCATTACGTGAACTGTTGCTGGATCGCCTGGCTGAACTGACCCAAATTCAACGCGTTACATTGTCTGCCTTGGCGCGCGATGAACCCGCGGCAGCGATCAAATCCCAACTCAAAACTCCCACAGTAAGCCAACCACCGATGCGCAAATCCCTGGTGCGGGTGGCCCTGGCCCTGCTGCTGCAGCACCCGCGGTTGGCGCGCATCGCCGGGGATGTCGATGCGCTACGGGACCTCGAATCGGTACCCGGCATCGATTTGTTGGCCCAGGTTGTCCACACCGTTACCGAGCATCCCGGGCTGTCCACCGCCGCCCTGCTGGAGCGTTTTCGCGGCACCGAACACGCCGTTCATCTTGAAAAACTGTCCATTTGGGACCATATGATCCCCGATGATCATATAGAGACGGAATTTCGCGCCACCTTGGCCAAGCTCCAAGGGCGGCTGCGCGATCAGCGAACCCAATGGTTGCTCGATAAATCGCGCTCCGAGCCGCTGAACGATGAGGAAAAGGCCCAGTTACGCGAATTATTAGCTCGCGGTCAGGCGTGACCCGCCATTGTGGGGTTGCCAGTCTAGTGAGCTATAATGTTAGGTTATTTGAAAATCCCCAGCCAGCCCCCGGTGTTGAGGTGTCGATGGACTCAGAAGCGAAGCAATCCGAATTACGCAAGTTAATCCTGAAAGGCAAAGAGCAAGGTTTTCTCACCTATCGTGAGATCAACGACCACCTGCCTGAGGATATGCACGATACAGACCAGATCGAAGCGGTCGTCAACATGATTAATGACATGGGTATCATGGTTCACGACAAGGCCCCCGATCCGGACAGTTTGTTGCTCAAGGAAGACTCCCCAGACGATGATGAAACCGAAGCGGCACTGACCACCGCGGTGGAGAGCGAATTCGGCCGCACCACCGACCCCGTGCGTATGTACATGCGGGAGATGGGAACAGTCGACTTGTTGACCCGCAAAGATGAAATCCAACTCGCCAAGCGCATCGAAGACGGCATTCGCCAGTGTACCGAGGCGGTGGCTACGTGCCCACCGACCATCGCCGAAATCTTGCGCATGGCCGATGCGATCGCGGCGGACGAAATGCGCCTCACCGACTTAGTGGTCGATTTTATCGATTTGGACGCCAAGGACGAACCCATTCCAGTGCCACAGGTCGATGCCACCCGCTCGGATGACGATGAAACCGCAGAAGAGGTGGATACCGGACCCGATCCCGAAGAGGCGTTTGAGCGATTCAAACGTATCCGGCGGAATTACCAAAGCCTCAAGCGCGCGATTGACCGTCACGGAATTGGCGCGGATCAAATAAAAAAAATCCAGAAAAAACTGGCTCGCGAAGTCATGGAGATCAAGTTTGTACCCAAGCAAGTAGATGCGCTTTGGGACCAGATTCGTGAACTGGTCGAGCAGGTGCGCGCCCGCGAAAAGATCCTCATTGATTTGTGCGTACGACAATTGCGCATTCCGCGTAAAAACTTTATTAAAACCTTCGTCGGTGCCGAGACTGACGAGGACCTGTTCAAAAAGATGGTGGTCGCCGCCGGAGACAAGGGTAAGGCGCTCAAGAAGCACGCCGACGAATTTAACGCTTGCCGTGAAAAGTTGACGCAGATAGAACGAGAGATTGGAATTCCGATTACCGAACTGAAAGACGTCAATCGGCGTATGTCTATCGGAGAAGCCAAGGCTCGACGGGCGAAGAAGGAAATGGTGGAAGCCAATCTCAGGCTGGTGATCTCGATCGCGAAAAAATACACGAACCGTGGTTTACAGTTCCTGGACCTCATCCAAGAAGGCAACATCGGATTGATGAAGGCGGTGGATAAATTCGAATATCGGCGGGGATACAAGTTTTCCACTTATGCCACTTGGTGGATACGGCAGGCGATCACACGATCAATCGCCGATCAAGCCCGCACCATCCGCATTCCGGTGCACATGATCGAGACTATCAACAAATTGAATCGTATATCTCGTCAGATTCTTCAGGAGAAGGGGCGCGAGGCGACGCCGGAAGAGCTCGCCGTTCGCATGGACATGCCGGAAGAGAAGATACGCAAGGTATTGAAGATCGCCAAAGAGCCGATCTCGATGGAAACACCGATCGGTGACGACGAGGACTCTCATTTGGGCGATTTCATCGAGGACAAGAACGTCGTTGCACCCTTGGAGGCCGCCACCGGTTCGGGCTTGTCGGGTTCGACACTGGACATTCTCAGCACCCTCACGCCGCGGGAAGCCAAGGTGCTGCGCATGCGGTTTGGTATCGGTATGAATACCGATCACACGCTGGAGACAGCTACATCACTTTTGCCGGGCCCGTAGCTCAGTTGGTTAGAGCAGCGGACTCATAATCCGTCGGTCCCAGGTTCGAGTCCTGGCGGGCCCACCAAATCTGCGCGTTTTACTAAGCGCAAATCCCAGTTCTCGCGCAGCGAGACCTATTCATTTCTCCGTTTCAAAATTGGCCGTGCGGGAGTTTTGCGGGACCCGGTTCGACCAACGGACTAGCGGACCGAAATCCGTTTCAAGATCACCAGATCGGGCTTGCGGTCCCCGCGATCGCACACCCTGTCGGCGGCCTCGATCAACCGCGTCAACTCGGCCGCGGAGTAGTGCGTCGTAATCCGTCCCGACCGGTGACCAAGTAGATCCTGACGATCCTCAAACGATACGCCCGCCGCGCGCAGCCGCCGACCGAAGGTATGCTTCAGATCGTGCACGCGAACCTGCGGCAATTCGGCACGCGTTCGAGCCGTCTTCCACGCGCTGATCAACATCCTGTAAACCGGCTTCCCTCGAAAAGCAAAAACGTGCGATCAGTGTTTGCCGCGACGCGCCTGCGTGATCGCATGTGCGATGCGATTGAGCACCACTAACCGATCGTCACCATTCTTCACGACGCAGCCCGGGATAATGAAAACTGATGTGGCCAATTCCGGCACCGCCACTTCCCAATCCCATCGAAGATCACAGATCTCCCGGTCCCGGCAGCCAGTATTCACCGCAAACAGCGCCATATCCGCTAAATGCCGGGGCAACTCCTTGAAAAGCCGCTCCTGCTCTTGCCAGGACAGCGGATACGGCTGGCGTTGGTCATTCAACGGCAGCAAGCGGATTTTCGGCGCATGGTCTATCCAAGTCAGTCCGTGCTCGTCCATCCACTCCGTGGCGGCCAGGTTGAGTATCCTTCTCACAACTTTCAGTCCGTGATTGATCGTCGCCGCCTTCACTCCCTGCTCACGCCTGTGGTCCATCCATGGCTGCAATGTCAGAAGTACAAGAATCGGGCAATGCTTGACGAGCGCGCTCATTATACCCCGCACAAGACATATTATCTTAGAGTCCTTGGGCTTCATCACTCGTCCCGCTGTCCTAGTGCTTAATCCCTAGATCCACCTCACGCGGTTCCACGGTGTGTTTGCTTCCAACAGCCGCCGGCGACACTAAGCGACCCCGGCTCCACGTAGTCGGCATGCCACTACGCAAGCTACCAAGATGTGACAGTGGAGCGACATGCTGCCATGCCCCGAGCTCAGCGTTTGAAACGCGTGTTCCAGAACGACATCGAAACCGGCAACCAACGTGACGGGGCGGTACTACAGATCGATCGGGAAAGCGGACGTTCAAAACGCATGTTTTCTCATGCGTCGAAGGTCGGGACGTGGCCGACAACCGCCGAATGAAGTCAAAATAGCGGGAGCATGGATTCACAATCTAGGGA
>CAMYMN010000089.1:0-6411 GCA_947259395.1 uncultured Gammaproteobacteria bacterium | reverse complement strand
TGGCCGACAACCGCCGAATGAAGTCAAAATAGCGGGAGCATGGATTCACAATCTAGGGAACTAGCGCTTACGACCCACAGCGGTCTAATTCATCATGCCGAAATTGGGTATGAATTGGAACACACAGCGGCCCTAATTATTCCTGTATCAGTCACAGCCATTGCTACAATTCTACAGTTATAAATCCCGCTCAATTTGACAGTACCCTACCGAGCCCGTCTGCCCGAATGCTTGCGCTCAGTCCTTTTCCTGATCTGAGTTCATTGGCTTCGATTGAGGTTTCTGCTCGCCACTATTGTCCTCGACGTAGTCGCCGAGGACGCTCTTCAAAGGGCACACTGAGACTGCCGGACATTTTTTGCAGCTGGCCATAATAGCAATTGGACAAACGGTCATGTAGATTCTCCTGTAGGATTCCGACGCCTTTGTGGCTCCCTAAGTATAAGACTGCATGAGCGCGACGTCGTTACGATGATACGCCCACGCCATCCGGCTGTCATGCTCGATATGCGGTGGAAATGTCGCCTGCGGTTTTGCCGAGAGGGGGGCGTTACGGTTTAACGACGCCAAAGCGCAGTGATTCACGACAGGGAAAGTTGGACAAAAAGGGGAGGGTTGAATAAGAGGCGGACTTTATGTGTACAGTCACAGTCTATTATGCGTACGTAAGCCGACATATTTTTGTCATTGGCAAAATGTCTCTTAGTGGCCGGGAGCCGTGATTAGCTACGACGCAGAAATTTGAATCCCTGATCTGAAACTAAATCTCGGCTCACGACCCGTTGCCGTCATTCGTATCCAACTCGAAAGCAGACATTCCACGGAGCGATACTCATCCCGATACCTGCTCGAATATTATCGGTAACGAGCAACTATAAAGCTATGGGTCCAGTCAGTACGACAAGTTACCGCAGTCGTTTCAAATTGAATCCATGGGCGTTGTTGCTGATAGTCGAGCCGGGATGCGCGTTTAGCAAAGCCAATTATACAAACTAGGAAATCTACTTTACTGTTTACAAAATATTATTCTATAACTTCGCTAATGTTCATTTCGTAGTTAGCTGGCAAAGGGGGATCAGTACTTTGGCATGGTCCAATCGACGAGGACTTATTATTCGCCGTTCCGTTATTGGACTGCTCGTACTCCTCTTTCTCGGCCTAGTTGGTTCGTGGTTTGTTGCCGGTTGGCTTGTTTCGCCGCAACTGCGCGTGATCGGTGACCCACCAACTGACCTGCCTGCAACGTCAATCTCACTCGTTAGTAATTCCGGCACTACCGTAGCTGGATGGCATATCCCAACAGAGACGCACGATGGTGTCGTGGTGCTGCTTCACTCGATTCGCGGTTCACGGTTATCTATGATGGAGCGTGCCCGATTGCTGCACTCCGCGGGTTATTCGATCGTGATGATCGACCTACAAGCACACGGTGAAAGTCCCGGGAAGCAGATTACGGTGGGGCACCTTGAAAAGCACGATGTCCGCGCAGCAGTCGAATTCGCGCAACAAGAACACCCAAAAGAACCAATTGGTGTTGTAGGCGTATCACTAGGTGGCGCTTCTGCACTCCTATCATCACCGCTGGGTATTGACGCACTGATTCTCGAATCCGTGTATCCAAACATCAATGATGCCGTACACAATCGAGTTGCCGTTACACTTGGACCGTTATCTTCGATACCCGCCGAATTGTTGCTGGTGCAACTTCAACCTCGGTTTGGTATCGTGCCCTCGCAGCTTCGACCGATTGACCATATTTCCAACGTGGGCAGTCCGGTCTTTCTGATCTCTGGCACTGAGGATCGATACACGACCGCAACAGAGACCAAGCAAATGTTCGCAGCTGCTCGTGAGCCCAAAGATCTCTGGCTGGTCGATGGTGTAGCCCACGTCGACTTGTACAGAGCGTCTCCCCAAGAGTACAAAACGCGTGTCCTTAACTTTCTTAAGCAACATATGCGAACGCGACTTTGAGAGTGCCAGCAAACGCGACGTTGCACCGGAGCTGCAGGCCGCGCGGCTTATTGATATCAATCTCGTTCGCCGCGGTCCAGTGAACTTGGACGTTGAGGGTCCGCTTTCGAAATTGCGAATGACAGCAGTTAGCTTTGCGGGCCGATGGCGTCAAATGGGCAATAACGACCCGTTGCTGCCGTCCGGCCTTCAGGCGTCACAACGGCCGGAGTGGTAGTCGAAGCAGCCGTTCAGAGAGTCACGCTATCATGCATGTGAAAGCGAAATAGGTCGGCGGTGGCTTTGCTGCGGTAAGGGATTTCTTAATTTCTATTTGCGAAACAATCCGGCAAAGACCGCTTTCTAGGAATCTTCGAGATTGGTCTCGCCGGGCGGACCTGGCTTCGACATTGGCTTGGCGCAAACCTTTCCAATCAATTTAATCTTCATGGCTACTCGCCACATGTCCGGATTGACCATCTCAGCCCTACACGAATCGTGAGTTGCTTTACTTCTTTTGTCCAGCGGGCGAAAAGCCCGCGGGCAGCTTGCCCAGGTGGCCCTCCCCGAAGAGGAAGCCGACCATGTGCTGTTCGATCAACTCGATGCTCTTTGGGTCCGCCGTGCTGAGGTGATTCTCATTGATGATGGTAGTGAGTCGTTCAAGCCATTGTTTCCAACCTTCCTTAGATACATTCCCGTAGATGCGCTCTCCCAAGGAACCCGGGTGCGGTGGCCGATCAAGGCCCTCGGCCTCTTGCTTCAGTAATTGGCAGTATACGGTGCGCTTCATGTGTGTACCTTCTACCTGGAAACGGTGTTTTCCAGCGAGCGTAACCCCAAAAATAAAAAACCCGAGTGAAATAGTCAACTATTTTCGCTAATTGAGGTATCATCAACGCATTAAGCTAGAGGAGCGAGACAGATGGCTGAGGCAACACGAACTGTTTATTCCCCCGCAATCACTAGCGACGACATGGGGTTAACCCCAGCTGCTGAATCGAAGTTGGCGGAGCTATTCGCGGACGCCGACCCTGATATCGAAGCCATCCGGCTGTTCGTCACCGGTGGTGGGTGCGGTGGTATGGCTTATGGCATGACCTACGCAGAAGCAATCACAGAATATGACAGTGCGCTCGCGGGTAGCGGCTACAAGCTCGTTGTCGACGCAGTTGCACTGAACTTTTTAGCCGGCTGTGAGATCGACTTTTCTGAAGATGGCTTCAGATTCAGGAATGTATTCCAAGCGGTGGGCGGCAGCGGCACGTGTGGTGGCTGTGCCGGAGGTGGCTATTAACGCATCTCCGCCGCCGAAAGTCCCGAGTTCGCCAGCTTAGCGAACGTAATAAGACATGATCCCAAGCCTGCTGCGGCAAGAGGCGCCACAAGAACGCGTACTCGTCATATCGCCTCATAGTAGTTACCGCACCACTGCTTTTCTTGACGCGGCAAACCGGCTTGGTGTCGAAGTCTTGTTCGCGTCCGAAGGCAAATACTCGGTGGTGAGTGCGCATGCTGATGGCTTACACATCGACCTGCGGGACACCAAAGGCGCGTTACGGACCATCCTGCACGAAGCCAAGAGATGTCCGTTTGCCGGCATTGTGGGCACCGATGATCCGACCACCGAGCTTGCAGCGCGTGCGGCGTGGATTCTGGGGCTGCCCCACAATCCGTGGGCAGCGGTAAAAATTGCTCGGCGTAAGGATATGGCGCGCGCCCGCCTTATCGAGAAAGGCGTGCCGGTCCCCCGGCACCGCCTCATTAATCTGCGGCAGTCACTGACCAGACAATGCGACCGCGTACGTTTTCCTTGCGTACTAAAACCGCTCACCCTTTCGGCCAGCCGCGGGGTGATCCGCGCAGATAACCTCGATCAATTTCTGCAGGCCTGTGCCCGTATCGACCGACTCCTGCACTCTGAAGGGGCCGAAGAACGTGACCATATCCTTGCGGAGGATTTCATTCCCGGCGCCGAAGTGGCCGTGGAGGCGATGTTGACTGCTGGCAGGCTGGATGTGCTCGCCATCTTCGACAAACCCGATCCGCTGAACGGACCCTTTTTCGAGGAGACCTATTACATTACGCCGTCACAGTTGGATGCAGTGGTACAAGACCAGATTCGGCAATGCGTTAACGACGCCTGCCGGGCTTACGGCTTGCGCGAGGGTCCGATCCATGCGGAATGCCGATTAAACAATGACGGTATCTGGATCATCGAAGTTGCCGCCCGTACCATCGGAGGCCTTTGTGCACGTCTGCTCAGGTTTGGCACTGGGTACAGCTTGGAAGATCTGGTGCTTTCCCATGCCATGGCACAGCCTCTGCAGCGAAGCATGAACCGCGAGGGCGCCGCCGGTGTATTGATGATCCCGACGCCTCAAGCGGGAATTTTGCGACGCGTTGAGGGAACGTTGGCGGCACAAAAGGTGCCCTTTGTCGAAGAAGTGTCTGTCCTAGTGCGCGAAGGCTACCGACTCGTTCCGTGGCCAGAGGGTTCAAGCTATCTCGGGTTCATCTTTGCCCATGCGTCTACACCAGAGCAAGCCGAATCCGCGCTGCGCCAAGCCCACTCCGAGCTGAACTTCGTGGTGGCTCCGTTGTGGAATCTCGACAATCAATCTAACCACGTAACGACAGCGATGACTTAGAGCACATTCTCATGAGGGTCGTCTTAATTAGTCCTTATGAAATCGGCCGGCAGCCATTCGGCTTGGCGGAACCAGCCGCATTGCTTATGCGAGCGGGCTGCACCGTCGACTGCCTAGATTTGTCTATTCAGAAACTGAATCCCGGTCTGCTGGCCAAAGCCGAACTCGTAGGTATCTATATCGCCATGCACACCGCGACGTGTATCGCTGCCGAGGCGCTTCCTCGCATATGTGATATCACGCCGCACGCTCATATCTGTGTGTATGGCCTTTACGCGCCAATGAACGAAAAGCTACTCACAACGCTTGGAGTCGACACGGTATTGAGCGGTGAGTTCGAGCCTGGGCTATTGTCATTGGTCAACCGACTGCGATCCAGTGACACTGCAGTTCAGACCAAACCGGAGGTTAGCCTTTCTAAGGTCCGGTTCGTGGTACCAGATCGGTCCAAGTTACCCGAGCTGACCAAGTATGCCCACCTGATCATGCCAGATGGTACACACAAAACGGTTGGATTCGCGGAAACCTCACGGGGCTGCAAGCACTTGTGCCGCCATTGTCCAGTCGTGCCGATCTACGAAGGAAAGTTTTCTGTAGTGCCTCGCGACGTGGTCGCAGCCGATATCCGCAATCAAGTCGAGGCAGGTGCTGGGCACATCTCTTTCGGGGATCCGGATTTCCTAAACGGCCCTGGTCATGCACTTAAGATCGTGCGTGCCTTACACCAAGAGTTTCCGCATGTTACCTATGACGCAACCATAAAGATCGAGCACATTCTTCGCCACAGGGATCTGCTTTTCGATCTGAAGGACACCGGTTGCGTGTTCATCACTTCAGCGGTGGAATTGGTCGACGATCGAATTTTGGAATACCTTAACAAGGGTCACACGAAACAAGATTTTATTACGGCGACATGGTTACTACGGGATGCTGGTATCGCGTTAGCTCCGACTTTTATCCCTTTTACCCCATGGACGACCCTAGAGGGTTACATCGAGTTGCTGAAAGAAATCATCGATCTAAATCTCGTGGAAAGCATTCCTCCGGTTCAGTTATCGATTCGGTTGTTGGTTCCGAACGGCTCGCATCTCTTCAGGCAGCCCGGTTTTAGGGAGAAAGTGGAGGCATTCGATCCGAGGATGTTGGGATATCGCTGGACCCATAGAGACTCGCGCGTAGACAGGCTTCAGCTAGAAGTCCGGGCTTGCGTCATGGAGGCCGAACGAGACGGCCGTTCAAGAGGTGAAACGTTTGCCGAAATCTGGCAGCTGGCCCACCGCGCCATAGGCAAGTCCAGCTCGATGCTTGCTCACTACTGCGTTGGAAAACGCATTCCGCATTTATCGGAACCTTGGTACTGTTGTGCGGAACCGACCAGTCAACAACTGGCTTCCTTTTGACGATTGGCACGATCTCCCGCTCAAGTCGGCGTACATCGTCATCTAGATTCTGCAATAGATGTTCGCTTTTCCTATTTGCGTGACAGTCTGGTGCGGCAAAGCTACCGTTCCGCGATTCAAATACCGAAACCGTCCTCTGACTCTGACACATACTGGCGAACGTCTGAAAAAGAGCGCCGTTCGGCCGCTCAATTTCTATATGTGGGGGTTTTCCAGATGCCCGTTCCTGGCCGACTGCTGTCTATTGCACCGCACCATCGTCTTGTTGCTCAGGGAGGAATTTTCATCCGGCAGGACAACGCCCGGACCCGTTAAGGGTTGTTAGACGCCTGCGCGAGAGTGGCTCGCGATTCGCGGCAAGCCAAGGTGTGGGCAGGCGTCTAACAAGCCTGGAGGGAGGAAACCGC
>CAMYMN010000088.1 GCA_947259395.1 uncultured Gammaproteobacteria bacterium | reverse complement strand
CGGTGTCCTATCCGGGCTCTGGCTGGTCCAGGCACGCCTGAACTTGGACTTCACTCAAGCCATAGCTACGGCTATGACTTTCGCTCCAGTCCGGCGTTCAGCCGCCCCTGTCCTGCGCCAGCTTCCCGGATACTGGTGCAATATGCGGGCTAGCTGTGAATTCTGTGAAGGTTGTTCACACGGGCTAAATCCGACAAGCTGATAGGTGATGAAGCCAATTAGCTAGAGGAGAAAGCCCGCATGAACTTACATAAGAATGCAAGAACCTGTCCCAAGAGTCGAGCCCTGATGGTGACCAGGGTGCTGGAAGAAGGTCGTTCGGTAGCCGATGTGGCGAAGCAAATGGGTGTAAGCCGGCGCACGGTATACAAATGGGTGCACCGTTACTGCGAGCACGGGGAAGCGGGGCTTGGGGACGGTTCGAGCAAGCCGCGGGTATTGCGGCATCAGTTGGGCCGGGACTGGGTGGATTTAATCGTGGAATTGCGCAGGGAATATCGGCTGACGGCGCTTCGGATTGCGAATCAGCTGCAGTTATCGCGCTCGACGGTGGCGGCGGTGTTGCGGCGTGAGGGGCTGTCACAACGCCACAAGCTGGTTCCCACCGCGCCGGTGGTACGCTACGAGCACGACGGCCCAGGAGAGTTGTTGCACCTGGATATCAAGAAGTTAGGTCGCTTCTGGCGAGCGGGTCACCGCATGACGGGGGATCGCAAACAGGATTCCGAAGGCGCCGGTTGGGAATATGTCCACGTGTGTGTCGATGATTATTCCCGTGTCGCTTATGCCGAAGTGCTGCCCGATGAGCGCAAAGCGACCGCCGTGGCGTTTCTCAAGCGCGCGGTGCGATGGTTTTCGCGATTCGGCATCACCGTCAAGCGTGTGCTCACCGACAACGGGTCCTGCTACACATCGAAGCTGTGGCATGACACCTGCCACCGGCTGCATATTTGCGTGAAAAAAACCCGTCCTTATCGGCCGCAGACAAACGGCAAGGCCGAGCGATTCATCCAGACGCTGTTACGCGAATGGGCCTACGTTCGCATCTATGCCACCTCCAATGAACGAACGGCCGTGCATCCATTACAATGAGCATCGAGCACATGGCAGCTTAAAATATCAGCCACCGATCACACGGATGCCCGGTGTATACAACGTTCATGGAATTCACAGCTAGACCCCTAACCCAGAGTTGGGAGAGACTTCTCGGCCTCAGCATACCCGAGCGCGTCGCCTTATTAGTCACGGGCTTGGGCTTAGCCGGCCTAGGTATCGCAAGGCGTCGAAGGACTGCTTAGCTGATTCCTTGCACCAAACACAGACCCCGCTTTGGCAGGGCCTTAAAAAATCGCTGGACTACTACAGACGAGCCCATGTATGCGAAGGACAACACTTCTATGATCGCGCATCAACGGTTTGGACACCGTACTGTTGGATACGGTCGTCCGAAGTAATGACATCGAGTCCTTCAGCCTGGGCCTGCGCCACCAGCATGCGATCGAATGGATCGCGATGCAATAAAGGAAGCGCGCCGGCCCGTTCGCCATGAAAAAAAGTAATAGGCAGCGACTCAAACCCCTCATCTTCGATTAAATTGCTAAGACCCTCGGGGGCCTCCAGCTTACGTATAGCCTTCTTGATCGAAATCTCCCAAGCGCTGGCAGCACTCACCATCACTGTGTTGCGTGCGTCCTTCACGAGGGTACGGGCCTGGCGACCGAGCTGCGGATCATCGGCCAACCACCACAGCAAGGTGTGGGTATCCAGTAGTAGACGTCTCACGAATGTCCCTCAAATGCTTCTAAGACTTCTTCTGTCGTCTCATCGAAATCGGGAGCCATCTTGATCTGTCCTTTTAGTCGGCCCGGTTTCCGTCGCTTCAGGGTTCCCTTGTGCGGCAGTAAGTCGAGATAAGGCTTCCCTGCCTTGGCGATGATCACCCGTTCACCACGCCAGACCAATTCACCCAGTTCGGATAACCGCGATTTGGCTTCGTGCATGTTGACTTGTTTTGAGGCCATTCGATTCGCTTCAACAGTATTAAGTTAGCTAAACTTAGCTAAACTCATGTAACTTGTCAAGGTGTGCGTCTCGGATTCCTAATCATGCAGTGTCTGTCCCGAATATTCATGCAGTCTCGGGAAAATAAAAATGGTGCAGGCCTTGGACCGTGGGAAGCTCGACAACTTTGCCGGGTGTGGCCGATTTTACACATTGACCGTTGGGCGCATCCATGCCCAAGGATCATAGTTTCAAATCACATCACGGTCCCAGAGACGCTAGAATGCGCGTATGGACAACGACGCACTCGAAATGTTGAAACAGGAACTGCGAACCTTTGCCGCTGCACGGGATTGGGAGCAATTTCATTCGCCGAAAAACTTGGCCATGGCGTTGATTGCCGAGGCCGGGGAGCTCGTTGAACATTTTCAGTGGCTCAGCGAACGGCAAAGCGAAGAGCTCCCGCGCGACAAGCTGGAGGAAATCGAGTTGGAACTTGCGGATATCCTGATCTATCTCGTGCGACTTGCCGACAAGCTTAACGTCGACCTCGCGGAAGCTACACACAGGAAGCTGAAGCTCAATGACGAAAAATATCCCCCAGGTTTGGTGCGCGGTAGCGCCAAGAAATATTCGGATTATTAATCGCTATTGACCATACTGCTTCAGCCATGTTCAAGCCGACACTGACAACGTCGCCACCCTCTGTGGATGTTCTGATCGAGTATGTACTGGGATATCGCCGTTTGTTCGTACTGACCGGCGCCGGCTGCAGCACCGCCTCCGGCATCCCCGACTATCGCGACCAGCAAGGCCGCTGGAAGCATCGGCAACCGGTAATGTATCAAGATTTTTTACGCAGCGAAGCCGTGCGCCAGCGTTATTGGGCGCGCAGCCTCTTGGGTTGGCCGCAGATCGACCGTGCCCGTCCCAACAACGCCCACCGTGCGCTTGCTACTCTGGAAGCCGGCGGACACATTCACCAGCTCGTGACACAGAATGTCGATGGCCTTCATCAACAAGCCGGAAGCCGGCGGGTGACTGACCTGCATGGACGGTTGGATATGATCGAATGCTTGAATTGCCGTCGCACCATCTCGCGGGCGTTGTTCCAAGTCGTTCTACAGGACCTCAACCCGGAGTTACACGCCCACACCGCCGCCACTGCCCCAGACGGCGACGCCAATGTGAATGATCTCGAGTTTGTTACCGTGCGGGTGCCCGATTGCAGACACTGTAGCGGAGTACTCAAACCCACGGTGACTTTCTTTGGGGAAGCGGTGCCGAGGGCACGGGTGGCGCATGCGTATCGCTGCCTGCAGGAGTGCGACGCCATGATGGTGGTGGGCTCGTCCCTGATGGTGTTCTCCGGTTACCGTTTCTGCCGCGCGGCAGGTGAGCAAGGCAAGCCCATCGCCGTGATTAACCTCGGCCGTACCCGTGCGGATGCTGAGTTGACCTTGAAGTTAAACGACGACTGTGGCCGTGTATTGACGGCCCTGGTTGCACGTCTTAACGGCTAGCCCGTGTCTTCCGCCAAGGATTCTGAATGCTGGCGAAGGGATCACGGGCTAAGGTTCGCGCAGCAACTGTTGTAGATAATAGTTCAGACCCACGAGCGCCGGTGTATCGGCGGTGATCAAGAACACCGGGATCTCGCTCAAGTATTCTTCGAAACGGCCTTTGGATTCGAAGCGTTGCCGGAATCCCGACTGCACCAGTTGCGCACGCAACTGCGGCAGGATACCGCCGCCCAAGTAGACGCCGCCCCGTGCCCCCAACGTCAAGGCCAGATTGCCGGCGACCGTGCCCAGCAATGCAAAGAACAGGTTCAATACGTCCCCGGCCTGCGGTTCGCCGTCGATGGCCATGCGCGAGATCTCTGCGGGTGTTAAGTTGCAATGCTCACGGTGAGTCACAGTCTCGTAGAGGGTCACCAGGCCCGGACCCGACAACACCCGTTCCGCGGATACGTGGCCATATCGCCGGCGCAGTCGTTCGATGATTTGTGCCTCACGTGCATTAACCGCCGGTAAGGTGACGTGGCCGCCTTCACTGCTGATCGGAACCCAACGACCGTCAAAGGACGTCAGGCCCGCCACACCGAGCCCGGTTCCCGGGCCGAGCACACCGATGGTCGCTCCGGCTACCGGAGCCGTCCCTCCCACCTGCACGCGATCATCCGTATGCAGCCGCGGGATGGCAAACGCGAGTGCGGCGAAGTCGTTAATGAGGGTCGCGCGGTCCGCACCGAACTGGGTTAGTAATTGCGTCGAGTCAATGGTCCAGACGAGGTTGGTCAACTGCGCCACACCGCCGTGAACCGGAGCGGCGACCGCTACCGTAACGCTGGCGGGCCGGGCTTGTCCTATCTCGGAAAGATACTGCTTGAACAGTGCAATGAGGTCCTCAAAGTCCTGATTCTTGTAAGTGCGTACATCCCGGACAGCGGCTTGTTCGCCGCCAAGACCACAACGCGTGTGCGTGCCCCCGACGTCGGCCAAAAGATGTTGCGTCATTTCCTCACGTCTTGTAGCCGCCGCACGAAGTTTTCGCGCCACGCACGAATATCATGCCGCCGAAGCTCCACCATCATCGCCGCATGCCGTTCTTTACGTTCCGCCAATGGCATATTCAAGGCGATTTGCAATGCTTCGGCGACACCGTCCACATCGAAGGGGTTCACCAACAGCGCCGCATCCAGTTCGCGCGCGGCGCCGGCCAAAGAGGAGAGAATCAATACACCGGGCTCGGCGGGGTTCTGGGCGGCGACAAATTCCTTGGCAACCAAATTCATTCCGTCGCGCAGCGGGGTGACGAGTCCGATTTGGGCGATGCGCAAGAATCCTATCAAAGTTGTCCGCCCGAAACTCTGGTTCAAATAGCGGATCGGCATCCAGTCAAACTCCGCGAAACGGCCGTTCATGCGGCCCGCCGCTTCTTCGAGCTCCCGCTGAATCTCACCGTAGGCCCTGACTTGCTCCCGTGACTGCGGCGCGATCTGGAGAAACACCGCCTTGCCGCGGTTCTCGGGATAGTTTTCCAGGAACAGCTCGTAAGCTTGTAAACGATTGGGCAGACCCTTGCTGTAATCCAATCGGTCGACACCAATGATAAGCGGTCTCTTGGCGAGGCTCTTGATCAAGCGTTCACGGGTGTGGCTATGCAGCGATTTTCTTGCCGCGTTCTTGATGGTCGAGATATCAATGCCGATAGGAAACACACCGGCACGTGATTTCCTGCCGGCGACTTCCAACTCGTAGTCATCGGTTAGCGTTGCCTGGAGGTCATTGGTGACGCAATTGCGAAACGCGAGTAGATCGTCCGCGGTTTGAAAACCGACCAGGTCATAATGACAAAGTCCACGAAGAACTCGCGTGTGCCGTGGCATGGTGCGCAACAGCCCATAGGCCGGGAATGGGATATGCAGGAAAAAACCCATGGGGTTGGTAACCCCCGCGGCGTGCAATTCTTGGGCGAGCAGCATCAAATGGTAATCATGAACCCAGATCAGATCGTCGGGTTTTAATAGCGGGATCAGCTTTCGCGCGAACAGCTGGTTGACTCTTTGATACGCTTGCCATTGCTCGCGATGAAAATTCATAAATTGGGGTAGGTAGTGAAACAGGGGCCACAGGACACCATTGCAAAAACCGTTGTAATATTGCTCGTGGTCCCGCTGCTGCAAGTCGATCGTGACGTAGGTGATGTTACCTTGAGTGACCCTTACCGGTTTAACACGGTGGGCCTTAGTTACTTCACCGCTCCATCCGAACCACATCCCGCCATACTGTTTCAACGCCGCCAACACGCCGATAGCGAGTCCACCGGCTGGTAGTCGCCCACCCTTGGGAATGGCCACCCGGTTGGAAACCACCACCAAGCGCCTCAAAATGCGTCCCTCCACGATTTACTTAGCCGGGTGGCGGCGTTGATGATACCGACCATGCTGTAGGTTTGCGGAATATTGCCCCATAACTCCCCGTTTATTGGATCGATGTCTTCCGATAGCAGGCCGGAGGGATTGCGGTGAGCGAGCATATTTTCGAATAATTCCCGCGCTTCTTGTTCGCGTCCGAGGTTACATAACGCCTCGATATACCAGAACGTGCAGATGTTGAAGGCATTCTCCGGTACCCCAAAATCATCGGCGCTGGCATAGCGATATAGATGATCACCACGCCGTAATTTTCGCTCGATTGCGGCCACCGTACTCTGGTAACGGGGGTCGTTCGCGGCGAGAAAGCCGAGTTCATGCATTTGCAGCAGGCTGGCGTCTAACTGGTCGTCACCGAAGCTCGCGATAAACGCCGTCTGCTTCGGGTCCCAACCCTTGGTTTCAATGACGCGACGGATGGCATTGGCGTGCTTCTCCCAAAAACGCGCGCGGTCAGTCAGGTTCAGCGTGACGGCGATGCGCGCCAAACGGTCGCAGGCGGCCCAGCACATGAGACTGGAGAAGGTGTGAACGCTCTCGCGGCCACGGTATTCCCATAACCCGGCATCCGGCTCATCATACTTCAGCGCCGCGAGTTTGCCGATCTGTTCCATGCGCTCGAATAGATAACGGTCGCCGACCTGACTGAGACGGGAGTCAAAAAACGCCTGAGTTGCCGCCAGCACCACCGCGCCATATACGTCATTTTGTTGTTGCACATACGCCTGGTTGCCGACCCGTACCGGTCCCATCCCACGGTAACCGGGTAGGTGTTCGATGACCTGCTCGGTGAGATTGGACCTGCCGCTGATGCCGTAGACCGGCTGTAAGTCGCCACCGTCCGCCTTAGCGGCGATGTCGATGATGTAACGCAGAAATTCCTCCATGGTGCGAGTGGCGCCCACGCGGTTGAGAGCCTGGATCGTATAGTATGCGTCGCGTAGCCAGCAGAAACGGTAATCCCAGTTACGTCCGCTGTTCGCGGCCTCAGGGATCGAGGTCGTCAATGCCGCCACCACCGAGCCGGTGTCTTCGAAGGTGCACAGCTTGAGTGCGATAGCGGCGCGAATCACCGCCTCCTGCCACTCGAACGGAATGGACAGGCTTTGCACCCAACCCTGCCAATAACGCTTGGTCTCATCGAAGAAGCGCAAGCCTACCTTATCGATGGAATCAGAGACCGACTCGTCGGGACCGAACATCAGGGTTAGTGTGTCCTCCAGGACAAACGGATTCTCCTCCAGGATATGACTGATCGAGGCGTTAGTAGTGAGACGCATGACGTGTTCCGGTCCCACAAAGCGGATGTGATTGCTGCCGAAGGTCCGTTCGCAAGCTTTGCCGCCGTAGTTACAGGTCGCGCGCAAGCGGATACGGATGCGAGGTTTGCCGCTGATCGATTCCACGCGGCGTACCAGCATCACCGGCCGGAAATGCCGTCCATAGTGTAAGAACCGGGGGGCAAAGTCATAAATACACACCGTCCCACCGCGTGTATCGTGGAGGATGGTTTCCACGATGGCAGTATTGTGCAAGTAGCGTTGTTCGCTGTGCGAAAAATCCTCGATGACGATGTCAAAAAAACTCGAATCGGGTTCCTCGTAACCGGACAACAGCGCCGAAAAGATTGGATCGCCGTCGAAGCGTGGGGCGCAAAACCACACTATACGGCCTTTGCGTTCCAGCAGCGCGGCAATCTGGCAATTTCCGATCACCGCGAGATCCAATTTGTTCACGACAATCCCCTTATCGCCAGTGATGACTGTGATAGTGCTCGAGCCAGCTTAGCACCGCCTCCACATCCGGTATACAGTATCGCGCGGCGCTATCAATTGTCTCTCCGACACGGATCGAGTAGCCGTGCATGCTGTTTGCTACGCGGAAACCATCTTCATCGGTAATGTCGTCGCCGATAAACACCGGTGTACGTCCATGAAACGGAGGCTCTTCCATGAATTCTTCCACGGCGTGGCCTTTATGACGGCCGGATGGTTTGAGTTCGACCACCATCTTACCACTCGTCAATTCGAAATCTTCACCAATCCGGCATAACACTTCATGCATCTTTGCGTGCGCAGCCGATTCGAGTGACGGTGCGTTACGATAATGTAACGCCACGGTGGTGCCTTTGTCTTCGAGTAATATGCCTGCATTCAGCTTAGTGAAATCGCGCAACACCTGCTTGGCGTCATCGAGAGGTGACTCTGCGGAGGTCTCAAAATGGATACGGCCTTTGGCGTCACGGCGTTCGAGGCCGTGCAGTCCGGCGGCGGGTAATCCGGTCAGCGGCATGAATAGACTGTCCAACTCGGCGATGGCGCGTCCACTCACCAATGCAACCGCGCCGTCGGTGGTCAGACGCAGGTGGGTAATGATGGCCTTCATGCGCGGTGTCGGATTGACCGCGTTGGGATGATCCGCGATCTCGATCAGGGTGCCATCTACATCGAGAAAAAACGCCCAATCGGGGGCATAGTCGGGTAATCTAGTCGACGCCATAAGTGACGCCCATTGTAAAGGCGCCCGCGGCCGCGAACAAAACCGACGGCGGTTGAAGTGTCGCGGACGTAATTACGTATACAACGTGCGGTGAGCGGCGCGTTCGGCGACGATTCCACGCGGAAAGGCTTTGATCGTTTTTACTTTGACGTGCGTTGCAGGTGCCGGCGCAGGAATGCCGCGGTGCGTTGCATGGCGTCTTTGGCGGCCAGGTCATCGGCGAAGGTGCGCACGTTGGGCGGGCGAAATTCGAAACCCCGCCCGACGCCCGGATAAACGATGAGCCGCACATCCCGTCCTTTTTGTTTCAGGGTCTCGTAAACAAAGATGATCGGGCGTTGACGCTGATATTGTTCATGCTCGCCAAAGAACATCAACGCCGGCACTTTCAGATCTTCGGCCTCAGGCGCGTACTTGTAGATCTGCATCGGTTCTGGGACATCCGGATCCTGCAGGTGCGGATAATACGAGACCCAACAGGCAACCGCCTTGTCTTGCTTCTTGTGGGTGACCAACGCCTTGAGGGAGATATAACCACCGCGGGTATGGGAAACGGTGCAGATCTTGTCGCTGCTCAGATGCGGCAAAGTGAGCAGATAGTCGATGCTGTCGGCGGTGTCGCGTTCGACCACTTCGTCATGTTCTAAGGGAAACTTATCAATGAAGTTCGCGAACCACAGATCCGGGGCGAGCACCACGAAACCCCGTGCCGCCAGACGCTTTGGGTGCCGCAGGGTCAACTCGTCCAGGCCCCGGCGTCCGTGGACAAACAGCACTCCCGGGTATCGCTTGCTGTCCTTGGGACGAAAAATATATGCGGGAATCTCCTTATCGCCGCTGGTGATGGAGATTTTTTCCATCACTACGTCATGGTTGGCGGGGTCGGGAATCTTGCCGTCATTCCACCAGGCATCGTCCCACCACCACTTTTCCTCGTCCTGGGGGTACAGATAACGCACCCAGCTCTTGTCATACATATATCCCCAGTCATCGGCGATCACAGCCAGGGGGAGCCACGCCAGCAAGACGAACCGCGCGCCCAATTTCAATTTAGTCATCTGTGTTTTAGTGTGTATTGATACGCATGCGCCCGCATCATGGTCGTAAACGGCGCCAGGGCCAATATCCTACAAGCAATATAAACGCGATGAGAATGCTTTGGTGGAATATTTTTACAGCTTTGCCGGTCTATTAACACAAGATAGGCCGTGTAGGCCCATGCTTGGCGTAAGTGGCGTCTACCGGCTGTGCCGTCGGCCGTTTTCCACCGGCACCATAAACGAGGAAAAATTATTTTGAACACCCATAGGAAGTGCCTATTTCTCGCAGTGATGCTGCTGTTTCCGCTTCTCGTCTCGGCAGGGGAGCAGGCCAAGACCGAGCCGGCTCCGTCGACGGACACCGAGGCGGGGGTCGTGCTCACCGATTTCGAAGGCAACCGGCGTACCATAGAACAATTCGCCGGCGACGGTAAGTGGCTGGTGGTGATGATTTGGGCCTCAGACTGCCACATCTGCAACACCGAGGTTCCCGAGTACATGGCGTTCCATGAAGTGCATAAAGACAAGGATGCATCGGTGCTAGGCGTCTCGATGGACGGTGCATCGCGGAAAAAAGATGCTCTGGAATTTCTCGACCGGCATTTGGTAAATTTCCCGAGCCTGATCGGCGAGCCTGCGGCGGTGACCACGTTGTACGGAAAACTCACCGGTTCCTTCCTGGCCGGAACCCCGGCGTTTCTGATCTACAGTCCTTCCGGCGAACTCGCCGCCCAACAAATCGGTGCCGTACCGGTGAAACTGATCCAGGAATTCATGGCCGCCAACTCCAAGGCGGCGAATAAGGGGTGATGATCTAACCGGTGCATAGCCGGCCCACGGCGAAAATCCGCCACCGCGGGGGGTAGGCCCCTAGGTCATTTTTTCTTGACGCGATTTGTACAGGACGCGGACATTCCCTTATGCTCTTATCCGACGTAACGGGGTTGATTGAATTCGGTCAATAGATCACCGGCACCGATTCAATGCTACCTGATTAACTGATCAGGTACCCGGCTCATTCCTTCCGGATGGCGAAAACACGAACGCGAGCAATACCATGAGTAAAAAATCCCCAAACAACTCCAAATCCCAGTCGGGCACGATTCCCAGGGGTGTTGAGTTACTCCACGACCCGGTTTTAAACAAAGGCACTGCATTTACCGAAGAAGAGCGCGACGCCTTGGGCTTGCGCGGATTATTGCCGCCTTACGTGCACACCATAAAAGCACAGGTCATGCGGGTGATGGAAAACTTCCGGCGCAAACCAACGCCGCTCGAGCAGTACATCAATATCTCAGCTCTTCAGACCCGCAACGAGACCTTATTTTATCGCGTCGTGCTCGACTACCTCGAGGAGATGATGCCGATTATTTACACGCCGACAGTCGGTGAGGCCTGCCAGCGGTATGGGCATATATTCAACCGGGCCCGCGGGTTGTTCATCACCGC
>CAMYMN010000087.1 GCA_947259395.1 uncultured Gammaproteobacteria bacterium | reverse complement strand
TCCTTGAAGTGCTTACTCAACTGCAGGCCCTGTTGCTGGTAATGGGAGTTGAGTTCTTGGCCGTAAACCCGCTCGGGGGCTTCGGTGAGGGGTTCGTAGATCAGCCGGCCAACGATCTGGCCGTGCTCGATAACAAACGGGACTTCAAAGGAGCGTACCTCGAGCACTGCACGCGCGCCCTGCCCCCCGGCCTCAGGGTCGCCGAAGCCGGGATCGAAGAACCCGGCATAGTGAACGCGGAACTCACCCACCAGGGTGTCATAGGCAAGCATCTCCGCGGCGTATCCGACCGGCACACGCACCGGGTCTTTTGACGCCAGAATATAGAACTCGCCGGGGTCTAGGATCAATCCCGCACCGTTGCGGCGGTAAACCGGCTCCCAAAATTCTTCGGTCGAATAATGATGCTTCTTGTCAATGTCAATCAGCCCGGCGTGACTGTTAGCGCGGTAGCCGATGAGGCCGGTGTCGGGATCACCGCGCACATCGACTCGTACCGGCACGCCCCGCTTGATGTCGTGTTCGTCCAGTTTGTCATCGACCAAACGGTGTTCCTGTTGCAGCCGCCGCAGCACGTCATCCGGCTTCGGCGGCTCCCCGCGGCGCACGCGTAGTTGCCCGAGGCGTGAGCCCTTACGCACCAACACACTGAAGGTGCGTGGCGCAATCTCGGCATACAACGCACCCCAGTAGCCGGGCCGGACATGGTCAAATTCGTTTCCGTAATCGGTGATCAGGCGCGTGAACACGTCCAACCGGCCGGTGGAACTTTTCGGATTACCGGCGGCGGACAGGTCGTTACTGAGATTCAGGCTCTCCATCAACGGTACGATGTAGACACAACCTTTTTCCAACACCGCCCCACGAGCGATGTCGATTTCATGCATCGCCAGTGAGTGCAGCCGCTGGGTGACCGTGGAATGTTTGCCGGGCAGGAAGCTGGCGCGCACACGATAAGCGCGGGCGCCGAGGCGCAAGTCCAGGCTCGCCGGCTGGATCTGGTCATCGCTGATCGGCTCCCGGGCCTTGATCTCACCGCGGCGGATCAACTGCGTTAACGCCTGGGAGGGCAACACACCGGTGACCGTATCCGGTTTTAACGATTCCGATAGTTTCGTTTGCGGCATGAACTCAAGCACCAGCGCTAGACCACGAAGTGGTGGCGTTTTAAGAGCAAATCAAAGAACTCAAAAAACAACAAACTTCATATTCTACACTTCTAGCTGGAATTTGATCCCTTTGAGTTTCTGCTCATCACCCACAATTTGACTCGCCACAGTTGAGGCAGGTCATACAACCGTCGAGCTTGACTACAGCTTTGTTGTGGCACTTGGCGCATAGCGTAGCGCCCTCGGGATATTCGCTGTCATCCGCGGTAAGGTTACCGTGGGTTTGCTCGAACTTGGCACGCGCTTCGTCAATATGCTGTTGCTGATTCGCGTCCATCTCGCAGTCTTCGAGCAGGCCGATTTCCTTCAAATGACACTCGATAATGTCTCCAAGTTCGGCAACCAGGGACGGCATATAGCGCCCGCCTTTCTTGAAATAGCCGCCACGCGGATCGAACACCGAGCGTAATTCTTCGACCAGGAACGTCACGTCACCGCCTTTTCTGAACACCGCCGACATAATCCGCGTCAGTGCCACAATCCACTGAAAGTGATCCATATTTTTCGAGTTGATAAAGATCTCAAACGGCCGGCGCAGTTCGTGTTCGGTGCCGGGATTGAGCACGATGTCGTTGATAGTCACATACATGGCATGTTCCGAGCCCGGAGTCTTGTTGACCTTGTATGTTGAGCCGGCGAGCTTCGGTGGCCGCTTGAGCTTTTCGTGCATGTGAATGACATCAGCCATCACCCGGTCGCCACTCACCGATTCCGCGCCTTGTTGCCCGGCCTCTTGCGCGGCTTTTCCCTCCGGTATTCCGTAATCCACAATTCGTTTATCAATCTTGATAGTCATTTCAACTTACCTCTTGATGGCCGCCTCGGTGCGGTTAAAACCGGCCGTAATAACCTTCTTTCAATGCATCGAACAGGTTGGCGGCGGTATGCGTCTCGCCATCGTATTCGATGTTCTCGTTTCCTTTGGCACTAACCACGGTGCCGTCGTCCAGGACAAACTCATACAAGGTATTCTCCAAGTCCTTGTCCTTCACCAATACTCCCTGGAATGCCTCGGGATTGAAGCGAAATGTCGTGCAACCCTTCAAGCCCTGCTCATAGGCATACAAATAAATATCCTTGAACGACTCGAACGGAAAATCAGTTGGCACATTGGCAGTCTTAGAGATCGACGAATCGATCCACTTCTGGGCCGCCGCTTGAATGTCTACGTGTTCCTTCGGCGTGATGTGATCAGCAGTGACGAAATAATCCGGCAACTGCTCGTAGGGATCCTGGGTGTCTGGTTTCGCCTGCGGATTGACCAACTCACGGTAGGCCAACAATTCATAGGAGCACACTTCCACCTTTTCCTTGGTCTTTTTCCCCTCGCGGATCACATTACGCGAATACACGTGTGCAAAACTCGGTTCGATACCGTTACTCGCGTTGTTAGCCAGCGACAACGAGATGGTGCCGGTAGGGGCAATAGAACTGTGATGGGTGAACCGTGCCCCAACTTCGGCCAACTCCTCCATCAGTTGCGGTTCGACCTCGGCGATGCGTTGCATGTAGTGGCTGTAGCGCGCATGCAGTACCTTGCCCTTGACCTTGTCGCCAATCTGATAGCCATCGCGAACCATCGCCGGACGCTGCCGCAGCATCTTACGGGTAACGGTGAAATCGTCGTCCATCACCGGCGCTGCGCCTTTTTCCTGCGCCAATTCCAATGCCTGCCGCCAGCCGGTCACCGCCAGCTCGCGGGTAACCCGTTCGACGAACTCCAAAGACTCCGGGGCGCCGTATTTCATGCGCAACATGGTGATCGTCGATCCGAGACCGAGATAACCCAAGCCATGACGCCGCTTATATGCGATCTCGTTGCGTTGCTTATCAAGCGGCAAACCATTGACTTCGACGACGTTGTCCAACATGCGGGTGAACACCGCGACCACTTCGCGAAACTCATCCCAATCGAAGTGCGCCTGTTCGGTAAACGGATCGCGTACGAATTTCGTCAGATTCACCGATCCCAACAGACATGCACCGTATTCGGGTAGACCCTGTTCCCCACAAGGATTACTGGCACGTATGTTTTCACAAAACCAGTTGTTGTTCATTTCATTGTAATTGTCGATGAGTAGAAATCCCGGTTCAGCATAGTCGTACGTCGAGGACATGATCATGTCCCACAGGTGCCGGGCTCTGATGGTCTTGTAGACGCGGCACGCGACACGGCTGGAGTCATCACAGACGTAACCCTCGGTCACCGGCCATTCACGCCAAATAAATTTATCCCTGTCATCAAGATCCATGTTTTCGGCATCGACCTCTTCCTTGCACACCGGGAATGCGAGCTTCCAATCAGCGTCGTGCCTAACCGCCTGCATGAAATCCTCACTGATCAGCAGCGACATGTTGAATTGTCGCAAACGCCCGTTTTCACGCTTGGCGCGGATAAAGTCGAGCACGTCCGGATGGCCGACATCGAAGGTCGCCATCTGCGCCCCGCGCCTGCCGCCCGCCGAGGAGATCGTGAAACACATCTTGTCGTAGATATCCATGAACGACAGCGGACCCGAGGTATAGGCGCCGGCACCACAAACGTACGCCCCCTTGGGCCGCAGCGTCGAGAACTCGTAACCGATGCCACATCCGGCCTTGAGCGTGAGTCCCGCCTCATACACTTTACCGAGTATTCCATTCATCGAATCCTGAATGGTCCCGGACACCGTACAATTGATGGTCGAGGTGGCAGGTTTGTGATCCAGCGCGCCAGCGTTGGATATAATGCGCCCCGCGGGAATCGTGCCATGGCGCAACGCCCACAAAAACCGCTCATACCAGAACGCCTGTTTCTGGGGATCGTTCTCCACTTCAGCCAAGTTCCTCGCCACACGCTGATACGTATCATCAATGGTGGCATCGACGACATCACCGTCCTTACTTTTCAACCGATATTTCTTGTCCCAGATATCCAACGACGCTGCCTGCATCGGGATATCGGAAACTGATACTTTTTCCTCATATTTATCATTAATGTGTGCAATGGTCATACTGCTTTTACCTACTTGTTATATTGCAACTAATTTAGACCGGAGACGCGCGGCGCGTCCGGCGCGACATAGTTTAAGGACTGAGTGCAGGACAGCCGTGCTAATTGTTGTGCACAGCTCATTAACTTACCGACACAGCACATGCCCTCTGATCTCACCTCCCATCAATGCAATAGACTACAGACATCAGGGGCCGGGAATTTCCCGGCCCCCAGAACCAATCGGTACGTCCTTGTACCCACCTCGCGATGACGCATCTATGTCATACAACAAGTATTGCTTTCACTTGTTCGACAATGTGTTGCGAGCCATCCACTTCATAAGACAAATGTTCAAAATCATCACCCTTGACCAACACGCTTGGCGCCTTTCCAGTCGATGGATCTCGTAACGCACCGATCCGCCGCCGTATCCGTCGATCAAGGTACAACAACACGGCCTTCTCCATGGGATTGCCGACAAAACATGGATCCAACTTGCGGCCGCCGATTTCGAACCTGATTTTTGCCATATACCGAATTGAGAAGCCAATTAAACCATATTGAAAGTTACCAACCGGGTAGCCGTCGATTATGGCTCCCGACGCACGCCCTTGAACTTCTTGGCATCGTGTTTGACTTCCATGAAACGCCCAGTGTGCGAATTGCGCTTTATCCAGCGCTGGGTCCTTGGGTTAAAAAACTGTGATCTATTCCGCACTGCTCCAATACGATGATCACTGGTTGCTGGGATCGTCGCCATATCATCACCTCATGCGCTGACGTTCGAGAACCAAACCCCTGTCTCCATGCTCCCTCCCCCTTGCGGGGGAGGGACTGAGACACTCCTTGTCACCGGGAGGAGTAGGGGCAAATTCATTCGCTGGCGCGGGTTAACGCGGCATACGGGTGAACAAACATAAAACCGCGTGTTAGATACTGTCCCAGGGCGCCTAGTGGGGTTGAATTCGGCGCGGTCGAGGGACCGAACGTACCGCGCATCATCGATCGGGAACCGGAAGCTGATCGCAGTTGCCAAGGCCCGGCGAACCGTCGTAACGGCCTGCGCCATACGCCTGCCGTTGGCATCTCGCCACACCAATGACTCGTTGCCACTTCCCCGTGCGGTTCTGTACTACCCAAGTGCTGCACCACCCCTCCCCACGTTCATTCTTTCGGCGGGTGTACGGTGTTACACGTACGCCGCCCGCTCGAATCAGGATTAAATCAGGTTACGACCTATCGATTGCGTGACTGCTCAAAACGCAATATCTTGTGGTCTTCAATTATCTACACCCGAAGATAATGTGTTTTGATATTGAGTGCAAGTGCTTTATGTCGCCATAAACAGGGCGCCCGTCGGGTGGGACAGGCAGTCCAAATTAACGCCCAAGTCTGCGCTGCGGACACCCTTGGAGGTTTCAAGCCGCGCTGTTTTGGCCGCCGGTGGGAGCGCCGTCCGCCGCCCGCGTGGGACCCGTTACGATAAAAGGTTATTGAACCCCGACAGACGGGTATTTCCTTTATATCTCTGTACCTTAGCGATGTGAGTCCAGCGTAAAGCTTGCCCTGGGGCGGTGGGTTGCAGAAGATGGTCGTGCTATCGCCACCGCGTCATCTAGACTCAATATGACACGCAAAGGTATGCGTATTGTGAGCTTGAGACGACGCGGATGAGACTATCGGGCACGTTCACTTTCTTTGTTTGTGCGTTAAGCAGTAGCGCAGGCGCTTCGGAGGTCAACACCATGGATAATGCGGCGCGACACGCGCTGTCCATGGACACCTGGTATCGCGTTGGCATGACCAAGGCGCGGGGAGATGCTTTAGAAAACACGATGGCCGCGGTAAACGACACGCTGCCGACCACTAAAACCGTATTTAATCTGCGCCGACATTAACTTCTTCTCAATAAGACCCCAAGACCCCCACCTACAGCCGGGCCCGATTTTGGGGTCCGGTTTTTTTTGTCTTGTCGCCTCGCCCCTGTTCTATAATTCACCTAACTAATGTAAATGTGAGGTGTTGCGCCAACATCATCATGATTCGACGGCCGGACCACAGGCGCTTTCCCAGTATCTTGTTTCCGATGATTCAGGTATTCGGCTTCGGAGTGACGTTACTCACAGTCGTGGGCATCTTTTTAGCCGTCCCGGTCAACGCTCAAACAGTGCGCATTGCATCTCCTGATCAGCAGTCTGACCGGTACAGCGAGGCGTTCGAAAATTGGATGCTGTTGGCAATCGAGGGTGATGCCGCAGCACAATTCAATCTCGGTCTGCTGTACAGCGAGGGTAAAGGCGTACCTGTCGATTACCGGCAGTCTGCCTTTTGGTATCGAAAGGGCGCGGAACAAGGCCACACCGGCGCCCAATACAATTTGGCGCACCTGTATTTGGATGGCCATGGCGTCGACAAGGATCCGGCGCAAGCAACCCATTGGTGGCGGCAGGCTGCGCAGCGCGGTCACGTGTTAGCGCAACAATATCTGGGCTATGCCTACTATAAGGGCATCGGCGTCAATAAGGATAAACAAGAAGCTTTACGCTGGTTTCGCGAGGCCGCCAAGGGCGGCGACTGGCGGGCTAAAAAGATGCTTGCCACCATCGCGCAGACCTTTGAGCCGACATCCAAAACGGCTGAACAGCCAGGCGCGCCGGATGAATTCTCTTTAAGAGACATGCCGCAGCCGGTACCGGACCAACCCACCGCCCGAGCATTGGCACAAACGGAACATCACGGCAAGACCGGGTCCACACCGGCTTCCGCCGCGGACCAACAGGCGGCGGTTGCTTCCACGCCTGACCCGCAGCCGGTACAGAATTCGCCGCCGGCACCCGCCGCAGAACAAACCGATGATCAAACCATCATAGCAGCGTTTCAGGGGCAGATAACTGCCCAAGCCACTGACGAACAACACACTGCGTTTACCAAACCAACAACGGTGTCTTCAGAATCTGGAACGGATCCACAAACGGCACCACCACAAGCGTGGGTAACGACCGCAGTGCCGGCGGATGGCCCGGCGCCGGCATTACGCGGACCGGAATCGGTGGCCACTGAAGCGCCGGAGGTGTCTGCTGACACGCCGCCTACCGCAGCGCAACCGGAGACAATAATGGTGCCGGGCGAGTTGCCGGTTGCAGCGGTAAAACTTGAAGATGATCAGCTCTACGCAGCGTCTGAAAGCGAACCCGGGGTGACGGTACGATCAAGAGAATCATCGCGCGAAGATCAGGCGGACATCGGCGCCGATCCCCAGGCTCCGGCGGTGGACAGCGAACCGCTGCCACCGGATTCACAGACAGTGAACAGGCTGCAACAACCGCGGATAGCAAAATCAGCGGCGTCGGAGCAAACGAGCTCGATGGCGGGACGCACTTCGGCCGCTGACAATGATCAATGGTTGTTCGCACAACCACCGGACTTCTTTACCCTGCAATTAATCAGCGCGCCCCGCCGGGCGACGGTGGACGGGTTGATTCGCCAGCAAAGACTAAAAAATATCAGGCTGCTGCGTACCCAGGTCAACGGCGTACGGTGGTGGTATGTGCTGTCTGGCAGCTATCCCAGCCGCGAGCAGGCTAACGCCGCCGCCGCTGCATCAATCGTTGAGCAAAACAGCATATGGGTGCGGCGCTTTGGTGTATTACAGGAAAATCGCTGTAAGAACTTATCAGCCACCGGATTGTCGGCGTTTTGTGACGGGCCAAGCGTGCGAGTCCCCACTGGGGGCTCACAGCGGCGGCTGGAAACCGGCCAGCGTCAGCCGTCCGCATCTGAGCAATCCGCGGCATCAGTTGAACAAGCTGTGGCGACCGGGCCGGCAAAACCTCCGGCATCGACGGAACCGCAACAGCTATCAACAGGATCGATGGTCGCCGCGGAATTGTTTGCGGTTGCAAGCGGGAACGAAACCACGGTCGCCGGTCTGCGGCACGATGACAATGCCTGGTTGTTTGCGCAACCCGAGGACTACTACACCGTGCAGCTCATTAGCGTACCGGACGTGTCACAGGTTGCGAGCTTTCTGCGCGACAACGAACTCCAAGACAAGGCCATTTATTACACAACCCGGCGTGCACAAAGAGACTGGTTTTTTGCGATCTCCGGATCGCACCCAGACTTGGATGCCGCCAAACAAGCCACCAAGTCATTACCAGTGACCTCAGGGTCGGTGTGGATTAGACAGTTCGATGCCATACAAAAAAGACAATGCCAGATCGCGAACCAGTTGCCTGCTGGTGCATCCGACGCATTAAACTTCTACTGCAGGCCCTGAGTCGGCGCCTCGCTGATACGGCCTTCAAAATCCGCCGTGCGTGGCCGCGGTAACCAGATCGCGGCGCTGAGCGCCAGCAACGCGCATATCGACAGCGAAACGAACAACCAATAAAACTCCCCGGTCATTTCCGCCACAAACGCCACGAGCTGAATCGCGAGCGGCGCGACACCAAAGGCGAGTACAAATTTCAACCCAAACACCAGGCCATGTCGCTTGGCAGGTGTATAGGCAGCCAGCAACATGTTTTCCGCCGGCAATGCACCGACATTGGCCATCACCATGAACATGGCGACGACGACCAAGGAAACTCCCCCCTGACTCGCGGCAAGCCACAACAGCGGAATCTGCACCAACAGCGCGCCCAAATAGACGTATTTGAGTGGGTGACGGTCGGCTAGATGACCACCCACCAACTGCATCAGCCCGGCAGCGACATAGACTGCCGCTATCAGCATTCCGATCCCAAACGCCCCATCGCCCGCCAGCCCGTCATGGCGTAATTCAAATGTTTTGGGCAGCGCCGTTTGCGTACTGTTATAGATCAACGAGGCGAAGAACATAGTGATCAACAGCACGACGAAGACCCGCACGCGATCTTCACGGCTTGGTTGTTCAACCTTCTCCGTATGCACAATCTCGCCATCAAAACTCCCGCGCACCACATACCACATCAGCACGAATCCAGTACCCACACACAGCAATCCCGGAACGATAAACGCCGCCCGCCAACTGACTAGGTCGATCAGCGCGCCGGCGGTCACACCGGCTACCGCAGTCCCGAGGGAACCGAAAATACCATTGAAACCCAGCGCCTTGCCCTTTTTGTCTCCCGCGCTGCGCACCAACCACGGAATACCCACCGGATGATAAATTGAGGCGAACACACCGATGCCGGTGAGCGCCAGAAACAGCGTAAGGCGGGAGTCGGCGAAACCAGCGAGTATCGAGCAGGCGCCCATGCCCAGAAAGAACACCACCATCATTGCGGCGGCACCGATACGGTCACCCAAGATCCCGGCAGGCAGCGCCGCCGCGCCAATCATCAAAGCACCCAGCGTCCATAGCTCCAACAGTTCGTGATACGGCATCCGCCAGTCGACCTCCAGAGCGAGTATGATCACGAAATAAAATGCCATACACAGGTGGATATACAGATGGCCGAGGCACGAAAATACCACCACCGGCATAGATGATTCTCTCGTGGACACGGGTTTGCGGGTGCTAATGCTCGAATCAAAAGAGCGGCTATTCTATCTGTTTCGCGTAGCTTTCGCTCGTGCTTGACTTTTGCGAGTGAAACAATTTGCGAACGCCTGTTCAGCAACATTCACTAACGGAAGTCGCGTGTTGCCGCCGAGTAACCACCATCCGAATGTGGTAACCGCTGGCGGGCGGCATGTGGGAGGTCGTTTGTTTTGGTTTCTTTACATGGTTGCAGCGGGGAAACCCGCAGCGTCTATTCCATGAAACCGGGACATATAGTTTTCCATATTGCTTGGCAAGCCTAGC
>CAMYMN010000086.1 GCA_947259395.1 uncultured Gammaproteobacteria bacterium | reverse complement strand
CTCCGCCAGACCCCAATTGAATTGTGGCCCGCGGGAGCGTTGAACCCGACCTCCCGTATGGCTCAGCGCACCGCCGGACATGGGATACCGCGCCGGGGCTGGGAAATATTCAGAATCTAAAGTATTCGCGGCTGGAGTCCGTGACGCCGACTCCCGTATTTCTCTGATGTGAATCGCGCGACCGGGCAATCGCGATCGAGCCTGGGCCGGACTACACCAGGATAATCATAATTATCGGCGTCAGGATCATGACTCCGACCCCCAACTTTCTATAGACTTGCCGGCTATGTCACGACAATTTCCCAGTGATTCCGTCGGCCTGGTCCACCCGCGGACAGTCCAATTTGATCAGCCCGTGCAACTGAGCAGTGGCGAGACGCTCTCCAATTACGATATCGTTTACGAATCCTACGGCGAGTTGAACCCGGCACGCAGCAACGCGGTGTTGATTTGTCATGCCTTGAGTGGCAACCACCATGCGGCTGGCTACCACGACCCCGATGAGAAAAAACCCGGTTGGTGGGATAACATGGTCGGTCCGGGAAAGGTCATCGACACTGACCGGTTTCATGTCGTCAGCTGCAATAACATCGGCGGATGCCACGGTTCCACCGGTCCCGCTACCATCAATCCCGACACCGGTGTCCCCTACGGACCGGACTTTCCGATCGTCACCGTACAGGACTGGGTGGCAAGTCAGGCGCAACTGGCGGATTTTCTGGACATCGAGCAATGGGCCGCAGTCGTCGGCGGCAGTCTTGGCGGTATGCAGGCGATGCAATGGGCGATCGATTTTCCCGACCGTATCCGCAATGCCGTGCTGATAGCGGCCGCGCCGAAACTCACCGCGCAAAACATCGCGTTCAACGAAGTCGCCCGTCAAGCAATATGTAGCGATCCGGACTTTCATGGGGGTCGTTATTACGAGACCCAGAGCGAACCCTGGCGCGGCCTTCGCTTGGCCCGCATGTTGGGGCATATCACTTATTTATCCGACGATCTCATGAGCGAAAAGTTTGGCCGTGATCTGCGCGAAGGTAAGATAAATTTTGACTACGGCGTGGAATTTCAAGTAGAGAGCTATCTTCGTTATCAAGCAGATAGCTTTGCCGGTAGTTTCGATGCCAATACCTACTTATTAATGACCAAGGCTCTGGATTATTTTGATCCGGCTGCCGCGACCGGCGGCGATCTGTCCGCCGCGCTCAAGGATGTCAGGGCCGACTTCCTGGTCATCTCCTTCACCAGTGATTGGCGTTTCGCCCCTTATCGTTCGCGAGAGATAGTTCGTGCCTTGCACGACAATGATCTGAATGTGTCCTATGCAGAAGTGGAATCTCACCAAGGACACGACGCGTTTTTACTCAAGATTCCTCAATATCTGGACGTGTTCACCGCGTACATGGACCGAGTTGCCGCCGGCTGCTGAGCCTATGTGTGGTCGCTACAATGTCATACCCAATGCCGAGGCGTTTTTGGATGCGTTTGACATCAGTATCGGACTCGAGCGTCTTCCGGAAGTACCGGCCTACAACATTAGTCCTTCCATGGGAAAAAGAATTACTCGCGTACCCATCGTCCGCATGCGCGCGGATCAACGTGAGTTGGCGATGGTACGGTGGCCGCTCATTCCATCTTGGGCGAAGGGTCAACCGGTGAGCTACAGTACCGCAAATGCAAAAAGCGAAACCATGGATAAAAAACCCACCTACCGCCGCGCCTGGCAACGTCAACGCTGCTTGATCCCCGCCAATGGCTATTACGAATGGCAGGTGGTACCCCAACAAAAGCACAAACAACCGCATCACATCTGCATGGCAGATCGAGGGTTATTCGCCTTCGGTGGACTGTGGGAAACATCAGCCACGGAACAAGGAGACGCGGTCGAATCGTGCACCATTGTCACCACCGCCGCCAATATTGAATTGGAACACATCCACTCACGCATGCCGTTGATCGTTCCGAGGGAGGGATACCGGGATTGGCTGAGCGGAACATCTGACGAGGCGGCGCGCTGGATACGGCCATCTCCGGCGGCGTTGCTGGAGACCTATCCGGTGAGCACCTATGTCAATAATCCAGCCAATGACGACGCTCGATGCACGGCACCGCTCGCATCTACGCATGCTGCCGACCGAACGACGCCGACCCGACACGAACCATGACCATGCAGCCTTCAGATACACCGATAGCGCGTCCGGACTACGCAATCATTGCCGAATGGATCCGACCGCAAAGCCGGGTACTCGATCTTGGTTGTGGCGACGGCGCGTTGTTGCGTTATCTGGCCGAACAGAGGCAAACGACCGGCTACGGCTTGGAGCTGGATGACAAATACCTGCCGCAGTGCATTCGTAACGGCGTCAATGTCATTCAGACCGACCTTGATCGGGGATTGGCGGAATTCGACGATGACTCGTTCGATTACGTGTTATTGTCGTTGACGCTTCAGGCGATGCACTTCCCGGCGCGCTTGCTGGATGAAATGCTGCGTGTCGGAAGCCGCGGCATTGTCACGTTTCCAAACTTTGGGCACTGGCGGGCCCGAATCCAGCTCGGCCTGTATGGCAAGATGCCTATCAGCCGCACCCTACCCCATCAATGGTACGACACACCGAACATCCATCTTTGCACGCTGCGGGATTTCGAAGCGCTATGCCGGGATCGCAACATCGATATCCTCGACCGGCGGGCGGTCGATCATACGCACCGCACCAGCCTCGGACTGCGGATGTGGCCGAATCTGCTCGGTGAGATTGCGCTGTACCAGTTCACGCGCAAGGTCGTAAGTCGCCATTAGTTCCGGGGAGCGGAGTCGGGGGTTGAGGATCGCGATAATAGACGCTGAAGATCTGTCGCAACGGTTATTTTTCCGGGACCGGCTCCCGGCGCATTAAATACAGAACCAATACGATGGCCGGTATGCCAATCGCCGACGCGTACACAAAAAACCACGGGTAACCATACCCATCTACCATCACTCCAGAAAATCCACCGATAAATTTAGCGGGCAAGGTCATCAACGAGCTGAACAATGCGTATTGCGTCGCCGTATAGGCCCGGTTCGTGAGGCTCGACAGATAGGCGATGAAGGCTGACGTGGCGATTCCTGCGCTCAAGTTATCGGCGCTGATCACCAGCGCCAACCACCATAAGCTCTTTTCGCTGACGGCAAGCCACGCAAACAACAGGTTGGTAACTGCAACCAGCACGGCCCCGAGCAGCAACGGCCGCATGATGCCGAGGCGAACCACGAGCACCCCACCCAGCCCAGCGCCGGCAATGGTCATAAAAAACCCAAATATCTTGGTGACGTTTGCGATCTCATCCAATGCGAAGCCCTTGTCGAGATAAAACGGGTTGACCATGACGCCCATGGTTATGTCACTGATGCGAAACAGGCCCACCAACGCCAAGATGACCACCGCGAGAAGACCGTTGCGTTTAAAAAAGTCGACAAACGGACACACTACTGCGCCGATAAACCATGCATACGCATGTCGCAAGCGCGTTGGGAGATG
Organism: uncultured Gammaproteobacteria bacterium; assembly: GCA_947259395.1. GTDB lineage: Bacteria > Pseudomonadota > Gammaproteobacteria > Arenicellales > JAANXG01 > CALZGZ01. The sequence goes on along the minus strand of CAMYMN010000086.1, from coordinate 6,444 downwards.
GGCCGAACGCTCCATGAATTCAACGACACGCTGTTCTTGCAAGTAGGTGTTATCGGAAGACGCAGACGCCTGGGGTTCGCGGATAATCAACGTCGTCGCGATACCGATACCCGCGAGCATCGCCATGCTCAGGTATGCTGTGTGCCAACCGCTTATATTGGCGATGTGTAGCGCACCCGCTCCGGCTGCGAGTAAGGCAATGCGATAACCCAGTATGTAGCTGGCGGCCATCGCACCCTGAATTTCTTTGCCTACGGCCTCAATCCGATAGGCGTCAATGGTGATGTCCTGTGTCGCCGAAGAGAACGCGACCACCAGCGCAAACGCTGCGATCCAAAATAGGTTATCGTGCGGGTCCGTATAGGCCATGGCGACCAGACCCGCCGCGATGCCGAGTTGCGCGAACAGCATCCAGCCACGGCGCCGCCCAAGCAACCGGGTCAACACCGGCAACGGCACCCGGTCCACCACCGGCGCCCAAAACACCTTAATCGAATAAGTGATACCCACCCAACTGAAAAACCCGATGGTGGTGCGGCTAACCTCGGCCTGGGTCAGCCACGCCGACAAGGTAGTAAAAACAAGCAGAAACGGCAATCCGGCGGAGAATCCCAGAAACAACATCGCAACCACCCGCGGTCGGGTGTAGACCTTGAGCGCATCGGCCCAACTCGGGCGCGTGCCCTGACCATTTCCGCTCATGATTGGATGCGGTAATCCATAATCAGGGGCGCGTGGTCGGAGAAACGTTCATCTTTATAAATGTGCGCCGTTTGGATCGCGTCCTTGAGGCCGGGAGTGACGACCTGATAATCAATCCGCCAGCCGACATTCTTGGCCCTTGCCTGGCCTCTGTTCGACCACCAGGTGTATTGCTCCGGCTGTTGGTTTACGGCCCGGAAGGCATCCACATAACCGGCCTTCCCAAACAACCAGTCCATCCATGCCCGTTCCTCGGGCAGAAAACCGGAGTTCTTTTGATTCGCCCGCCAGTTCTTCAAGTCGATCTGTTTGTGGGCGATATTCCAGTCGCCGCAGATAATATAGTCGCGCCGTCTTCGCCGCGCCGCTTTCAAAACATCGGTGAATCGGTCCATAAAATCAAACTTTGCCGCCTGCCGCGCCTCACTACTGGAGCCCGAAGGAAGATACAGAGACACCACACTGACCCTACCGAAATCGGCCTGCACATAACGCGCCTCGGCATCGAAATCAACCCACCCCAAACCATATGTCACTTTGTCCGCGCTTTCACGGCAGTATATGGCCACGCCGCTGTAACCCTTCTTTTGTGCACAGTAGTACAGACATTGGTATCCTTGCGGGTGAAAGATCGGATCTTCTAATTGATGATTCTGCGCTTTCAGCTCTTGCAGACACACAAAATCTGCATCTTGGCGGGATAACCAGTCATAGAATCCTTTACGCGCCGCCGAGCGAATTCCATTGACGTTAAGCGTTATAATTCTCATCTTGTTAGCGCTTGTTTTCGCCGCCTTTTTGCAATATACGGGGGGCAGGGCGGCGTATCATACTACAAAGAAACCGGGCGCCAGCGACGATGACGACTAAAGTACCAGTCACCGCGCCAAGCTGAGCGGCAATTCACGATGAAACAATACCAACGCGAATTTCTCGATTTCATCATCGACAGGGGGGCATTGCGCTTTGGCGAGTTCACATTGAAGTCCGGCCGCAGTAGTCCCTATTTTTTCAACGCCGGTCTGTTTAACAGTGGTTCCGCACTCAAAAAACTGGGAGAGTTTTACGCACGGGCCATCATCGATTGGAATCAACCCTTTGATATGCTTTTCGGACCCGCCTACAAAGGTATCCCCCTAGTGAGTGCGACCGCCATCGCGCTGACCCACTCCGGTAGCCTCGACGTTCCGTATGCCTTCAATCGCAAGGAAGTCAAAGATCACGGTGAGGGTGGCGCCCTGGTGGGAGCAGCCTTGCGGGGCAGGGTGATCATCATCGATGATGTGATCTCCGCGGGATTGTCGGCGGCATTGTCCGTAACCTTGATTCGCGAGGCAGGCGCCGAACCTGCGGCAGTGTTCATCGCCCTGGATCGCGAGGAACGAGCCGAAGGCAGCCCGGTTAAAGCAACCCAGGTCGTTCAAGATAAATACGATATCCCGGTTAAAGCCATCGTGACACTCACTACCATGATCGATTATCTTCACACTCGGGCGGAGTACAGGGAGTATCTGGATGCGGTCCGTCTTTATCAGCGTAAATATGGAGTCAAAAACGACTAAAATAACCATGCCTATCTTGTTATATTTCGTCCACTAGCCATGTCCGTATTGAATATATGCATGCTGGGCGGCACCGGCTTCGTCGGCCGCAGTATCGCCTCCAAGTTAGCCGCGCAAGGGCACAACGTTCGGGTCCTCACGCGCCGCCGCCACCGCAGTCGCGACATGTTGGTGCTGCCCACCTTGACTCTCGCCGAGGGCGACGTCGGTGAGCTGGGTTTCCTGCGCGAACATTTTCAGAATATCGACGTCGTCATCAACCTGATCGGAATCCTCAATCCATCAGGCAGAAACAACTTTCAGCGGATTCATGTGGACCTCGTGAACAAAATTATCGAGGCTATGCAACAGACCGGCGTGCGGCGCTTGTTACACATGAGCGCGCTGAACGCCAGCACGGAGGGGCCAAGCAAATATCTGCGCACCAAGGCCGAGGCCGAGGATCACGTCCACGAGTCGTCCACCTCCGCCGGCTTTGAGGTAACTACCTTTCGCCCCTCGGTTATTTTCGGACCGAACGACAGTTTTATAAACCGTTTCGCGGGTCTGCTTCGCATTGCGCCGAAGGTGCTCCCCCTTGCTTGTCCCAAGGCACGCTTCCAACCGGTTTATGTGGAAGACGTTGCGGCGTGTTTCGTCAAAGCGCTCAATCACCATGATACTTTTGGTCAAAGATATGACTTATGCGGACCCCAATCGTATACGCTGTTCGAGTTGGTCAGCTACATTGCGGACCTAATTCAAGCGCGCTGCCGCATTATCCAACTCTCCGATTGGCAGTCACGTCTGCAAGCGGGAGTCATGCAGTGGCTGCCCGGTAAACCGTTTACGCTGGACAATTACAATTCGATGAAGGTCGACAGTGTATGCGACGGTCAATTTCCGCAGGTCCTTGATGTCATACCGCAACCGTTGGAAGCGATCGTGCCCGCCTACCTGTGCGAACGGCCGGAACATCTCGACGATTTTCGCCGCCTCGCACGGCGTTAGCCCGGCGACTATTCTTGCCAAAAAACATCGAGCATCGAATGATGCCATTTCGTAGAGACGATGTTGAAGTCTCTCTAGTGTTTACCGTGATTAGTCGCGGGGTAGGAATCACGGAAAATGCATCACAATTCAGCTTTCAGACGCGCGTTTCTTGCGTCTTTGCTCATGCTCGCCAGTTGTTTGGCCTCGGTAAAAAACTTGGCTAGATCTCTTCGATGCCGCGACAGCAGGGCCTCGAACGCGGGCACCAGATCGTGATACGCGACCACCGCCACCAACTTGGCGTTATTGATCGGCCCCGAGAACCACTGCGCGAAACGATCGTAACCTTCCCATGGGGCCACCAACGCCCGAAACTGTTCACGAAGCTCATCAGTGAGCGCTCGCTTCTGCGTCCGCATCCACGCCTTATCTGTGTCTGACGCGTAGAGCTGTGATAGACGTTCCTTGTATTTCAATATTAGCGCGACCACCTTGCGGTCCCGACCTTTACGCTCCCGATACGCGTTGATCCGCGAGGCGTCACCCCCGGCTTGGATCCATCGCCTGACCCCCTCTAATTCCACCGTCGTGGCAAACGACTCGTTAAAAACAGAATCATCTTTTACGTGGATCAATTGATGTGCCAATTCATGAAATACGAGGCCCGCTAGATCCTCATCAGAATAATGCATCACCGTATTGAGCATCGGGTCGGTGAACCATCCCAGGGTGGAATACGCGGGCACACCGCCGATAAACACATCTTTGTCTTGCGCCTCGAGCCGCTCGGCGAAGCGCCGTGCATCCTGCAGCTTAAAATAACCGCGGTAAACGACACAACCGACGATCGGAAAACACCACGTCACTGCGGTCAGCGAGAATTCCGGCGCCGCGAATACGTTCCACACCGCATAACGCCTGCCAAGATCGGCGTATCGCGTGTAGCTGCCGTTGTCAGGAAGCGACAAGACGTCGCTCGCGAAGCGGCGAATTTCCAATACCTGGGTAAGTTTGCGCTTGAGCGTTTCTGTGGTGTCGGGCTGACGGATCACATCAGTGATCGGCTCGCTGCGCACCAGGATATCCCACTGCCCGTGGATGGACTGAGCGTAGTATCCTACGGACGAGCAACCGAGGATCATCGCGGCTGAGCCGATCGTTATGAGGCCGATACAACGCATCAAGCACCTGGTCATGAGCCTTTTGTTACCCTACACGGACGTCCATTAGCTTTAGCCCGTATATTGCACCAAGACGGCAAAAGAGGAGCTAACAAGTTGTTTAGCATAACGAATATGATCAACGAGCAGTGTCACACTTGGTGTCTGAGCATGCGCCTATCCCGGCGCTGGCTCGGTCTCGAACGCCTGTACTTGCGCTTCACTCAACGCATAGCTACGGCTATGCATTTCGTTCCAGCGCGGCGTCCAGCCGCCCGACACTGCGACTACGCGCAGCACAAGTCCCTTCGCCATTATCCGGGATCCCTTGTGCTGCGCGAAGTCGCAGTATTGGTGCAATATACGGGCTAGTATCACTATGCCAGACCCAAGCAAAGATCTGGAAGTCTATCTCGTCGGCGGTGCGGTACGTGACCGGCTGCTTGGGCTGCGGGTCAAGGACCGCGACTGGGTGGTGGTGGGCGCGACACCGGAAAAGATGATCGAAAAAGGCTTCAAACCGGTGGGCAAAGAGTTTCCGGTGTTCCTCCACCCGATTTCCAAGGAGGAATACGCCTTGGCCCGGATCGAGAAAAAAACCCACCCCGGATACGCGGGGTTCGAGTTTGACACCTCACCCATGATTACGCTCGAGCAGGACTTGTCGCGACGCGATCTCACGATCAATGCCATGGCCGAGACCCCTGACGGCCAGCTCATCGATTACTTCGGCGGTAAGGATGATCTCCACAATGGTGTTTTGCGCCACGTCTCCGATGCGTTTGCGGAAGATCCGGTACGGATACTACGCGTCGCACGCTTCACCGCACGTTACGGTTTCGCCGTCGCTGACGAAACCCGCTCGTTGATGCGCAATATGGTAACCGATGGCGAGGTTGATGCATTGGTGCCGGAACGCGTGTGGAATGAGCTGCGTTTGGCGCTCGGCGAACCGCGGCCATCGCTGTTCATCCAGGCGCTGCGCGACTGTGGGGCTCTGGAGCGGACTTTTCCCGAACTCGATTGTCTATTTGGGGTGCCGCAACCGAGACGATACCATCCCGAGATTGATTGCGGCGCGCACATCATGCTGGTCGTCGACCAGGCCGCCAGATTGACCGATGACCCGAAAACCCGGTTTGCGGCACTGGTCCACGACCTCGGCAAGTGCGTTACGCCGCAATCGGACTGGCCCAGCCACCCGCATCATGAGCGACGCGGCGTAATCTTAGTGCGTGATTTGTGTGCGCGCCTGCGGGTACCCAATCAATATCGCGATCTTGCTGTGGCAGTCTGCGAGCATCATCTGTTGGTCCACCGTATCGAGCGGCTCAAGCCCTCAACGGTGGTTAAACTCCTCGATGCGTTGCGCGCTTACCAGCACCCGGAGCGCTTGCACCAGTTCATACTCGCTTGCGAGGCCGATATGCGCGGGCGAACCGGATACGAAGATCGTGATTATCCCCAGGCGGACATCCTGCGCGATTATTACCGGGCGGCAAAGTCAGTTAACACTGAAATTATTGCCGCGCAACGGCAAGGACAGGACATCGGGGTGGAGGTCCATCGGCAGCGTTGCGAGGCGATCGCAAACATTAGAAAACTAAGCGACGCGCGTGACTGAGGTTGGCCCGCTGTCCAACTATTTCTCCAGCTCCTGTTGGTCAGTTGCTGTTGTCTGGTGACATCTCATCTTTAGCAGCGCGCCTAGGTGCAATATATTCCGGCTACAGATATATCCAAAACAAAACTGCCGCCAAAACCACCCGGTAAACGACAAACGGCGACAGCCCAATGCGTTCCACCAGTTTCAAGAACCAATGGATACACAAAAAGGCGGTGACACCGGAGACCACCGCTCCTGCCAACACCAGGACCCATGGCACCGGGCCCGGGGCAATCATCAAGTCCCAGGTCTTACGGCCACCGGCCAACACAATCGCGGGAATCGACAACAGAAACGAAAATCGCGCCGCCGCGCGGCGCCGTAATCCCATCCATAGGCCGGCGGTGATCGTGATACCGGCTCGTGACGTCCCGGGCACCAA
>CAMYMN010000085.1 GCA_947259395.1 uncultured Gammaproteobacteria bacterium | reverse complement strand
GGTATCAGTCTCGCTCGTTGCGACGCTGGTGGTGGTCGTGGTCGAGATGCGCAAGCCCTCGTAGCATGGCCTTGCTTGGCAGTGGATCAACCCAGGGCTGCCCGCCTGGTGGGAAGCGCGGAAGGCCGAAAGTGGCGGCGGCTAACATGGCCATGAACTCGGACCCTTCGAAAGCGGGCTTCGCCCGCTCGCTACGGGCCGGTTATGGCTGGCGTTATGCAACAATGTAATCTGATGGAACGGAGTAATTATGAAAGTCAGGGAGGCGACTCGCCAGATCGAGGCTGATGGGTGGCGCGAAATCCGTACACGCGGGAGCCACCGCCAGTTCAAACACCCGACTAAGACTGGTCTTGTTACAATTCCTGGAAGGCCAGGTGACGATTTGGCCGCAGGAACCCTCAATAGTATTCTGAAGCAAGCGGGGTTGAAGAGATGAAGTATTTGATCGTGGTAGAGAAAAGCGAATCTGGATACTCGGCTTATTCACCAGATCTCCCTGGGTGCGTATCCACTGGTAAGACCCCTGAAGAAACTGAAGCGAACATGAAGGAAGCCATCCAGTTCCATATCGAGGGTCTCAAGACGGAAGGTTTCCCTGTTCCCGCGCCATCAACGCGTTCTGCGTACGTTGAGGTTGCTGCATAACCATTCAATCGAGCCGACGCGGTGACAGCACGTCGTTCTAATCGAAGCCATTCGGTCCACGCGGCTCATTGGCGTCGTTAGGCGGAGTTCGATCGATGACTCTCGATTTGGTCAATACTCCGGACGGAACGATGCGAGTAGCTGGAGTGCTGCGTCTCACGGCTGCACTCCTCACCGACCTCTTCATGTGCCTTTTGGTAGTCGTGCCGGCCGTTCAACTTACTGGATTAACTCATAGTCTGGTCGTCGTGATCTCAAGTTGTGGAATTCTGGCCTATTGTCTTTTTGCCTTTCGAGGCGCAGCCCCGAGCTTGGGGCGGTGGGCTCTGGGATTGCGGAGATACCCATACGAATTGGTCGACGAGTTCGCTGGTAAAGGAACTCTGTGCGTTTATGAGAATCTTCCTGCCCGGGAATACACTCGTCGAACTATCGCAGTGCCAGGATAAAGGGGACGCACTTATTTTCCGCTCAGCACGGCCAGGAAAATAAGTGCGTCCCCTTTTCTGGTACGGGGGTAATATCACGCCATGGAGGGGGTATCGCGCGGTGCCCGAGAATGTAGCGAACAATCGACCTCATACGCGCCTTTCCGACCGCGATTGCCCGGCGATGAACACCTAGGCGAGCGAGACTATTTGAGGGGTTCCGGCTGGGGGAAGCCCTTTCAGCACGAGGACCGCATGACGGTCGCCCGACTACCGATCGGGCGAACTCTCATTGTTTGTCGCCAGAGCCTTGGGTCCGAGCGACATCGCCATCCGGGCTCATACCTTTGAGAAACTTGAACAGGTCGCTGTCCGTGGACAGTACGAGGGTGGTGTTTTCGGCGATGATGGACTTATAGGACTGCATGGTCCGTGTGAATTCGTAGAACGCCACCGCTCCAGGACTCTGGTTGTAGGCCGTTGCATAGATTTCGGTGGCTTTCGCGTCCGCCACGCCGCGGATCTCCTCGACCTGACGGTAGGCTTCAGACTGGATCTTGTTCAGGTCGCGCACGCGATTGCCGCGGATCCTGGCGGCCTCGCCGTTACCTTCCGACAGGAAGCGCTCCGCGATCTGCCGCCGTTCGCTGATCATTCGGTCATAGATCTTCGGGCGGACGCTTTCGTTGTAGTTGATCCGCTTGAAGCGGATGTCGAGCAATTCGATACCAAACACGCGAACCTTCTCCGCCGCCGCGGCAAAGATCTCCTGCTCGACCAGTTGGCGTCCCTTCTGGATCGGCACCAGCGACCCCATATCGAGCTCCTTTTCCGCGTCGGTCAGGAGCGCATCGCGCAGAGGCACGCGATCCTTGGTGGTGCGGATGATCTCGATCAGCTCATGCTTGGCGACCGCGTTGCGGGTTTCGCTGCCCAGAATGTCGTCCAGCCGCGACTGAGCACTGCGTTCATCGCGCAGCCGCAGAAAGTACTGGAGGGGATCCGTGATCCGCCAGCGGGCGAAGAGATCGACCGAGATGTAGAGCTTGTCCTTGGTGGGCATGTCCGAGGGGCTGCCGTCCCATTCGAGCACCCGCTTGTCGATGGGATTGACGTCCTGGATGAAGGGCACCTTGAGCTTGAGCCCGGCGGACGTCACCGGATCGCCGACGGGCTTGCCGAACTGAGTGATGATCATCTGCTCGACTTCGCTCACCGTGTAGATCGCGCTCATCGCGATATACGCTCCGAGGCCCAGCACCACCAGCAGGGCGATTTGCAGAATCTTGCTCATTTCACGACCCCCTGCTGGGTGTCGAGATTCAGCAGCGGCAGGATTCCGCTCGTCCGCTCATCGACAATGATCTTGGAGCGTATTCCCGGCATGATGTCCTGCAGGGTCTCGATATAAATGCGACGGCGGGTGACCTCCGGGGCCTTGGTGTACTCCGCCAGTAAGGCGCTGAACCGAGCGACATCGCCTTCCGCTTCATTGACTCTCTTAAGCCGGTAGCCGTCGGCCTCGCGGATCCGCTGATCCTTCTCACCCTCGGCCAGCGGGATCACCTTGTTGTAGTCACGCCGGGCTTCGTTGATCAACTTCTCTTTCTCCTGCTGCGCCTGATTGACCTCGTTGAAAGACTCCTGCACCGGTTTGGGCGGATTGATGTTCTTCAACTGCACCTGGTCGATGCTGATCCCCATCGCGTACTTGGTGGAGAGCGCCTGCATCTTGGTCAGGGCTTCCGTTTCAATCTCCTGCCGGCCGATGGTAATCACCTCGTCCACGGTGCGGTCGCCGACGACTTCGCGCATGACCGACTCGGAAACATAGCGCAGCGTTTCACTCGGCTCGCGAACTTCGAAGAGGAACTTAACCGGGTCCGAGATGCGGTACTGCACCACCCATTCCACCAGTGCCGCGTTCAGATCACCGGTGACCATCTCCGTTTCCCGCCTCGTGTCCCGCCTGCCGTCGCCAGAACCCTGGTACGGATCGCTGGCGCCCGGGGTCGTGAACCCGAATTCCTGTTTCAGCTGCCTCTTGACCGGAACGATTGTGGCCAGATCGGCGCCCAGCGGCAGCTTGAAATGCAGCCCCGGAGGAACTTCCTTGAGATACTTACCAAAGCGTTGCACTACCGCGACAGAGTCGCTCGGCACAGTGTAATAGGCCGTCCATGCGCCCAGAGCCGCAACAACGAGGACGGCAAGCACGATGAACCCGCTCGCACCGCCGCTCGGCAGTCTCTGTTTGAGCCAATCCTGCCCCTGCCGCAGCAGATCGTCAAAATCGGGGGGTTTGCCTCCGCCGCCCCATGGTCCCTTACCGTCCTGCGTCCTCACTGCGAAGCCCTCCTTATTTGGGCGTGCTCAAGATGATGCTCGGCGTCTTTGCCTTAGCGCTCGGCCGGCCTGGCGCTCACGACACAATCGCTTGTGCCCGCGCCGCGGGGCAGTGTTCACTCTCCACCCACCGTCATGCCTTCATCCTCGCCTCGTTCTACGGCTTGACGGTCATCCATTGCCAGGCGCGATCCGGTTGTTTCATTCAGGGAGGCTTGGCCCACATCCCGGACGACCGCAACTTTTGCCGACCCCTGTTCGGGTTTCAGCAGGACGTTCACTTCGTCCGTATCTCCGCCAGACGCGCGCGATGGCGTCACCGAAGCGAAACCGCCAAGAACGAAGTGTCTCCCAAAGGCTTTCCACCTCTTGCTCGAACGTATTGTCATCGAATGTCCTCTCCTCGGTGGCGACCTTGCTATCCAATTGAGAGGCCGCTCACAAAAGTAGTATTCTCCTCCACTCCTCCCAAACCTTCTGTGCGCCAGCGTACTTAGCTCGCGATAATCCATGCGCGCATTTATCGGTTCAGGAACAAAAACGACGACTTCCGCATTCAACGGCCTCGGTGACGCCTCACCCGGTGAGGGGTGAGCATTTTCATCACGAGTTCCTGTGGTGTGGTCAGCTTTCTCGCGGCCAGTGACCAAGGGATCGAGCTTCCCCCATGCACCGCGATGAGCGGCAAATTTGGCGGTCTATCCGGTGGAACTTTCCACCAAGCCTAAGGCTCATTGAGAGTTACCGGTTGTTGCGTTTCTGCCTCGTTGGCCTGCGGCACCCCGAGGCCGGGGGCGTTAACCAGCGCAAACTGAGCCGCCCAAGCTGTTTCCTTATTTCAGAAAGCTGTCGTACTGGCGTTTGATAACCCCATAACAGGAGCAAGACGCCGCGCGTAGCTTTCGCGGGTCCAGAATCTCGATTCGCCCGCGACGGTAGCCGATCATGCTCTGCCTCTGAAAGCCGCTCGCCGCTGCGGTGACGCCGCTCCTCCGCACCCCGAGCATGCGTGCGATAGACTCCTGTGTCGCGCTGAGCTCGCGTGACCCCACCCGATCCTGCGTCATCAGCAACCACCGGGCGACGCGCGCGTCGATGCAGTGAAATCGGCTGCAGACGCCCGCCTGCGCGATCTGCGTGACCAGCCCGTGGACCGACTTGTGGAGTAGCTCTCTCAGGCGACCGCGCTGGTCGGCGCACCTCGTCAGGGCCTTGACCTCCAGTCGCATCGCGGTGCCGGCGTCGCGGACAATGGACAGGTTGCACGACGTCACACCGCCCAGATAGACGGCGAGTCCGACCGCACCCTCATTGCCTTCCATGGCCACCTCCACCGTCCTTCGCCCATCGACATCATAGAGCAGCGAGACGACAGCATCGTTGGGAAAGTAGATGTGCCTGACGGCGCCTCCCGGCTCGTAGAGCACTGCGTTCGCATGAAGTGCGACCTGCTCGAGGCTCGGCCGCAACCGCCGATACTCGGCCTTTGCCAGCATCGAGAGGATCCGGTTCTTTACCATCACAGGATTCGAAGCTGACATCGGCGCTAGTCGCGAGATAAGCGCTCGAAACATTCGATCAGGCGTACTGTGCCTTGCGACCCGGACATTCCCGCGGCTCCCTCTGCCTTCATCAGGATGAAAATCTTGCACTCGAGTGCGACATCGGAGATTTACGATAGCATGCACGCGCAACGCGATCTGCGCGATAGCGTACATTGCGGCCGTCGCGGCTTATGCTATTGGGTCAGGCGATTTCAGCTGATAGGAGAGCAGTCGGTCGCACTCAGTCTTCACGACTTGATAGCATTCACACACCTCGGACTCGAGGCCAGAACGGTCGAGGATCGTGAGGTGGCCGCGTTTGTAACGGATCAGCCCAGCGTCCTGGAGGCGATGCGCCGCAACGGAAATGCCCTCCCGGCGCACGCCGAGCATGTTGGCGATCAGCTCCTGGGTCATAATCAGCTCATCCGACTCGAGTCGGTCGTGGCTCAACAAGAGCCATCGGCAAAGTTGTTGCTCGATAGAGTGCAACCGGTTGCAGACCGCGGTCTGCGACATTTGAGTAAGTAGCGACTGGGTGTAAAGCAACAACAGTCGGTGCAATTCCCCGACGCGCCTGAACTCGTCGCGAAAATCCTTCAACTCCATCCGATAGGCATGGCCCGCGCTCTGAACCACGGCCCGATTGGGGGTCGTATCGCCGCCCATGAATACGGCGATCCCCACCACGCCATCGCAACCGACCACCCCCATCTCGGCGGAGCTGCCGTTTTCCATGGTATAGAGCAGAGAAACGATTGCAGTCGTGGGAAAGTAGACGTGCGTGAGCGTCTCGTCCGCCTCGTAGATCACCTTGCCGAGGGCGAGGGGAACTGGCTCCAATTTGGGCTGAATACGCTCCAAGACGTCCGCGGGCATTGCCGCGACTAGCCGATTCTGGGCGGCACCATCACCCGCGTGCTTAGAATTCATTCCGATATCGCCTCGTGCTGCAGCGTGGCGTCCTTCGTCGGCGCGACCAACACCGGCCCCAGCCCCTGGCGCCATAAGCAGCCAACATCCATGTTACAGGAAATGTCCGTTACCGGGCACATACGAAATCGGGCGGCAGGCGGGCCGAACGGACCAACCACTGGGCAGCCGAATGCTATGTACGCTGACGCACAGACGACAACCGGCGGCCCTGATATACATGTTCGCCTACACTAAGAGAGGAAGGTTAAATGAACGACAAGACGGACAAGGCTGATAAAGCCGCAGAACTCCAGGCAAAACTGCGCGAAGCGGAGATGAAGCTCAGAGACCAAACGATTGAATTACGAGACGTAAAAAGTCGCGGCGTTCGATTGGCGGTCGGGTCCGCTATCGCGGGATTCCTGCTGTTTGCGATCGGGGGTCAGTGGTTCCCCGGCTACCAGCTCGACAGTACCGCAGTGGCTACTTCACACAAAATGGCCTCCGATGCGGTGAGCGGGGTCATGGCCCAGCTCTGTGCAGAGCGCTTCATGAAAACCTCAGGGCTGGCGTCCAGACTGGCCGGTTTGAATGAGGCGAGTGGTGAATGGAATAAGTCGAGCTATATTCGAGACGGCACGTGGGCTGTCACTCCGGACGGCGAAAAAGCGGATAACGCCACCGCCGAAAAGTGCAGAGAACTGATCGCGGAGCGTATTTCAGAAGAATCGGCGAAGGCTTCCTGATACCAACGCGCCCAGCCGCGTTAGAGACTTTGATGACTGGCCGTGGGTGAATAGCCCGCGGCCTTTGCTTTTATCAGTCCCAGGCCGGATTGTATTTTTCTAGGCTTAGAGTTCCCGGGCACGTAAACGTTATTCGAACTGATTCGGCCGCAGAACCGATTGAAAGACGATGGAGGCATGGCTGGCGGGCCCCGGCTTCGTCAGCTCGCTGACTGCCCGTAATCGATTGAGTGGTCACCAAAAGCGGTCATCAATTCTCAGGAGCGACGCCCCATGACCAAGGCCGGCAAGAGAAATGCGGAAGCCAAGCCGCACAATTTTCCCAATCCGAGTCGCAGCTACGACGACACGAGGCACGGTGTCCGCTTTTGGGGCTATGACCGAACGTTCGAGATTTCGTTTTTTGTCGAAGACGGTGCGCTCTCGAAGATCAGCCCGGAAGCCAGCGCGGACGAGGCCGGATCTCTGAACACGTTTGATGTCAATCGAGATCAGATCTGCGCGGTCGCTTGGAACGTTTATTCACGAGATCGCAAAGCCTCATACATCTACTCATACACATTGACCGATTCAGACTTCTAATGCGCTATCACCAGCGGGGCCTTGGCAACACCAATTGATTCGTGGCGCCCTAGCGGGCGAAGTACGCTTGCATGGGCAATCGATCCCAATGTCGACTTACTGACTTTCAAATCCGGCGGCAAATGTTGATTAAAATAGGGGGATTCGGCTGTTTTCATCCCCGCTCCGTTACTGAATCCCGGTTAATGTGACAATCCCGCCCCATGGCAGCGACGCCCGGGGACGTGCTCAAGCGGGTCTTCGGATACGAAAGTTTCCGCGCCAGCAGCAGGCGATCATCGAACACACCCTTTCCGGCGGCGACAGCCTGGCGGAGTTCGCCGACATCCCGGGGGTGCGGGAGAAGAAGCTCGAGCGCTACGGAAAAGATTTCCTGGAAGTCATCGCGCGGGACGGGACGACCTGAAGGACGAAAAAGAAAAATCCGGGACAGAAGCCCGTTTCTTATCGAGAAATTACAAACCGTCCCTGATCCGGTTTTTCCATCGCGCCGTTGTCCCGCCTGGTTGTCTGTGCAATGCCGGATCGTGGGTCGGGAAGCGGCCGCGCACGGCCGCTCTCCCGGTGCCTTTACACCAGCTTAAGATTGGCAGCGGCGACCTTGCCGTTGTTTCCCGGCGCCTCGTCGAACGAGACTTTCTGATTCTCAGAAAGCATGGTCAACCCGGCGCGCTCGACCGCCGAGATGTGGACGAAAACGTCCTTGGAGCCGTCCTGGGGTGCGATGAAACCGAAACCTTTGGAGGTGTCGAAAAACTTTACAGTGCCTATCATAGACATGAGATACCTTCGTATTTAAAGAGATCACGCCGCGCGCGACATTGCGCACGGCATCAAGAGTTCAGATCGGAAAGGTCATGGGCGCGCCCGGAAGGGATGCGCGGAGAACTGGCCGAAAGACAATCGACCCACACAGCATGGACTGACCGCGCGACAATGGCAAGCGAATTCTTCACCGCGGTACGGGCGCACGGCCGACAGCATGACCGCCTCTTTGGACAGTGCGGAGGACTGGAATGAAGAGTTACAGTCTAGCGTCCACACCAGTTAACTCATCGAGCGGTTTCGGGGCACTGATGCCGTATCCTTGCGCATAATCGACCCCAATCTCCCTCACCTTATCGAGAATAGCTTGGTTTTCTACGCACTCCGCTATCGTGCGTTTACCCAGCACATGCCCCATGTCATTGATCGATTTCACCATCGCCAAGTCTATTGGGTCATCTACGATGTCTTTGACAAACGCACCATCGATTTTTAAAAAATCTACTGGCAGCGCTCTCAAGTATGCAAAAGAACATAACCCGCTGCCAAAGTCATCAAGGGCGAACTGACAGCCTCGCTTCTTCAGATCGGCTATCAACCGCCCGGCACTGGCGAAGTTGCTGATCGCCGCCGTCTCCGTGATTTCAAAACAGATTTTGTTCCCTGGAATACCAGTCCTCTCAAACTCCCTGTTGACATACTCCAAGAAAGCAGCATCTCCCAATGAATGACCTGATTGATTGATCGAGCACATGGAAATGTGGTCCAGTAGATGCGGGTGATCGTGGAGCCAATCGAATGCAGTGGTGATAACCCACTGGTCTAATTTACTTGCCAGGTGATATCGCTCTGCAGCTGGGAAGAATTCCGCGGGGAGCACAAGCGTGCCTTCCTCGTTAATCATTCGAAGTAGAATCTCATAATGTCCCTTTTCATCACGGCCCGGTTCGATTGCCGCGATCGGCTGGCAGAAAAGGCGGAACCGTTTCTCTTCGAGTGCCTGGTTGATCTGCCTGACCCATTCCATCTCCCCTGACCGCCGAACAAGCTCGGTGTCCTCTAAGGTAAAGACGTGGATCCTATTGCGTCCTCGGTCCTTAGCGGCGTAACACGCGGAATCCGCTTGACTTAGTACACTTGCAACACTTTCAGTGGCCTCGGTAATCGGGGTTATTCCGATGCTGACACCGATGCGGAAACTCTTACCTTCCCAGTCAAACCGAAAGCCTTGAACCGCATCCCGCAACGCATTTGCTACTCGCATACCTTCTTCGAGGTGGCAATGCTCCAACAACACTCCAAACTCATCACCTCCCAGCCGCGCCAGTGTGTCCCGCGTCCTGACTTTGTCATGCAGCGCCGAAGCGAGCTGACACAGCAGCTCATCGCCCGCCACATGACCACAGGTATCATTGATTACTTTAAACTGGTCTAAGTCCAGGTAACACAAGGTGTGCTCGATCCGGTCTGTTCGAGCGGTCTCCAGAGTGCGCTGTAAGCGGCGCTCGAACTCTCGTCGGTTGAGTAAGCCGGTCAAGGAATCATGGCTCGCCTGGTGGGCCATCTGCTGCGCCAAGCGACGTGTCTCCGTTATGTCAGTGAAGACCATTACGGCCCCAAGCAGCTTACCATCTGGACTGCGAATAGGGGCCACGGAGTCCTGGATGGCGTACTCCTGCCCATTACGGCTGATCAGGATGGTGTGATTGACAAGCCCAACGACTTTATCTTCTTTGATGCACCGAGCCACGAGGTTGGACACAGGCTCGCGGTCTTCCTCTCGAATTATTCGGAACACAGTGTGCAATGACTGACCTTGTGCCTCCTGTGCTCGCCAGCCGGTCAACTTCTCGGCAACGGGGTTTAAGTATCGGACGACTCCTTCAGGATCCGTTGTGATTACAGCATCTCCAATGGAGTGCAGGGTGACCTCATTGAGTCGATAGCCAATAAAATCAGCGGAGTGTTGTTCGTTCTCTGTAGCCGCCGAGCATTTAGGAGCATTGCCCGCGATCCAATAGTTGGAAATTCTTGTTCAAGTTCAAACGCCTCAACAGTCGAATTCTCGGGAATAATCTGCTCTAAGAGAGTTCGCAGCTTGGGAATGTCCCATTGGCGGTTGCCTAGATTAAAAAGGCGCTGCCCTACGGTCTCTTGAGGCGTAACTTTGAACGTGCCATAAAAAGCGCGACTGGCAGAGATGACCCTAAGATCATCATCTAGTACCAGCAGCGGCTCGCGTACAGTATCAATAATAGATTCAGCGTATTCACGCGCTTCCTGATTAGCTCTATTTGCGCGATCTCGCTCAGTCACATCCTCAATAGCAAGAAGAATCAGTCGTGCCTTGCCAGGTTCCTGAAACACTCGGCGGCCATTTAACAACATGGTCTTACTGCCGATCTGCGGAAAGTCGTGATTAACTCGATAATCGCAGAACTTACTGTCCCTCGAAAGGACGTCCTGTAGCAGCTTCCGCAGTTTGGGGATGTCCCACTGACCATTCCCTAGTTCATAACTGAGAGCGCGCTCCGTCTCTTGAGGCGTAACGTGAAACGTGACGTAGAAGGCGTGATTAGCAGTAACTACGCGGAGCGCTTCGTCAAGGACCAGAAGCGGCTCGTGCACGGTCTGTACAATGTCCTCTGCATAAAATCGGATTGGTTGCAACGGATCTGTCATGGCATTGCGGCGGGCACAGCGGAATCTCTAAGGGTCTAAAGTATAGGCGATGGGCGCTGTGACTGCAGAACAGTCGTTGAGACGCTGTGTCTAGATCTTGACAGGATCCAATCGTGCGTGTGCCTTTGCCCCTTGGCGGCCAATGGGACAGCTCACACGAAAATGGAGGCGGTACCGAAATGATTAAACATAACGGCCCCGGACCCGCTGCCCTCGTTAGATTGTCCCAACTTGTTACGCTAGCATCCCCGCCCATTCCGCCGAAGCTCCCCCATGCGCTACATCGACGTCCACACCCACATGCTCGACCGCCAGTGGCTTCAACTCTTAAAGCAAAAAGACGCCCCCCGCTATTCGGTCGAGCCGCCGACAGATAAGGTCGAGAGGGGAATGGTCCCGGAGTTGACTATTTGACTATCGATGCAGAGGAGACAATCAGCGTTCTTAAGCGAATGAAGATACGTTCACATCACTGTGACAGATCCGCAATTCAGCAGCTTACGAGCTCTGAATGTCCCCGTTTACCCATCACCCGGCGGCCAGTGCAGAGATTCGTTAGACTGTTCTCGCTACGCAGCTTCAAAATCGATTTTCTGGACATCCGAAAGATCTGCCGACTTCTTCGCCTGCCAGAGGTCAAAATTATGCTGCATTGCGAGCCAGCTCTCAGGAGAACGTCCAAGCGCCTTCGAAAGCCTCAAGGCCATCTCCGGACTTACAGCACTTCGAGTGCTGACAACGCGCGCCAACGTCGACGGAGAAACACCCAAGCTCTCCGCAAGCGAACGAATACTGAGATCGAACGGCTCGATATATGTTTCGCGAATAAACTCGCCCGGGTGCGGCGGATTATGCATAGTCATTTGTGATAATCCTCGTAATCTAATATGTGGACATTTCCGTCCTTAAATTCAAAAGTCAGTCGCCAATTGCCACTAACCGAGATTGACCAACGGCATTTCATTCGTCCCTTGAGCGGATGTAGCCGGTAGCCAGGCAAATCCATATCGTCAATGCTTTGAGCGGTATCCAGGGCCGCCAGCTGTAAACGTAGCCGACCAGCGTGATTGGCCTGGATCCCTGATTTTTTGCCGGTTTCGAAGAACCGCCGGAGTCCCTTATGCCGGAATGACTTGATCACACACGTAGTATAGCGTGTTGCGCACCACGCAACAATCTTCGATCAGTATAGCCTCTAATAGTAATCGGGGACCGACCACGCTTAAGCCGACTTCGCCGGCCTGCCCGCCTTGCCACAGTGCAAATCAGTAAATCGTGGTCTGTCCCCGATTACTTTTTCAGCGGCCGGTACGCATTGCATCAAGCCGGTTTGCCAAGCCTGCAGAATCCGGCACAAAGCGCTGAGCTTATTGCGATCACTGCTGCGATCACCATAGCCAGTCCGTAACCCGCGCGCAGGTCGTAAATTAATCCTGCACTCCAGGGTGCGACCAGTCCGGCAAATCCCCAGGCGATGGACACCTGGCCGTAAGCTTGCGGACCCCGTTCCTCGAAATAATTGGATATCGCTACCGGGTAGACGGCAATGATCGATCCGTAAGAGAACCCGACCAGTGAAAGCAATACCACCACAATGACAGCGCTATGCGAGGCGCTCGAGAGACGATGACAATCAGGTCCTGGTTCTCAGCAGCCTTTCGACCACCGCTGCCGGCGCCGGTGGCGCATGATGGTCCTTGAAACACTTCAGCCGGGCATAGACTTCCGCCGCCGCGCGATGAAAGCCGTCGGGCAGACCGGCGCCCCCGAAGGTGCGGGCGATTT
>CAMYMN010000084.1 GCA_947259395.1 uncultured Gammaproteobacteria bacterium | reverse complement strand
CAGCAAGGAAGAACGCGGCGGCAGTTGTCACGACGTGGTGGCCGAACTCATCGACCGCGGACCGGGGATGCAGTGCCCGCCGGAAAGTGGCACAGTGGACTTCGCGCAGGCGGACAATTTTATGCGTGAAGACGCGGCTGCCGACGAGGTGTTCTATGCCCTGCCGCGCATGGTCCACCACGTCGACAGCCAAGCGCGGCAGTTCATCAACCGTGTGTATCGCAGATCTATCCAACCCGGCGAGCGGGTGCTGGACCTCATGAGCAGCTGGGTGTCCCATCTAGACGGCATCGCTCCGCCGGCGAACATCACCGGTCTGGGCATGAACCGTCAGGAATTGGAGGCCAATGCGCAGTTAAACGATTTCCTCGTCCAGGATCTTAATCGGGATCCGCACCTGCCGTGGGGAAACGCTGAGTTCGACGTTGCGATCTGCACCGTGTCGGTGGAGTATTTGGTCGAACCTTACACCGTGTTTGCCGAGGTGGCGCGGGTGCTGCGTCCCGGCGGGCGATTCATCGTGACCTTTTCAGACCGCTGGTTTCCGCCCAAGGCGATCCAGCTGTGGAACCGGTTGCACCCCTTTGAGCGCCAGGGTTTGGTGCTGGATTACTTCCGCCGGAGCGGGGCGTTCACCGAACTGGGAACCGAGTCGTGGGTCGGTTGGCCACGGCCGGAAGACGACAAGTACTACGGTAAATTGCTCAACTCTGATCCGGTTTTCACCGTTTGGGGTGAGCGACGAATCGGTTATTGATACTGTGTAATCCGATCATCGATATGGCGCCGCAGGATCTTCGGACACATTGAACCGGCCTCACACATTATTACTAGCTGTTGATTTCGCGAGAGATTCAAGCACGGATACATGCACCGTGTGAAAGGTGCCTCACCTTGGTGCAATTTACAGGTTAACCACGCAAGCGCCTATCGTTACCGTTCGTGACCAGCGTAACGCGCAAGATTACGTTTTGCTTCCGGCATATTGGGTTTTGCTTTCAAAGCGCGATTAAAGAATTCAACTGCTTCGGTTTCACGCCCCTGTTTTGCGAGCACAATTCCCAAATTGTTAAGAACGCTTTCGTTGTCTTCGGACTTGCGCAACGCGTGTCGATAATAGCGCTCGGCCTCGATGTAGTGTCCCTGTCCTAATCGAATATTGCCTAGTAATAGATAACCAGGATAGCGGTCACTTCTTAGCACTAGTGCTTTTCTGGCATAGTGCTCAGCCTGTTCGTACAACCTTCGGTTCGTATAATCAGCGGCAAGATTCACATGCGCGACATAATTGTTCTTGGTTACGTCGATGGCGCGATGAAACAGAATGTTGTTGTTTCGCCAATAACCAACCTGCAAATAAGCAAGAAAAAAGAAAAATGCTAGAAATGCAGGCACGGTAAAAAGAGAATACCTGAATGATCTGGTACCGGGCTTTGGCAGTATGAGGGCAATGATGAGAAATATTCCAATAGAAGGTAGATACACGAAGCGATCAGCATGCGCTTGCGTACTGACTTGTATGATGCCGATCACTGGGACTAACATCAGCCCATACCACAACCAACCCATCAATAAGAACGGCCTAGTTTGCCGGCAGTACACTAAAACCGCCGTCACACAGACAAGCAACAATAATGACGGCAGAAATTGCCGAATAAGATCGATTTCATGGAGTGGGTAAAAGGCAGCGAGGTCGACAGGAAGAAAAATCTGTTTCAAGTAGACGGTGTAAGAAACCACTGCATTCATGATCCGGTCATAAAATGGCGTGGTCTCTACCGAGAGGAGCGCGTCACTGCCGGCGGCGATGGTCATAAAGCTCAGTGCTGCGCTGATGACAAGCAGGGGAACCTTTTCAACGAGTAGTGCATAACGGCCACACTGTTGTAGTGGCTGGGGCAGGTCTTGCGAAGTATGAAATCGGTTGAATGGCCAGTAGTCGAGCAACAACAGGACCAAGGGCAAGGTAACCACCGTGGCCTTGGACATCGCTCCTAACACGAAGAAAAAGAAAACAAGCGCGTAGCGAGTCAACGTATTTCGAGCGACGTAATATCTGTAACAGTGCAGCACTACCAAAAAGAAGCAAGCAGATAACAAGTCCTTGCGTTCGGCCACCCATGCCACCGACTCCACATGCAAAGGATGAACAAGAAACAGGGCGGCAATCAACAGCGCTGGCCATACTTCCTCTAATACCAGCCGAAAGAAAAAGTAAACCAACAAGGAGTTGACACCATGAAAAAATACATTTACCAAGTGATGCCAACCGGAATCCACTCCAAATAGCGAAACATCGAGCATATGGGACACCCAGGTCAGCGGATGCCAATTGCTGGGATGAAATGATGTGAACGCCCAGACTATCCCCTCGACGGTAAGGCCATTTGTAACCATGACGTTTTGGTAGACATAATCCGCGTCATCAAGAATTACAAATTCGAAATTACCGACCTGGCCATACAAAGCAACAAGCGCAATCAGCAGCAAAGCGCTTACCGCCGCATCGACCGCGCTTTTACTGCGAAAAAAACCGGTTATGGCATGTGACTTCAAGAGACTAATCAGCACATTACACCAAGACACCCACCCCTATTCTGGCCGACACCGTAAAGAATTGAGTATAGCCATTTCTAGCACGGGGCAGTTAAAGCCTTTTCGGTTAGCATTGGAATAGAAGCGGGACTATGACGGCGCCGAACCGGTCTCGGGCACCTGAACTTTCGCAGCGCCCGACAGAGAATCGGAGTCAGAGTCAAAGACTGTGACGCCTCGTTTCGTCGCTCCCGCGCGTCGTCCATCCGGTCTGGTAGCCATCACCCGGGTTCCTCGGTGCGATATGAGGATTAGAAATTGAGGCTACTGTTCACGCGGCTACCGCAACTGGTACTACAACGCGGTATTCCCTGGCGAGCATGCCGATTATCGCCACCCAAAAAGCGCATACCACGACCGTGATCAAGCCTAGGTGGGAAACGCCGAGGCTGAATGGCAGCCACTGCGTGAACAGAAGTATCAACGCCGACCCCAGGACCTTGAACAAGCGGTATCCAAGCATGTCAATCCACGCCTTGGCCTGATAGGTGCGCACCGGATTGATGGGGATGTATAGCAGTTCCTTGGAGGCACGGTTAATCGAATAGGACAAGCCGCGATCGCTGATCTTCACAACCGAGGCGATCATCAGTGTGGGCACCGCAATAAAACTCAATGAACAGATTGCCAGGATCAACGGCTGTGTCAACAAACCGGCCATGATACCGAGGTAGCGATGAATGATGGGCGTAATCAGCAGGTTGATACCGATGGAAACGATCCCTAAGACACTAAAGAATGTGGAAATAAACACGGTTCGTTGATCGAGGTCATGATAGGCAGCCTCGACGCTTTTAATGAACTGATACTCCACCACGGGCTGCGCTAGTTGGGCGCACAACAACGCCGCCGCGATCAGGATCAAGTAGCGACTCTGGGCCAAGGCACGCCATCCGTTTGCCATCTGCACCGGTCCGCCGATACTTTTTATTTCCTCGTATAAACCCATGCGTCCCATAAGCATGTTGAGTCCAAAGACTATGACCAGCAACCCCGCGCAGGATAACAACAGATCGGCGGTGGTCATCGGTGTGTAATGCAATAGCGACGCCGCGAGCACGCCGCCGAGAACGCCGCCGACGAGCCCCCCAGTGCCGACGAACCAGTAGGAGCGCCTCCCATCTTCGGCTTCGGTTATGGTGTTGGTGAGACTCCAGAACTGTTCCACCAGAATCACGCTGAAAATATCAACAAAGATGTAGAAACCGATCGCCGCCACGGCACTCATCGACTCCAACATGAGCCGGAACAAAATCAACAAACTGATAAATAACAAACATGAACCAAGGACGACATGTAAGCGGCTGTATCGTTCTACGACGTGATGATAAGGACCGATGAGGATGCCGAGAATCACGGCTGAAGCGATCCACACATAAGGGAAGTGCTCTGCCCCCCAGTGTTCGATCAACAACGAACGGCTGGCAGATTTAACCTGATAATACGCAAGGATAATGAGCAGGAAATTGACGAACAGAACCCCGGCCCGCCGGCGAACAACGGCTGCGGTTTTGTTCGAAAGTCCATTGGCGGTTATCATATTCGTCGATCACCGTCTAAAGTACACATAAATATACCTATAAACAGGGAGCAGATTCCGCGTTCGTGCGAATTATCGGCATAATAATCGCGCTGTTATGGTTGTTGCCAGCGCCCGCCCACGTTGCGGCAGCCGCATCCGATGACTATCCGCCGTTGCGTCAAAGTTTCGACCCGAGACTACAACGTGGCCTGGAACAGTCCATCGATGAGTTGGCGCTTCGAGATGCTGTCGACAAACAGAAGCTCGCGGTAGCGCTGGTCGATATCACCAATACGAATAAACCGCGGTTCGCATCCTTGAACGGCGACGAGATGTTGTATGCCGCAAGCCTGCCCAAAATCGCCATTCTCCTAGGGGCGTTCGTCCAGATTGAGCGGGGCAAGATGACAATGACCCCTGAAATCAAAGAGTCCCTCACGCGGATGATACGTGTATCTTCGAACACCGACGCTACCCGCATGCTGAACCGTGTCGGCAAGCAACAACTCATCGACATTCTGATGTCGGATAGGTTTCGCCTCTACGATCCAGCTGTTAACGGCGGGTTGTGGGTAGGCAAGGAGTACGGCCGATCACCCGCGTATCAACGAGATCCATTGCACAACCTGTCCCATGGCGCGACCGCATTACAGACCGCGCGTTTTTATTATCTGCTCGAAACCAAGCGCATGCTACAGGCCGATTTGTCGCGGCAGATGAAAGCGATACTCGCCAAATCCGGAATCCGTCACAAATTTGTCAAGGGTCTGGCAAAGTACCCCGGTGTTCGGATATACCGCAAATCAGGTTCCTGGCGACATTGGCACGCCGATAGTGCCATCGTCGAGGCCGGCAAGCACAGGTATATCGCAGTGGTGTTGGCTGAACATCCGGAAGGATCGCGATGGTTACCAAAGATCATCCAGCGGCTACACGAACTCGTTGTTCCCACCGCCGTGGCCCGCGCCGCAACCCCGTGACATTTCTTATTTAGCATGCGCCGCCTGAATCAGGCGGTGGATGCGGGTCGCCAGTGTCTGATGATCCACTGCCGAGTTCTTACGTAAAACGTTCGACACCAGGGTGACAAAGTAGTACAGCCGGCGCTCGGCGGCCGGTGATTCGACAATCGCCACCGAATGCATCAGGTTTCGTGTATTGCCGTGATACTTGCGGCACACAAATCCCGGTTCGGGCTGACACTTATATAAGGACCCGGATTTGAAATACACGGCGGCATCATGCAGGGCGGGGGCGGACGCGTAACGAATACGCCGCTCAGTCATATATAACAGGCGTTTGATCTCACGACTCGAGAATTCATCCACGATCCGACCTTGCTCCAATCGCAACAGGTAGGTCATCAATGCACGGCTCGTGGTATGACTGCTGGTACCTGGGACCTTACGTTTGCCGGTGACGGTGAAGAAGCTGCCTTGGCGAAGACGGCTTACGTCGATACCACTGCGTTGCAGCGGGCTCTGCAGTGTCTTTACGAGCACATTGCCCAGTTCCGCCCGCGGCGTTTTATCGAAAAATTCCACGGCGGTTGCATCTTCCAGCGGGTAGTCGCGTCCAAAACGAACCAGCAGCATTGCCTGTTTGATCACCGTACTGGCAGCCGCGTTGGAACTAGCCGACAGCATCCAGTCGGCAAACTCCCACAGCGAAGCTCGGTCACCGATTTGGATAGGCCGACGGGCTAGCTGCCGGGTCGGTGGGTCCCAGAGGCTCACCTTGTGGCTGTCGTGAACAATGAAATCATCCGCCGTTACCCAGGTATCTCGTAGCACTTTGCGACGCGACTCCAGGTCTTTGGGATAAGCATCCGCCAATGCCTGAAACAACGCGGCAGCGACGACAATCTTGCCAACGCTGCCGGGATTATGAATGGTCTCGCTATTGTGCTGTGCATACCGGGGTTGATCGATATTGGAAAGATCGAGTACCGCGATTCCATAGCGATCGGCTTCCGCTCCGAGCAGGTTCAATACCTGGGTTGTGAACGCCGGATCTGGTTCCGGTATCTCCATGTCGCGGCGATGCAATAATCTCAGGTCCACCTGTTCCAGCGTCAACAGTTCGCCCGGCAGGCGTCGACCTCCTGCTACCTTACGCTCATGTGCCAGACGCGCATGCTCCAAGCGCCGTATGGCCGTGGACTCACTGCCATAGATCGGGTAAGCGGCCGCAACAACTGGCCACAATACCCACGCAAATATAATCAG
Organism: uncultured Gammaproteobacteria bacterium; assembly: GCA_947259395.1. Taxonomy (GTDB): domain Bacteria; phylum Pseudomonadota; class Gammaproteobacteria; order Arenicellales; family JAANXG01; genus CALZGZ01. The sequence goes on along the minus strand of CAMYMN010000084.1, from coordinate 3,896 downwards.
TGTGAAAAAACGCATCACGATTACTTCCCGGGAATACGGTCCAGCTGCACTATAACCTGATCCAATCGCCGCAGAGTACTATCCAGCGACCGCAAGTAGTTGTTGGTGTAAACCTGCTTGCTTTCGAGAAAAGGCCGGATCTGAAACAGCACCAACTTATTTTCACGAAAACCGAATTCAACATCCACCGGCGCCGGTTTACCGTCCGCATCCACGACCACAGGAAATCGCCGTGGCAGGCCGTTGACAAAATCGATCAGTTCGACAATCTCCTCGGTCGCGAGCACATGATCGGTATCGCTCACCGGCATTTTTTCAATACCACCCTTGGGGTTGATGACCCGCTTGACAGTCGCCGTCGCCTGAGCCAAGAGTTTTACCGCACCGCTGTGGAGATGAATGCGCAAGGACTCAGCCGCTTGTCCATCCACCGCGCCGCCCACACCTTCGTTCACGGCAACCGAAAACCAGCTCGAATCACCGGTGTCGATATCCTGAGTCACTAATACACCCGATTTGTCCACTGGGATACTGCGCAACAACAACACTGCCGGATAGACATGTTCCGGCTGCGCCATGCGTGATTGCCGCCACGCAAACGCGCGCTTGGTAAACGGCGATGCCCACACCTGTGAAACCGCTTTAAGCACATTGTCAAACCCGACCACATTGGCCACTGTGAGATTCAATCCGGCACCGCTGAACCGTGGCAGGTCTTCGACGTTGGTGTCGCTGCGTACGAACACGCCATAGGTACCGTCCTCGCCAAACACCTCCTCCATCGCCGCGCGCAGACGTGAGCGGAACTCAGCGCCTGGATCGGCGTTCTCAATCCACCGGTGTATTTGTTGCCTGAGGTTCTCGACCGAATTTGCATGTGCCTGAGATCCCCGCGGCAACCTATCCATCGTCCGGTATTGCTGTACCATCCATTGGAACACCGAAAGACCGCTGTCGCGGTAGGGCTGGCTGAGCAACTCGTTGAACATACCGAACGGGATCGCCAACCCGTCGGCGACGGCCTCCGGGAAGCGGTGATGCAATTCTCCAAGCCTGGCCGCCTTCGGTCCGACGCTGCGACCTGAGTCATCGGCTCGTAGAGAGCTCAGCGGTATGAGGCCGTTGCGATCCACGTCGAGTTTGTTCACATCCGGGCGAATGAGCACCTCGGAATCACCCTGATCCTTTCTGAACACACTCTGGGGCACGGTAGCCGCGTCGGTAAGTCGAACCGAACCTTGCAACGACACCGCCAGAACCACCGGACGGCCGTCCCATTGACGCAACCGCGGAATTAGCGATTCGTCCACCACCACATTGGGAATGCCAAGATTGCGCGCCAGGAGCTGTACATGAGACAGAGGATTGCCCTCGCCCGCCGTGAGTATACCGGCTACCGGCGGCAGGTCGGATACCGTCTCCGGCAACACATAGATGCCGTTGGGGTCAAAGGACTCTCCTTGCTCGGGAGCCGAGGACCGCAGTGGTCCGCCCGCCAGACCCGGATTGAGACTGCGCATACCAGCGCCGATGTGCTCACCAAACAATTCATGGCGCACGCCGGCCAGCCGATTGGCGTCTTGGAGCAACCCGTCGAGCACTTGACTGAAAAAAAACAGTGGACTAGCACGCAGCTGGTCCTGCAAGAACAAGCCAGCACGCGGTTCGATGGTGATAAACTTGTCAACTGATTCCTGAAAATAAAACCGTTGCCACCGGCTGCTCCACGCGGGCACTAGCGCGAGATAGTCGAGGGTGCGCTTATATGAACCGAGATCGGCGCTGGTCTTGCCGCGGAGTTGGCTCAAGGCTGCGATCAACGCGTCGCGCTGCCTGGCGCTCAACAGCCCCACCCCATAGGCCGCCTTGATACTGATTGTCAGCCAGTGAAGCTGCCTGACGCGGGTTACGCCTGCCATCTCATCGCGCAGCGCCGTCGCGGCAACGAAGTGATCGTTCTCTAAGGCGTGGCTGGCGCCGACAATCGCCAAACGCAGCCGCGCGTCCGTCGCGCCGGCGGCCGCTGACCTAAATTCAGATAACAATTCAGCGGTGGTGCTGAAACGCTGTTCGGGGGTCGACTTCATCGTCAGCTCCTTGGCGCCGCGTCGAGACAAGCCGGCAAGGTTGCTGCTTGCATCTAAGCTCCGCGCCAAGCGGTCTCGCAGTTGTGCCGCCGAGGGGCCCGCGTACACCGATTCGATGAGGTCGGCAAGGCGCTGGTACTCTGTGAACAGGTCCGAGCCTTTGCGTCGTAACATATATTCGCGCACCGCTGCGGCATCGCTGTAATCGGGTCTGATGTGAATCTTGTTACGCAACAATTTGAAACCTGCGTCACGGTCCGCCAGCGACCCTGCAAGCTGACGAACTTCGGCAATTGATTTCGTCTCCTCACCGTGACTCAGCATGCGCACGGCGGTGCGAAACGGCAAGTAGCGACGCTTCAGCCATGATGGATCTTGTGCCAACTTGAGCAACAGGCGGCGAGCACCCTTGCGCTCACCCTCCTCCTGCAACGCACCGCGGTAGTACCGCGCTTTGCGATATATCCAACCATCATCAGAGGAGATCAGAAACTGCTCAATCAGCATTTGATTGAGAATGTCGGGGTGGTTGTCATCGATAACGAAGGCGTCGACATCCAAATCGGCAAGTATATTGGCGACCGCATGGCCGGCGGCGCGCAGCTGTCTGACGCGATCTGTCCACTCACCATGTTGGGAACCACCACCATGGTTAGCGCAGCCATATGGCTGCGGAGGCAACACGACCCCGTCCTTGCAGAACCAACGGATGTGTTGGAAAGGACCGCGCTCGGAGGTCTTCATGCCTTCAATCCACGAACGCAGGATGCGGCTGTCTGGTAATTCGCCTTGCACCGGCATGACCAGACCAAGCATGAGCGTTATGCAAACAGTCAATCCGGTTCGATATCGTGTTCGATTCACGCTCATCGGCTAACGTCGTAGATCTTGGACCCACTCATATGATTCGAATCCTCGCATCTACGCTTAGAAGAAGTGATCACGGAACATCTGGAAAATTCGCGCCACTGGAACATACGTAATAGATATGGGACCGGCGATGTCTTAGGTCAATGCAATCAGTGTACCCGTATGTCTAGACTGCGTGTCATAGGTCTATGGGAATACTCTCACCGTCATACTGCAATGATCCCTGTCAACCGGATCAAGATCTCGACACAATACGCTATGTAGCGAGTATTCCTGGCCGATGGCAACGGCGAATATGTTCTTACTGATGCGGATTTCAGGGGTGCGTAAAAGCCCGCACGCGGGAGCCAGGGCAATGCGGATCCTGACTTGGCCCGATGCCGTGCTGCCGCTTCGTATACTGTTCGGCAACTTCCCCGCCACCGGTGTACTCCGCTTCGCGGTACGGCGTTAACGTCGCGCATCCACGCCCGGCGGCGGCGCGATTAACGTCTTACACAGCATCATGTTCCTGGCCGCCGTCGACGCCCGCGGAGAGGCCCGTGGAGACGACCGCCATGCTCATCGATCTACGGGCTTAACACACCGCCGCCAGCAACGATTGGCTATCTACCGGCTCGCCTCATGGCGCAGGCGGATCTGCAGCGAGTGCCGCAAAGGATGGCGGCTAGCCACACGTTGTTACGCCTTGTCTATACTTGTTTAAGACGACACTGAGGCACGCAAGGCCAGGGCGTAAGGGCCGGGTCAATTATGATGAAACCCAGTATTAAGACGATCACCGTCCGCAATCTGATTACATTTCTACTGATTTTAGCAATCGTCACCGTGTTCATCACTGGGATGAACTTTCGAGCGCTTTCCAAGCAAGCAATGATGAATCAGGCCCTTGCCCATGCCGAGCTCGTTAAATCAGGACTCACGGCGCAGATGAAGGCC
>CAMYMN010000083.1 GCA_947259395.1 uncultured Gammaproteobacteria bacterium | reverse complement strand
CAACGTGGTGTCCTCTACCGCCTTTTCGGCCTTGCGCAGACTGGCCTCCGCCACTTCCACCGCCTTCCGGTCGGCGTCGATCTTGCTGGTGGAAATCGCCCCCGGATCCTCCTTGTAGATGCGCTCACTGCGCTGCAGGTCCGACCGGGCTTTGCGGTAGGCGGCCTTGGCCTGATCGAGGCTGGCCTGATAATCGCGATCGTCCAGGCGCGCCAGTACCTCGCCCTGCTTAACCCGTTGCCCTTCCTTGACCCGGAATTCGATGATCCGGCCCGATACCTCGAATCCCATGTCGGCGTGCTGCACGGCCCGCACCGTGCCCGGCAGCTCACGGGTGCCGGTGGCGCTGGCGTCGCCGATGGTCACGATCTTCACCGGCCGCACCACCGGCGCCTGCTCTACCGGTTCCTGCCCGCACCCGGAAATCAACACCAACGTACACAGGCTCGCGAACAAAAAAGATTTGCCATGCGCCGTCATCTGAACTCTAGGTTGCAAAGTTTTATTTGCGTTGAACATCGCTTGATGCATGTTTGATTTGCACAATATCGTCATCAGCTTTTGCATGAGTTGTGATCACCAATCGGGACTCGTTGGCAGTTCGCTCCCGGGAGAGGTCTTCATTTCCAAGTCGGGCGCCAACAAGCCACCCCAGTTGGTGCGCTCGCGCATTTGTTCCTTGGTCTGCTCGGGAAGCATGGCTCTGCCTTGGCGGATCTGCCAACCACCGCCCAGCGCCTTGTACAACGCGATCAGACTCTGCGCGATGTCACCACGGACCCCGGTGAGCTCATCCTGCTGCGCCACCAGCGTCTGCTGGGTGTTCAAGACCGTCGTGTAGTCGGTGGCGCCTTCGCGATACTGAGTGAGCGCGAGGTCCACGGAACGCTGCGCCGCCGTTTCGCTTTGGGCGCGGAACACCACCTCTTCGCGCGAGCGCAAGAAGCCAGTCATGGCATCTTCCGCTTCCTGGGCCGCGCGCAGCACCGCATTCTGATAGTTCACTAACAACTGCTGCAGGCGCGCGTCCTGGACGCGCACGTTGTTTCTGATGCGACCGTAATTGAACAGCGGCCAAGCGAAGGTCGGGCCGCCGACGAAGAACAGGCTGTCGGAGTTGAACAGTTCATCGACGCCGCTCTGGCCGGTCTTGGTATTACTGGTGCCGCTGCTGGCCGCCAGCCCGATGGAACCGAACAGCGAAAAACTGGGATACAAGTCGGCCTTGGCCACACCGATCAAGGCGCTTTGCGCCGCCGCCTGCAGTTCCGCGCGGCGCACGTCCGGGCGCCGGCGCAACAGGTCCGCGGGGATACCCACCGCCACCGACTCCGGCGCCGAGGGGATGGCGGCCGGCTCGCCGAGCAGACCCTGCAGGTCACCAGGGGGCAGACCGAGCAGGATGCCCAGGGCGTTTCTGGCCTGACGCAACCCGGCCTCGAGGCGGGGTATCGAAGCCTGAGTATTGAACAGCAGCGTCTTCGCCTGCTGCACATCCAATTCAGTCGTCGCCCCGTTGCGAAAACGCACATCGGCGATTTCCATGCTGCGCTGCTGTATCGCGACGTTAGAACGCGCGAGCTTCAACCGTTCTTCGAAGGTGCGGATCAACACATAGGCGTTGGCGACATCCGCCGTCAGGCTCACCAGCACATCGTCATAATCGGCGATTGAGCCGAAGAAATTCGCATCTGCGGATTCGATGCCGCGGCGGAACTTGCCCCAAAAATCCACCTCCCAGGCAACATCGAGTCCGATGTCGAAGTTGGTGAAAGACAGATCGCCAAACGCGGTGTTGGCCTGGTTTTCACTGGTAGTTTGGTAGACCACCCCACCGCTGGCTTCCTGCTGTTGCGGATACAGATTCCCCACGGCGATGCCGAGTTGCGCGCGCGCCTCGAGGATGCGGATCGCGGCGCTTCGCAGGCCGAGATTCTGCTGATAGGCGGCGTCAATCAGCTCGCTCAATGTCGGATCACCGAACAGCGACCACCATTCGCCATGATCAACGGATTCGATCTTCAGCTCCGGCGCATCGATATCCTGCCAGCGCTCGGCGACCGTCGCCACGGGCTTTTGAAAGTCGGGGCCGACCGTCGCGCAGGCCGTGATCAGCAAGCTCAACACTCCGGTTAACACCAGCCTCAGGTGAACTGTGGATGTTCGAGGTACGCTATGGCGATCGCCGCGTGATGGGTCTTTCGTCAACTGATCGCCTCCATTGACTTGGCTGGCTTGTATCATCCTTTATTTTTGTTTGCGGCGTTTGCGGCGCTGTGTCGTGGTCTGCAGCTAGGGTATCATACTTAATTACGTACTTTGTTTACAATGGACCATCGTGCCGAACTAAAGATACACGACGCGTAATACGGAATTATATAAATTACAATAACCGCGGGCTATTCGCACGCCAAGCGTTGTCATCCCCGGTTGTTCGATGCTGATTTACCATAGATCAGCGTGTTTCGTCCGTCCGGCATCGGAACGACTGATTTCCAAACATCCATATACTCGAATGTGCCAAACTCAAAGATCGGCGGACCATTAGAAATACGGAACACGCGGTTCATTATGTTAATTTAAACGAGCGCAGCGGCATCGTCATTTTGATCGAACGTAGCGAGTGAAGAATCCGAGCTGTTGTTGGTCATGCTGAGCGTGAGCGCTTGTCCCCGCGCAGCAGGGGAAAGCATCTAAGACCCGTCCCCCTGCCGTTGCTTGCTGTGCGGGGACAAGGCGGACACAAGCGTCGCGCCGCTCTTCCGGTTGATAGTCGCGGTTTTTATAATAAAAGCAAATACATGAGGAAGGCACCCATAAGTGAATCAAAAATTATTCAAACCAACAAGGGCGTGCTTATTTGTCCACTGTTTCGTGCTGCGGGGTGGTTCTCGTGACACAGCGTGACTGCGCCGCTAAGCCGCTTATCTCTTGCATTACCACGATTTTTCTGGGTGCATTGCTTGCACACCCAGGAACGGCGTCCGCACAGCAAAAGTCGGAAGAGACCGAGATGCAAGGGGCTGGCGCCACGACAATCGACCGCATGCATGCAACGGCCTCGCGTTGGTTTCAAGGGGCTGCGGGTCGCGTCGACGGCTTTTTCGTGACCGACGAATACGCCACGCACGAAGACAATCAAAGCCGTCTGCGCTTACGCCTCAATACCGATTACGTCGAACATCAGGGTTGGGATCTGGGGGTAAACGTCAAGCTACATCTGGTGATGCCCGGATGGGACAAGCGCTTGCGGCTGGTGATGAACGACGCCGATGACAGCAACGACACCGCGTCGCAGGTAGCAGACTCGACGGATGAATCGGATATCGCACTCAGATGGCTGGGTATCAGGACGGACCGGGTCGGCTTGAGCTTTGATCTGGGTGTGCGCATTAAAGACAGCGACCTGGCCGGGTTCGGACGCATTAACGCCGCCGTTCGGTATCCGCTGGGGGAGAAGTGGATAGGAGGGACGACAAACCGGCTCTACTATTATTCAGATACGGGTGTGCGCAATGATCTGCGGCAATATTTCGACCGGCAGATCAACGATACGCTGCGGTTCCGTTCTCGAACCCGGGTCCAGTATTTCGAGGAAAACGACTATAACCCCACCTCTGAGCAGAAGTTCACGCTTTTTCATGTGCTGAACAAGCGTAGCGCGCTGGCGTACGAAGCCCTATTCGAGCGCTATGCGCAGGAAGATTCGCTGTTCGACGATGACAAGATTGCCGTTCCACTCAAGGACAACTACAAAAGTTATTCATTGCGGGTACGTTACCGCACCAACGTGTGGCGCGAGTGGTTGTTCCTCGAATTCTGGCCCATTGTCAGCTGGCCGGAAGAACGCGATTACGACCTCACTCTGGGCGCGCGGTTCCGGGTGGAAATCAACTTTGGCCAGACACCGAAGAGCGCGGCCAAGATCGAGGAATAAGGCTATCGTACACACGTGCCGCCAACAGCATAGTATTTCGCACCTTCCTCGATGCCCGTTATTGTCTTTAACACGTTAAGATCCCTCGGCTAACGCCTCGGGATGACAGATCGAAAAGCACCGTAGGATGACAGTTGCACGTTCTCATGCCGATCAACAACATGTCATTCTAAACGCAGTGAAGAATCCGACCTGATGTTGGTCGCACGGAACATAGTGAGGCATCCGTCATAAACTAAGATCCTTCGGTGTTCCATCTCAGGATGACATCTTTAACCAGTCGTGAGTTCAAGACAGAAAATGGGGATTCGGAGTCCCAGGCCCGGACCGCTTTTTTCATCACTTCAGCGTGGCGTCCATCCTCTCGGTCCTTTTGTCATCATCCGGGATCCTTGACACAATCTACGGCCTACAACCAATCACGCTTGCTACAAACGTTTTTGCGCGATGTGCATGCCAACCAGCCGCGCGACGAGAACGGTGAGATAGACCTGCCCGATGATCGCCTCGAGGTAGGCCAGCACGCCGGCCTGATGCGACTGCGGTGTAATGTCGCCATAACCCAACGTCGTCAGGGTGACAAAGCTGAAATAATGGAGTTCTCGAAATATCTCCTCGGACTTGATCAGTTCGGTTTCGACGCCGGCAAAAGATCCCGGCGCCAGGGCGGCGAGGCACACGTAAGCAAAGCCAAAGCCCGCGCCGATCAACAGATAGACGCTGACTGCCCCGTAGATAAGATCCGCATCCACACGATCGCTGACAAGAAAGATGTGCCGGATCAGCATGACAGTTAAATAGCCGAAGAACGCCACACCGAACATCGCACTCACCGGGACCAGTGCCTCGATACCCACCACTAGACCAGACCAACGTGTCGAGAGGAGAAGCAAACCAAGAACAGCGGTCACCAACAGACTGCGCCGGTCGGCGATACTGGACAGCACACCGCCCACCAGAGCGATCAGCAGGAATATCTCTAGCAGAATTGCCAATCTCACCGCATCGCCGACAATCGGATAAACCACCGTGTAGGCCACTTGTGTGAGTAACAAGTACAAATAGACCTGCCGCGGTTGTTCACTCACAACCCCGGTTGTTTCATCATGCGTCACAGGTGGCCTCCCCAATATCTCGGTTCCCCGCCGATTCCGCGCACAAAGTCCTTTGCGACGAAGTTTTCGCTGTAGCTCCCGGAATAGCTGACCGACTCTAGACCGTCTCCAGTCGTCGCGCTAACGTTGCCGACACGCTTCAGTCTGTCATTGAATTCTGGTGATCCCCCATCGATTCATCACCCGGCACTCGGCTTGTATGTCCCGCCGTTGCCGATCGCCTGGCTGCCAGCAATAAATCAACCGACTGTCGTTTGTGGTAAGCCAAACCCCCCTACTGTCGCCGGACATATGGGTCACCATCGGTCCTTCATCGGCGTGCGAGGCCGCCCACGGATTCTGATAAAAAAGCAGTGCTACCAATAATAAATTGAGAAACAGTAGAATCGAAATGCCAATTTTGTTTACCTTCGTCATGTTTGTATCTCCTGATCATCTGCATGGGCAAAAACACATTACCACAAAATCGGTAATGCTCTCCCTCGTGCCGATCGACCAGATATATCTCCTTGTCACCACCCAGCGATCTCGCACAGACCCAAAACAGGGGGTGGCCCTACGGTTATTGCAAAGTGGCGCAGTGCCCGGGCTCGCCTGCTCCGGCACAGCACGGCGTCTCTCGCGAGGGAGACCGCACAGATTAGACGCACGAACGAGGAAATGCGTGCGATTTTCTGTTCAGGCGACTGAGACTTTGAAAATCACCGCAGCGGCGGATTCGTACGCGAAACCAACGCGGCGAGATCCTTTACTGTGACTACACGTATACAAGTGGCCTTCAATCTTGGGATGACGCCTTAAACATTGTCATTCCGGGCGCAGTCAGGAATCTCACTGTGTTGGATTATGGCGACTGTTTTGCAAAAGGTAAGATCCTTTACTGCAACTACACTGCAACGGCGCCAGCACAAGCACCAGCACAAGCGGCTATCGCCTCAGGATGACATGCACAAGCACTGCGACTCCGCGCAGCCACGAGTCGCTTGACGTATCAGATTGACTTAAGTACTCAGGACGCTGTTTATCGCATCGTTTACGATTTCGACCATCCGGTCGAGGTGGTCGAGTTCGATCACAATCGGCGGCGCCATCAAGATGACATCGTCGCGAATCCGCGTGAACAGGCCCCTTTCGGTCATCGCAAGTTGAATTTGCGCGCCAATCTTCTTACCGGCATCGAAAGATCTTTTGCTCGCCCGATCTTCCACGATCTCGACACCACACATGAGCCCCAGGCCGCGGATATCCCCGACGTGTGGGTGATCCGTGAGTGTGACGCGCAGCTGGTCTAATAAATATTCGCCCTTGTCGGCCGCTTGTTGTGGGAAGTTCTCTTTTTCGATGACATCCAACATCGCGCAACCGATGGCACATCCCACCGGATGCCCGCTATAGGTATAGGCATGCATCCACGCCTGCCCACTTTCATTCATCGTCTGCGCGATCTCATCACTGACGCCGATGCCACCGAGTGGAAAATAACCTGAAGTGATCGCCTTGGCGAACTGCATCAAATCCGGTTCCACACCCCAATGCTGGAGACCGAACAGCTTGCCGGTGCGGCCGAATCCGGTGATCACCTCGTCGGAGACCAGCAACACCTCGTATTGATCGCAGATCTCGCGGATCCTGGGGAAATAATCGTCCTGGGGTACGATCAAGCCGCCCGCTCCCTGTACCGGTTCGGCGATGAACATAGCCACGGTATCTGGTCCTTCTTGCAAAATCGCGCGCTCAAGCTCATCGGCCGCGGTAATCCCTTGACTGACGCCGTCAGGCGCTTGATAGCGATAGGGATACGGCGATGGTATATGGATGAAACCCGGTATTCGCGGCTCGAACATCGGCCAGTAGACACTCATCCCGGTGGTACACATAGCTGCCAGGGTGACGCCATGGTACCCCCACTGACGGGAAATGACCTTGGTCTTGTCGGGTTTACCCTTCAGCTTCCAATAATAACGCGCCATCTTGATGTTGCTGTCCGTGCTTTCCCCGCCGCCGGAAGTGAAAAAGAAGCGGTTGATGCTTGGATAGGTAATCGACGAGAGACGCTCACCGAGTTCGATCGCCTTGGGATTCGAACTTCCGGTGTAGCCGGAGACGTACGGTAATGTCGCTAATTGCTCACTTGCGGCATCGATCAGTTCCTGCCGTCCATGACCGGCGGTGACGTTCCACAAACCGGCCAAGCCGTCGATGCAGGTATTGCCGTCGGCGTCGGTCAGAGTTACCCCCTCACCACGAACCCACACACGGGCCTTTTCGTGCAGCGGCTGACTGTGCAGCGGATGAATCAAATGTTGTTGGTCTAATGACAGTAGTGTTGCGTTTTGTTGGGCCATCGTTGGTCGTATCGCTTTGAGTTCGTTTGAGAATTGCTCACCGTATAGCCATCGGAATGTAACGCAGACGGCTTAGCGAATACAGGTTACACCCCGGTAAACGGCGCGCTATTATACAGCGAGACACGCGATTAGTCGCAGGTCATCCCTCGAGAGGACGCGATTTACAGATCCTCGATAAATCGCGCCATGCGGCGCCGCATGGTCGCGTCGGGCAACCGCCCCAATCCCGCACCCATGTTGTCGATCAGGTGTTTTGGTTTGCGCGTCGCCGGTATCACATTGGTGACACGGGGATCACCGATCAGATACTTGAGGAAGAAGTGACCCCAGCTATTGCAATCGAACTCACCGGTCCATACCGGCAACGGTTTGCCGCGCACCTTGTGGAACAAAGCACCCTTCTCGAAGTTTCGATGCGCGATCACCCCCACCCCGTGGTCCGCGGCCGACGGTATCAACCTTTCCTCAGCTTGCCGGTTGACGATCGAATACGGAAACTGCACGTAATCTAGTTTTTCCGATCTAATCAAGCGCTCCAGGTCATCGAATGCGCTCGCGGTGTAATGGGTAATGCCGACATAGCGGATCCGTTTTCGCGCCATCCATTCGCGTATCGTCGCTAGATGGATCTGCGTGTCCACAAGATTGTGGACCTGCATGAGATCGATCACTGGTGTGCGCATCAATCGGAAAGAATTCTCCATCTGATCGATTCCTGGTTCGCGTCCGGTGGTCCACACCTTGGTGGCGTAGAACAGTGCGTTGTGCAGCGCCAGGTCCGACGCCAAATCACCGACGACTTTTTCGGCGCGGCCGTACATCGGAGACGAATCGACTATGGTCCCGCCGTGTTCGACAAACAGCCGCAGAACCTCGCGCAGCGGCGCGCGGGACTCTTCGTCTCCGCCCACATCGAAGGTGCGCGCCGTACCCAATCCCATCACCGGTATGGATTCGCCAGATGACGGAATCCTACGCCGGCGCTGTTCGACGGCCGCGGCGTTCACCGTGACAGGTCCGATCGCCGCCAGTGCCGCAAGGCCGGACAAACGCTTCAGTGCCTGACGCCGCGCCAAATTGTGCGTCGAGTTCTCACTGTGTTTCATGTCGTCTTGTCTCCTATGAATTCGGGCGCAGCGTCCGGGATATCGACATGATGCTCCTGCCGCTCCCGCGCCTTACCCAATCGCCACCCGGACACCAACCAAATCACCGCGACCGGCACCGCGACCCACGCGATCCCCCCCGCAGTCAGACCCAACGCAGTGAGCCCTGCGTACGCCCAGCCACTGATCGCGTCTCCGCCCCGGTATACGACGGTGTCGATGAAGTTTTTCGATTTATATTTGTCCGCCACCGGCAGCACCGTGTACAACATCTCGCGGCCGGGCCGCGCGATGGCGTAGTTTCCAGCGCGCCTGAGGATCTGCACGACGAGCAACACAATCAGCACCGGCGCTGCGGCCAGCGCGGTGAATCCAAGAATCAAAAAGAACGGCACCACCGCGAGTGTCACCGACAGTCCGAAACGACTCGCCAGCCGGCCGGTGACGAACAGCTGCAGCGCGATGGTCAAGGCATTGGTGCCGAAATCGATCAGCGCGAACACCCGGGTGCGCTCTTCGGACGTGGCGAAGGCATCGCGGACAATGCCCGCCTGAGTGAAATACAGAAACGTCGCCAACGTCGTGTACAACAAGATATACAAGCAGATCCCCAATAGATACGGCGATCGCACAACGCGTTTCATGCCGTCGAACCAGTTACCGCCGATCGGTTGCGTATCCAGATGATGCTCCGGCCGATCATGCCGCGCCGCCCAAGACCGCAGCCGGTAAATACAAATCAGCGCAATGGACAGAAAAAATGCCGATACCCACAGAAGGTTCGCGGTGCCCAATGGCACCGCCAGGGTCGCCGTCAACGCCGGTCCTGTCACCGCCCCGGCACTGCCCCCCGCGGCGATGAACCCGAACAAGCGTTTGGCCTGTCCATCATCGTAGAGTTCCACCATGAACGACCAGAACACTGAGATAACGAACAAGTTGAAAACACTCAGCCATACAAAAAACACCCGCGCCACCAATGCAGGGTAGATTCCGCTCGAAAACAAGAAGTAAAACAGCACGATATTAGCGATGAAAAACCCGTACACCACAACCAGGAGTTTTCCACGCGTATACCGCGAGGACACCCAGCCAAACAGCGGCACCACACACAGCATGGTCACGAACGTCGCGGTGAACAGCCATTGCAGGTTCTCGACGCCGCCGCGTATTCCCATCTCATCGCGAATCGGGCGCAATATGTAGTAGGCGCAGAGCAGCACGAAGAAATACAGAAATGACCAGCCCAACGCGCGCAGCTCATGGGGCTCGGCGGAGACGAGCCGGCTCAGGCGGTTGGGAATTGAATGATTAGATGTCGACACCGCTATCGCAGACCGAAGATGGCTTTCATCAAAACACCATACCGAGAATGTTCCTAAATTGGAAAAGGCAATGCAGGCTCCTTCGACTCACTCAGGGCGAAAGCAGTATTGTTGTCATCCCGACAAGCCCAGGTAAGGTTCTTGCCATGTTCAAAGATGTCTCGCATAGTATGTCATCCTGAGGCGCAGCGCGCAGAAGGATCTTACCCTGCCAACGGCAATGCCGGCATCCAAGACAGTGAGATACCTCGCTGCGCTTAGAATCACAACGAACAGTCGAATTCCTCTGCCCCCACCGCGCTCACCACACTCCGTTCCCCAACCCTCACTGAGCATCGGCGAGGCGAAAATTTGCCGTCGGAAGAGAGAATCATCCGAAGCGGGTACAATGCGACCACTCAACAGCGTGTTGCATTTTGCCCATGACACAATCGGTATTGATCACTGGAAACAGCAGCGGACTCGGTTATGGATTGACCGAGGAATACCTGTCTCGC
>CAMYMN010000082.1 GCA_947259395.1 uncultured Gammaproteobacteria bacterium | reverse complement strand
GAGGGATTTTTCGAGAGCACGCATTACCTGACGCCGGTGCTCAGGATCCTTCATGTCGATGAAATCGATAATGATGATCCCACCGATATTACGCAGGCGAAGCTGTCGGGCGATAACCTGCGCCGCCTCTAAATTGGTTTTAAACAGTGTTTCTTCTAGATTACGCCTACCAATATAAGCGCCCGTATTGACATCAATGGTGGTCATTGCCTCCGTTCGATCAATCACCAAGTGCCCCCCGGATTTGATCGGAACTTTGCGATCCAATGCGCGCTTGATTTCATCTTCCACAGAATACAAATCAAATATCGGTCGCTCGCCGGGATAGTACTCAATCCGGCCGACGACTTCCGGTATTAGATCCTTCGCGAATTTGATGGCCTTCTCATAAGTCTCCCGGGAATCAATACGAACTTTTTCGATGTCGCTTTGCACTATGTCACGCATGGTACGCATCGCCAGCGGCATGTCTTCATGTAACAACCCGGGAGACGGGACGGTTTCGATACTTTGTTGAATACGCTGCCACACCTTTTGTAGAAAATTGACATCATGCTGCAGTTCTTCCTCAGCGGCAGACTCCGCTGCGGTGCGTACGATAACCCCGCCTTGTTGAATTTCGTTTCTGAATATCTGTGCAACAGTCTGCCGTAAACGCTCGCGATCCTCCGGGTCCTCAATCTTTTGTGACACCCCAAAGTGCTGGCCATAGGGAAGGAACACCAAGAATCGAGCGGGTATGCTAATCTGTGTCGTCAAGCGCGCGCCCTTGGATCCGAGTGGGTCCTTCAGTACTTGAACGACGATCTCTTGGCCGTCTGACAACAAACTGTGAATAGGTTCGCTCTGCCCGGATTCGAGGTGATCGTTGTGATTCTCATCGCCGCGGCGCATGATGTCTGAGGCATGCAGGAACGCGGTGCGTTCCAAGCCAACGTCGATGAACGCTGCCTGCATCCCGGGTAACACACGCACCACTCGACCCTTGTAGATATTTCCAACAATCCCGCGGAAATTGACACGCTCGACCTGTACCTCTTGCAGGACTCCGTTTTCGACCGTAGCAACACGGGTCTCCTGCGGGGTAACGTTAATCAATACCTCTTCACTCATATCCAGTCTATCCCCGCGCGGACCAATAACATGCGAAGTTCAAACATAGGCAAACCCACCACACCAGTGTAACTGCCCTGTAGATGTTCGACAAAACCACTTGCCAGACCTTGTATGGCATAGGCGCCAGCCTTATCCAAAGGTTCTAACGTGCGGCAATATCGTACTATTTCATCATCGCTCAAAGTCTTGAATTTAACCCGGCTGCGGCTGACAACAGACCAAATGTCATTGCCCCGGCAGACCACTACCGCAGTGAGCACATCGTGAGATCGCCCAGACAACCGTCCCAGCATTTGCACCGCGTGGTCGCGATCCCGGGGTTTCCCCAGCACGTGATCGTCGATCACAACGCAGGTATCCGCCGCAACAATCGGATGAAGTGCTCGCTTCTGATTTGCTAACCGTGCCCCAACCTGCTGCGCTTTTTCCTTAGCGAGCCGCTGAACGAAACGGTCCGGCGGTTCACCGTTACGGTGGGTTTCGTCGACATCAGCCGCGATCACTTCAAAGTGCAATCCCACTGACTGCAACAACGCTTGACGACGCGGTGACGCAGACGCTAGATAAACTTGCACATCTAGATGTGATTCGGATGCACGTGGCTGTTCTAGATCACCCATGGAGTGAGACAGGGAGCGCGCTCAATACGCCCGCTCAGTTTGCATGCCCCCTATGATAAGGAAGGTTGTTGATGATACTCCATGCGCGGTACAGTTGTTCAGCGACGATGACGCGTACCAGGGGATGGGCAAATGTGAGCGCGGACAACGACCATCTGTCGTCCAATTGCTCGAGACATGCCCGCGATAGGCCATCGGGCCCACCGATCAATAACGCGACGTCGCGACCATCCCCCATCCATTGCTGCAACCGTTGCGCTAGCTGTTCGCTAGAGTATTCACGTCCAGAACGTTCCAGGGCAATGCGGCGACAGTTTTTCGGAACTGCCGACAACAAAGCGCTGGATTCCAACTTTCTCAACCGCGTTGGATCAGAAGACTTGGTCCTTTTCTGACTTGTTACCTCAATGAGTTGCAATCGGCACTGCTGGGGAAATCGTGTCGCGTACTCACGGTACGCGCTGTCCACCCATTGAGGCATGCGGTTGCCTACGGCAACCAAATAGATATTCATACGACTTGCTTATTCGTTTTGCTCGCGCTGTGCAAGTACCATTTTTCTGACGTGGTCACCCCACAATCCTTCCAGATCATAGAACGATCGATCCTCGGGATGCATCACATGCACCACAACATCACCAAAATCCAACAGCACCCACGTGCTTTTTTGCCTACCTTCCACCCCCAGTGGGCGAATCTTGCGCCGGCGAAGTGCATCCAACACGTTATCGGCAATGGCTTTCACGTGCCGATATGAAGAACCACTGGAGATCACCATATAATCGGTGATGTCTGTCAGCTCGCGCACATCCATCACCTGAATATCAGTGGCCTTCATCTCTTCCAGCGTCGCTACCGCAACGTTTTTGATGTCGTCAGACTGCATGTTTGCGTTTGGGATGCGCCGGGCATCCGTATAAACCGTGCTGTTGTATGTATGCCCATACGGCATCGGGAACATCGGCAGAAACATTCCCATCCGCCCCGATTTTTTTTCTAATGGTGGACGCCGATACATCAATGAGTGGCGCATCGCAGACATGGACCCGACCCGCTGAGGTCCGCTCGAGTTCCGAAATATGTTTGCTCACCGCGTCCCGGTACCATGTGTCGGTGTCCTCCGACACCGACGATCCGGGTCTTGGCAACACGATCAAGTGTGTCAGCGCCAAGATCTGTTGCCAACAAAACCAAGTGTCTAATCTCAAAAAGGCATCGGCCCCGAGCAACAGAGCGAGGGGTTGCTGTGGAAGTTCCGCGCGCAAAGACCGCAATGTCCACACCATATATGACGGGCCAAGACGTCGCTGTTCCCGTTGGTCTTCCATGAACCCAATCTCATGCTCTATCGCCAGACGCAGCATCTGCGCACGATGGTTCACGGAAGCAATCGGGGGAACCCGATGCGGGGGCCGTGCGCTCAGTACAAATCGCACATGATCCAGTCCCAGGGTGTTGTAAACGTGGCGGGTGGTTTCCAGGTGTCCACGATGAACCGGATCGAAGGTTCCACCAAAGATCCCGACAATCCTCAAACTCCGACCCCGTGTAATGCGTCATTATCAAGGCGCATAAGCCGTTTCAAATTACTTGCGTATATGACCGTCTCCGACAACGATAAATTTTTGGGTAGTCAATCCTTCCAGGCCCACCGGTCCGCGCGCATGCAGTTTATCAGTGCTGATACCGATCTCGGCGCCAAGCCCGTACTCGAAGCCATCGGCGAACCGTGTCGAAGCGTTGATCATCACTGAACTCGAGTCGACCTCGGCCAGAAAACGGCGTGCCTTGGTTATATTTTCGGTGATGATCGCGTCGGTGTGTTGTGACCCATAGCGATGTATGTGGTCGAGCGCCGCGTCGAGATTAGACACGATCCGGATTGAAAGAATAGGCGCCAAATATTCGGTGCTCCAATCTTCCTCGCTGGCGGGGATTGCCTGTGGAATGATTTGCGTGGTGTGTGAACAACCACGCAACTCTACGCCGGCGTCACGAAACATCGGCCCCAGTTTATCCAACACCGAATTCGCCACTGGCTCGGCGACTAATAACGTCTCCATGGTATTGCAAGTGCCATAACGTTGGGTCTTGGCATTGAACGCCACTGCAACCGCCTTATCGATATCGGCTTCTTCGTCCACAAACACGTGACAAACCCCATGCAGGTGTTTGATCACCGGTATTGCCGATTCTTGACTTATGCGTTCGATTAGCCCCTTTCCTCCGCGGGGGATGATCACATCCACAAATTCCGGCATGCGTAATAACGCTCCCACCGCATCTCGGTCGGTGATCTCCACCACTAGCACCGCGTCACCGGGCAACCCGTTTTCCGTCAGCGCTTGTGCGATGCACCCAGCGATGGCCAGGTTTGAGTGAATCGCCTCTGAACCTCCGCGTAAGATCGCCGCATTTCCCGATTTCAAGCACAGGCCGGCTGCATCCGCGGTCACGTTGGGACGTGACTCGTAGACGATGCCGATCACACCCAAAGGTACGCGCATACGCCCCACCTGAATACCCGAAGGCCGATAGTTCATGTGTGACACCGACCCCACCGGATCAGGTAGGGCAACAATCTGTCGCAGCCCCTCGGCCATGGCAGATATCCGATCGTTGGTGAGTTCCAGCCGGTCCAGTAACGCGCCCTCCAAACCGCTTTGCAGAGCGTTTTCCAGATCTTGGCGATTTGCGCTCGCCAAGGTCTCGCGGCTGTGCTCGATGTGATCGGCGATCGCCATCAACGCGTCATTCTTAGCCCCGGCATCGGCGTGCGCCATGTACCGTGCCGCGTCGCGGGCACGTCGGCCAAGCCTCTGCATGTAGGCTGTTACATCATGTTTCGGTTGTACTTGTGACATACACTTCAACCTGACTTTTCGGCGATCACGGTTTTCACGCCACCAAGGTTCAAACACATACGCTCGAGCGCCAACCAAACGTCGCCCTGCGCCCGGCCCTTGGCGATGCGGTCAACGCGACCCGCCTGCTGTAACAAACCCCACCATCCAGGCACTTCTAGACGGTTTAGCGCCGCGGTGACGATGGCGTTGCGCCGCGCCCATATATTATAAGCTCGAAACAGCTGGTTACGCGGCTTCCCGCGCGCCAATCCTGCTGCCAACTGCGCCAGGACACGGATCTCACGGGTCAGCACCCAGTTTATCAGCACCGGCTCCACACCCTCCGCGCGTAATGAGTCCAGCATGCGCAATGCTTTCGGGGGGTCACCTGACAAACACACATCCACCAAGGTGTACACGTTGAATCGGGCATGATCGCTGATGCTAGACATGATCTGATCCGCTGACAATCTCCCGTCCGTGCACAGCAACGCCAGCTTGTCGATCTCCTGCGCGGCCGCCAACAGGTTGCCCTCCAGGTAATGGCTCAGCAATCGCACCGCTTCGGTATCCGCATTCAAGCTGCGAGACTTAAGCCGTGTGTGTATCCATCCCGGAAGTCGATCCGCGCCAATCGCGTGGTGCTCGATTATCACCCCGCACTTGTCGATGGCCTTCACCCACCGGCTTTGTTTGACGCGCGCCTCCAATCGACCGGCGATGACAAGCAGCGCCGTATCCGCGGGCATCTGATCACAAAACTCGATGATAGCGCGGGCGCCGGGCTCTCCGGGGCGGCCGGAAGGCAACCGCAGTTCCAGCAATTTGCGACTCGAAAACAACGATAACGATTGAGATTGTTCGTGAATTTGTTGCCAATCGAAACCGGGTTCCGCAGACATGCGGATCCGTTCTTCAAATCCATGCTGCAACGCAGTCTGTCGTATTGCGTCACAGGTTTCCTCAATCAACAGCGGCTCGTCACCGTGCAACAACAACGCGGCAGGCAAATCTTTTGCCAACTGCTGCGCCAGCTGGTCAGAGGCGATTCGCAACGCGCTACGAGGGTGATGACAACACTGCCACTACCAACCGCTAGGCCGGAACGGGCCCCGCTCTTTCGGGTGCCAATGCAGCGCTCCGCGCAGGCGTGGCAAGGCGTGCGATAGTCGATAACTGACGAATGATGCGTTGCGCCATATCCCTGATCATATCCTCACGCAGCACACGTTCCTCGTTTTCTGTTTGTAACAACTGGTTGCTGTCAAAGTTAAAGTCGCGCTCCAGCCGCAGCGGCGTGGATTTGCGCAGTTCAACACCGTCTTGACCAGTCACCGTATATTTGACGCTGTATACCAGCCGGTATCCGTTGACCTTTCCCCGGGTATCCAGGGTCCGCACCTTGCGCTCATAGTTAATATCATGCAGTTTAAGTACTGATC
Source organism: uncultured Gammaproteobacteria bacterium (assembly GCA_947259395.1). Taxonomy (GTDB): domain Bacteria; phylum Pseudomonadota; class Gammaproteobacteria; order Arenicellales; family JAANXG01; genus CALZGZ01. Next base: position 10,392 of record CAMYMN010000082.1, on the reverse strand, counting down.
TGGCAGCCGCGGCATCGTCGACCACCGACGCCCCGGCACCCTCCAACGCCTCGATCATCTCCTGTCGCAGGGTGCTGTCACTGCTCTCCACTGCGACCAGCAACAAGGTCTCCGAGAGCGGTATGTTGCCGCGTAAATGAAATCCACATCCGCTAATGAGAATGCCGGCGAATAACCACACAGCGAGAAAGCGCATAACCATGAATTGATACCGAATTGTCAGTTTGAGTGATGTGGGGAGATTATAAACGGCTTAGCGTTTACCCCACCACCATATTCACTAATTTACCGGGCACCACAATCGCTTTTCTGATGGGCTTAGCCCCCACATGGCGCCGGACCTTGTCGTTAGCGAGGGCCGCCTCGCGGATCGTGTCCTCGCTCGCGTCTACCGCCACCTCAATGTGTCCGCGTAATTTGCCGTTGACCTGCACCACTAGCTGCACCGTATCACGCAGCAAGGCCTCATCGTCGACGTGCGGCCAGGGGGCATCCATGAGGGGATCGGCATGCCCAAATCCGCGCCACAGCTCATGAGCGATATGGGGCACGATGGGCGCCAGCACCTTGAGCAACATCATCAACGCCTCGCGGAGCACCGCTGCGGCGTGTGGATCGTCTTCGCGCCAGGCGAATCGATCCACCGCATTGGTCAATTCCATACACGCCGCGACCACGGTATTGTATTGGTAACGCTGATAATCGTTTTGCGCCCTCGCCAGCATCTTATGGGTCTGCGCCCGCAAATCGCGCAACGCAGGGTCGGTAATCTCAGCGAGATTGACGTCAGCCCGTGCGGCGCCGGCGATAATGTTCTGGTATCTGTGGAACAGGCCCCATAACCGGCGCAGATAACGATATGAGCCGGCCACCGCATCGTCGTTCCATTCCAACGACTGATCCGGCGGCGATGCGAACATCATGAACAAACGCACGGTGTCCGCTCCATACCGGTCGATCATCTCCTGGGGGTCAACCGTGTTGCCCTTGGACTTTGACATCTTGGCGCTGTCTTTGAGCACCATGCCCTGGGTGAGTAACTTGGTGAACGGCTCGTCGGATTTCACCAAACCTACGTCGCGCATCAACTTATGAAAAAACCGCGCGTAGAGCAGATGCAGCACTGCGTGCTCTATGCCGCCGACATACTGATCCACCGGCAACCAGTAATTCGCCCTTTCGTCCAGCATTGCCTGGTCATTGTCCGGACAACAGAAACGTGCGTAATACCATGAGGATTCGAAGAACGTGTCGAAGGTGTCGGTCTCGCGCACCGCCGGTCCGTCCTCTCCAGGACAGCGGGTGCGATAAAATTCCGGCATCTTCTTGATCGGCGAACCAAGCCCCTGGAAATCCACGTCCTCGGGCAGCACGACGGGCAGCTGGTCGGCGGGCACCGGCACCGCCGCGCCGCTCTCATCCGGACAATTCACCATCGGAATCGGACACCCCCAGTATCGCTGCCGCGACACACCCCAATCCCGTAAACGATAATTCACCTTGCGAGCGCCCTTGTTTCGCTGTGCCAGGTGTTCGGCGATAGCGTCAAAGGCCTCGGCCGATGACAGTCCGTCGAACTGATTGGAGTTCCTTAACACGCCGTATTCCTCGTACGCGCCGGTGTCGATGTCGAGCTCCGAGCCATCACTCGGGTAGATCACCGGCGCGATTGGCAGCTGGTATTTTCTGGCAAACTCCCAATCTCGTTGATCATGGCCGGGCACCGCCATCACCGCACCGGTGCCATAACTCATGAGCACAAAGTTGGCGACCCAGATCGGAACCGGTTGACCGGAGATCGGATGGATCGCGTTGCGGCCAAGGGGCATACCTTTCTTCTCTATGGTCTCAATGTCGACTTCCGAGGTGCTGGTCTGACGGCACTCCTGAATAAACCCGGCGAGCGCCGGATCTTTCCCGGTAGCCGCCAACGCCAAAGGGTGTTCGGCGGCCACTGCCATGTACGTCACTCCCATGATGGTGTCCGGCCGGGTGGTGAATATGCGCATGGTGTCCGCAGCACCCTCAACGCTGAAATCGGCCTCCACGCCTTCGGAGCGGCCGATCCAATTACGTTGCATGATGCGCACCGCTTCCGGCCAACCCTGCAAATTGTCGATATCGTTGAGCAACTCTTCCGCATAATCTGTGATCTTTACGAACCACTGCGGAATTTCGCGGCGCTCGACGATGGCGCCGGAGCGCCACCCTCTGCCGTTGATCACCTGCTCGTTAGCCAGCACGGTCTGATCTACGGGATCCCAGTTGACCTCGGCCTTCTTTTTATAGACCAGGCCTTTGTTGAACAGCTCGGTGAAAAACCACTGCTCCCATCGATAGTATTCGGGCTTACACGTCGTCAGCTCCCGGTCCCAATCGTAGCCATACCCCAAACGTTTCAGTTGCGCACGCATGGCATCGATGTTCTCGTAGGTCCACCGCGCTGGGGGGACCTTATTCTCGATCGCCGCGTTTTCTGCGGGCAATCCAAACGCGTCCCAGCCCATCGGCTGTAACACGTTCTTACCGAGCATGCGTTGATATCGGCTGATGACGTCACCGATGGTGTAGTTGCGCACATGACCCATATGCAGCCGTCCGGACGGGTATGGGAACATAGATAAACAGTAGAATTTTTCGCGGCCAGGTTCCTCGATGGCGCGAAAACTGTGATTACTCTCCCAAAAAGCCTGTACCGAATGTTCGATCTCGTCAGGCTTATAGTGCTCGTCAATCATGGCGGCGTATTGTAGCGGTTCAATCGTCCCCATCAACTCCTGTCGCTCGGTCTTCATGTTCGGGACGCAAGGGACTAGAATAACCGACATCTACCACAGTGAGGGCGACACCTCGTGCGTCAGTTGGTCACTTTGCTGTGCCTGGCAGCGTTTTTTCTCGGCTCAACACCGGTTCACGCGTTCAAGCTGTACAAGTTGACGCAACCGGACGGCACGGTGATGTACCAAGATAATCCGCCGGAAAAAGGCTCTGACGCCCGGATCGAGGAAAAGGAGATCAACCCGAATGCCAATGTTGTACCCATTGAACAATTCCCCATGGACGGCGACTTTACCGTACCTGAGGGCCCTGCAGGATCTATTAAGCCCAGTGGACCGGCGGCCAGATCCAAGGTAGTACCTCTACCCAAGGATGATCTTGGTAACGCCGAAGCACTGCCGGCGGCGCCGGCACCGCCAACCCCGCGTGCGACAGTGGGCGGTATTTGACGCTGTTTTCTGACATCCCAGCCCGCGTAATGCATCCAGCAACGCCTATTATGGCGACGGGACTCGTGCTGCGCGTAGTCGCAGTGCTTGTGCTGCGCGTAGTCGCAATATGCCGCATAGCTCAAATTACACTTTACCGTTATCAATCTGCCGTCCTCATGGACCGCACGCCGTATGATTGAACTGTACACCGCCGCAACCCCCAATGGCTACAAGGTCTCGATCATGTTGGAGGAGACCGGCCTGCCGTACACATTTCATCACGTACAACTTCAGAACCAAGAACAAAAGCTCGATTGGTATTTGAAACTGAATCCCAATGGACGGATTCCGACGATCGTCGACTTCGACAATGACGGCTTTGTCGTCTTCGAATCCGGGGCGATTCTCATCTACCTGGCCGAAAAGACCGGCCAGTTCCTACCCGATGATCTCCATCGCCGTTCCCAGGTGATCCAGTGGTTGATGTTTCAGGTCGCCGGTATCGGTCCCATGCAGGGACAGGCCCACGTGTTTTACCGTTACGCGCCGGAGCAGATTCCGTATGCAATCCAACGCTATCAACAGGAAACATCGCGCCTGTATCAGGTACTGGACAGCCGGCTAAAAAATCATGAGTACCTGGTGGATGACATCTCTATCGCCGATATCGCCACCTACCCTTGGGTGCGCAGTTACAAATGGGCGGGCGTATCCATCGACGAGTTAGAACACCTGCAGCGCTGGCTGGGTGTCATGCGGTCCCGCCCAGGTGTGCAACGGGGGCTCGACGTGCCGGTTAAGCGCGAACAGAAAAAAACCCAGACCCTAGACGAGAGGGCGCAGCTGGGGCGCAGTATTATCTAATCAGCTTTTATGCAGGTTAGTTACCCAAGCGATCGGCTCTCTCCCTGGCCGCGCGTGCCTTTGCTGGGTCCCCCGCACCCTCGTGGGCAGCGGCGATCAACCGCCAGTTAGCCGCATGCAGGCGCCTGTCCCGGGACAAGGCGTTGGACTTCGCCGCGAGCTGCACCGCTTGATGATAACGATGTTGCTGGACACGGACTTTTGCCAATTCATGCCACAACCAGGCATTGCGATTGGGTCGAGTCGCGCATCAGATTGAGCACTACCGGTTTGGCAGACGCCGGCTCCGGGGCGGGACGGGTCGGCGTACCCACGGTCGCACAGCCCACCAGCGCCACAACAATCGCACCGGATACAAAAAGATTTTTCATCAGCGGCGAAACAGCCGTTTAAACCAATTGCGTACTTTGCCGCCAACCTTACCGTTGATTTGCTTCGTTGCACAGGGCGCGCGCTCGGTAGGCGCGGAGCCGACGATGAATGGCAACTCGATCACGTCCTTGCAGCGCTCATCCGCCAGACGACCGGTGCCCGGGTCCACCGCAACTAGTTCTATATCCAGCGGCAGCGGGAACTGCTCACTGTGTAAATCCAGCTGGCGCATGATGTCTGCCCAAACCAACATCGCACCGGATGCACCACTCAACCCAACCGGCTGATTGTCGTCGCGGCCCAACCATACCACTGTTAAATAACCGCCCGCGTACCCCGCAAACCAGCTGTCCCGGTACTCGTCAGTGGTTCCGGTCTTACCCGATACGCGGATACCTTCAGGGAACCGTCCGCGCAATATCTGGGCGGTACCAGAGCGCACAACCTCCTGCAATGCATGGTTCAACAACGCCATCGGACCGGGCTGTATGACTTGCTCGACCGACAATGGATAGCGCGCAAGCGGCTGTTCATCTTGGGACAAGACCGAGCGTATTGATCGTAGCGGGGTCCGAAAACCACCGCTGGCGAAAGTGAGATACATCTGCGCCACCTCTACTGGCGTCAACTCTATGGCGCCCAATAACAAAGAAGGAAACGGCCGTAAGCTACGACGGATACCGAGTTGTCTCATTTCCGCAATGACATTGTCGACCCCCACTGCCATACCCAACCTCGCCGTCGATGCGTTATAGGATTGCGCCAACGACTGAATCAACAACACCCGGCCATGAAATCGTTGGTCATAGTTCTGCGGCGCCCACACCGGACTACCGGCTTGCTTGACACGCAGCGGCGCGTCCTCCAATACGGTTGCCAAGGTAAAACGCTGCGGCTGCTGTAGTGCGGCAAGATAGACCGCCGGTTTGATCAACGAACCCACCGGCCGCTGTGCCTCCAGCGCCCGATTGAAGCCCGCGAACCGGGCCTTTCGCGCACCCACCATTGCCGCAATCTCACCGCTGTCGCTGCGAACCACCACTGCCGCCGCCTCTAAGGTGCCTACCGGCAGCTTGCGGGCGCGTTCTATAGCCGTGAGACGTCGGCGCACCGCACTCTCGGTCGCCTGCTGCACATCGGGATCGAGCGTGGTAAAGATGCGCAGCCCTTCGCTTCTCAGGTCTTGTTCACGGTAATCCTGGCGCAACTGCTGACGCACAAAACCCATATAGGCGGGATACGCGAGTGCCGACTGCACACCTTCGTTGGAGACGCCCAGCGGCGCCAGTTTGGCCCGTTGCGCGGTGCCCCAATCAATCAATCCCAACTCGTTCATCTTATCCAGTACCAGATCGCGCCGCTCGCGGCTGCGATCGGGGTGGCGATGTGGATTATACAGCGAGGGCCCCCGCACCAGGCTCACCAGCAGCGCGATCTCGGGAAGCTTTAGTTCACGCAACGGGCGTGCGAAATAAAATAAACTGCCAAGGCCAAAACCGTGGATCGCGCGGCTGCCGGCCTGACCCAAGTAGACTTCGTTTAGATATGCCTCCAGGATCTGGTTTTTTTCATAGTGGATTTCCAGCAACACCGCCATCACCATTTCATTCAGCTTGCGCGTGACTGTCCGCTCAGCGGTGAGATAAAAATTCTTGACCAATTGCTGGGTGAGCGTGCTGCCGCCCTGGACGACGCGCCCGGCGCTGAGGTTGGCCCACAACGCACGGGCAAGTCCCCTGGGATCTATTCCAATATGACGGTAAAAATCCCGGTCCTCCACCGTCAACAGCGCGTGAATCAATTCCGGCGGCACTTGATCCAGTCGCACCAGGGCTCGGTCTTCGTGATCTATCGACGACACACTGCCGAACAATCGCGGCTCGAGGCGCACCAGGTTGATGGGTTCACTGTCACGGGTCAAACGTGACACTCTGCCATCGCGAAACTGAACTTCAAACGGCAACCGTGGCCGGGCGCCGTCCCAGAAAACAAACGGCCGCGCCATCACTTTTATTACGTTGTTTCCCGCCGCATAGCTTCCCTGCTGCCGGGCGCCTTCAACACGGCGGTATCCCAATTCCTGCAGCTCTTCGATAAAGCGCTCACGACTCAGGCGTAGTCCCTGATAGAGCTCTAACGGGCGCGTGTAGACATGCGCCGGGATCGGCCAGCGTTTGCCCTCAAAACGATTGCGGATGGTGATATCGAGGTAAACGATATAGGCAAAACCCATCACCGCAAGCGCAATCCCGAGACGCGAGATCACATAACCCACACCCCGCCGCCGGCGGGAAGCGCTGTTTCGGCGTCCCCGATGTCGTTTGCTGGTGTGGCTTTTTCTCTTGGTCGACGCGGTGCGTTTTTTGGATCTGGCCATGAGTCAGTAGGCAGACATTGACGCGCCGCAATTCCAGCAGAAATCAAATGTTTCGGGATTCTGCTCGCCACAGTGCACGCATGGAAACGATTTCAGCGGCCCTTTGGGCTGTTCAAACTGCTCAACAATCCCGCGGGCACGCTGCAAGTCATAATCCTCGACCCAAAGTTCCGGGTAGGTATGGGTGAACGGTAACTCGCCGACACCACCTTGCGCATTTTCGTTGAACACCTGTGCCGCAATTCCCTCGGTTTCCAACATATGCAACAGCAGGTACGCTTCGGGTAGATTGCTGGCTGTGTATAATCGTCTCATGGGGGCGTATCGTCTGTGATGTGTTAGTTTAACCCAGTCACAGTCGAAGCGGCTAAATCCAGAGACCATCGCATGAACAATACCATTGAATTCTATTTCGATTTTTCGTCACCGTATGGCTACATCGCCAGCACGCAAATCGATGCATTGGCCAACCGCTTTGACCGTACCGTTAAATGGAGGCCGTTTCTGGTCGGCGCCTCGTTCAAAGTTACGGGGCGTAAGCCCCTTCTCGAAGTGCCATTGGTCAGAGATTATATGGCGCATGACATCGAACGCTTTGCGCGGTTACTGGAGATACCGTTCACGCTTCCCGACCGATTCCCAGTCGCCGCAATCAATGCCAGCCGTGGTTTTTACTGGCTGCAAGAGCAGGACGCAGAGCTCGCCAAGTCCTTCGCGAAACGGGTCTACCATGCATACTTCGCCAAGAATCAGGACATCACCAGCAAAGAAAAATTGGCGGACTTGGCATCATCATTGCGGGTGGATCGCGATCAATGGGTGGCGGCAGTGCAATCGCAGCCGATCAAAGACCGGTTCCGCGAGGAGAATGATCGCGCGTTGCAACGGGGCATCTTCGGATCGCCATTTATAATCGTCGATGACGAGGCATTCTGGGGCGCCGATCGCCTGCCGCAGGTAGAACAGTGGTTGTCACGCAGTGGATGGTAGTTGTTGTTCGTCGCGCGGCGAACGCAGAATCACTCTGCGCCGTAGATATACTCTCTTGACCACGGCAACTCATTGTCGCCGCCGCGACTGAATACCACCTGAAACAATTGCAGGTCACCGAGTTTGAACGCAGCGATAGATCCGGTTAGATACAGTCGCCATGCGCGCACGAACCGCTCATCGAACTCCTCGGATACGTCCGTGCGGTGCTCCTCGAAACGCTGCAACCAGTGCTCCAATGTCTTAGCGTAGTGCAGCCGCAGGTTCTCGATATCGAGAATCGAAAAATCATAAGGCTCGAAAATGCTCATCATCTCGCTCAAGGCCGGCGGATACGCACCTGGAAAAATTCGTTTTTCGATCCAACGGTTCATCAAACGTGGCGCGTTGCGCCCAATGGAGTGGATCAGCGCCCGGCCGTTGGATTTTAGGCAGCGGTCGATTACACCGCCGAGGGCCCCGTAGTTTCTCTTTCCCACATGTTCCAACATACCCACGGAAACAAAAACGTCGTATTCACCAGTGATATTACGATAGTCATCCTCAATGTACTCGACCTTGCCTTGCAAACCGGACTGTTTGGCCTTGTCGATCGCAAAGCTGACCTGCTCCTGAGAAATGTTGTAGGCCCGCACCGTTACCCCGTGGTGCTCCGCCATATAGTGCGCCAAGCCGCCCCAGCCACAGCCTGCTTCGACAACGGTGTCCCCCGGTTTGAGCTGCAACTTACGGCACACGTGTTCCATCTTTGCTACCTGAGCTTGTTCCAGGGTCATGCTCGGATCCGGAAAATAGGCGCAGGTATACTGCATATATGGGTGGTCCAACCACAACCGGTAAAAATCATTACCCAGATCATAGTGATGGTGAATATTGTGCCGCGACGCCTTGAGGTTATTACCGCGAGGAGTAGGCGCAAACAACCTGATTGACAGCCCAAGCGGACCGCTCTCGCCGACCAGCTGTGGCCGGTGGAGGGTGGCAAGTTCGATCATGTGTAGCAGATCGCCATCTACCTCGATGGTACCGTCACTATAAGCATCCCCAAAATACAGATCCGGGTTGGCCAAGATCCCCCACAAAGCATGGGGCTCCTTGATGTGCAGGGTTACCTCTGCTGGCCGTGAAGAACCGTGTATCTGTTCGCCGCTCCATAGTCTTATGGTCAGGGGAGGATCACGCATTGTCGTTAACAATCTGCGCAGCAGCCATTTCTCCAACCCGTAGGCAGGACGTAATTCGGCAGAGAATCGGCGCGCACGACCGTCAAAGTTCAGCGGTACCTCTTTTGTTTTTGTCGTCATTTCCAAGAACTCCCTGGCGTAAATATCCTATAGCGAACTTGCGCGGCTGACAACACGCAACTGACCCCTACCCCGCATCTTGCAGCCGGGACCACGGAGGATAACGAAGGGATCCGGAGACCAAACGCCACGCCGGGGCGCTTAAAAAAGGGGTCAGAGAGTGTCACCCCGGGCATTGTTCGCGTTGTTAAATTTCAAAGAACATCAGCCCTTTTCTTTGCCGCCTTGGTGCGATATACGGGTAATCGTACCCTATTCGTTGTCCAGAACTTCCAGCCGCTCTCCGGCGCCCAATAAGACGGTCCGCCCATCCACGGTTCGCAGGTGTTTGTCCTCTATCGAGTGGCGATAGACCTGATAAGTAGTAAGGTTTCCGGTGCTGCTGTCGATCACCCGGACCGACACCACTTGCCGCTGTGACTGCCAGTGGAAATAGTAGGCAATCGCGGAAATCGTAATGAGCATGCCGACAAAGCCATAACTCACCAATCGTCCAAAGCGGTTGTCCGTTAGAGGGTCCGGTTTCGATGGCAGTAGCCCAGTCCGGCTGCGAAAGCGGTATAACGCGTACACCCCGGCAATAACGAGTGCAGTAAACAACAGCTTGGTGAGCATAGGGCACACCCTAGCACACTTACCCGTGCTTGCTCAGCCGCGCAGTGCGGAAACTTGGGCCCTGACGGTGCTTGGCTAAAACAGCGCTAACTGCGTATCGACGCTACCGGCCCTTGCAAACCGCGCGGTGGTGAGCGGCGGCAGCGACCGGTCCAGGCCGTAGCGTTTGACGGCCAGCGCGAAACGGTTCGCGATCATGTCGGTGAATACCCCGGTGCCGTGCTTGCGAACACCAAAGCGGAAATCGTAGTCGTTTCCGCCCCGGGATTGCCGAATAATGCTCATCACGTGCTCGGCCTTACGCGGATAATACGCAGCCAACCATTCCTGAAACAATCCGCTCACTTCACGTGGTAAACGCAACAAGATATAGCTCGCCGACACCGCGCCGGCACCGGCGGCCGCGGCGATGATCGTTTCCAGCTCCGCATCCGTCAACACCGGTACGACGGGCGCCACCGAGACGTTTACCGGAATGCCCGCTGCCGCGAGACGGCGAATAGCCTCCAATCGGCGTCGCGGCGCGGTGGCACGCGGTTCCAAACGGCGCGCCAGCTGATGGTCGAGGGTGGTCAACGAGATGCTGACGCTGGCCAGACATCGCTTGGCCATGGGCGCCAAAAGATCGATATCGCGTTCCACCAAACTGGATTTCGTGGTG